>NZ_JBIVZM010000004.1:0-656955 GCF_044759525.1 Streptomyces sp. NPDC101110 | reverse complement strand
TGCTGCGGGACGTCGCGGAGAACCGCCAGCTCGGTGACGTCACCACACTGACCGACTCCACGGTCATGGACCTCATCCAGGCCAAGCTGCCGGCCGCGCCCAGCGAGGACTGAGCAGGCGTAGCGGAACCGGCGACGGGCACCCGGCGGACAGGCGAGCCGGGTGCCCTCGTGGTGCCCGTGGTGAGGGCCGCGGGTGCGACCCGCCACACCCTTAGCTAAACTAAGCAAAACAAGTGCTCCATGGTGCGCCGGGAAGTCTGGTCGGCATGCGTTCAGCCCTGCCCACCGACCGGAGGTCTCCCCCGTGACCGCGCCCCGCCCCAGCACCCCCCGCAAGGTCCTCGGCCGGCTCTCGCTCCCCGAGCGGACCTATGTGGCGGACGCACTGCGCACCGAGACCGTCGGAGGGGTGCTGCTGCTCGCCGCCGCGGTCGCCGCGCTGCTGTGGGCGAACATCCCCGCCCTGCACGACAGCTACGAGAGCGTCTCCGGCTACCACCTGGGTCCCGCCACCCTCGGACTCGACCTGTCCGTCGCGCACTGGGCCGCCGACGGGCTGCTCGCGATCTTCTTCTTCGTCGCCGGGATCGAGCTCAAGCGGGAACTCGTGGCGGGCGATCTGCGCGACCCGAAGGCCGCCGCGCTGCCCGTCGTCGCCGCGTTGTGCGGCATGGCCGTACCGGCGCTCGTCTACACCGTCACCGCCGTCGCGGGGGGTGGCTCCCTGGCCGGCTGGGCCGTGCCGACCGCGACCGACATCGCGTTCGCGCTCGCCGTCCTCGCGGTCATCGGCACCTCCCTGCCGAGCGCGCTGCGGGCCTTCCTGCTCACGCTCGCCGTCGTCGACGACCTCTTCGCGATCCTGATCATCGCGGTGTTCTTCACCGCCGACCTGAACTTCGCCGCGCTCGGCGGCGCCGTCGCGGGACTGGTGCTCTTCTGGCTGCTGCTCCGCAAGGGCGTGCGCGGCTGGTACGTGTACGTGCCGCTCGGTCTCGTCGTCTGGGCCCTGATGTACAACAGCGGCATCCACGCCACCGTCGCCGGTGTCGCCATGGGCCTCATGCTGCGCTGCCACCGGCACGAGGGCGAGGAGCGCTCCCCCGGCGAGCGCATCGAGCACCTGGTGCGGCCCCTGTCGGCGGGGCTGGCGGTGCCGCTGTTCGCGCTGTTCAGCGCGGGCGTCGCGGTGTCCGGCGGCGCACTCGCCGACGTGTTCACGAAGCCGGAGACCCTCGGTGTCGTCCTCGGCCTCGTCGTCGGCAAGGCGCTCGGTATCTTCGGCGGCACCTGGCTGACGGCCCGTTTCACCCGGGCCTCGCTCAGCGACGACCTCGCCTGGGCGGACGTGTTCGCGGTGGCGAGCCTCGCCGGCATCGGCTTCACCGTGTCGCTGCTCATCGGCGAACTCGCCTTCACCGACGACGCGACTATGACAAACGAAATCAAGGCCGCCGTCCTGCTGGGCTCACTCATCGCCGCGACACTCGCGACCGTCCTGCTGAAGATCCGCAACGCCAAGTACCGCCGTCTGTGGGAGGAAGAGGAGCGCGACGAGGACGCCGACGGCATCCCGGACATCTACGAGGAGGACGACCCGGCGTACCACCTGCGGCTCGCCGCCGTCTACGACCGCAAGGCCGCCGAGCACCGCAGGATCGCCCGGGAGAAGGCAGCGGCGCGCCACGGGCTTGCCGAAGTACCGGGCGGGGCAGGCGAGGATCACCACCGTCCGGCATGATCTGACGAGACGGTACAAAAGACGGGACCGTACGCAGTCAGGCCGTACCCAGTCGGACGACTGCGGCGGGTCAGGAACAAGACGCGGAAAACGGACCGTACGCAGAAGAGGGAGACCGCGATGAGCGCACCCGACGGCAGCCCGGTCGGCGCCGAACGCAGCATCGGCCAGCTGTTCGCCTCGGCGACGGCGGAAATGTCGGCGCTGGTGCACGACGAGATCGCGCTGGCCAAGGCACAGCTCAGGCAGGACGTGAAGCGCGGTGCGACCAGTGGCGGCGCCTTCTCGGCGGCCGGTGCGGTACTGATCTTCTCCCTGCCGATGCTGAACTTCGCGCTGGCGTACGGCATCCGCACCTGGAGCGACTGGAACCTCGCAGTCTGCTTCCTGCTGTCGTTCGCGGCGAACGTGCTGGTCGCCGGGGTGCTCGCGCTGATCGGCGTGACCTTCGCGAAGAAGGCCAAGAAGAGCAAGGGCCCGCAGAAGGTCGCCGCGTCGATGAAGGAGAGCGCGGTCGTACTGCAGAAGGCCAAGCCGCACCCGCGTCCGGAGCTCCCGCAGGACCGGGTCCCCGAGGCCATCGAGGCTGTGGCACGCTCGTCGTCATGACGGGCTCCTCCATCCCTGCGGGACAGACACCTTCGGAACCAGCGGCTCCGGCCGTCCTGCTCGACGGCCCCTGGAGCCATCGCGACGTCGCCGCCAACGGCGCCCGCTTCCATATCGCCGAGCTGGGTGACGGGCCGCTGGTGCTGCTGCTGCACGGCTTCCCGCAGTTCTGGTGGACCTGGCGGCACCAGCTGGTGGCACTCGCCGACGCGGGTTTCCGGGCCGTCGCCATGGATCTGCGGGGCGTCGGCGGCAGCGACCGCACACCGCGCGGCTACGACCCCGCCAACCTGGCGCTCGACGTCACCGGCGTCATCCGCTCCCTCGGCGAGCCGGACGCCGCGCTGGTCGGTCACGACCTGGGCGGATATCTCGCGTGGACGGCGGCCGCGATGCGCCCCAAGCTGGTGCGGCGGCTGGCGGTCGCGTCCATGCCGCACCCGCGGCGCTGGCGTTCGGCCATGCTGCGGGACGTCAAGCAGACCCGCGCCGGGTCACACATCTGGGGGTTCCAGCGGCCCTGGATCCCGGAGCGGCAGCTCACCGCCGACGACGGGGCGCTGGTGGCGGAGCTGATCCAGGAATGGTCCGGGCCGCGCCCGCCCGAGGAAGAGGCGCTGCAGACGTACCGCCGCGCCATGTGCATCCCTTCCGCTGCGCACTGCGCGGTCGAGCCGTACCGCTGGATGGTGCGCTCCCTGGCCCGCCCGGACGGCATCCAGTTCAACCGGCGGATGAAGCGGCCCGTGAGAGTGCCGACACTCCATCTGCACGGCTCGCTCGACCCCGTGATGCGCACGCGCAGCGCGGCCGGGTCCGGGGAGTACGTCGAAGCCCCCTACCGCTGGCGTCTGTTCGACGGCCTCGGGCACTTCCCGCACGAGGAGGACCCCGTCGCGTTCTCCTCGGAACTCGTCAACTGGCTGCGGGATCCCGAGCCCGACCGGTGACCGGGCGACCCCGCCCCGTACCGGCCCGTGAACGCTTGTCCTACGAACGGCCAATTGCCCGGCGCATAGGCCAATTGGACGCCTCGGGAGCGGTTATCGACCATGGGGCGGGGGCACACGTCGGGGTATGGGCTGGACGCACGACTACAGTGACGCAACCCGCAATCGCCGCTCGGCGAGCGGTACGAACCCCCACCAGCGAAGCGGCGCACCGCAGATGGTGACCGCGGATCCCAGGGTGGGGATCCCGCGCATCCTCCGCCGCCGGGCCCGCTGGGTCTCCGTACGTCTGCGCCATACACGCGACTGAGACATCACTCGCGCGAGTGACACCCCGACACCTGCGGCAACGACGCCGCGTCTGCTGCCTGTCCGAACCACGGGGCCTGACGCCAGGGTCTGGCGTCAGGGTCTGGCGTCAGGGTCTGGCGTCAGGGTCGGAAGACGAGGCCTGACGACAGGACCTAGAGGGCGCAGCTGTCGCTGCTCACCTGCTGGTTCGCGGTGCGTCCCTTGGTGATGTCCTCCTGGATCTCGTCCACGGTCAGCGCGTATCCCGTCTCGGCGTCGTCGAGCGACTTGGCGAACACGACGCCGTAGACCTTGCCGCCGGGTGTGAGCAGCGGGCCTCCGGAGTTGCCCTGACGGACGGTCGCGTAGAGGGAGTAGACGTCGCGGCGCACCGTGCCCCGGTGGTAGATGTCCGGGCCGTTGGCGGTGATACGGCCGCGGACGCGCGCGGCCCGCACGTCGTACGACCCGTTCTCCGGGAAGCCCGCGACGATCGCGCCGTCGCCGCTGCTCGCGTCCTTCGGGGTGAACCGCAGCGCGGGCGCCTTCAGATCCGGCACGTCGAGCACGGCGATGTCACGCCGCCAGTCGTAGAGCACGACTTCGGCGTCGTACTTCCTGCCCTCGCCGCCGATCTGCACGGTCGGCTCGTCGACTCCGCCCACCACGTGCGCGTTGGTCATCACGCGCCGGTCGGAGAAGACGAAGCCGGTGCCCTCCAGCACCTTGCCGCAGCTCGGGGCGGTGCCCGTGACCTTCACGATGGAGCGCTGGGCGCGGTGCGCCACGGGGCTGCCGGCGAGCTTAGGGTCGGGCGGCTGGACGTCGGTGATCGGCTCGTTGGAGAACGGACTGAAGACCTGCGGGAAACCGTTCTGCGCGAGGACGGAGGAGAAGTCCGCGAACCAGGTGGCCGCCTGGTCCGGCAGGGCCTGCGAGACACCCAGCAGGACCTTGGAGTTGCGGACCTCCTTGCCGACCGTCGGCAGGGTCGTGCCCGCGAGGGCGGACCCGATCAGCCAGGCGACCAGCAGCATCGCCATGACGTTGACCAGGGCGCCACCGGTGGCATCCAGGGCCCGGGCCGGGGTCCAGGTGATGTGCCGGCGCAGCTTGTTGCCGAGGTGCGTGGTGAGGGCCTGGCCGACGGAGGCGCACACGATGACGACGACGACCGCGACCACCGCGGCGGTCGTGTTCACCTCCGCGTTGTCCGTCAGCGCGTCCC
The DNA here is from genome assembly GCF_044759525.1 of Streptomyces sp. NPDC101110. Taxonomy (NCBI): domain Bacteria; kingdom Bacillati; phylum Actinomycetota; class Actinomycetes; order Kitasatosporales; family Streptomycetaceae; genus Streptomyces; species Streptomyces sp. NPDC101110. The sequence goes on along the minus strand of NZ_JBIVZM010000004.1, from coordinate 652,134 downwards.
AGATGACGGGCAGCACGTAGACCGCGACGAGGCCACCGCCCAGGAAGCCGATCACCGACAGGATGCCGACGACGAACCCCTGGCGGTATCCCACGACCGCGAACCACACGGCGGCGACCAGCAACAAGATGTCCAGCACGTTCACGAAGGCCACCCTGTCATGCGCGCCAGTCGAGGGGGACCTGCTTCTCGCGGTCCCACGGGCGCTCCCAGCCCGCGAAGTGCAGCAGGCGGTCGATGATTCCGGCCGTGAAACCCCAGACAAGGGCTGATTCGACCAGAAATGCCGGACCTCGGTGGCCGCTGGGGTGGACGGTGGTCGCGCGGTTGGCGGGATCCGTGAGATCCGCCACGGGGACGGTGAAGACCCTGGCGGTCTCGTTCGGATCGACGACCCCGACCGGGCTCGGCTCGCGCCACCAGCCCAGCACGGGGGTGACGACGAAGCCGCTGACCGGGATGTAGAGCCGGGGCAGGACGCCGAAGAGCTGGACGCCGGTGGGGTCGAGGCCGGTCTCCTCCTCCGCCTCGCGCAGGGCGGCCCGCAGCGGGCCGTCGCCGTGCGGGTCGCCGTCCTCCGGGTCGAGGGCGCCGCCGGGGAAGGAGGGCTGGCCGGCATGCGAGCGCAGGGAACTCGCGCGCTCCATGAGCAGCAGCTCCGGGCCGTGCGCGCCCTCGCCGAAGAGGACCAGCACGGCGGACTGCCGGCCCGCCCCGTCCTCCGGCGGCAGGAATCGGCTCAGCTGCGTCGGGCGAACGGTCTCCACGGCGTGCACCACGGGGTCCAGCCAACCGGGCAGGCCGTCCTTGCTCAGCACCACCGGCCCGCCCTGTGTGTCGCTCGCACGCGTCATCGCCACCCCCGTCGTCCTGCCGCGTCCAACGCACGACGCCCCTGAGATCGTTCCGCGCGCGCCCGGGATCCCCTGAACGGGCGGCGCGTAGGGCTCTGCGGACGGCGCACCGGATCCACCGGGTGGTGTGCGAAGCCTCCCGGGGCGCGCATCGAGCCCGCCGGGTCGCCCGACGAGCCCCTGAGGTCGCCCATCGGACTCCTGGGGGCGCGCGTCGGGCCGCCCCGAGCGCTCGTCGTCCCGCTAAAGCGCGGGGCGCACGCCGTGCCGTCCGGGCGCGGGGCGCACGCCGAGCGCCTGGGGTGGCGCCACGAGCCCTTCGGGTTTCCCATCGGACCCCTCCGCCGGGTCGAGCGGCTCATCCGGCCCCCAGGGGCGGCGCCGGTTTGCCGCCCGCGTCCAGGTAGGCCTGCGGGGGCTTCAGACGCTGGCCGGGGAAACCGCCCTTCTCGTACTTGAGGAGCTTCTTCGCCTTCTCCGGGTCGGTCTCGCCCTCGCCGTACGCCGGGCAGAGCGGAGCGATCGGGCAGGCGCCGCACGCGGGCTTGCGGGCGTGGCAGATGCGGCGGCCGTGCCAGATCACGTGGTGCGACAGATCCGTCCAGTCGCTCTTCGGGAAGAGGGCGCCCACGGCGGCCTCGATCTTGTCGGGGTCGGTCTCGCCGGTCCACCGCCAGCGGCGCACCAGCCGCTGGAAGTGCGTGTCCACCGTGATGCCGGGGCGGCCGAAGGCGTTGCCCAGCACGACGAACGCGGTCTTGCGGCCGACACCGGGCAGCTTCACCAGGTCCTCGAGCCGGCCGGGCACCTCGCCGTTGAAATCCTCGACCAGGGCCTTCGACAGTCCTATGACGGACTTCGTCTTGGCCCGGAAGAAGCCGCACGGGCGGAGGATCTCCTCCACCTCCTCGGGGTTGGCGGCGGCCAGGTCCTCCGGTGCCGGGTACTTCGCGAAGAGGGCAGGTGTCGTCTGATTGACGCGCAGGTCGGTCGTCTGGGCGGACAGGACCGTGGCGACGACCAGTTGGAAGGGGTTCTCGAAGTCCAGCTCGGGGTGGGCGTACGGAAAGACCTCGGCGAGCTCGCGGTTGATACGGCGGGCCCGGCGGACCAGGGCGGTACGCGACTCGTCGCCCGGCGGGTGGACGACGGCCTTGGCCGGGGCGGTGCCCTTGACCCGGGCGGTGGCCTTCTTGGGTGCGACCACGACCTTCTTGGCCGCGGGCGCCTTCTTCACGGAGGCGGCTTTCTTGGCGGAGGCAGCGCTCGTGGCGGAGGTGGCCTTCTTCGCCGGGGCCGCCTTCTTCGCCGGGGCGGCCTTCTCCGCGGAGGCCGTCTTCTCGGCAGAGGCGCCCCGCTTCGCAGAGGCGGCCTTCTTCGCGGCCGCCGTCTTCTTCACTGGTTCCGACTTGTTCTGTTTCGCCGTTTTGCTACCGCCATCGGGGCCCTGTTCGCCCACAGCGGAATCGCGACGTACAACCACCCGCGCAGCCCCCTCGGCCTGTGCTCTCACCGGCGATTTGGACACCCGGCCAGCCTACGGCCCGGCACCGACATCCGCCCCGGCCCCTGAAGATCGGCGTCCAATTGGACCCCTGCCGCGTACCCCGGGACACGTGTGCGGCATCCTTGTGACAGATCACACTGTTTGGACCGCCCGACAAAATGGGCACCACGGTCCCTCGGTACACGGGGGAGCAAGATCCCCTGAGCAGGTCGACAAGGAGAGAACTCGTGGACGACGTTCTGCGGCGCAATCCGCTCTTCGCGGCGCTCGATGACGAGCAGGCCGCGGAGCTCCGCGCCTCCATGAGTGAGGTGACCCTCGCCCGCGGTGACTCGCTGTTCCATGAGGGCGACCCCGGTGACCGCCTGTACGTGGTCACGGAGGGCAAGGTGAAGCTCCACCGCACGTCCCCCGACGGCCGCGAGAACATGCTGGCCGTGGTCGGCCCCGGCGAGCTCATCGGTGAGCTCTCGCTGTTCGACCCGGGCCCGCGCACCGCGACCGCCACGGCACTGACCGAGGTCAAGCTGCTCGGCCTCGGCCACGGCGACCTCCAGCCCTGGCTGAACGCCCGCCCGGAGGTGGCCACGGCGCTTCTGCGCGCCGTCGCGCGGCGGCTGCGCAAGACCAACGACGCCATGTCCGACCTCGTCTTCTCGGACGTCCCGGGCCGTGTCGCCCGCGCCCTGCTGGACCTGTCGCGCCGGTTCGGCGTGCAGTCCGAGGAAGGCATCCACGTCGTGCACGACCTCACGCAGGAGGAGCTGGCCCAGCTGGTCGGCGCGTCCCGTGAGACGGTCAACAAGGCCCTCGCGGACTTCGCCCAGCGCGGCTGGCTCCGACTGGAGGCCCGCGCGGTGATCCTGCTGGACGTGGAGCGCCTCGCCAAGCGCTCACGCTGAGCGCACCCGGCCGTACGTCATCGGGCCCCGTCTCCCCACGAGACGGGGCCCGACGTCGTATCCGGACGGCCTCAGATGAGTCCGTGCTCCTCCAGGTAGTCCAGCTGGGCCCGGACCGACAGTTCCGCCGCCGGCCACAGGGAGCGGTCCACGTCGGCGTAGACGTGGGTGACGACCTGCGCGGGGGTGCGGTGGCCGTCCTCCACGGCCGTCTCGACCTGGGCGAGGCGGTTGGCGCGGTGGGCGAGGTAGTACTCGACGACACCCTGAGCGTCCTCCAGGACCGGGCCGTGGCCCGGCAGGACCGTGTGGACGCCGTCGTCGACCGAGAGGGAGCGCAGGCGGCGCAGGGAGTCCAGGTAGTCGCCCAGACGGCCGTCGGGGTGGGCCACGACCGTCGTGCCACGGCCGAGGACCGTGTCCCCGGTGAGGACCGCCCGGTCGGCCGGGAGGTGGAAGGACAGGGAGTCGGCGGTGTGGCCGGGGGTCGGTACGACGCGCAGTTCCAGCCCGCCGGTGGTGATCACGTCTCCGGCGGCCAGGCCCTCGTCGCCGAGGCGCAGGGCCGGGTCGAGGGCACGCACGCGCGTGCCGGTCAGTTCGGCGAACCGGCCGGCGCCCTCCGCGTGGTCGGGGTGGCCGTGGGTGAGCAGGGTGAGGGCGACGCGCTTGCCGGCCTGCTCGGCCGTGGCCACGACCCGCCGCAGGTGCCCGTCGTCCAGGGGGCCCGGGTCGATCACCACGGCCAGGTCGGAATCGGGCTCGGAGACGATCCAGGTGTTGGTTCCGTCCAGGGTCATCGCCGAGGCGTTCGGAGCCAGGACGTTGACGGCCCGTGCGGTGGCGGGCCCGGAGAGGACTCCGCCGCGGGGCCGGCCGGGAAGGGCGCTTGCGTCCGTCATGCGGTGGCTCCACCGGTCGCGATGTGCTTGGTGAACTCGTCGTGGCCCGGCCAGGAGAGCACGATCTCCCCGTCGACCAGGCGGGCGGTGGCCAGGACGGGCGTGAGGTCCCGTCCCGGGGCGGCGTCGAGCGCCCGGGCGGCCGTCTCGTATGCCGTCAGCTGGCGCAGGGTGGCGATCGTCGGCGGCATCATCAGCAGCTCGCCCTCGTCGTACCCGGCCGCCGCCTCCCGCGGGGCGATCCACACCGTGCGGTCGGCCTCCGTGGAGGCGTTGCGGGTGCGCTGCCCCTTCGGGAGCGCGGCGACGAAGAACCAGGTGTCGTAGCGGCGGGCCTCGAACTCCGGGGTGATCCAGCGGGTCCAGGCGCCGAGCAGGTCGGAGCGCAGGACCAGGCCGCGGCGGTCCAGGAACTCGGCGAAGGACAGGTTCCGGGCGACCAGGGCGGCCCGGTCGGCTTCCCAGTCTGCGCCGGTGGTGTCGCCGACCACCGAGTCGGAGTCCGGACCGGCGAGCAGGACGCCGGCCTCCTCGTAGGTCTCGCGCACGGCCGCGCAGACGATCGCCTGGGCGGCCGTCTCGTCGACGCCGAGCCGCTCGGCCCACCACGCGCGCGTGGGGCCCGCCCAGCGGACGTGGTGGTCGTCGTCACGCGGGTCGACACCGCCGCCCGGATACGCGTACGCGCCTCCGGCGAAGGCCATGGAGGCGCGTCTGCGCAGCATGTGGACGACGGGGCCGCTGCCCGTGTCCTTCAGCAGCATGACGGTGGCCGCGCGCTTCGGGGTCACCGGGGTGAGGGTGCCGGCCGCGAGTGCGCGGATGCGGTCCGGCCACTCCGGGGGGTACCACTGACCGTTCGCCATGGGCGCGAGGCTATCCCGTGACGGGCGGATGTTCGAGTGGCCCCCGGGGACGGATTCCGCAGCTGGGACCCGCTGCCACGTCCCGCGGGGTGTGACGGGTCCCGCGGGTGGTGACGGGGCCCGGGGGGAGTGACGGGTCCCGCGGGTGGTGATACGTCCCGCGGGGTGCGACGGGTCCCGCGGGTGTTACGCGAGCTCCACCTGGATCTCGACCTCGACCGGTGCGTCCAGCGGCAGCACCGCGACGCCCACCGCGCTGCGCGCGTGTACGCCCTTGTCGCCGAGGACCTCGCCGAGCAGCTCGCTCGCGCCGTTCAGCACCGCGGGCTGGCCCGTGAAGTCGGATGCCGACGCCACGAAGCCGACGACCTTCACCACGCGCGCGATGCGGTCCAGGTCACCGGCGACCGACTTGACGGCGGCCAGGGCGTTCAGCGCGCACGTGCGTGCCAGCTCCTTGGCCTCTTCGGCGGTGACCTCCGCACCGACCTTGCCGGTGACCGGAAGCTTGCCCTCCACCATCGGGAGCTGCCCGGCGGTGTAGACGTACGGGCCGGACTGCACGGCCGGCTGGTACGCGGCGAGCGGCGGGACCACGTCGGGCAGGCTCAGGCCGAGCTCGGCCAGCTTCGCCTCGACGGCGCCCACTACTGCTTCTCCCGCTTCAGGTAGGCGACGAGCTGCTCGGGGTTGTTCGGCCCGGGCACGACCTGGACGAGCTCCCAGCCGTCCTCGCCCCAGGTGTCCAGAATCTGCTTCGTGGCGTGGACGAGCAGCGGCACGGTTGAGTATTCCCACTTGGTCATGCGGCCGACTCTAGCCGCTGGTGGCCGGGGGGGCACGCGGCCCACCACCGCACCGGTTGTCCACAGCCTCCCGCGTGGCCCGGGCGCGGACTGGTTAGGCTCGAATACGTGAGCAGGCTCCAGGTCGTCAGCGGCAAGGGCGGTACCGGCAAGACCACGGTGGCCGCGGCCCTAGCGCTGGCCCTGGCCACGGAGGGGAAGCGGACGCTTCTCGTCGAGGTCGAGGGCCGTCAGGGCATCGCGCAGCTCTTCGAAACGGAAGCGCTGCCTTACGAGGAACGGAAAATCGCGGTAGCACCCGGGGGCGGGGAGGTGTACGCCCTCGCCATCGACCCCGAACTGGCCCTTCTGGACTATCTCCAGATGTTCTACAAGCTGGGCAGTGCCGGACGGGCCCTGAAGAAGCTCGGCGCGATCGACTTCGCCACCACCATCGCGCCCGGCCTCAGGGACGTCCTCCTGACCGGCAAGGCGTGCGAGGCGGTGCGCCGCAAGGAGCGCAGCGGGCGGTTCGTCTACGACTACGTGGTCATGGACGCCCCGCCGACCGGGCGGATCACGCGCTTCCTCAACGTGAACGACGAGGTCGCGGGCCTCGCCAAGATCGGCCCGATACACAATCAGGCGCAGGCCGTGATGCGGGTGCTGAAGTCGCAGGAGACGGCCGTGCACCTGGTGACGCTGCTGGAGGAGATGCCCGTCCAGGAGACCGTGGACGGCATCGCCGAGCTGCGTTCGGCCCGGCTGCCGGTGGGCCGGATCATCGTGAACATGGTCCGGCCGGAGGTGCTGGACGAGACCGACCTGGAACTCCTGCGGAGCGTCCCGCGTTCCACTGTCGCGCGGGCCCTGTCGTCCGCCGGGCTCGGCGGGGCGCGGCGCGGGGGGCACGCGGAGCGGCTGGTGGACCCGCTGCTCACGCAGGCCGAGGAGTACGCCGAGCGGTACACGCTGGAGCACGAGCAGCGTGCGGTCCTCGCCGAGGTGGGCCTGCCGCTGCACGAACTGCCGCTGTTCGCCGAGGGCATGGACCTGGCAGGGCTGTACGAGCTGGCCCGCGAGCTGCGCGAGCAGGGCGTGTCATGAGCCCACTCGGACCGGGCACGCGGGCAGGGCGTGTCATGAGCCGACACCGGCAGGGCACGCGGGCAGGGCGTGTCATGAGCCAGGCCAGACAGGCAGGACCCGTCATGAGTCGGAAGCAGGGGATGTCATGAGTCGTCCGGACCCGGCCCACCACCATCTGTCGCCGACGCGCCTGCTCGACGTCGATCCGCTGCTGGAGGACCCGGAGACCCGGATCGTGGTGTGCTGCGGTTCGGGTGGGGTCGGCAAGACCACGACCGCGGCGGCCCTGGGCCTGCGCGCGGCCGAGCGGGGCCGCAAGGTGGTCGTGCTGACCATCGACCCGGCCCGCAGACTGGCCCAGTCCATGGGCATCGACTCACTCGACAACACCCCGCGCCGGGTGAAGGGCATCGACGACACGGCGGGCGGCGAGCTGCACGCGATGATGCTCGACATGAAGCGCACCTTCGACGAGATCGTCGAGGCGCACGCGGACCCCGAGCGGGCGGCCGCCATCCTGGGCAACCCCTTCTACCAGTCGCTCTCGGCGGGCTTCGCGGGCACGCAGGAGTACATGGCGATGGAGAAGCTCGGGCAGCTGCGCGCCCGGGACGAGTGGGACCTGATCGTCGTCGACACACCGCCGTCCCGTTCGGCGCTGGACTTCCTGGACGCGCCCAAGCGGCTCGGATCCTTCCTGGACGGCCGGCTGATCCGGCTGCTGACGGCACCGGCGAAGCTGGGCGGCCGCGCCGGGATGAAGTTCCTGAACGTCGGGATGTCGATGATGACCGGCACCCTCGGCAAGCTGCTCGGCGGTCAGCTCCTCAAGGACGTGCAGACGTTCGTGTCGGCGATGGACACCACCTTCGGCGGCTTCCGTACCCGCGCGGACGCGACCTACAAGCTGCTCCAGGCGCCCGGCACGGCGTTCCTCGTGGTCGCGGCCCCGGAGCGGGACGCGCTGCGCGAGGCCGCCTACTTCGTGGAGCGGCTGGCCGCGGAGAACATGCCGCTCGCCGGTCTGGTGCTCAACCGGGTGCACGGCAGCGGCGCCGGCCGGCTGTCGGCCGAGCGGGCACTCGCCGCCGCGGAAAATCTTGAAGAGCCCCGCATTGTGGATCAGGAGGACGGGAAAGCACTACTTCGTAACTCCCCCGACGCACAGGACAGTTCAGGCTCTCCCACGCCCGGGACACCAGCTCTGGCATCGGCTCCCGAAGGTGGCTCCCCCACCGAGCACGCCGACGACACCGAGCCCACCGGGGACGCGGAGGACGCCGAAGACGCCGAGCGGTCCGTCGACCAGCTCACGGCGGGCCTGCTCAGGCTGCACGCCGATCGCATGCAGCTGCTCTCCCGTGAGCAGCGCACGCGTGACCGCTTCACCGCGCTGCACCCCGAGGTGGCCGTGACGGAAGTGGCCGCGCTGCCCGGGGACGTGCACGACCTCGCGGGCCTGCGCGACATCGGCGACCGGCTGGCGGCCGACGAGCGTGAGCTTCCGGATCCCGCGGACCAGCCGGAACCGCCCGAGGTGAGCGCCTGAGGGCATCCCCAGGCATGCGCCGGAGGGCAAGGCCACGAGGACAACCCGGCGTGACACCCCGAGGCGAGTGCTGGGGCAACCCGGCGCGCAGGCAAGGGCGCTTGAGCGACAGCGCAGGTGGCGCCCGGCTCACCGGTGATGGCGAAGGGCCTGGCAGGGCCCTCAGACCTGGACCTGGGGGAGCTCCCGGAGGGGAGTCCTCAGCTCACCGCCGCGTAGTTCTCGTAGATCTCGTCGTCATCGAGGGGCATGACACCGCACCCCCGCTCGTACTCCGTGCGCGCCGTCTCCAGCAGCCGGCGCCAGGAGGTCACGGTGGGACGCCTGCGCAACAGTGCGCGGCGCTCCCGCTCCGTCATACCTCCCCACACGCCGAACTCGACGCGGTTGTCGAGCGCGTCGGCCAGGCACTCCGTCCGCACCGGGCATCCGGTGCACACCGCCTTGGCCCTGTTCTGCGCTGCTCCTTGAACGAACAGTTCGTCCGGATCGGTAGTGCGGCAGGCCGCCTGCGCACTCCAGTCGACTACCCAGCCCATACCGGCGCCGTCCTCTCCCGAATCGAGGCTCCCCCACGGCGGCAGCGGCATATTCACCGCCGCCAGTTGAGGACGTTACGGAAGGTGGGCACAGCGCAACACCCCCAGCGGGCCCAATCTTGAATGGCCCGAACGGACTATGGGTAAGCGGCAGATCACCCGGGGGAGTGAGCTGGTGATATACGTAACTATTCCGGCAAACCGGGACAGTTCAGCTGCGTCACATCGGACGCCGTATGACACACAAGGCGGATTCGGACACGCCCCCAACAAAAAAGTCGGGGAACACCCAGAACGATTCGGGGTCGCCGGACGTATTGATACGTGACCTCACTGCTGTGACAGTTGAGAGCAGCTTAGGCCAAGGCCTATACGCCTGTCCGGCGAATGAGAACGTAGGCTGCCCTCATGCCAAAGAAGCGCTCGGGCGGTGGTCTGTCTCCCACGCAGCAGGCCGCCAAGTTCCTCGGTGTCAGTGTCCTCGCGGGGGCCGTGCTGGCCGGCATCGCGCTGCCCGCGGTGGGTGCGCTGGGGCTGGCGGCCAAGGGATCCGTCGAGAGCTTCGACGAGCTCCCGGTCAACATGAAGACCCCGCCGCTGAGTCAGCGCACCACCATCCTCGACGCCGGCGGCGGCCAGATCGCCACGGTCTACTCGCGCGACCGCACGGTGGTCCCCCTCAAGGACATCTCGCCGTACATGCAGAAGGCGATCGTCGCGATCGAGGACTCGCGCTTCTACCAGCACGGCGCCGTCGACCTGAAGGGCGTCCTGCGCGCCCTCGACAAGAACGCGCGCAGCGGCGAGGTCGCCCAGGGCGCCTCGACGCTGACGCAGCAGTACGTGAAGAACGTCTTCGTCGAGGAGGCGGGCGACGACCCGACGAAGGTCGCGCAGGCCACCCAGCAGACCATCGGCCGCAAGATCCGCGAGCTCAAGTACGCGATCCAGGTCGAGGAGGAACTGGGCAAGAAGAAGATCCTCGAGAACTACCTGAACATCACGTTCTTCGGCCAGCAGGCCTACGGCGTCGAGGCCGCCGCGCAGCGCTACTTCTCCAAGTCCGCCAAGGACCTCACCCTCGAGCAGTCGGCCCTGCTCGCCGGCATCGTCCAGTCGCCCAGCCGGTACGACCCGGTCAACGACGAGGCCGAGGCGATGAAGCGCCGCAACACCGTGCTGCAGCGGATGGCGGCCGTCGGCGACATCTCCGCGGCGCAGGCCGCCGAGGCGACGAAGGCACCGCTCGGTCTGAAGGTCAGCAAGCCCAAGAACGGCTGCATCACGGCGGTCAGGGGCGCCGGTTTCTTCTGTGACTACGTGCGCGAGGTCTTCCTGACCGACCCGGTCTTCGGCAAGACCAGGGAGCAGCGCGCGAAGATCTGGAACCAGGGCGGCCTCACCATCCGCACGACCATGGACCCGCAGGCCCAGAAGGCCGCGCAGCGCTCCATCAAGGACCACGTCTACAAGAGCGACGAGGTGGCCACCGCCGCCGGCATCGTCCAGCCCGGCACCGGCAAGATCCTCGCCATGGGCCAGTCGCGTCCGTACGGCTTCAAGAAGAACGAGACGCAGATCAACCTCTCCGTCGACCAGTCGATGGGCGGCGGCATGGGTTACCAGCCCGGTTCGACGTTCAAGCCGATCGTGGCCGCGGCGGCCCTCGAGGACGGCATGCCCGCGAACAAGGTGTACTCCTCGCCGTACCAGATGGCGTACCCGAGCCCGGTCTCGGCCTGTGACGGCAAGCGGTGGGTCAACGACCCCAACAGCCCCGCCAAGCTCCAGAACGAGAACTCCTCCGAGGTCGGCCCGTACGACATGCGGGAGGCGACCGCCAAGTCGGTCAACACCTACTACGTGCAGATGATCAGCGACATCGGCATCTGCCCCGTGACGACCATGGCGAAGAAGATGGGCGTCGTGCGGGCCGACGGCAACAAGATGCCGCAGGTGCCCTCCATCGCCCTGGGCACCCAGGAGATGTCCCCGCTGACCATGGCGAACGCCTACGCGACCTTCGCCTCGCGCGGCATGTACTGCACGCCGATCGCCATCGAGTCGGTCAACCGGCGGGTCGGCGACAAGACCACGTCGCTCGAGGTCCCGAAGTCGACCTGCTCGCGCGCGATGTCGGAGAACACCGCCGACACCATCAACGCGCTGCTGAAGGGCGTCGTCGAGGACGGCACGGGCACCAAGGCGGGCCTCGGCAGCCGCCCGAGCGCCGGCAAGACCGGTACGACGGACGAGCGTTACGCGGCCTGGTTCGTGGGCTACACGCCCAACATGGCCGGGGCGGTCTGGGTCGGCGACCCCGCGCACAAGCGGAAGATGTCCGGCATCACCATCGGCGGCCGGTCGTACGGCAAGGTCTTCGGTGGCGAGGTCCCCGGTCCGATCTGGCGCGACATGATGTCCGGCGCGCTGGAGGGCAAGCCCGTCGAGAACTTCAACTCCGTCCACATCCCCGACAGCAAGCCGCGGGACCGCGGGGACGGTGACAACGACGGGGGCGGCGAGGACGGCGGCAACGGCGACAACGACGGCTTCATCGGCGGTCTGGTCGGCGGCAACAACAACGGCGGAGGCGGCGAGCCCATCCCGACGCCCTCCTTCTCCATCCCGGAGGGCTTCTTCCGCGGACAGAGCAACGGCGGCGGCAACGGAAACGGCGGCCGGTTCGGCTGAGCCGGCGGTGTGCCGGAACGACCGCGGCCCCTCCTACCCGCGCGGGTAGGAGGGGCCGCGGTCGTCCGGCTGAACGGTCAGCCGGACGACGGCACCGGGCCGATCACCGGCACGGCCGGACGGTGGCATCGCCGGGCCGATCACCGGGTCAGCCGGACGGCGGTACCTCCCGGCCGATCACGGGTCAGCCGGACGGCGGCACCTCCGGGCCGATCGCGGGTCGGCCGAACAGCACCACTCAGCCGATCACCTGCTCAGCCGGCCAGGAGCTTCTTCACCGCTGCGGCGACGCGGCCGCCCTCGGCCTGCCCGGCGACCTTCGGGTTCACGATCTTCATGACCGCGCCCATGGCCCGCGGCCCCTCGGCACCGGCCGCCTTCGCCTCCTCGACCGCCTGCGCGACGATCTGCTGGAGCTGCTCGTCCGACAGCTGCTGCGGCAGGTACGTGGCGAGGACCTCGCCCTCCGCCTTCTCCCGCTCGGCCTGCTCGGCCCGGCCACCCTGCGCGAAGGCCTCGGCCGCCTCGCGGCGCTTCTTCGCCTCCCGGGTGATCACCTTCTGAACCTCGTCGTCGGAGAGCTCGCGCTTCTCCTTGCCCGCGACCTCCTCCTTGGTGATCGCGGCGAGCGTCAGCCGGAGCGTCGAGGAGCGCAGCTCGTCGCGCTCCTTGATCGCAACGTTGAGGTCTTCCTGCAGCTTCGACTTGAGCGTGGTCATGGGGTCGATTGTCGCAGGTCCGGGAGGAACGGCGCCCCCCGATTTAGCGGGCCCCGGCCGAAGGGCCGGTGCCGTCAGGGGATTTCGCGCACCGCCCGGGCACGGGCGGCCATCAGGGTCTGACACGATGGTCGTATGCGCGCGCGATACGGAGCCCCCCTGGGAATCGCGGCGGCTGGTGCCGCCGGTCTGGTGTATTCGGCGGGTTTCGAGGCCCGCTCGTTCCGCCTCCGCCGGGTCACCGTCCCGGTCCTGCCCCCGGGGATGCGTCCCCTGCGTGTGCTCCAGGTCTCCGACATCCACATGGTCGGCGGCCAGCGCAAGAAGCAGCGGTGGCTGCGGTCCCTGGCGGGACTGCGCCCCGACTTCGTGATCAACACGGGCGACAACCTCTCCGACCCGGAGGGCGTCCCGGAGGTCCTGGACGCGCTCGGTCCCCTGATGGAGTTCCCGGGCGCGTACGTCTTCGGATCCAACGACTACTACGGCCCCAAGCTGCGCAACCCGGCCCGCTACCTGCTGGAGAAGGTCCAGGGCCGCCACGGGCTCAACGGCAACGCGCCGGCCGAGGGCGTGGTGCACAACCCGTGGGAGGACCTGCGGGACGGTTTCGACGCGGCGGGCTGGCTGAACCTGACGAACACGCGCGGTGAGCTCAAGCTCGCGGGCGGCTCGGTGGAGCTCACGGGCGTGGACGACCCGCACATCAAGCGGGACCGGTACGCGCAGGTGGCGGGCGGCCCGTCCGAGTCGGCGGACTTCTCGATGGGCGTCGTGCACGCCCCGTACCTGCGCAGCCTGGACGCCTTCACGGCCGACGGCTACCCCCTGGTCCTGGCCGGCCACACCCACGGCGGCCAGCTGTGCATCCCCTTCTACGGCGCCCTGGTCACCAATTGCGACCTGGACACGGACCGGGTGAAGGGCCTGTCCAGGCACCGGGCGGAGGGCCGTACGTCGTACCTGCACGTGTCGGCGGGCTGCGGCACGAACCGCTACACACCGGTACGGTTCGCGTGCCCGCCGGAGGCGACGCTGCTGACGCTGGTCGGACGCGAGGCCGTGGGCAGGTAGGGGACGCAGAGGCAGGAGAGGCGGCGGAGGCAGGTCGGGAACGGACCTGGGGGCTCGCCCCCGGGTGTGGGGTAACCCGCACAGCCCCGCCCGCATCGCCCCCTATGTCCGCTTCTGCCAGCGTGGGGGCATGACCGCCCCGATACCCCGGGACATCCCGGACCTCCCAGCGATACCGTCCCGGCCGGCGCGGAAGCCCTCCCCCGTGCCCGCCACGGCCGTCGTCCCCCCGGCCCGACGCCCCGCGGTCGCGGCCTTCCGCCTGCTGATCGCCGTCGCGGCGGCAGCGGGCGTGACGCTCGAACTGCTCCTCGGCGACCCGGCCCGGGCCCTGAGCCACTTCGCGATCCAGAGCAGCCTGCTCCTGGCGCTGGTCATGGCCCTCTCGGCCCGCCGCGCCTGGACGGCCGGTCGTCCGTTGCCGGGTGCCGTGCTGGGCGCGACGCTGCTGTACGTCGTCGTCACGGCCCTGGTCCACCACGTGCTCCTGGCGAACGAGGCGAGCCCGTTCTTCCTCCCGGGCGAGGCGGCCACACCGACGGGCCGGCAGATCTTCTCCCACGCGGTCCTGTACACGGCGGCGCCGATCGCGGCGGTGCTCGACTGGCTCCTGTTCACGTCCCCCGGCAGCCTGCGTCTCCGCCAGGCCGGCACCTGGCTCCTGTACCCGCTGGCCTATCTGTTCTTCTGCCTCATCCGGGGCGAGCTGCTCCTCCCCGGCACCCCCGACCGCTACCTCTACCCCTTCCTGGACGTCGGCCAGGAAGGCTTCAAGCGGGTGCTCGGCAACGCCCTCCTCCTGGGCCTCTCCTTCTACGCCCTGGCGACCCTCCTCGTGGCCCTCGACCACGTCCGCCCGAACGCCGTCCGCCACCGCGGCAAAACCGGATTTCGTCTCCGGCCACCGGTGGGCTAAAGTAAACGTCGTCGCCGCGACAGCAGCGACATCGGGGTGTAGCGCAGCTTGGCAGCGCGCTTCGTTCGGGACGAAGAGGTCGTGGGTTCAAATCCCGCCACCCCGACAGTGTTCAGAGGGCCTGGTGTGTAAGTTGCACCAGGTCCTCTGGCGTGTTCGGGGGCCAAAGAGGGGCCCGAACGCGCACAGACTGCGCCTGATCATCAGCGCAAGCGTTGCGCATCGCTTGACAGGCGATCACAGACCGCATAGGCCTCCGGACCACCGCTTCTGTCAGTGCGCCCCCAGTCGAAGGGCTGTGGTGATCAGGCCGCTGCGCCTCTCCGCCCCTTCCACGTGGAGATCACCGACCAGCAGGAAGGCACCACTGACCATGGCGCTGCTCGCCGAACACAACGTCACCGCCATCCCCGGCCGCCGCGTGCTGGAGGTCTACGACGCGGACGCCCACCTCGGCGACGAAGCAGCCATGGACGCCGCGGAGACACAGGTGGTGGCCGGCAACGGCTACCACCTGTACCTCCTCAGCCTGCAACCGGACATGAAAGTCCAGATGACGATCCGCATCTGGGACACCCCACCCACCCCGCCCGCCGAGGCCGAAGGCCACACCGGCGTCAGCCTCGAATCCGAGACAGGCGTCCTGGTCGTCGGCCAACTCGACCGCGGACCCGCCGGCGAGATCACCCTGCCCCGACCTGGCGTCTACGAGGGCCACGCCTGGTGGCAGGGGCGTCGGGCAGCAGCCGACCACTACGCCGCCACCCTCGACCGGCTCGCCGGCGAATCCCCGGAAGGCCGGCTCACCGAAGCCTGGGACAGCTGCCCCGTCACCGAGCGCTACGTCCTCGACCTCTCCTACATCCGCGAACCCGAACCCGTCGATGAAGACGACCTCCCCTCATTTTTATCGCCGTTCTGAAGCATCGGGAGCCGCCTTTCGGTGTCCCGGCTCCTCGTGAGTGGCGGCCGTCGCGGGTACCGGCGATCACGGCCATGCTGGAGGGGAGACGCGGCAGCGGCCGAATTCGGGACCACGGAGCCGGCACGAGGCGGTGAGGCGATGGCGATCGACGTGACCGTTCGGCGGGAGATTCCGCTGCCGCCCGAGCAGGTGGCGGGGTACGCCATGGACTGGCGCCACGACGCCGAGTGGACGCAGGGGATCCGTACGGCGCGGCTGACGCGGGAGGCGGACGGTGGCGGGTTCGGTACGAGTGCCGAGGTCACCCGCACCGCGCGCTTCCTGGGCCGGCGCATCGCCTACGTGCTGCGCGTCGTCGCGTACGAGCCCCCGCTTCTGCTGGACATGGTCTCCGTGGCCGCTCCCATGCCGATGCATGTGACGTACTCCTTCGAGCCGCACCCGCGCGGTACGCTCGCCGCCATCCGCGTCCGGGGAGGGCCGGCGGGATCCTCCGCCCGGCCACGCCTCTGTTGTCCCGTCAGGTCCGTTCCTCCCTGGCCAAGGATCTGCGCAACCTCGAACGCCGGCTCATCGAGCAGAGCGGTTCTTCGACATGACGACCGCCCGACGCGTGGCTGGATCCTCGTATCGGGTGCGACCGTCGCAGAAGTGAGGGGCTTCCTGCGGGCCACGACCATCAGGTGCGCGATGTCCACTCGCTCGGGGGGCGAGTGTCAGGTGCAGCAGGTGCAGTCGGGGGCGCAGCCGCACGCGGTGCCCTGGGCGGGGTCGGCTGTGGGGGGTGCCGCAGCGGAGGGTGCGCAGCAGCCCTTGCCCTGCCAGGCGTCGCGGCCTTCCTTGGCGGCGATGGCCGCGATGAGGAGGGCGGCGACGGGGTCGGCCCAGGACCAGCCGAGCGTGGCGTTGAGGACCAGACCGACCAGGAGCACGGCCGAGAGGTACGTGCACAGCAGGGTTTGTTTCGAGTCCGCGACCGCGCTGGCCGAGCCGAGTTCACGGCCCGCCCGGCGCTGGGCGGCGGACAGGAACGGCATGACCGCCAGGGAGAGCGCCGCGAGCACGATGCCCGGAACGGAGCGCTCGGCCTCACCGGTGCCGGTGAGGGCGCGGACGGCGTCGACGGCGACATAGGCGGCGAGCGCGAAGAACGACAGCGCGATGATCCGCAGGGTGGTCTTCTCGCGTGCCTCGTGGACGGCGTGGTCGGCGGCGGAGAACTGCCAGGCGACCGCCGCGGCCGAGGAGACCTCGATGACGGAGTCCAGCCCGAAGCCGATCAGCGCGGTGGACGAGGCGAGAGTGCCGGCGGTCATGGCGACGACTGCCTCGATGACGTTGTAGGTGATCGTCGCGGCCACGAGCAGCCGTATCCGGCGGGTGAGCGCGTCCCGGCGGGCCTGGGACGGACCGAGGGACAGCGCGGTCATCAGCAGCATCCCTTTTCGTCCGCCTCGGCACACGTCCGGTCCGTCTCGACGGCGATGACGGCGGTGCGCAGGTCGTCCAGCGCGTGACCGAGGCGTTCGTCGGCAAGCTCATAGCGGGTGCGGCGGCCGACGGGGACCGTGACGACCAGGCCGCAGTCGCGGAGGCACGCCAGGTGATTCGACAGGCGGGTGCGGGAGATGCCGAGCAGGTCGGCGAGGTCGGCGGGGTGGGCGGGGGCGTCCCGCAGGGCGAGCAGGATGCGGCAGCGGATCGGGTCGGCGAGCGCACGGCCGAACCGGACCAGCACGTCGATGTCGGGGGCAGCAGTCCTGAGCACCCAACGACAGTACACCGAAGCCTGAATTCATAAACGTATGGATTCAGCCTGGGGTGGTCGGGTTCTGATCGCCTCGCGTCGTCTTCTTCGGGCTTCACATGCCGGGGCCGGCCGGCAGGGCCAGCAGGCGGCGCAGGCGGGGCGTGGCGACGGCCAGTGTCGTGCCCACCGACAGGACGAAGCCGCCCAGCAGCAGGAAGTACACCGTCGGGGACAGCACCGTGGTGAGGCGGAAGAGCTGGCCTCCCGCCACCACTCCCACCGCTCCGAACAGGCCGTTCACCGCGAGGAGGCGGCTGGTGCTGCCGGGGGGCGCCACCGTGGCGGCCAGGGCCAGGCCCGCGGGGGCCAGTGCGACCTCGCCGCAGGAGTAGAGGAGGTAGACCACCAGCAGCCACTGCGGGCCGACCGGGCCGTGTTCGGCGAGTCCGGCCGCTATCGCCATCAGGAGGAAACTGACGCCCGCTGTGATCAGCGCGCCCGCGAACTTGACCGGTACGTCCACCCGCGGTGCCCGGCTCCAGAGCCGGGCGAAGAGCGGGGCGACCAGCAGGACGAAGAGCGGGTGCACGGACTGGAACCAGCTGGCGGGGACCTCGAAGCCCAGCACGTCCCGGTCGGTGTGGCGCTCGGCGAAGAGGCTGAGCACCGAACCGCTCTGCGCGAAGATCATCCAGAAGGCGGCCGAGGCTGCCATCAGGACCGTGAAGCCGGCGAGGCGGCGCTTGTGGAGCGTGCCCCCCGCATGGGTCCGGCGCAGCGAGCGCAGGTACCAGAACGGGAGGGTGACCGTGGTGAGCCCGAGGACGGCGAGCACCGCGGGGAGCGGGAGCAGCCCGCACGCCACCGGCACCACCAGGAGCGCGCCCACCACCCCCGTGGCCCACGCCGCACGCCGGAGCATCGCGGCGGCCTCGGGGCGCGGAACGGGATGCGGCGGACGCGCGCCCACGTCCCCGTACCGGCGCAGGCCGAGGGCGAACTGGATCAGCCCCGCCGTCATGCCGAGGGCGGCCGCCGCGAAGCCCAGGTGCCAGGCGACACGCTCGGCCAGCAGCCCGGTCACGACGGGGGCGATGAGCGCGCTGACCTGGATGCACATGTAGAAGAGCGAGAAGGCCGCCTCGCGGCGGTCCTTCCCGTCCCCGCTGACGCCCGCGACCATGGCCGCCATGGCCGGTTTGACGAGGCCTGTTCCCGCGACGACCAGCAGCAGACCGGCGTAGAGCGAGCCGGTCACCGGCAGGGCGAGCACCGCGTGGCCACAGGTGATCAGCACGCCGCCGAGCAGCACGGCCCGGCGCGCGCCCAGCACCCGGTCGGCGAGCCATCCGCCCGGCAGCCCGGCCATGAAGCCGATGGACATGTAGGCCGCGAAGATCGCGGTGGCCGTCTGCGGCGCCATGCCCATGCCGCCGCGGGCCTCGGAGGCGGTCAGGTAGAGCACCAGGATCGCCGCCATGCCGAAGAAGCTGAACCGCTCCCACAGGTCGACCGCGAGCAGCGTGCCGAAGCCGGGCCTGGCCCCACCCGTTCGCGGTGATGCGGCGGGCGGGGCGGCCGGTGCGGAGTCTTGCGGGGTGAGGGAGGTGTCCACCCCCGGTCACCCAGCCGGTTTGAGCGCCACTCCGGCCAGCATCGCGAGCCCCGGGTCGGGGGTCTCGGCCGGTTCGGGGCGCCACAGCGGGGCACGCACGACACCGGGCTCCAGCAGCTCGAAGTCCTCGAACAGCGCCGCGAGTTCCCGGTTGTCGCGCCAGATCACCCGGCTCACGGCGCCCCGGTACTGCTCGGCCGCCTCCGGCGCCGTCCTCGGGACCTCCTCCGCACCGGCGTGCGAGATGACCAGGGCGCTGCCGGGTGCCAGCCGCTCGGTGTACTGGCGCACCAGGGCGAGCGGATCGTCCTCGTCGGGGACGAAGTGCAGGACGGCGGCGAGGATCAGCGCGACCGGCCGGTCGAAGTCGATCAGCCGGCGGGTGTCCTCCGCGTCGAGGATCTCCCGGGACTTGTACAGGTCGCCCTGGAAGACCGCCGCTCGCGGTTCGCCGGTGAGCAAGGCCCGGCCGTGCGCGACGGCCACCGGGTCGATGTCGACGTAGACGACCTTGCTGTCCGGGTGGGCGGCGAGGGCGATGTCGTGCACGTTGCCCTCGGCGGGGATGCCGGAGCCGATGTCGAGGAACTGCCGTATGCCGAGCGCGGACAGCTCGCGCACCGCGCGGCGCAGGAAGGCGCGGTTGGCCCTGAGGGTGGCCGGGAGGTCCGGGTTGCCGGCCGCGACCTTGCGGGCGAGTTCGCGGTCCACGGGGAAGTTGTGGGTGCCGCCGATCCAGTGGTCGTAGACCCGGGCGATGCTCGGGGTGTCGATGTCGACCTCCGGCGGGGCCCAGGAGGGGCGTTGGGTGTCCTGACGTTCCACGGGTGTGTCCTCCAAAGGGGGCGGGGCGGGATCGGCGGTCACGCCGTGAACACCGGGAGTTCCTCCAGGCCGCGCATCATGAGGCTGCTGCGCCAGCGCAGTTCGTCCGGGTCCACGGCGAGCCGCAGCCCGGGCAGGCGCGTGAACAGGCGGCTGAGGACGATCTGTCCTTCCAGCCGGGCGAGCGGGGCGCCCAGGCAGTGGTGGATGCCGTGGCCGAAGGCGACCGAGGCGGTGTGGGAGCGGGTGATGTCCAGGCGGTCGGGCTCGGGGTAGCGGGCCGGGTCCCGGCCGGCGGCGCCGAGCGAGATGGTCACGAACTCGCCCTCGGGGATGGTGACCGAACCGACCTGGACGGGCTCGGTGGTGAACCGCCAGGTGGCGTTGGTGACCGGCCCGTCGTAGCGGAGGAACTCCTCGACGGCCGCGGGCCACAGCGACTGGTCCGCCGCGAGCTGTCCCCGCACCTCGGGGTGGGTGAGCAGGGCCAGGGTGCCGTTGCCGATGAGGTTGACCGTGGTCTCGTGGCCGGCCACCAGCAGCAGGAAGGCCATGGAGATCAGTTCGTCCGACGAGAGCTGGTCGCCGGCGTCCTGGGCGTGCACGAGGTCGGTGAGCATGTCGTCGGCCGGATCGGCCCGCTTCGCCTCGATGAGCGCCTTCAGGTACGCGATCATCGACGCGCTGGCCTCGCTCACCTCTTCGGTGCCGGCACCGGAGACGAGCAGGTTGGACCAGCGGCGGAAGGCGGCCCGGTCGTCCGGGGGGACGCCGAGCAGCCAGCAGATGACCGTGAACGGCACCGGGAAGGCCAGCGCCTCCATGAGGTCCGGCCGATCCTGCCGGGCCATGGCGTCCAGCAGTTCGTCGGTGAGCCCGGTGATGCGCGGCCGCAGCGACTCGACCCGGCGGGCGGTGAAGGCCCGGCCGACGAGCCGGCGCAGCCGGGTGTGGTCCGGCGGGTCGCTGTCCAGCATGTGCACGCTGAGGACGTGCGGGAACTGGCTGCGCTCCCCCGCTTCCGCGAGGAACCTGCGCTGCTTCTCGGGGTCGGTGAAGTTGCGCGGGATGAGGTCCCGGCCGACCCGCATGTCCTTGCTCAGGCGGGGGTCGGCGAGCAGGGCCCGGGCGTGCTCGTAGCCGGTGACCAGCCAGGTGCGCAGGCCGTTGGGTGTCGTCACGGGCACCGCGGGCGCGGTCTTTCGCAGGCCGGCGAGCGCGTCGTGCGGGTTCTGATGGAAGTCGGGGGTGAACAGGTCGGTGGGCGGGCCGGCCGGTGGGGCCGTGTGCCGGGCGTCCGTGCGGGCCATGCTCAGACTCCTTCCTTCTCCTTGGTGCCGGCGGGGGCTACGGGGGTGGCGGCCCGCTGCCCCGCCCGCTGGGCGTCGGCTACGGGAGTCGCGGCCCGGTCGCCCGCGTACGCGGCGAGCTCCCGGTAGATCTCGAAGGGCCGGTCGCGGCCGGTGTCGCGCAGCGGGCGCAGCGGGGCGGTCTGGTCCTTGTGGGCGGGGCCGCTCTCCCAGGCGGTGAACGCCTCCCAGTCCGACCAGCGGCTGACCACGACGTAGGAGCGCGGGTCGCCGAGGGCGTGCAGCAGTTTGTTGCCGAGCAGGCCGGCGGTGCCCGCCATCCGGCGGCTGGCCTCGTGGTAGGCGGGCAGGACCCGGTCCGGGTCGTCGCTCAGGTGGTAGAGCACGACCTCGACGGCGCCGCCGGTCACGAGGCCGCGCCGGACAGGGCGGCGACGACGTGCATGGTCGTCATGGAGCCGCCGCTGCGGTACGGGTGCAGTTTCTGACGGTGTTCCAGATGCCGGTCGCTGGTCTCGAACGCGCGGAACAGCGGCTCGTTCACCCAGTCGCTGACGATGTAGTAGACGCCCTCCTCCTCGGCGCTGCGGGACAGCCACTGGCCGAGGTTGGCGGGGTGGCTGGTGACGGAGTCGCCGACCTCCAGCCACACCTTCTCGAACTCGGCCTCCATGCCGGGCTTGATCTGCATGCGCAGCGTGACCCGGAAGATCTTCTCGGTGGGTTCGGGCATGTCAGATGCCTCCGTCGACGTTGAGGGTCTCGCCGGTGATGTAGGCGGCGGCGTCGGAGAGCAGGAACAGGACCGGGCCGGCGAGTTCCTCGACGGTGCCGAGGCGGGCCAGCGCGGTCTTCTGCGCGTAGGTGGCGCGCAGTCCCGCCGCGCGGTCGGCGGGCATGGCGGCGAAGGCCTCGGTCTCGATGACACCGGGGGCGACCACGTTGACGCGGATGCCCTTGGGGCCGAGTTCCTTGGCGAGCGAGCGGGTCAGTCCGATCATGGCGGCCTTGGCGGCGGTGTAGTGCGCGCGCAGGGGTATGCCCGCGGCGGCGCCGCGCGAGCCGATGTTGACCACCGAGGAGCCGGCGCCGAGCATCGGCAGCGCCTGGTGGATGATCCGGTAGGCGGCGGTGAGGTTGGTGTCGAGGATCCGCGACCACTCGTCGGCGGGCAGCTCCGCGAACGGGATGTGGCTGATCACGCCCGCGTTGTTGACGATGCCGTCGAGCCGTCCGTAGCGGTCCTTGGCCTCGCCGACGAGCCGGTCGACCTCGGCGGTGTCGCCGACGTCCGCGCGGATCACGTGGTGGTCCCCGGCCGTTTCCTTCAGTGCGGCGGTCAGGCTGTCGACGGCCTCGCTCTCCTGCCGGTAGCAGGTGAGGACGTCGGCACCGGCCCGGGCCGCGGCGAGGACGATGCCCCGGCCGATGCCGCGGGTGCCGCCGGTGATGAGCAGTTTCCTGCCGTGCAGTGCGAGTTCCACTGGGATTCCCTCCGTGGCTGGGACGCGGCTCAGACGCAGCCGTCGACGTGGATGTTCTGACCGGTGACGTAACCGGCGTGGTCACTGACGAGGAACAGCACGGTCCGGGCGATGTCGTCGACGGTGCCGAGCCGGCCGAGCGCGGTGAAGGAGGCGAAGACGGCGCGCTGCCGCTCGGCCTCCTCGGCGGGCAGTTCGTCGAGCGCCTCGGTGGCGATGCGGCCGGGTGAGACGGTGTTGACGCGGATGCCGCGCGGTCCGAGCTCCCGGGCCAGCGAACGGGTCATGCCGACCAGGGCGGACTTGACGGCGGTGTAGTGGACGCCGCCGGTCATGCCGATGAAGGCGACCGTGGAGCCGATGTTGATCACCGAGGAGCCTGCGGAGAGCAGTGGCAGGGTGCGCCGGGTGACCAGATGGGTGGCGGTCAGGTTGCCCTGGAGGGTGGCGGCCCACTCGGCGGGTGAGAGGTCGGCGTAGGGCTGTGGACGGAACGTCCCGGCGTTGTTGACGACGGCGTCCAGTCCGCCGAGGCTCGCCTCGCACGCGGTGACCAGCCGGTCCACGTCCGTCTCGTCGGCGGCGTCGGCCCGCAGCACCTGGTGCTTGCCGGGGGTGCCGGCGAGTTCCTCCTCCAGGGTGGCGACGGCGTCGCCGGGGGTGCGGTAGCAGGTGACGACGTCGGCCCCGGCCCGGGCAGCGGCGAGGACGATGCCCCGGCCGATGCCGCGGCTGCCGCCGGTCACCAGGACGCGTTTGCCCTGGAGTTGACGGCCGGCCCGGGCGGCGGTCTCCACCTTGGCCTTGATCAGCCGCATCTGGACGGCGGTGTTGCGGTTGAGCCGGGCGGTCATCCCCGCGTCGTCGATCGGCGCGTCGGGCTTCATCGCGAAGTCCTGGATCCAGCGCATCCGCACGCCGCCGGGCACCTCCTCGTACTCCCAGCGGATGTTCATGTACGCGAAGGGGCCGGTCTCGACGCGGCGGGCCTCGACGGTACGGGTGGCGGGGTCGGGGGTGCGCTCGGAGACCCAGCTCCAGACCGTGCCGTTCTCGTCCGGGTGCAGGGCGAGGCGGAAGGTGACGGTGTCGCCGTCCCGGCCGAGGATCTCGGCGGAGGCGTACTCACTGAACAGCCGCGGCCAGGCGGCCACGTCGTTGGTCATCGTCCACACCAGGTCCATCGGTGCCTCGACGACGATCGCGTTGTCGGTGTGTCCTGCCATCAGACGCGGGCCTCCGTGAGCCGGGCGCGGACGTGGGCGAGGGCCTCGCGCGGGGTCTGGGTGTGCGCCAGGTCGCCGTCGGGGATCTGGATGCCGTACTCGCGCTCGATGCGGTTGACGAGCTCCAGCAGGGCCAGCGAGTCGTAGCCGAGGTCGGCGAACGCGGTGTCGGCGAAGTGCTCGCCGTCCAGGTCGGTCTGCTCGTCGACGCCGCCGCTGGCCCGGAGGATGCGGCGCACGTCGTCCAGGGTGAACTCCGGCATGGGAATCCTTTCGTGGGTGGGGTGTGTGCTGCGGGCGCGTGGGATCCGGTCGGCCGGTTCCCCGCGCCCCCGTGCGGGCCGCGCCCGCGTATGCCGGTCGGTCGCCGGTGAGCCGGTCACCTCCTGAGGGCGTCGCGGTCGCCGGCGCCCACCAACAGCGCGGAGGCGAAGCCGCCGTGCCCGCGGGCCAGGACGAGGGCGGTGCGCGGGTCGGTCTGGCGGGGGCGGTCGAGGACGAGGTCGATCTCGCAGCCGGGGGCCGGGCGGCCGAGTCCCGCGGTGTGCGGGACGACCCCGGCGCACAGGGCGAGCAGCGCGGTCGCCACGTCCAGGGCGGCGCCGCCCGCGTAGAGGCGCCCGGTGAGGGTCTTCGGCGCGGTCACCGGCACCCCGCCGGGGCCGAACACCTCGGTGAGGGCGCGGGCTTCGGCGAGGTCCTCGGCGGGTGTGCCGGCGGCGTCGGCGAAGACCATGTCGACCTCGCCCGGGGCGAGCCCGGCGTCGGCGAGTGCCCGCCGGATCACGGACACCAGCACGGAGTGCCGCGCGGTGGTGCGGCTCGCCGCCGGGGTCTGTGCCGCAGCGCCCTCCGGCGCGGGAGGCCGTGGGACGCCCTCCGCCGTGGACGGCGACCCACGGCGGACGGCGTCCGCGGTGGGGTCGAACCCGGCCGCGTAGCCCAGGAGTTCGCCGTACGCCGGGACCCCGCGGGCGTGAGCCGCCTCGGCGCTCTCGACGACGAGCATGGCGCCGCCCTCGCCCGGGACGAAACCGGAGGCGGCCGCGTCGAAGGGCAGGTAGGCGCGGGCGGGGTCGTCCTCGGTGGACAGCCGGCCGGTGGACAGCTGCGCCACCAGGCCGTACGGGCACAGTGAGGCGTCGGTGCCGCCACTGAGCACCAGCCGGGAGCCGGTGTCGAGCAGCCGCCGGGACTGGCCGAGGGCGTCGAGGCCGCCGGCCTGTTCGCAGCAGATGACCCCGCAGGGGCCGCGCATGCCGTGCCGGATGGAGACCTGGCCGGTGGTGGCCGCGTAGAACCAGGCGATGGACTGGTAGGCACCGACCCAGGAGGAACCCTTCTGGTAGAGGTTCTCCATCTCGTGCTGGCCGAACTCCGTGCCCCCCGAGGAGCTGGCGGTCACCACCGCCATCTCGTACTCCGGCAGGGTCGCCGGGTCGGCGGCGGCGTCCGCGAGGGCGTCCTCGGCGGCGGCCAGCGCGAAGTGGGTGAAGCGGTCGGTCTGCGGGACGAGCCGTCCCGGCACCTGTTCACGGGCGTGGAACCCGGGGACCTCGCCCGCCACCCGGACGGGGTAGCCGGTCGGGTCGAAGCGGGTGATGCGGCCCAGGCCGCTCTTGCCGGAGACCACCGACTCCCAGTGCCGGACGGCGCCGATCCCGGTGGGCGCGACCACACCCAGCCCGGTGACCACGGACCGGCCGCGCCGGCCGGGGCGTATGCCGGAGGCGCTCATGCCGCCTCCCCGTGGGCGAGGGCGGGCCGGCCGAGGACCATCGCCGTCTGGAAGCCGCCGAAGCCGCTGCCCACGCTGAGCACCCGGTCCATGCGGTGCTCGCGGGCCGTCACCGGCACGTAGTCGAGGTCGCACTCGGGGTCGGGCGTGGACAGGTTGGCCGTCGGCGGGACGACCTGGTGGCGCAGGGCGAGGGCGCAGGCGGCGATCTCCAGGGAGCCGATGGCGCCGAGCGAGTGCCCGATCATCGACTTGATGGAGCTGACCGGCACCTCGTGGGCGCGCTGTCCGAGACTGCGCTTGAACGCGGCGGTCTCGTGCCGGTCGTTCTGCTTGGTGCCCGAGCCGTGCGCGTTGATGTAGTCGATGCCGTCCGGGCCGATCCGCGCCCGGTCCAGGGCGACCCGGACGGCCTCGGCCATCTCCCGGCCGTCGGGCTTGAGTCCGGTCATGTGGAAGGCGTTGCTGCGGCCGGCGAAGCCGAGGACCTCGGCGTACACGGTGGCGCCGCGGCGCCTGGCCGACTCCAGTTCCTCGATCACCATGACGGCGGAGCCCTCGCCCAGGACGAAGCCGTCACGCCGTCCGTCGAAGGGCCGGGAGGCGTGTTCCGGGTCGTCGTTGTTGGCGGTGGTGGCCTTGATGGCGTCGAAGCAGGCGGAGGTGATCGGCGACAGCGGCGCGTCGGTGGCGCCCGCGAGCACGATGTCGGCCGTGCCCTCCTCGATCAGCTGGACGCCGTGGCCGATGGCGTCCAGGCCCGAGGTGCAGCCGGTGGAGATCAGCGCGACCGGCCCCTCGGCGCCCGCCTGGCGGGCCACCTCGACGGCGAGGGTGCTGGGCACCATGTAGCCGTACAGGTGGGGGACGCCGTAGCTGTGGTCGACGAGCCAGTCGCGGCCGCCGTCGGAGAGGACCGCGTACTCCTCCTCCAGGCCCATGGTGCAGCCGACGGCGCTGCCGATGCTGACGCCGATGCGTTCGGGGTCGGCACCGGGCAGTTCGATCCCGCTGTCGGCTACGGCCTCACGGGCGGCGACGACCGCGAACTGGCCTGCCCGGTCCATCCGCCGGGTCTCCTGGGGGGTGAGCCCCGCGGCGAGCGGGTCGAAGTCGCACTCAGCGGCGACCCGTGAGCGGAACCCCGCCGGGTCGAACAGGCTGATGCGGCGGGTGGCGGTGCGTCCGGTGGTGAGCAGGTCCCAGTAGGCGTCCCGCCCGATCCCGCCGGGCGCGACGGCTCCCACACCGGTGATGACCGCGCGTCGGGGTCCGGACGTCATCGGGCCGCTCCCACATCGGGGTTGCCCGCGGACGCGTCGAGCGGCTGTTCGGTGTCGACGTGGCCCAGTTCGGGTCGGGGCGCGAGCGGGGAGAGGTGGAAGACCGCCTCGGCCGGCACGGTTCCGGTGTTCACCAGGCGGTGGCGGACCCCGATCGGCACCAGCAGCGAGTCGCCGGGACCGAGGGCGACGGGCGTGCCGCCGTCCAGCGTCATCTCCAGCCGGCCCTGCACGACGTGCAGGAACTCCTCGGAGTACGGGTGGAGGTGCTCGGTGACGTGGTGGCCGGGGGCCAGCCGCAGGACGCCGCCGAAGCCCGAGGTGCAGCCCACGGTCTTGGGGCTCAGGGTGACCCGGATGTCGCCGCCGCGCTTGGTGTTGGCGGCGACCTCGTGCGCGGAGACCCGGGTGGTGGCGGGGGCGTTCATCGGGCACCGCCCAGGTTCGCCGAACGCGGGGTGCTGGTCTGCGGGCCCTCCTGGGGCGTCCAGGAGTAGAAGGGGACGGCCATGGCGTCCTTGGGCTCGCGCCAGTCGGGGTCGAAGGGCGAGATGAACTGGCCGAGCCGGGTGTTGATCTCCTCGTAGAGCGGGTGGCTGCGCGCCTTGTACAGGTTCGGCGCGATGTCCTGGTCGGCCTCCACCAGGTGGAAGTACAGGTTGTGGAACGCGAACAGGGTCCGCCTCGACACCCCCACCAGATGCGGCAGTTCGGTGCTGTCCGAATCGGCGAAGACCTGCGCGACGCCCTCGGCGTCGGCGAGGTCCATCCTCGCCACGATCAGCGTTCGGTGCACGATGTCCTCCCGGCTTGTCGGTGCTGTGTTCACCCTGGTCGGCGGGGGTCGAGACGCTCTCGAAGGCGCCTGGAGAACCGCTGGCGCGCCGCGGGCCGACGGTGCACAGCACGACGGCCCGCCGCACCCGGGGGTGCGGCGGGCCGTGAGGGGTCCCGTTACCGGCGGACGTCGGCCTTCATCAGGGTGACGCCGGTGCCGCCGACGACACCGGCGCCGACCATCCGCGCGTGCGGTACGTCGCCCGCGGGCGCGCCCCGTGACAGCAGGATCAGGGCCTGCCGGGTGAGCCGGGGCACGGAGTACAGCAGCCGGGCGTCCGGGGTCAGGTGCTCCTGTACGAGGTGGACGTCGACGAGGTATTCGAGGAGTGTCTCGGCGTCCCCGATGCCGGGGCGCAGCCGGGTCACCACCTCGTCGAGGCTCCATCGGGGACGTTCGCGCTGGAGCAGCAGGTGCAGCAACTCCCGTGACGGGGCGGGCAGGTGCCGGTGGCTGGCGGCCACCGTGGTCATCAGCGACTGGGTGCCGTCGGGGAGTTCGAGCAGCATCCGGGGATTGCCGCGCAGCCGCATCGCCAGCCGGGACGCCGACCAGCCGGGCCGTGCGGTGAGCCGGCCGGCCACCGCCCTGATCGCCAGGGGCAGTCCCTCGCACAGTCCCGTCAGCTCCTGCACCGCCGTGGGGTCCTCCTGCCGGGAACGCTCCCCGGCGACCCGGTCGTAGAGCTGGAGGGACTCCTCCGGGGACAGGGCGGGCAGGACGATCTTGCGGCCGGTGGACAGGCTGTGCGCCCGGTAGCGGTTGGTGGCGATCACCGCGCAGCCGGATCCGCCGGGCAGGACGGCGCGGATCTGGGAGGCGGTGAGCGCGTCGTCCACCACGACGAGCACCCTGCGGTCGGCGGTCCAGGTGCGAAAGAGCCTGCTGAGTTCGTCGAGTCCGCTGGGCTGTTTCTCGCGCTGGACGCCGCAGGCGGTGAGGCAGGCCGACAGCACGTCGGCGAGCTGCTGGGCGCCTTCGCCCACGGCGGACAGGTCGATGAAGAGCTGCCCGTCCGGGAAGCGCGGCCGCAGCCGGTGCGCGGCGCGCACGGCGAAGGCGCTCTTCCCGACCCCGGGCGGGCCGTGCACCTCCACCACCCGCATGCCGGTGCTGGGCCGGTCCGCGCCGAGGAAGGTCTCCAGCTGGTCGAGTTCGCGTTCCCTTCCGACGAAGTCACCGCTGTCGGCGGGCAGTTGGGCCGGACCGGGTCCGAGCCGCCGACCGCCGGGCGCGGACTCGGTCTTGGCCGGGGCCGCCCCCCTGAGGTGACCGCGGTCGGCGAGCACCTCCTGGTGGAGGCGCTGGAGCTGCGCGGAGGGCTCCAGCCCGAGTTCCTCGACGAGATGGCTGCGCAGGGTGCGGAAGGTGTTCAGGGCGTCCGGGCGGCGGCCGCAGCGGTGCAGGGCCCGCATCAGCTGCCCGGCGAACGCCTCGTGGGTGGGGTGGGCGCGGAAGGCCTCGGACAGTTCGTCCAGGACGGCGTGGTGACGGCCGAGTTCGAGCTCCAGGGAGAAACGTTGCTCCAGCACGCTCTTGCGGCGTTCCTCCAGCTGGGTCGACCAGGCCGACAGCCGGCGTCCGGTGCTGACGTCGACCAGGGCTCCGCCGTACCACAGGGAGAGGGCCGCCTTGAGGGTGAGGGCCGCCTCCTCCCCTCCCGCGCCGGTGCGCAGTTGTGCCATGCCCTGTTCGGTGAGCTGGTCGAACCGGTAGGCGTCCACCGACTGCTTGTCGTCCAGCCTCAGTTCGTAGCCGCCCACCCTGGTGAGGATGGCGGGGCAGCCGTGCGGCGGGCGGGATCCGAAGGGCGCACCGTGCTGTCCGGTGGCCAGGAGCAGTCTGCGGCGCAGTTGATAAATGTAGGTTTGCAAGGTGGTCAGCGCGCTGAGCGGCGGGTGGTCCTCCCACAGTTCCTCGCACAGCTGGTCCACGCTGACCAGCGAGTTGGCATTGAGCACCAGCAGGGCCAGCACCTGACGCAGCTTGGGGGCCGACGGTGTGACGTCTTCCCCGTTCCTGCATATTCGCATGGAGCCCAGCAGACCGATCTCTATCACTGCATTCCCCCTGAGTGAGCCGCCTGTGTGGGGGGCGGCCATCGGCTTTTCACCTTCCTGCGTCACTCATTTTTCAGCGAAGCACCGAACACCCGAAGAGGCAGGGAAAATTACCCACCCTTTACTCGGGGAATTACGCTTCGCCGGAAAAGAAGTTGAAACCAGCAATATCCCTGCGCACGGTGACGACAAAAGTGGAAACCGAATACCACATTCTCGTTCTTCACCTTCCCACATCCTATGCTTCGCGCACATGGATGACAAGGTGCACATTTATGCGCGGTTGTGTGCGCAGGGGCGCCCGCCCGGCTCACACGTCGAGTTCGACCCCGTACTCCGCGAGCCACGTGTTCAGCTGGAGCACCATCTCCATGCTCGCCCGTTCCACCCACGCGAAGGCACCGCTGGGGGCCGCCGCCGTGCCCAGCGCCACCCGGGTCGCCTCGGCGTCCAGCAGCGGGGCGACGGGCGCCGTCCGGTCCGCTGCCACCTCCCCGAAGCGGTGGCGGACGAACTCGCCGTACGCGGCCTCCTGGACGGTCGGGTAGGCGCTCTTGGGCCGGTTGAGCACCGGCTCCGGCAGCAGATCGGCGACCGCGGCCCGCAGCAGGCTCTTCTCCTGGCCGTTCACCCGCTTCCACTCGGCCGGCACGTTGTAGACGTACTCCACCAGCGCCCGGTCGCAGAACGGCGGGCGCAGCTGCACCCCGTGCGCCATGCTCATCCGGTCGGCCCGGTCCAGATGGGTCGGGGCCCACCGGGTCAACGCCAGGTAGGTGACCTCGCGCGCCCTGCGCTCGGCGGGCGTCTCCCCCGCGACCTGCGGGACCTCGGTGAGCGCGTCGCGGTAGTGCTGGTCGGCGTACTCCATGAAGTCCAGCTCCTTGCGGAGCGTACGGTCCACCAGTGAGCAGCCGAGACCGCCGGCGGCGGCGTCGTGCCCGCGCTCGAAGGAGACCCACGGGAACGTCGTGGAGTTGCTGTGGGCCGGGTCGTACGCCCAGAAGTAACCGTTGAACACCTCGTCCGCGGTCTCCCCGGAGAGCACCGCCGTGATCCCCGCACCCCGCAGCGCCTCGAAGAACAGCAGCAGCGAGACGTCCATGTCGCCGAGCGGCGAGGGCGCGTCCTGGCTGCGCAGGGCGGCGGCGTGCGTCCGCGGGTCGGCGAGCGCCGCCGTGTCCAGCAGGATCTCGGTGTGTGCGGTTCCGATGTGTTCGGCCGCGAGGGCCGCGTACGGGGCGTCGGGGGTGGCGCGCATCGTCGGGTGCGGCTCGAAGTTCTCCGCGTAGCCGGAGAAGTTCACCGAGAACGACCGGAGCCGGCCGCCCCCGGCCCGCCGCTCACGCGCCGCGAGCGCGGTCAGCGTGCTGGAGTCGATCCCCCCGGACAGCATCGCGCCGACCGGCACGTCCGCCCGCAGGTGGGTGGCGACCGCCTCCGACAGCAGTCTGCGCACGGTGGCGACGGTGGTCTCCAGGCCGTCGCTGTGCGGGCGGGCGGGCAGCGACCAGTAGCGACGATGACCCGTGCCCGGCGCCCGCACGGTCATCGTGTGGCCGGGCAGCACCTCACGCGTGCCCCGGAACACCCCGGTGCCCGGCTTGCGGCTGTGCGCGAACAGCTCCCGCAGCCCGTCGGCGTCGACCACCGGCCGGACCGCAGGGTGCGCCAGCAGCGCCTTGGGCTCCGAGCCGAAGACCACACCGGAGGGCGTCAGGAAGCAGCACAGCGGCTTCACCCCCAACCGGTCGCGGACCAGCAGCAGTTCCTGCCTCCGTACGTCCCACACGGCCAGGGCGAACAGGCCCTCCAGCCGCTCCGGGAACGCGGCACCCCATTCCAGGTAGGCGCGCAGCGCCACCTCCGCGTCGTCCTCACCGGTGAACCGGTGCCCCCTCGCACCCAGTTCGCGGCGCAGCTCCACCCGGTTGGTGACGCACCCGTCCAGGGTCAGCACGGCCACCGGGCCGCCTGCCTCCGTCTCCACGAGGGCCGGACCGCCCGTGCGGCCCGGGCCGGTCAGGGCGAGGTGCCGGTGAGCCAGCGCGGCATGGCCCTCGATCCACTCGCCGGAGCCGTCCGGGCCGCGGTGCGCGAGCGCCGCGGCCATCGCCCGTACGGTGGGCGCCTCCGGTGTCAGGTCCCGCTCGAAGTCCACCCAGCCGGCGATTCCGCTCATCGTGGCGTCCTTTCGCTCTCCGCGTGTGATGTGGGTGCGCTGTTCTCCTGCGGGGCGCGGGTGAGGAGGGTGACCTCCACGAGGGAGAGCCCGTACCGGGCGACCGCCTCCCGGAACTCGCCGAGCCCCGGCACCCCTTCGCCGCGCACCGCGATGCCCAGCCGGCGTGGGGCCTCTTCCCCGTAGCGGCGGTACAGCTCCAGATAGCCGCGCGCGGTGCGCTCCGCGTCGCCGACCAGCGCGAACCGCACCGGCCGCCGCCGGCCCCGCCAGGTCAGCTCGCCCGGCGAGCCGCCCGCGAAGTTGTGCCGCCAGCCGCTGCCGGTCGCCACCACCAGCGCGCCACCGAGGGAGTGCACCCCGGCGGGCACGGTGTACGGCCGCCCGCTGTGCCGTCCCGTGAAGTGCAGCAGCGCGAGCCGCTCGGCGACCGGACCGGGCTCGGGACGCGCCAGCAGCTCCCGCATCCGGGCATCGGCCGCCGCCCGTTCCGGTCCCTCCGGCAGCCGGCGTACGACGTCGGGGCTCATGACAGCACCACCGCGGCGGCCGTCAGCGCGCAGCCCGCGATGGCGAGGACGGTGCGCACCAGGTGCCAGCCGCGCCAGGCCGGACGGGGGTCCCGCCAGCCGGGGCCCAGGTCCTCGGGCCGGGTCCGCTTGACCGTCCGGTTGATCGGCACGTTCCGGGTCTGGGACACCACGGCCACCCCCGCCATGCACAGCGCGGCGACCGCGAACAGCACCCGGGGGCCGCCCGACGCCCGTACCGCGAACCCCACGTCCACGGCCGTGGAGCCGGTGACGATGAACGGCATGATCCGGTCGTAGCGTCTGCCGAGCAGGATGTGGGTGGACACGTACCGCTCCGGGGACATCGCCACCAGCGCGGGCATCACGCTCACCGCGACCGCGAAGAGCACCCCCGCCACCAGGCCGGTGCCCGTCAGCACCAGCACACTCAAAGCCTCCACCACCGCTTTCGCCCTCCTTCGAGCCGTGCGACGTCCTTCTGGCCCCGCGCTGTCCTGCGTGCTGGCCCGAAACTGTCAGCCACCCCTCGCACGAGACTCGAATCCGCCTGGGAGCACACCGCTTCGCGCGGGTTCCGCTCACCCGCGCCGCGAGCCCGCCTCGAGGCGCCGGGTGTTGCATCGGCCCGCCGAACCGAACGCAATCCATACCCTTCGAGGAGCCGGAATGGCGGACGAGACGACCGAAGTACTGATCGTGGGCGGCAGCATGGTGGGGCTCGCCCAGGCCCTGTTCCTCGCCCGGCAGGGCATCCGGCCGCTGCTGGTGGAGCGGCACGCGGAGATCTCGGCACACCCCCGGGCGCAGGCCGCGAGCCCGCGGACCATGGAGCTGCTGCGCGCGCTGGGCCTGGAGGAGGCGGTACGGGCACGGGAGAACCCGCACGCCCAGTACGGCGACATCCTCCAGGCCGAGTCCCTGACCGGGAAGGAACTCGGGCGGTTCGACGGGCCGTTCCGCTTCGACCGCCACGAGGTCGGCACCACCGGCTGGACCCTGATCGGGCAGGACCGTCTCGAACCGGTGCTGCGGGAGCGGGCCGAGCAGCTCGGCGCGGACATCAGGTTCGCCACTGAGATGACCGGGTTCACCCAGGACGCGGACGGCGTCACGGCGGTGCTGCGCAGTGCGGGCGACGGCGCCGAACGGACCGTGCGGGCACGGTATCTGGTCGCCGCCGACGGCTCACGGGCGCCGATCCGCACCTCCCTCGGCATCGGCCACCACGGGCCGGGCGTGTTCGGCGGACAGATGAACATCGTCTTCCACGCCGACCTCGACCCGTACGTGGCGGGGCGCACCTTCTTCCTCTGCTTCGTCAGCAACCCGACCGTCAAGGGGGTGCTCGGCAAGCTCGGCGGCGCGGACTCCGACCGCTGGGTGCTCGCGCCGAGCCTGCCGCCCGGGGCCGACCACCGCGGCTTCGGCACCGAGGAGTGCGTGGAGCTGGTGCGGGCCGCGGTGGGCGTGGCCGGTCTGCCGGTGACGGTGGAGTCCGCGACGAGCTGGGAGATCGCCGCCTGGGTGGCGGACCGCTTCCGCTCCGGACGCGTGCTGCTGGCGGGCGACTGCGCACACGTCATGCCGCCCACCGGGGGGTTCGGCGGCAACATGGGCATCCAGGACGCGCACAACCTGGCCTGGAAGCTCGCGCGGGTGCTGCGCGGGCAGGCGGGCCCCGGCCTGCTGGACACCTACGAGCAGGAGCGGGCCCCGGTCGCCGAGTTCACCGTCGACCAGGGCGTCATCCGCTACCTCCAGCGCAGCGGCCTCGACGAGGCGGCCGCGGCCCGGCACCGCCCCGAGAGCACGGTGCTGTTCGGGCACGTGTACCGGTCGGACGCGGTCCTGCGCGAGGCCGGCGACGACGACACCGCCGTGGTCGAGGACCCGACGGCCCCCACCGGCCGCCCCGGCACCCGCGCTGCGCACCTGCCCCTGGTCCGTGAGGGCAAGGACATCGCCCTGCACGATCTCCTCGACGGCGACTTCTGGCTTCTCACCGGCCCGGACGGCACCGTCTGGCAGGAGCCGGCGGCCGCGCTCGGTCTGTCCTTCCACCGGGTGGGGGCGGAGGAGTCCCCCGAGGTCGTCGAGCGTTTCCTCGGCCGCTACGGCGTCGAGGAGAGCGGTGCGGTGCTGGTCCGGCCGGACGGGTTCATCGCGTGGCGTTCCGGTGCGGCGGTGGGTGAGCCTGCCGGGACGCTGACGGCGGTGCTCGATGCGGTGTTGCGGCGTGCGTGAGCGTTCTGTTCGGGGGCGGGGTGGGTTGTCGGGCGGCTGCGGCACCGTCGTGGCCGATCGCGCAGTTCCCCGCGCCCCTATGGGTGCGCTTCGCGCCCCATGAAGCGGCCGCGGTGCTCCTTCTCTGAGCACCGCGGCCGACCTGTGCACGCGAAGCGGGCGTCAAGGGGCGCGGGGAACTGCGCGACAAGCCACGAACTGCCCGCAGCCGCCCGACCACCCCACACGCCCCCCCGTCGCGCCTAGACCCGGTCCAGAATCCCCCGCAACGCGGCGATCGCCGCCTGGTCGAGAGGCCCGCCGCGCCCCGCGGTCGTGCGCCACCCCACGAACCCGTCGGGCCGCACCAGAACCGCGCCGCCGGCAAGCAGCCCGTACCGTCGCCGGAAGGACCCGTCCTGGTCCCACAGCCGCGTCCCCCGCCCGATCCGCACGACCTTCAGCCCGGCCCCGAGGCGTTCGGCCTCCTTCTCCACGGCCCCGGTCCACCGGCCCGCCGCCTCGTCCACGAGCAGGGTGAACCCGTCGCCGTACAGATCGGTGACCGACACCGGCCCCTCGGGCCCGTCGAGCCGCAGGTGCGGGGCCCGCGCGCCGGGCCGGGCGCCGGGGTGCTCGGGGTCCTCCAGGATCGCGTCGGGCGCCCCGTCCTCCGCGGCGAACGCGCCGGAGCGGTAGCAGTACCCGAACGTCATGGTCGTCTCGTCCACCAGCTCCGCGGCGACCTCCTGGTACTGCTTGCCCTCGCGGACCGCGAACCGCAGCATGGCCTGCCGCACGGTCTCCTCGGCCACCGGCCGCCGCTCCGCGTCGTAACTCTCCAGCAGCCCGGGGCCGGCCGTGCCGTCGAGCACCAGGGCCAGCTTCCAGGCCAGGTTGTACGCGTCCTGGATGCCGGTGCTGGCGCCGAACGCGCCGGTGGGCGGCATCACGTGGGCGGCGTCCCCGGCGATGAACACCCGGCGCGTAGCGAACGTGTCCGCCACGCGTGCGGAGATGTCCCACGCGGGCATGTCCACCGACTCGATCTTCAGCGGCAGGTCGGGCACCCCGACCGCGGCGCGCACCAGGGCGGTGCACCGCTCCTCGGTGAAGTCCTCGGCGCGCTGGCCCTGTTCGGGGAAGAAGGAGACGTTGATGACCCACCGGCGGTCGTTGTCGATGGGGATGATCGTGCCGCGCACCTCGGGGTTGTTGACGTAGGCCGCGATGATCCGGCGGCCGCGCAGCGCCTCGGTCAGGTCGGCCTCGAAGAAGAAGCTGACGAGGTTGGTGATGGTGCCGCGGCCGTGCGCGCCGATGCCCAGCATCTCGCGGAGCGGGCTGCGGCTGCCGTCCGCCGCGATCACGTACCGCGCCCGGATCCGCGAACTCTGCCCGGTTGACCGGTCGGTGACGTGGGCCAGCACCCCCTCCGCGTCCTCCTCGAGCGCGTCGACCCGGGTGGAGAAGCGGACGTCCACCCCTGCTTCGACGGCCCGCTCCCGCAGGATCGGCTCCAGCTGGTTCTGGTCGATCAGCGTCCACTGGGTGGGGCTGATCCGGCCGATGTCCTCCGGTGAGGCGCTGGGCATCCGTACGCGTTCCTTGCCGGCGAGGCTCTCGACGTGCACCAGGTCGGTGTTGCCGGAGATGGGCGAACGCCCCGCCCGGACCCGTTCCTCCATCCCGACCGCGCGGTACAGCTCCATCGTCCGCGGGTTGATGGCCCGGGCCTTGGG
Source organism: Streptomyces sp. NPDC101110 (assembly GCF_044759525.1). NCBI lineage: Bacteria > Bacillati > Actinomycetota > Actinomycetes > Kitasatosporales > Streptomycetaceae > Streptomyces > Streptomyces sp. NPDC101110. Next base: position 616,004 of record NZ_JBIVZM010000004.1, on the reverse strand, counting down.
GTGGGTGGAGGTGTCCGGGTGGCGTTCCACGAGGGTGGCGGCGACGCCGTGATGAGCGAGGAAGACGGCCGCGGACAGTCCGGTCAGCCCGCCCCCGACGATGAGGACGGGGGTGGTGTGCGACGTCATGCTGTCTCCTTGTGGGCGGTGACCAGGGTGTGGGTGCCGAGCAGGGGCTGCGCGTCGCCGTCGGTGAAGCCGGCCCCGCGCAGCCAGGACCGGCAGTCCGCGATCCGGTACTCGGAGCCGTCGGGGCTGACCAGCCGCATGTGCAGGCTGCTGAGCAGCCGCTCCGGGTCGCTGCGGTCGTCGTCGATCATCCGGTCGTAGACGAGGACCGTGCCGCCGGGCCGCACCGCCTCGAAGACCCGGCCGAGCAGCTCGCGCCGCCGTGCGGTGTCGAAGCCGTGCAGGATGTGCCCGAGGACGACGACGTCGGCCGGCGGGATCGGGTCGGTGAAGAAGTCGCCGCCGGCGAAGGCGACCCGGCCCGTCAGGCCGAGGGCCTCGATGTGCTCGGTGAACAGCGGCCGGGTCCGCTCCAGGTCGAAGCAGGTCGCCTTCAGGTGCGGGTGCTCCCGCACCAGGACGGCCGCGAGGTTGCCGCGGGCGCCGCCGAGGTCGACGAAGGAGGAGTGGCGGCCCCAGTCGGGCCGCCGGGCGAGTTCGGCGCCCATCCGGTCGCTGTAGGCGTCGAGTCCGGCGAGGAACCGCTTCATCTTGGCGGGGTCCTTGTGCCGGTCCCCGACGAAACCGCCCTTGTCCGGGTCGAGGTGCTGCGGCTCGCCGGAGCGCATCGCCTCGGTGAGCCGGCCCCAGGTGCCGTACAGGGTCTCGTTGGTGAGCTCGACGAAGCCGCCGAGGTACGAGGAGGAGCCGGGCACCAGATAGGCCTGCGCCAGCGGGGAGTTGCGGTAGCCGCCCGCCGTCCGCTCCAGCAGACCGAGCCCGGCCAGCGCGTCCAGGAAGTCCGGGACCATCCGGTGGTGCGTCCCGGTGCGGCGGGCCAGTTCCGCCGCGTCGGCGGGGCTCTCGGCCAGCGCGCCGAACACGCCGAGGGTCACGGCACTGTGCAGCACCTTGGCGGCGCAGTCGGCAATGGTCAGCCGGATCAGTGGTCCGGGGTCGACCGCCGGAGCCGTCTGCGGGTCTTCGGTCGTTGTCACACGAGCCTCCTGGTCTGCCTCTGCCTGTTCTTCGGGCTGCGTCCTGTGTCGTACGGCTGTGCAGTGCCGACGATGGTCGCGAGCCGTCGATTCGGGCTCGAAGGGCGCTGAAGGGAGGCCCAGGCGGGACGCGCACACGTGAGCCGCCGTCCCGTGCGGGACGGCGGCTCACTGCCGGTGGCCGGGAGGCGTTCAGCTCTCCTCGGCGGCCCTCTCGTGTTCCCGGTGGTTCCCGGCCTGGTGCTCCTCGCCCTGGTGCTCGCCGCGCAGCGGCAGGTTCTTCATCGTCAGGGCGGCCAGCAGCCCCAGCAGAAGGACCGGTACGGCGGTGAGGAACACGGGGGTGAGCGCGGCGGCGTAGGACTGTTCCACGGCGTTGCGCACGGGCTCGGCGAGCCGGTCCAGTGTCTCGGTGGAGGACAGCGCGTCGTGGTCGATGCCGCGCAGCGCGCCCGGCGGGGTCCGGTCGGCGATCTCCTCGGTGAGCCGGTTGTAGAAGATCGAGGCGAACAGGGAGATGCCGACGGTGGTGCCCAGTTGCCGGGCGAAGGACACGGTGGCGTGGACCGCGCCGATGTCGTCGCGCGGGGCGGTGTTCTGCGCGGCCATGGTGAGGACCTGCATGTTCAGTCCGGCGGCGACACCGAAGACCAGCATGTAGGCGATGACCACGGTACGGGGGGTCCCGGTGTCCATGGTGGCCAGCAGCAGCGCCCCCACGATGCCGGTGGCCATGCTGAGCACGGGGTACCACTTGTAGCGCCCCGTCTTGGTGATCGCCGCTCCGCTGACGACGGAGGAGGCGACCAGGCCGAACATCATGGGCAGCAGCACCACGCCGGACATGGTCGGGCTGGCGCCGGTGACCACCTGGATGTAGATGGCCAGGAAGTTGACCGAGCCGAGGAAGACGATGCCCGCCGCGACGCTCACCAGCACGCTGACGCTGAAGGTGGAGTCGCGGAAGAGGTGCAGCGGGATGACGGGTTCGGGGGCCCGGCGCTCGGCGGCGACGAACGCCACGGCGAGCAGCACCGCTCCCACGGCGAGCCCGAGGATCCGCCAGTCCAGCCACTCGTACTTCACTCCGCCCCAGCTCGCGGCCAGGGTGAGGGCGACGATGGCGGCGCTGAGCAGGACGAACCCGGTGTAGTCGATCCGCGCGACGCGGTCGGCGCGGGGCAGGTGCAGGCAGGTGGAGACCAGCACCAGGACGACGATGCCGACGGGCAGGTTGATCAGGAAGACCCAGTGCCAGCTCAGCAGGTCCGTGAGGGCACCGCCGACGGCGGGCCCGGCGAGCGCCGCGAGGGCGAAGACGATGCCGAAGAGGTTGAAGTACTTGGCGGCCTCGCGCGGGTTGAACAGCTCGCCGATGATGGCGAGCACGGAGACGAAGAGGCCGCCGGCGCCGATGCCCTGCACGGTGCGGAACAGGATGAGCTGGTCCATGGACTGCGCGGCGCCGCTCAGTGCGGAGCCTGCCAGGAACACCGTGACGGAGATCAGGAAGATCTTCTTGCGGCCGAAGAGGTCGCCGAGCTTGCCGTAGACGGGCGTGGTGACGCTGGCGGCGATGATGTACGCCGTCGTCACCCAGGCGAAGACGTCGAGGCCGCCGAGGTCCCCGACGATGCGGGGCAGCGCGGTGGCGACGATCTGCGAGTCCAGCATGGCCAGGAAGACGGCCAGCATGCAGGCGGTGATGACGGGTTTGATGCGGGTCTCGGGTGCGGAGCCGACGGTCGTGAGCGGGCCGTCTGCCCCTGTGGTCCGGGAGGGCACGGTGATTCGCCTTTCGGGCTGGAGTGGGTGCCATCCCCGTCCCGCGGGCCGTGGTCGGCCGGCGTCGCTGCGGTGTGGGATCCGTCAGGGGATTGCTGTGGACTGCGCCGTACGGCACGAGTGCCTCTCGTGCCGTACGGCGAGTGGCCGGTCCCGAACGGGGGACACGTGACCGGCCACGTCGGTCGGGAGGCGGTGGGTCGCCCCGCGTCAGGGGACGAGGACGACCTTGCCGAGCTGGGCCCGGGCCTCCATGAGTTCGTGCGCCTTGACGGCCTCGTCGAGGCCGAGCCGCTCGTGCACGATCGGGCGCACCTTGCCGTCGGCGATCATGTCGAGCAGGTCGCGCTGTCCCGCGGCGATGGCCTCGGGCTTGTTGTAGAGCATGGCGTACAGGGCGAAGCCCGCCACGGTCTTCATCCGGCTGAGCATCAACGGGTGGATCGGCTGGATGTCGCCGCTGGCCGAGCCGTAGAAGACCAGCCGGCCGAACTGGGCCGTCAGGGCGATGGACTTGGTGAGGATGTCCCCGCCGACTGTCTCCAGGACGACGTCCACGCCCCGGCCGTCGGTCGCGGCCCGGACCTGGTCGTCCCAGTCGTCGTCGGTGTAGTTGACGGTGACGTCGGCACCGAGGTCACGGACGAAGTCCAGCTTGGCCTGCGTGCTGGCGGTGGCGATGACCTTGCCGGCGCCCATCGCCTTGGCGATCTGCACGGCGAGGTGTCCGACGCCCCCCGAGGCGGCGTCGATCAGGATCGACTCCCCGGCTCTGAGCTGGCCGGACTCCTTGATGGCGTGGTAGGCCGTCTGGGCTGGGCTCGGCAGCAGGGTGGCCTCGGCCGCGTCCATGGTGTCCGGGATGGTGATGGCCCAGGCGGCGTCGGCGGTCACGTAGTCGGCGTAGGCGCTGTGGTCGACGTCGACGACGACGCGGTCCCCGACGCTCAGGTTGGTGACGCCTTCGCCGAGTGCCTCGACGATGCCGGCGACATCGCCGCCGGGGGCGCCGGGGAGCGTGGCGTGGCCACCGATCGGGATGCCCTGGCGGCGCTGGACCTCGGCGAACGTGACGCCGACGGCCTCGGAGCGGATCAGCACTTCGCCCGGTCCGGGCTGCGGCTTCTCCGCCTCTTCGACACGCAGCACCGAGGGGGCGCCGTGCTCGTAGTGGCGGACGATTCGCATGGTGTTCTCCCAACTAGGAGGTGTTGTCGAGCCGCGGGAGGTCGTCGCGCGGCTCCGCCCAGGGATCCGGGTTACATGGTGTGGAACAATTACATGTGGTCATGCATGCACTTGTCAACCGCACATCAGTGATTCGATGCACGGCCTGAGGGGATGTCAGGGAACGAGGACCACACGGCCCAGCTGGGAGCGCGACTCCATCAGCTCGTGCGCGGCCGCCGCGTCCTTCAGCGGCAGCTCCGCGTGGACGACGGGACGCACGGTGCCGGAGGTCACCATGTTCAGCAGGTCCCGGGCACCCGCGGCCATGGCGTCCGGCTTGGCGCCCATCACGCCCCACATGCTGAAGCCCATGACGATGCGGTTGTCGAAGATGTCGGCGACGTCGATGGCCGGCAGCTCGCCGCCCGCCGCGCCGTACACCACCGTCCGCCCGAACTGGGCGGTGAGATTCACGGACTTGGTGAGGATGTCGCCGCCGACGGTCTCCAGGGCCACGTCCACGCCCCGGCCGCCGGTCGCGGCACGCACCTTCTCGTCCCAGCCGTCCTCGCCGTAGTCGACGGTGACGTCGGCGCCGAGCGAGGCGGCGAAGGACAGCTTCTCCGCTCCGCGGGCGGCGGCGATGATCTGGCCCGCGCCGAGCGCCTTGGCCATCTGGACCAGCAGGTGCCCGATGCCGCCCGCGGCGGCGGTGATCAGCACGCTCTCGCCGGGCTGGAGCTTCGCCGCCGTGACGATCACGTGGTAGGCGGTCTGGCCCGGGATGGGCAGCGAGGTGGCCTGGCCGGGGTCGATGCCCTCGGGGACGGCGAACAGCCAGTCGGCCTGGGCGACGACGTACTCGGCGTACCCGTCGGCGGCGACGCCGGTGACCACGCGGTCACCGACCTTCACCTGGTCGACGCCTTCGCCGAGCTGCTCCACGACACCCGCGACGTCACCGCCCGGCGAGCCCGGCAGTTCGGCGGGACCGCCGACCGGGATGCCCTGACGGCGCTGGCACTCGGCGAAGTTGACGCCGACCGCCTCGGCGCGGATCAGCACCTGGCCGGGGCCGGGGGTGGGCTTCTCGGCCTCTTCGAGCCGCAGCACCGAGGGGGCACCGAACTCGTGGTGTCGGACGATACGCATGGACGTACTCCTCTTTTTCGTTCGTTCACTTGCGTGCCCGGCGGGACCTCGCCCTGCCGGGCACTAGGGGGTTTCAAAGGGGGGCGCGGGCGGGATCAGGCCCGGGTGAGTTCGACGAGTGAGCGCACCGGGCCCAGGTCGACCACACGGCGCAGGGCGAGCCCGGCGTCGGCAGCCAGCTCGCGCAGCTGATCGGTGGTGCGCATTCGCCCGCCCAGGTAGATGAGCATCCGCAGGTCGAGATCCGTCTGGTCGGTCTGCACGTCGAGGAGGCCTTCGAGGACCATGACCCGGCCGCCCGGGCGGACGGCCTCGGCGCAGCGCCGGAGGATCTCGGCGGCCCGGTCGTCGGGCCAGTTGAGCAGGACGTTGGACAGCAGATACACGTCGCCGTCGGCGGGCAGCGGATCGAAGAAGCTGCCGACCACGGCGCGGCAGCGCTCCTGGAGGCCGGCGGCCGCGAAGTCCCGCTCGGCCGCCGCCGCGGGCGCCTCCAGGTCGAGCAGGGTGCCGTGCGCGCCCGGGGTGGCGTCGACCACGGCCGCGAGCAGGTCACCGCTGCCCCCGCCGACGTCCACGACATGCCGGACGGACTCCCAGTCGCCCTTGGCCAGCAGTTCGGGGACGACCCAGCGCATGCTCGCCGCCATCCGCCGGGCGAAGGCCTCCGCGAGCGCGCCGTCCGACTCGACGTCCGTCCAGAACTCCTGCCCGTACAGCGCGGAGTAGACGGGTCCGCCGGTGCGCACGGCATCCAGCAGGCGGAACACCGCGGCCTCGCCGCGGCCGGTCGGGCCGTCCAGACGGAGCCAGTCGCGGCCCGACTGCGGGACGTCGTCACGCAGCAGGACACCGAGTTCCGTCGGTTCGTAGCCCCCGGCCGGGAGCGGGCGGTAGATCCCGGCGTTGACCAGGTGACCGAGGAGACGGCCCAGAGCGGTCGCGTCCACGTTCACCTCCCGGGCCAGCGCCTCGACCGTGACCGCGCCGGCGGCCATGTGGTCGGAGAGTCCGAGGGTGGCGGCCACTCTGATGGCCATGGGGGTGATCAGGTCGCTCTTCTCCAATAACTCCTGCGACCAGGGGGGATTGCTCACGGGTTCCTCTCACGGGCACGTGCGGTGTGGGGGGTGGGGAAGGCGGCCGCGCCGGCCGCGGGGACATCCCCCGCGGCCCTCGCGGCCCCTTCGTCAGACCGTGCCGAACCAGGTGGTGACGGCCGCGGTCAGCGATTCCCGGAGCTCCGGCTCGGGCATGTCCCGGTCCGCGGCCCAGGCGACATAGCCGTCGGGGCGGACCAGCAGACCGGCCAGTCCCGGCTCCTGGGCGCACTCGGCCCGCACGAGCTGGAGCCGGCCGGCCCAGGAGACGCCCGCGGCCCACTTCTCGTGGACCTGGCCGATCTGCGGGTCGCCGGACAGGTCGAGCAGCACGCCGGTGCCGCGCTTCAGGTACTTGGGCAGGGGCCGGACGCCGTCCTCGGTCCTCAGCTCCAGGTCCCGGGCGAAGTCGCCGAGCAGCCGGTGCTCGGGGCCGTCGATCGCGTAGCGGACGGTGACGCCGCTGAGCATCTCGGCGAGGTACCGGTTGACCTGCTCGGTGCGCATGAGGTCGGTGAAGAGCTCGCGCAGCGGGGTGACGTACGGGTCCGGGTTCATCAGCGCGATCTGGGCGCGCGTGTTGGCCAGCACCTTGCGGGCCGGCGCCTGGCGCTCCCGGTCGTAGCTGTCGAGCAGGCCCTCGGGAGCCCAGCCGTGCACCGCGGCCGCCAGCTTCCAGCCGAGGTTGAAGGCGTCCTGGAGACCGAGGTTGACGCCCTGGCCGCCGACCGGGAAGTGGGTGTGGGCGGCGTCGCCCGCGATCAGCAGCCGGCCGGCGCGGTAGGACTCCGCCTGGCACGCGGAGTCGGTGAAGACGGAGAGCCAGCGCGGCGCGTGCGCCCCGAGGTCGTCGCCCCAGATCTCGCGCAGGCTCGCGGTCAGCTCGTCGAGGGTGAGTTCCGCCCCGGGCTCCCGGTCGGCCTCGAAGTCGAACGTGGAGACCCGGTGGTAGGTGTCGTCGAGCGGGACGCAGAACAGCAGGCCGCGTTCGGTGCGCTCCATGCCCATGGGGGCGTTCTCGCGGTCGGCGAGGATCACGTCGCCGAGCCGGGCGGTGACCCGGCCGCCGGTGCCGGGGAAGGCGATGCCGGCCTCCTGCCGGACCAGGCTGCGAGCGCCGTCGCAGCCCACGGCGTAGCGGGCGCGCAGGGTGTAGCCGCCGTCGGGGCCGGTCACCTCGGCCTCGACGCCGTCGGCGTCCTGGCGCAGGGCGGTGACCTCGTGGCCGCGCCGGATCTCGGCGCCGAACTCGGCGGCACGCTCCTCCAGCAGCCGTTCGGTCCGGGTCTGCTCGGAGAGCAGGGCGTAGCCGTGCGCGCTGTCGAGGGTGGAGAAGTCGACCCACTCGTCGAGGCCCGCGAAGTGGCCGTTGTTCCAGGAGCGGGCCCCTTCGCGGAACCTCTTGAGCAGGCCGCGCCGGTCGAGGGACTCCAGGGAGCGGGCGTGCAGCCCGAAGGCCTTGGAGTGCGGGGTGCGCTCGGGCAGCCGCTCGAGCACGACCGCCCGGACGCGGGAGATCCGGAGCTCCGCGGCGAGCAGCATGCCGACCGGACCGCCGCCGACGATCAGCACGTCGAACTCGACGTCGGGGTCGTAGGTGATCTCGAAGTCGCGATCGGACTGCTCGGGTGGCACGGACTGGGACATGAGGTTCCCCCTCGGTGGACGGGCGCGTCGGGTGCGCGGCAGAGTGTGTGCGATAGATGTTCGCTCACAGGTATATGCTTAATGTCATGCAGTCGATTGAGAGCATACAGATGCTCGTCTGCCGTAATCAACTCGCTTAGAATGCGGACATGGACACTTCGACTCAGCCCCCGCCGCGGGCAGCGGATCTGCTCGACGCCGTCGGCCCCGCCTTCTCCCGACTGCGGCGCGCGCAGGCGCTGAACGTGGAGAAGCAGGTGTCCCGCAAGGACTTCACCAGGACGCTGGTGCTCAACATCGTGCAGGACGGGCCCGACCAGGAGGGCCAGGAGATCACCGTGGGTGTCGTGGGCGAGCGGCTCGCCGTCGACCCCTCCGTGGCGAGCCGGATGGTCTCGGACTGCATCTCGGCCGGCTATCTGATCCGTGCGGCCTCGCAGCGCGACGGCCGCCGTACGATCCTGCAGCTCACCCCCGAGGGGCACGAGACGCTCGCCCGCTTCCGCCGCCACCAGCGGGCGGCCTTCGAGCGCATCACCCAGGACTGGCCCGAGGAGGAGCGGCTCGAGTTCGCCCGGCTGCTCATCAAGTACGTGGACTCCGTGGGCGAGCTGCAGCACGACGGTTCCGCGTAGACGGCGCCGCCGGGCCGGGACGGGCATCCGCCGCCCCGGCCGTGACGCACCTCGGTGCGCCGGGCGCGTCCCGGCCGAAGCCGCGGATGCGCCGTGGGCCTCTCAGCCCCGGTCGAGCACCCCGCGCAGCACCGCCTCCAGCACCGCCGCCTCCGCGCCCCCGGGATCCGCGCCCGGCGAGCGCCACGCGACGACACCGTCCGGCCGTACCAGGACCGCGCCTTCGGGACGCAGCCCGCCGTAGCGCTCGGACCAGGTGCCGTCCGGGTCGGCCAGCGTGCCCGCCCCGCCGCCCGTGCCCCGCACGACCCGGCGTGCGGTGAGCTTCAGGCCCAGCCCGGCGGAGGCTGAGGCGGCGGCCGAGAGCCACTCGCGGCCGTTCTCCCCCGTCAGCAGGACGAAGTCCCGCCCGAAGAGGTCGAGCGTGGAGACGGGTTCGCCGTCCCGCGACAGCAGCGCGTACGGCGCCCGGGTCCCGGGTTCCCCATGCAGTGCGCGCGGGTCGGAGGCGACCGGCAGGTACGCTCCGCCCGGCTCCGCCACCACCGCGGCGGAACGGTACGCCTGCCCCGACGTCACCGTCACCGCGTCCGCGACGGCCGCCCGCTGCTCCGGGGTCGCGGAGCCGGAGCGCAGCGCCAGCTGGAGGGAACCCTGCTCGGCCGTGTAGACCGCCACGGGACGCCGCTCGGCGTCGTACGTCTCCACCAGGCCGGGCCCCGCGACCCCCGCGACCACCAGGGCGAGCTTCCAGGCGAGGTTGTGGGCGTCGGCGATACCGGTGTTGGCTCCGTATCCCCCGGTCGGCGGCACCACGTGCGCCGCGTCCCCGGCGAGCAGCACCCTGCCGTGCACGAACCTCTCGGCCACCTGCTCCGCCATGTCCCAGGGGAAGCGCGAACGGATCGTCACCCCGGCCCCGGGCGTGCCCACCGCGGCCGTCACCAGTTCCGCGCAGCGGTCGTCGGTGAAGTCCTCCAGGCTCTCGCCGTCCTCGGGCCGGTACCCGACGATGAGCGTGCCCCCGGTCAATGTGTCGTCATGCACGAGAATGCCGGTGACCTGCGGGTTCTGCACGTGGACCACGCTGTACCTGCGGTCGCCCAGCACCGGGCGCAGATCCGCGCCGAACGCGATGCTCACATGGCGGGACAGCACCCCGCGCCCCTGCCGGGGCACCTTCAGCGCCTCCCGGACGGTGCTGCGCGGCCCGTCGCAGGCCACCAGATAGGAGCTGCGGAAGGTGCGGGTGCCGGTGTCGTCGCCGAGGACGGCGGTGACCCCCTCGGGGTCCTCCGCGAAGGACAACAGCTCGGTGCCGAACCTGAGGTCGGCGCCGAGCTCCGCCGCCCGCTCCCGCAGCAGCGGCTCCAGCCGGTCCTGCGGCAGCAGGAGCAGCCGGGACGGGGTGAGGTCGCCCAGGTCGTCGTCGCCCTCCAGCTCCTCCTTGCTGAACAGGACGTCACCGGCGAGCGAGGTCACCCCGGCCCGGGTGCGGTGCGTGGCGAAGCCGGACGCCTCCCGTACGGCGGCGTCCTCGACACCCGCCTGGCGCAGCAGTTCCCCGGTCCGGGGGTAGTACCCGACGGCCCTGGGGTGGACGGACGTGCCCGGATGGCGCTCGACCAGGGTGCACCGCACCCCGTGCCGGGCGAGGAACAGGGCGGTGGACAGCCCGACGAGGCTGCCGCCGACGATCAGTACGGGTGCGTTGCCGGAAGGGTCGGAAGCGGAGGTCATCGCACGGTCCCTCTCTGGGTGATCGGCCTCGGACAGTGGTTCACGGGGTCGGCAGTCCGGCCCGTCCCAGGGCCAGGTAGTCCACGACCTCCCAGTGCTCGGCGACCTTCCCGCGCTCGATCCGGAACTGGTCGCAGGTACGCATCTCCAGCGGCAGTCCGGAGGGGCCGCCGCCGCTCCACGCGCCGGTGAGCGTGCCGGTCCAGGTCACGAAGACCATCACCCGGTCGCCGGCGGCGACGATGTGGTCCACGGTGGTGACCAGGTCGGGGAAGGCGGCGATGTTGTCGGCGAAGAACGCCTTGAACGCGTCGAGCCCGTCCGGCACCGCGTCGGTACGCATGTTGTGGTGCCGGTAGTCCTGGTGGTAGTAACGCTCGGCCAGGTCCAGCCGGTGCTCGCTGAAGACGTCGCGGTACGCGCCGAGCACCAGCTCCGCGTTGGCCCGCTCGGTGTCGCTGTGCGGGCCGTGCAGCCCGGGCGCGGCCGGCTGACCGCTCCGGTCCGGTCCGCCGTCCACGCCGTGCGCGACCAGCACGTCACGGTCCACCACGTTCCAGTGCTCGGCCACCCTGCCGTCCCGCAGACGGTACAACTCGGCTGTGTGCAGGCGCAGTTCGGCGCCCGAGCGGGAGCGCCCGGTCCAGGTCGCGAACAGCATCACCCGGTCGTTCCCGGCCACCAGGTGGTCGATGTCCCCGCGCAGCTCGGGGAACACCCGGTCCGAGCTCCGCCAGTCGGCCGGGGCGTGCTCGACGCAGTCGGCGTGGAAGAAGCGGCCCGTCTCCTCGAAGCGGCGCTCGCGGTGGAGCGTCCCGTACAGCTCGCGGATCAGTTCGGCGTTGCGCGTGCGCTGCCCGGCAGGGATCACGGTGGTCATGGGTTCCTCTCGGCTCGGCTCTTGATCGGGTTCGGGGGTCGGGGCGGGTTCGGGGGTCGGGGCGGATCCGGGGGCGGACCCGGGGGAGGCTGTCCGCTCAGGCCTTGAGCACCGCAGGACTTGAGCGCGTAAGGGCTGGCTCGTCAGGTCTTCAGCCCGTCAGGCCTTGCACGCCCAGGCCTTCAGCGCGTCAGGCCTTGAGCGCGTAGGTCGACCAGTACGAGTCGGCCTCGAAGCCGAGCTTGCGGTTGAGCGCGACCACGGCGGTGTCGGCGGTGTCGTTGAAGACCTGGACCAGCGCGAGCCGGTTGTTCTCGCGGGCGGCCCCGAGCAGCAGCTCGCCCTTCAGCCGGGTGGCCAGACCACGCCGCCGGTGCCCGGGCAGCACGAGCGTCTCGCCGGCGTCCGCCATCGGGCTGTTCCGCACGAACAAGGTGGCGTACCCGACGATCTGCGTGCCGTGCTCGGGCAGCGCCGCCACCACGTGGGGCAGATGCCCGGCCCGCTCCGCCTCGGCCTCCCGCGCGCGTACGTCGTCGGCGGAGGGACGCCGGATCCTCGCCTGGCCGTTGACCCGCTCCTCCAGCCCGCTCCAGGCCCGCGCGTAGGACTCCACGAGGTCGTCGGGGCAGGGCCCCTGCCACCTCACCAGGCGGTACCCGGGCACCGGCCGGGCCGCCGCGGCCTGAAGCACCGCACGGGCGGGCCCGGCCAGGCGCAGCCGATGACGCACGCTCTCACCGATGAGGTCGGCTCCGAGCTCCGCCGCGAACCGTTCGCCGGCCTCCGCCCTGGGAGCGTCGGCCAGCATCAGGTCCCGCCCGCGCTCCCGCAGTGCGGCCAGCCCCGCGGCCGCCAGCGCCCGGCCGGCACCGCGCCGCCGGAAACCGGGGAACACCCACAGCGAACCGTGTCCCGGCCCGCTCCGGTCCGCCAGGTCGAGGCCGAGCTTCAGCACACCGGCCGGCGTGCCGCCGTCGTAGGCGGCCAGCACGATCCGTTCCGTGCCGTGCCGCCGCTGGAACAGCCGCGCCAGCAGGGCCTGGGTCACCGGCGGATCACCGGGCAGCTCCAGGCTCATGGTGTCCCGGAACCCGGGAAGCAAGGCGGCGATGGTCGCCGGCTCATCGCCGTCGAGGCTACGAATCTCCATGCCCCACACGGTGACCCGGGCCTCTCGAAGCACCGTCGAGGACAACTCGACACCGGGCACACCGGCCGCGACGGTGGCGGGCCCCGCCGCACCCAGGATCCCTGGAGTGCTGCGGGGCCCGTACCCGGGGCGGACGCAGGCGGCCCCGTCAGGCGCCGCCCGTCACGCGCAGCGTCTCGCCGTTGGTGTTGCCGTTGGCGGCCGAGCCGAGGAAGGTGATGGCCCGGGCCACGTCCTCGGGCGCGGACATCCGGCCCGACGGCAGGGTCCTGCCCTTCTCCTCGAGGAAGCCCGGGGGCACGTGTGCCCGCACGGTCTCGGTGCTGGTCTGGCCGGGCACCACCATGTTGACCAGGATCCCGTCCGGCCCCAGTTCCCAGGCGAGACTGCGCATCAGCCCGAAGAGCGCGGACTTGCCGGCGCCGTACGCCCCCGCCCCGGCCTTGCCGGTGTCCGCCAGTCCCGCGCCGAGCAGCACGATCCGGCCCCACGGCCGCCCGCGCATCCACGGCAGGACGGCCTGGAGCGTGTGGAACACGGCGTCGACGGACGTGCGCAGCACCTCCTGCCACTGCTTCGCCGGTACGTCCTCGAAGCGCGGCACCGGCTGCCCGGGCCGCGGGATCGCCTCGCTCCAGACCACCGCGTTGGCCACCAGCACGTCGATGCCGCCCCACTCCTCGGCGACCCGCCCCACGGCGTCCCGTATGCACCCCTCGTCCGCGAGGTCGTAGCGCACCACCAGCGGTGTGCCGCCCGCCTCGGTCACCAGCCGGGCCGTCTCGCGGGCCCCGTCCTCGTTGCTGTGGTAGGTGATCGCGACCCTCGCCCCCTCCTCCCCGTAGGCCACGGCCGTCGCCCGGCCGATGCCCGAGGAGGCGCCGGTGACCAGCACGACCTTGTTCCGCAGATCCGTCCTCATGAGTCCACCTCGGTCGTCGGGGCACGGCCGACGCTCTGCGCGTGCCGGAAGAAGCCGTCCGGGTCGTAGGCCCGCTTCACGGCGCGCAGCCGGAACCGGTTCGCGCCGAAGTACTCCGGCTCCCAGTCCTCACCCGCCCGTGAGCTGGGGAAGTTGATGTACGAGCCGCAGGCGAGCGGTGTGAGGGCGGTTGCCGCACGGTCCGCCAGCGCGGTCAGCCGCGACGGCGCGTCCGGGTCCGTCGCCGCCTGCCGGCAGGCGAACTGATAGCCGACGAGGAACCGCGCGTCCCGGTGGGCGTAGGCGGTCGCGCCGCCCGGCACCCGGCTCGCCGCACCGCCCAGGGCGATGCACAGCAAATAGCGCTCCTGCCCCACCGCGTCGAGGGCGGGATCCCAGGCGTCGAGCAGTGCCGCCGACTCCGCCCGGGTCGAGGCCCGGCCGGTGAGCCGGTAGCTCTGCCGGGTGTACGGATGCCGGTGCCCCTCGGCCTCGGGCCCGGTGCCCGTACGCCGGCACTGGGCCACCGTCTTCGAGCCGCACAGCGCCTCGTGCATGACCTCGGCGTATCCGCCCCGCGCACCGACGGTCCTGCTCAGCGGCTTGCACCCGGCCCGCTCGGCCAGTTCATCCAATCCGTCGCGCAGCGCCTCGTCAGTACCCAGGTGCACGCCCCAGACCCGGACCACCGGACGCCCGCCGGGCCCGAACATGCCCGGCAGCACGACCAGGGAGGTGCCGAGTTCGTCGGGGCCTTCGACGGCCCACTCCTGCCAGGCCGTCAGCACCTCCACGGCGTCGTCGTACGCCCACAGCGTCTCGAAGGCCGTCAGGGCGGGTGCGTCGATCGCGCGCACCTCGAACTCCGTGACCACGCCGAAGGTGCCTCCGCCGCCACCGCGCGACGCCCAGTACAGATCGGGCTCCTCGGCGGGCGAGCAGCGGACGGTCCTGCCGTCCGCGAGCACGACGCGCGCCGCGACGAGCCGGTCGCTGCCCAGCCCGAACTTCCGTGTCTGCCAGCCGATCCCGCCACCGGTCAGGAACCCGCCCGCGGAGACCGTGGGGAACGTCCCGGTGACGATCTGCCGCCCCTGCGTCCGCAGGGCGTCCAGCGCGTCCAGCGACTGGACGCCCGCCCCCAGCCGCACCACGGGACCCTCGGCGACGACGTGGTTCATCCGGGACAGGTCGACGACCAGCCCCTCACCGGTCGACCAGCCGTTGAAGCTGTGGCCGCCGCCCCGGACGTGCAGCCGCACCCCCAGCTCCCGGGCGTGCCGCACGCACAGCGCGACGTCCTCCTCGGAGGCGCAGTACGCGACGGCGTACGGCTCGACCGTGTCGTACTCGGTGTTCTGAAGCTGTCGGGCCAGGGCGAAGCCCGCCTCGTCCGGCAGAACCAGGTCCCCGTCGAGCCGGTCCCGCAGCGCAGCCGCCCGCATCAGTCGTCGATGCCGAACTTGCCGGCGGTCACCTTGGACCCGGCGTGCCCGCGCAGCTTGGTGCCCTGCGGGTCGAAGAACTCCGCACCGCCGGTGCCCTGCCACTCGGTGTCCGAGACGAACTCGCCCGACACCCGCACGTGCGCCTCCCCGACGTGGTTGCCCTCGGGGTCGGCGGCCAGGATGTGGAAGCCGTACTCGAAGCTGTCCGGGCCCGTGGCACGCCAGGTGCCCAGGCCGATGTTCTTCGTGTTGAGCTGGGTGGAGACGACCGTGCCGTCCGCCGAGAAGCTGACCAGGCCGGGGACCGCCTTGCCGTCGTCGTCCAACTGCGTGGTCCAGGTGCCGACCAGCCGTACGTCGCTCATCACAGATCTCCTCGATTCTCTGGGGGAACAGGGGGAACTGGGGGAACTGGGGGATGCGGTTGTCCCGGCCAGGCTTCCGGCCCGCTCTCAAGACCCGCTCGAAACGCCCTGTAGCCGGGCGGTGGCTCCTCCCTCGGCGCACCGCACGCCGGCCCGAACTCCGGGTGCCAGAGCGCGGCCACGTGCACGGAGCCGAGGGCGACCAGCGCGCGGTACGAGGGCAGCAGCAGGTAACGCACCAGTCCTCGCCACACGGCGTGCGAGGCGGTGACACGGGGCGGGACGGTCTCCTTGTCGGGGTGCCCCTCGGGCAGGAACTCCGGGTCGAACGGACGAAGGGACACGGCACTCCTAAGGGGTGGCCGACACGGGTGGCGGGCGCCGGTGACCGGCACGGGTGGCGGACGCGGGTGACCGACACGGGGGGCGGACGCGGGTGACCGACACGGGGGGCGGACGCGGGTGACCGACACGGGGGGCGGACGCGGGTGACCGACACGGGGGGCGTGCGCGGGTGACCGACACGGGGGGCGTGCGCGGATGGCAGGCGTGGGTTGCGGACGCGCGGTGGGCTGCGTGGGCGTCAGGCGGTGCGGACGGCCATCTCCACGCCGCCGTCGAAGGGAAGGGGGAGCGACACGTAGCCGCTGCCGGGGAACCGGACATGGGCGAGGAAGTCCGCGCACCGCACCGGCTCGTCCCGTACGCCGAGGGCCACCACCACCGCGCCCGGCAGCATCCTGGGTTCCACCAGCTCCAGCAGCGGCAGGAAGGACTGGGGCGGCCCGCCGAGCAGCAGCAGGTCGACCGGTCCGGCCAGGGTCGCCAGCGACGGTTCGGGACGGCCCGCCCGCACGTCCGCGCAGCGCCCCGCTCCGGCCCTCTCGACCGCCTCGGCGGCGGCCCCGGCGCGTGCGGGGTCCGGCTCGCAGGCGATGACCCGGCCCTGCCCGTTCTCGCTCACCGCGGTCGCGAGCGTGGCGGTGAACGACTCGTACGGGCAGCCGATCTGGAGCACCGTCAGCGGCCCGGCCGCCAGCACCAGCTGCCGCAGGAGGGTTCCGGTGGCGGCTTCGAAGGAGGGCACGGCAGAACGTCCGGCTGCGGAGTCGGTGCAGGAAACGGCATTGGGCATGCGGAACTCCCCGTCACGAGTGTCGAGACGTTCGCGGTCTCTCCGCCGAGAGTTGCAGACGCCGCCGCCGCGGGCGACGGCCCTGGATGCCCACGCGAGCGAGGCTCGAGCCGCCCTCCAAACCGCGCGGTCCCCCGGTTGCGGTTCGCTGAGGTGCGGCGGGCCGGCCAGGGCCGACGCGGCAGATGTGCGCGCCCCGCGACGCCGGCGTGATCCAAACGACAGGCCCTAGGTGAGCAGGCCTGCCAGCGTCCCCGCGAGGGTCAGCGCGAGGAACGCCGCCCCCCATGTCATCGCGTGCCGTATCCGGCGGTGCTTGACGCGGGTGGTGCGGGTCAGGAGCTGGGCCGGGGTGTCGGCGGTCGGCGCCGGGTGGGGCGTCCTCGCCAGGCTCAGCAGGACCAGGGACGGGGCGCAGGCAGCGCAGCCGGTCCACAGGAGCAGCTGGGGGACCGTGGCGAACTGGGCGGGGGTGATGACACCGGCGGTGATCGCGGTGAGGAGGGCGGCCAGGGCGGCGCCGAGGGTGGCCAGGGTCAGACCGGCTCGCTGGTCTGCCTTCGCAAGTTCCTCGCGGGCCGCCTCGGGCGCAAGCGGCCGGCCGAGTTCCGCCGTGCGCGCACCGTGGAGTGTGGTCATGCCTGCACCTCGCTGATCAGCGGTTTCCTCCGGGTACCCCCAAAGTGCTTGCTCCACACCGCAGTTCAGGTGTTCCACGTCTCGTCGTACGGGTCGTGCGGGGTGGGGACCGGCCGCGCGGCCGTCACCTCGAGGTAGGGGACGGGGCCGTTGTTGACCGGGTCCTTGGTGCGGCGGGGGGTGTAGGTGCCGGTGACCTCCAGCCAGGTGTCCGGGCGCAGGACCGGCGGTATGTCGCCCGACAGGGCGATCTTGACCGGCTGGGCGTCGGCGGCGCAGCAGTTGAGGCCCATGCGGACCAGGTAGGGGGTGCCGTCGCGGTCCAGGGTGACAAAACCGGTGATCTTCAGTTCGCGGCCCCTGAGGGCACGGCCGTCGTCGTAGACCGCACGCCCGGCGTAGTCCGCCACGGCCAGGCGCAGGGGGGTGTCGCCGGCGGGGAGGGCCGGGAAGCCGAAGGGCTTGGTCAGGGCCGTACCGGTGTGTGCCGCGCTGTAGGAGCCCAGGGCCGGCGGGGCGACCAGGATCAGAGCGAGGACGGGGAGGGTGAGGAGCCAGGAGACCCGGGGCTCACGGTGGTGGTCGTGGGCGGGGGTGCGCGACTCGTCGGCGGGGGTGCCCGGCTCGTCGTCGTGGTCGTGGGCGGAGGTGTTGCGGCGGTCGTACCAGAGGGTCGCCGCCGCCGTGGCGATCAGGACCGCGCCCGCGAGGAGGACCAGGGGGCGCAGGCCCTCCTTGACGTAGCGCAGGTAGAGGTCGGTCGTGCCGGCGTGCAGCAGGGTCGCGCCGAGCAGGAAGAGAAGAGCCGTCTGGGCCAGGCGGTTCACAGCAGGACCGTTCCGGTCAGGGCCGACACGACGACGGCCAGGGCGAAGGTCGCGGGGGCGAAGCGCAGGGCGAAGGCGCGGCCGAAGGTGCCCGCCTGCATCGCGAAGAGCTTCAGGTCGATCATCGGGCCGACGACCAGGAACGTCAGACGGGCCGTCAGGGAGAACTGGGTCAGGGACGCCGCCACGAACGCGTCCGCCTCCGAGCAGATGGAGAGCAGGACCGCCAGGACCGCGAGGACCAGGACCGACAGCACGGGGTGGCCGGCCGCGAGGCCCAGCCAGTCGGCCGGGACGACCGCCTTGAGGGTCGCCGCGGCCATCGCGCCGATCACCAGGAAACCGCCCGCGTGCGTCACGTCGTGGCGGACCGAGTTCGCGAAGGCCGCTCCCTTGCTCCGGCCCTCGTACGACGCGCGGGCCGGGGGGCGCAGCCAGTCCGTGCGGCCGAGGCGGTGCCAGAGCCAGCCCATCGCGCAGGCCACGACCAGGCTCGCGACGAAACGGGCCCAGACCATCTCCGGGTTGCCGGGGAACGCCACGGCCGTCGCCGTCAGCACGATCGGGTTGATGGCGGGCGCCGAGAGGAGGAAGGCCAGGGCCGCCGCCGGTGTGACCCCCCGGCGGACCAGGGCACCGGCCACCGGCACGGACGCGCACTCACAGCCCGGCAGAACCACCCCCGCCGCGCCCGCGACCGGCACCGCCAGGGCCGGATGCTTCGGCAGGGCCCGGGCGAAGAACGACGGCGGCACGAACACCGCGATCGCCGCCGACAGCAGCACACCGAGCACCAGGAACGGCAGCGCCTGGACCATGACCGCGACGAACACCGTCATCCAGCTCTGCATCACCGGCGCGGCGAGGGCCCCGCGGACCGGGTCCTGGAACATCACCGCCGTGAGCAGCAACAGGGTCAGCAGGAGGGCCGAGTTGAGGTGCCGGCCCTCCTCCCTGCCCGGGTCCGTTCCGGTGCCCCGGCCCTGCCCGGGTTCCGCGCGCTCACCGCTGTGCTGCGGGGCGGTCTTCGTGATGGCCACGGGCCCGGTACCTCCGGTGGTGCGCGAGGGCATTGCCCCTTCCCTCCCCTTTCGTACGGACGGCGACGGCCGGGCGTTCACGCCCCACCGTCCCCTTCTGGAACCGCTCGTCACGGTGAGGCAGTCTTCTCCTCGTGGGGAGCGTTCCGAACCAAGGTCAGCCCGGTGATCCGGCCACGCACATGATCGTGTGCGGTGACGACGGGCTTGCGCACCGGCTGGCCGCCGAACTCCGCGGTGTCTACGCCGAGCAGGTCACGCTCGTCGTGCCGCCCTCCGGGAGGCGGGTGCGGCAGCCCGTCGTCGGACGGGCCCGGGCCGCCTCGGCCGCGCTGCTCGACCGGGTCGTGAACGCGGCCTCCGGGCGGACCGGCCCGAGCGCCGAACCGGCCGCGAACGAGCAGGTGGTTCAGGCGCCGGAGATCACCGAGGCGGTGCTCACCGAGGTGGGCGCCGACCGGGCGGCGGCGCTGGCGCTCGTCTTCGACGACGACGAGACCAACATCCGTGCCGCGCTCACCGCCCGCCGCCTCAACCCGCACCTGCGGCTCGTACTGCGGCTCTACAACCGCCGGTTGGGGCAGCACATCGAGGAACTGCTGGACCAGACCGCCGCCGTCGCTTCCGGGGACGGCCGGGCGGCGGGCCTCGACGCGTCGACGACGGTGCTGTCCGACGCCGACACGGCCGCCCCCGCGCTCGCCGCCACCGCTCTCGTCGGCACCAGCAAGGTCGTCCAGACGGAAGGGCTCGTGCTGCGTGCGGTGGAGCGTCAGCCGCCGCGGCCGGGCGAGGTGGCCGACCCGGGGCTGTGCACCCTGGCGCTGCTGTCGGCGACGAGCAACGACCCGGCCGGCGCGGATGGTTCCGAGGGCAGCGGGGAGCACGGGCCGCACCTGCTGCCGGACGAGGCGGCGGTGGCGGCGGCGACCGGGCGCGGGACCGTCGTCCTGGAGCAGGTGTCGTACACGGGGCCGTCCCTGCCCGCCGGGCGGGGCGGGGTGCCGCCGTTCGCCTCGCTGTTCTCGCGGCGGCTGCGCTGGTCGCTGGCCGGGCTGGTGGGCTGTGTGCTGGCGCTCGCCGTGGGGTTGATGATCGTGGCCGATGAGCATCCGCTGTACGCGACGTACGTCACGCTGCTCGACCTGTTCGGCATCAACGATCCCGCGCTCCACCAGTCGACGGCCCGGCAGGTGCTGCAACTGCTGTCCGGTCTGGTGGGGTTGCTGCTGCTGCCGGTGCTGCTGGCGGCGGTGCTGGAGGCGCTGGGCACGTTCCGCAGCGCGTCCGCGCTGCGCAAGCCGCCGCGGGGGCTCGGCGGGCACGTGGTGCTGCTCGGGCTCGGCAAGATCGGGACGCGGGTGCTGACGCGGCTGCGGGAGCTGAGCATCCCCGTGGTGTGCGTGGAGTCCGATCCGGACGCGCGGGGTCTGGCCACGGCCCGGCGCCTGCGGGTGCCGGTGGTGCTCGGGGACGTCACGCAGGAAGGCGTGCTGGAAGCCGCGAAGATCCACCGTGCGCACGCGCTGCTGGCACTGACCAGCGCGGACACGACGAACCTGGAGGCGTCGCTGTACGCGCGGTCGGTACGGCCCGACCTGCGGGTCGTGCTGCGGCTGTACGACGACGACTTCGCGACGGCCGTGTACCGGACGCTGCGGGCCGCGCATCCGCGCGCCCTGACGCGGAGCCGGAGCGTGTCCCACCTGGCCGCGCCCGCGTTCGCCGGGGCGATGATGGGGCGGCAGATCCTCGGGGCGATCCCGGTGGAGCGGCGGGTGCTGCTGTTCGCGGAGGTGGACGTGGCCGGGCATCCGCAGCTGGAGGGACGGACCGTCGGGGAGGCGTTCCGGGCCGGGGCCTGGCGGGTGCTGGCGCTCAACACGGCGCCCTCCGGGGGCCGCCGGGGTGACCGGGAGAGCACCGAGGAGGACGGCGCGGCGACGTCGGGGCTGGTGTGGGACCTGCCTCCTTGCCATGTGCTGGGGGCCGGGGACCGGGTGGTGCTGGCGGCCACCCGGCGGGGACTCGCGGAGCTGCTGGGACGCAGACGGCGGGAGCGGGCGGGGGCGTGACGCCGAGCGGTGTTCCTGCTCGGCGTCAGACGCCCGAGGGTTACGCACCAACCCGAGGGGCGCGGGAACTGCGCGATCAGCCGCCACCCCCGCCCGCAGCCGCGGAACCACCCCACCTCCCGGGCTACTGGGCGCCCGAAACCCCCCTGATGTGCCGCTCCGCGAACTCCAGCTCCAGCCGCACCTGCTTGATCCGCTCGTCCACCACCAGCGAGCCGTGGCCGGCGTCGTAGCGGTACACCTCGTGCACCGCGCCTCGCGCCTCCAGGCGCTTGACGTAGTTCTCGATCTGGCGGATCGGGCAGCGCGGGTCGTTGACCCCGGCCGAGATGTAGACCGGCGCCTTGACCTGGTCGACGTAGGTGAGCGGGGACGAGGCCTCGAAGCGGTCGGGCACCTCCTCCGGTGTGCCGCCGAGGAGCGTGCGGTCCATCGCCTTCAGCGCCTCCATCTCGTCGTGGTACGCCGTGACGTAGTCGGCGACGGGGACCGCCGCGATGCCGAGGGTCCACGCGTCGGGCTGGACGCCGAGGCCGAGGAGGGTGAGGTAGCCGCCCCAGGAGCCGCCGGTGAGGATCAGGCGCTCGGGATCGGCGATGCCGGAGTCGACGGCCCATGCGCGGACCGCGGCGATGTCCTCCAGCTCGATGAGGCCGACGCGGTGCTTCAGGGCGTCCGTCCAGGCGCGGCCGTAGCCCGTGGAGCCGCGGTAGTTGACACGGATCACCGCGTATCCGTGGTCGACCCAGGCTGCGGGGCCCGCCGCGAAGGAGTCGCTGTCGTGCCAGGTGGGGCCGCCGTGGATGTCGAAGACCGTGGGCAGCGGGCCGGTGGTGCCCTCGGGTCGCTGGAGGAGGGCGTGGATGCGGCCTCCGGGGCCCTCCACCCACACGTCCTCCACCGGCACCGAGCCGGGCGACTTCATCCCGGGCGGGTCCAGCACCACACCGCCCGTCGTGGAGCGGACCGCCGACGGCTCGGCCGACGAGGACCACAGGTACTCCACGCTGCCGTCGGGCCGGGCCGTGGCGCCGGAGACCGTGCCGGGCGGGGTCGGGATCTCCGTCAGGGCACGGCCGGACAGGTCGTAGCGGAACAGCTCGCTGCGGGCCTCGAAGCTGTGCACGATGAGCAGGCCGCTGCCGTCCGGGTACCACTCGGCGCTGACGTCGCCCGGCAGCTCCAGTGCCAGGTCCGTCTCCTCGCCGGTGGCCACGTCCCACACCAGGGGCTCCCAGCGGCCGCGGCGCTGGTGGCCGATGAGCAGGCGCGTGTCGCCGCCGACGGGGGCGAAGCCGAGGACCTCCAGGCCCAGCTCGCGGGTGCCGCCCTCGGTGTCGTCGAGGTCGGCGACGGCCGTGCCGTCGGGGCGCAGGACACGCACCGCCGAGTGCATGGCGTCGCCGTGCTCGGTGTGCTCGACGGCGATCAGCGAGCCGTCGTGGGAGAGGTCGCCGACACCGGCGGACTCGCGGTGGCGGTAGATCTCCACCGGGTCCTCGCCGGTGCGGACGAGGTGGATGGTCGTGCCGTCCTCGTCCGTGGAGCGGCCGACGACCGCCGTACGCCCGTCGCGGCCGAGGGCCAGGCCTGCCGGGTAGGAGGCGTCCAGGCCCGCGGCGGCCGGTTCGTCCGAGCCGCCCTCGAAGGGCTGGCGGCGCCACACGCCGAACTCGTCGCCGTCCTTGTCGTCGAACCACCAGATCCACGCGCCGTCCGGAGACAGCACACCGTCCGTCGTGCCGTTCGGCCGGTCCGTCACCTGGCGCTGCCCGCCCGTCGCCCGGTCCCAGGCGTACAGCTCGTACGTCCCGGTCGCGTTCGAGACGAACAGGGAGCGGTCCGGGGCGTCCTCCGCCCAGTCGGGCAGGGAGACCCGCGGCGCCCGAAAGCGCTTCTCCCAGTCCGGCATCCTCTCCTGTCGTACCGCCGGTACCTCTTGCTCGTGCTGGTCGCGCCGCTCCCGCGCGTCGGACCCGTTGCTCTCAGTCATGGCCCCATACTGCCCGCCCCGGCCGACAATCCGCTCGCGAGGTCCCCAGCCTGTGGATAACCTCCACCGACTCCGGCTCCGCCGGGACCGATGAGGGCGGCAACCGCTCTCTGCCACCGCCCTCGGTGTCGCGTCGGCGGCGAGCACCGAAGAAGTCCGGCCCGGGCCCGCGAGGACCGGCAGAAGACGACTCCCCCGCAGACGATCCGGGCCCGCGAGGACGGGCAGAGGACGACTGGCCCGCAGCCGGTCCGGGCCCACCGAGGACCGGCCGAAGACGACTCCCCGGCGGCCGATCCGGGCCCGTCGAGGGCCGGTCGCAGACGGCTCATCCGCCGTCCGGAACCCGCCGTGGGGCCCGCCGCGTTGCCGACCCCGCGGGCCGGGGCCGGGCGACAGCCCCGTACCGTGGGGGTGTGTACCGGTTTCTGCTGACGCCCCGATGGTGGGGGATCAACGTCTTCGTGCTGTTGTCCATCCCCTTCTGCATCTTCATGGGGTCCTGGCAGCTGGGCCGGTTCGAGGACCGTGTGCAGGACCACCGCACCGCGACCGAGCAGGTCTCCGAGTCCCGGCACGAGGCGCCCCGGCCGCTGAAGGACATGCTCCCGGTGGACAAGGCCACGTCGGGGAAGCCGGTCACCGCGACCGGGCGGTACGGCAAGCAGCTGCTGGTGCCCGGGCGCGAGCTCGACGGCAAGCAGGGCTTCTACGTGCTGACGCTGCTGCGGACCGACTCGGGTGAGGCGCTGCCGGTGGTGCGGGGCTGGCTGCCCGGGACGGCCGACGCGGCGAAGGCCCCCGCCCCGCCGGCCGGCGAGGTCACCGTCACCGGGGCGCTGCAGGCGTCCGAGACACCGGGCGACAACGGCGTCAGCGCGCAGGGCGGCCTCCCGGCCGGGCAGACCTCCGCGATCAGCGCGGCGGCACTGGTGAACCTGGTGCCGTACGACGTGTACGACGCGTGGATCACCCTGACCGAGGGCGACTCGGGGATGAAGGCGGTGCCCGCCACCGCACCGCCGGACTCGGGGCTGGACCTGAAGGCGTTCCAGAACCTGGGCTACACCGCCGAGTGGTTCGCCTTCGTGGGGTTCGTGATCTTCATGTGGTTCCGGTTGCTGCGGCGCGAGGTGGAGTACGCGCGGGACGCCGAGCTGGGGCTGGTCGCGGACGAGGAGCCGGTGACCGCGGACGCCGCCGTGAAGTGAGCGGCGTCCGCGCGCGGCCCGGCGGTACCGCGGCCGCAGTCCCCTGCGGGCCGCGGCCCCTGCCTACGCGCCCGCCAGCACGCCCGTCCAGTACACCGTCCCCGCGCACGCGTTGGGCACCGTGACCGAGGTCCCCGCCGAGCCGGCGCCCGGGGTGTACGTCACCGCCACGCTGCCGTCGACCGTGCCGTCCTCCCGGACCAGCTGGGGGGCCGCTCCGGTGTCGCCGCCGGTGGACGTGCCGGCCGTGGTCGTCGGGTCCTCCGACGGGGTGGGTTCCGGGCTCGGGTCGGGCCCGCCGACGCTGCCACCCGGAGTGGGGCAGGTCTCGGAGGGCACCCAGGCGAACTTCACGTCGTAACCGATGCCCGGCTGGAGCACCAGCTGGGCCGCCTCCAGGGACGGGTCGGGCAGGAGGCCCGCCGCCGCGTCGCCCGCGGTGTGCCGGGCCGAACCGACCTTGGCGGCGTCGGCCGCGCCCTGCGCCAGCGCGCTGACCGAGCCGGGGCCGGTGACCGTGCAGGCCGCGCCGGAGACGTTGGTGACGCGGAAGGAACCGGAGACCGCACCCGTGGAATCGGGGGCGTTGCTGCTTCCGGAGGCGGGGCCGAGCTGGGCCGCGGTGCACGCCGGGATGCCGGCGGCGACCGTGGAGGAGGGGCCGGCGCCCTGGGACGCGCCGGTGGAGGCGCCGGATCCCTTGCCCTTGTCCTTCTCCTTCTTCTCGCCCTTCTCCTTGCTCTCGGCCTTGCCGGAGGAGCCGCCGGAGGTGCTCTCGCCGCCGTCCGGGCCCTTGCCCTGGCTCGCACCGCCCTGCGTCTGCGACGTGTGGCCGGCGACGGCCGGGTTGGCTTCGGAGCCGGTGGTCTTGGAGACATGGACGAGGGCGGGAACGGCCGTGCCGATGAAGAGGGCGGCGGCCGCCATGCCGACGGCGGCCTGCCGCTTGCGGGCCCGCCGCTGCGGCACCGCCTTGCGCAGGTGGTCCAGAGTGCCGTCGCGCGGTTCCACGTCCTGCACCGCCTGGTGCAGCATCGAGCGCAGGTCCAGCTCGTCCGAGTCGAGCCCGTGGGGGCTCTGGTCGTCGGGGCCGTGGTTCACAGTTCCGTTCCCAGCGTGCGATTGCTTCGGATCTTGCGGCGTTGTCGGCTCGTGCCACTCGAAGGGCTCGTGCCGGTCGCGCCCGTCACGGCGCGCCCCGTCTCCGTCACTCATGCCGGCGCCTCCATGGCCAGCCGGAGCGCCGCGATACCGCGCGAGCCGTAGGCCTTGACCGAGCCGAGGGATATGCCGAGCGTCTCGGCGACCTGTGCTTCGGTCATGTCCGCGAAGTAGCGCAGCACCAGCACCTCGCGCTGGCGGCGCTGCAGCCCCTTCATCGCCTTGATGAGGGAGTCGCGCTCCAGCTGGTCGTAGGCACCTTCCTCGGCGCTGGCCATGTCGGGCATGGGCTTCGACAGCAGCTTCAGGCCGAGTATGCGGCGGCGCAGCGCGGACCGCGAGAGGTTGACGACGGTCTGGCGCAGGTACGCCAGGGTCTTCTCGGGGTCGCGGACCCGCTTGCGGGCGGAGTGGACACGGATGAAGGCCTCCTGGACGACGTCCTCGCAGGAGGCGGTGTCGTCGAGGAGGAGGGCGGCGAGACCCAGCAGCGAGCGGTAGTGCGCGCGGTAGGTCTCGGTGAGGTGGTCGACGGAGGTGCCGGCCGCGACGCCGTCCTCTGCGCCGTCACGCTGGCTGGGTATGCGGGCCGGCCGCGCTGCGGGCACGGGCGCGATCACCGGCATGCCACCGGGCGTACCGGCCATGCGGGGTCGGAGAGCCGCCGGACGGGGCGGTCGAAGGACCGTGCCGCGTGCCGCGCTGAAGTCGAGTACCTCTGCCACGCCTGTTGGACACGCTGACCCCGGTGAGGGTTGTACGTGCCGGGCATCACTTTCACGCCGACCGTCGCCGTCGACGGTCTACCCGCGTCAGGCAGCACAATCCATGGTGCGTCCATTGCCCTCATGCGTCCCGCTCTTCCCTTATATCCAAATGTGAACGGACGTCCCCACGCCCGGTCCAGGCGTCCCCACGCCTGATGAAGCGCTCCCACGGCCGAAGGGCGACCGCAAAGACGCTCCCCGCCCTTCGCGCGGTTGCGGAGAGCGGGGAGGTAAATCCTCTGATGCCGAAGCGCCACGGACAAGTGGTCCGGATCATCGACCGGCTCACACGTCGTCCACAGATCCTACAAACCGCCTCTGACATCGGCGGCGGGTCCGGGGACCGCGAAACTTCACGAAACCCGGGCGACCGCCCGGTCAGGAAGGATCAGGGCGGGTCGGGGCGGCTCAGGAGAGCTCGGCCGCGACCAGCTCGGCGATCTGGGCGGTGTTGAGCGCGGAGCCCTTGCGCAGGTTGTCCCCGCACACGAACAGCTCCAGCGCGGTCGGGTCGTCCAGTGCACGCCGGACCCGGCCGACCCAGGTGGGGTCGGTGCCCACCACGTCGGCGGGGGTCGGGAACTCCCCGGCCGCCGGGTTGTCGAACAGCACCACCCCGGGCGCCGTGGCGAGGATCTCGCGTGCCTTGTCGACGGTGACCTCGCCCTCGAAGCGGGCGTGCACGGTCAGGGAGTGGGTGGTGATCACCGGCACCCGGACGCAGGTGACGGCCACGGGCAGGCCGGGCAGCCCGAGGATCTTGCGGGCCTCGTCCCGTACCTTCAGCTCCTCCGACGACCAGCCCTCGTCGCACGCCGTACCGGTCCACGGCACGACGTTCAGGGCGACCGGCTCCGGGAACGGCCCGGTGTGGTCGCCGACGGCCCGGCGTACGTCACCGGGGTTGGTGCCCAGCTCCGTGCCCGCGACCAGGGACAACTGCCGGCGCAGGGTCTCCACACCGGCGCGCCCGGCGCCGCTGACGGCCTGGTACGAGGAGGCGACCAGCTCGCGCAGCCCGAACTCCGCGTGCAGCGCGCCCAGGGCCACGATCATGGAGAGCGTCGTGCAGCTGGGGTTGGCGATGATCCCGCGCGGGCGCATCCGCACGGCGTGCGGATTGACCTCGGGCACCACGAGCGGCACCTCCGGGTCCATCCGGAACACGCCGGAGTTGTCGACGACCACCGCGCCCTTGGCGGCGGCGACGGGCGCCCACCGCTCGGCGACCTCGTCGGGGACGTCGAACATGGCGACGTCCACGCCGTCGAAGGCCTCCTCGGCGAGCGCGAGGACCTCGGTCTCCTCGCCGCGCACGGTCAGTTTGCGGCCGGCCGAGCGCGCGGAGGCGATCAGCCGGATCTCGCCCCAGACGTCGGCCCTCTGGGACAGGATCCGGAGCATGACCGTGCCGACGGCCCCGGTCGCGCCCACCACGGCAAGCGTCGGACGCCCGGACCGTCCGGTCCGGGCGTCCTGTCGGAGGTCGGCCATCAGCGGCCGGTGCCTCCGTAGACCACGGCCTCGTCGCTGTCGGAGTCGAGCCCGAACGCGGAGTGCACGGCGCGGACGGCCTCGGGCACGTCGTCGGCACGGGTGACGACCGAGATGCGGATCTCGGAGGTCGAGATCAGCTCGATGTTCACGCCCGCGTCGGACAGAGCGGTGAAGAAGTCGGCCGTGACGCCCGGGTTGGTCTTCATGCCGGCGCCGACCAGGGAGATCTTGCCGATCTGGTCGTCGTAGCGCAGCGAGTCGAAGCCGATGCCGGCCTTGTTCTTCTCGAGCGCGTCGATGGCCTTGCGGCCCTCGGTCTTGGGCAGCGTGAAGGAGATGTCCGTCAGGCCCGTGGAGGCGGCGGACACGTTCTGCACGACCATGTCGATGTTGATCTCGGCGTCGGCGATCGTGCGGAAGATCGAGGCCGCCTCGCCCGGCTTGTCCGGCACGCCGACGACCGTGACCTTGGCCTCGGAGGTGTCGTGCGCGACACCGGAGATGAGAGCCTGCTCCACCTGCTTTTCCCCTTGCTGTGTCTTGCGAACGACTGGCTCGCTGCTGACCCATGTGCCCTGCAGTCCGCTGAAGCTGGACCGGACGTGGATCGGGATGTTGTACCGGCGGGCGTACTCCACACAGCGGTGGAGCAGCACCTTGGACCCGGACGCCGCCAGTTCGAGCATGTCCTCGAAGGAGATCCAGTCGATCTTCCGGGCCTTCTTCACCACGCGCGGGTCGGCGGTGAACACGCCGTCGACGTCGGTGTAGATCTCGCAGACGTCGGCGTCGAGGGCGGCGGCGAGGGCCACCGCGGTGGTGTCGGAGCCGCCGCGGCCGAGCGTGGTGATGTCCTTGGTGTCCTGGGAGACACCCTGGAAACCGGCCACGATCGCGATGTTGCCCTCGTCCACCGAGGTCTTGATCCGGCCCGGCGTGACATCGATGATGCGCGCTTTGTTGTGGACCGAGTCGGTGATGACACCCGCCTGGCTGCCGGTGAAAGACTGGGCCTCGTGGCCCAGCTTTTTGATCGCCATGGCCAGCAATGCCATGGAGATCCGCTCTCCGGCGGTCAGCAGCATGTCGAGCTCGCGCCCGGCAGGCATCGGGGAAACCTGCTCGGCGAGATCGATCAGCTCGTCCGTCGTGTCGCCCATCGCGGAAACCACGGCAACCACCTGGTTGCCGTTCTGCTTCGCTTCCACGATCCGCTTGGCGACGCGCTTGATGCCCTCGGCATCGGCTACGGAGGAGCCTCCGTACTTCTGCACGACAAGGCCCACGTGCGCTCCTCGCTCAATCCGTCTCTATCCGCTCATACGCATTCGTACCGCGGTCGGCTCAGTCTAACGAGCGTCCGAAAATCCCTTCCGCGATATCGCATGGTGAGATCTCGGGCCGCCCGTCCAGAGTCGCTCATGCCCATCTGGGCACGGGCCACTCGGGAAAGTGCCCGGCGTCACAATCGCACGAGCCTCGATCCGAATCACACAACTTTCAAGCACTAGGGTTCGGCTGTGCGCGTACTCCTGGTGGAAGACGATGAACCGGTCGCCGAGTCCCTGCGCCGTGGCCTCAAGCGCTACGGCTTCGACGTGGAGTGGGTCACCACGGGCGAGGCGGCCCTGCGGCACGGGGGCCCCTGCGACGTCGTCCTGCTGGACCTCGGCCTGCCCGACACCGACGGCCTGGACGTCTGCAGGACGCTGCGCGAGCGCGGCGACGTCCCGATCATCGTGATCAGTGCCCGCAGCGACGAGACGGACCGGGTGGTCGGCCTGGAGCTCGGCGCGGACGACTACGTCTCCAAGCCGTTCGGTGTCCGCGAGGTCATCGCGCGGATCAGGGCGGTCCTGCGCCGCACCCGGCCCCGCACCCCCGCGGGCACACCCGACGCCGGCCCCGACCGCTACGGCACCCGCCTGACGATCGACCGCAAGGCGGCCCGGGTGCGCCTGGACGGCGAGGAGATAGCCCTCGCGCCCAAGGAGAAGTGACTCCAGCCTCGCGTCGCACCGTTCAGGGGCCGTACAGCCCGCGTACAGGGCCCGTACAAGGAGCCTCCAAATCACCCTGCGTGACAGCGGGCCGGACGCTACCGTCGGGGCATGGAGACCTTGCGCTACGTGGCGTTCAGCACGGACCCCGAAGGCGGCAACCCCGCGGGGGTGGTGCTGGACGCGAGCGGCGTCGACGACGCGAAGATGCTGGCGACGGCGGCCGAAGTGGGCTATTCGGAGACGGCGTTCGCGGTGGCCGCCGACGACGGCTCCCTGGACGTCCGCTACTTCAGCCCGCTCGCCGAGGTGCCGTTCTGCGGCCACGCGACCATCGCCACGGCCGTGGCGCACGCGGAGCGGCACGGCACCGGGCGGCTGCTGCTGCGCACCCCCGCGGGCCCGGTCACCGTCACCACCGACCGGGCGGCGGACGGCACCCTCGTGGCGACCCTGGTGAGCGTCCCGCCACGCACGGTCCCGCTCGGCGAGGCCGACCTCGCCGAACTGCTGGCGATCCTCGGCTGGACCGCCGAAGACCTGGACCCGGCGCTCCCCCCGCGGGTGGCCTTCGCCGGGGCCTGGCACCCCGTCATCGCCACCACGAGCCGGGACCGACTGGCCGAGCTGGACTACGACATGCCCGCGCTCACCGCTCTGATGGCCCGCCGGGACTGGACCACGATCGACCTGATCCGCCGCGAGTCGCCCACCGTCTTCCACGCCCGCAACCCGTTCCCGCCCGGCGGCGTCGTCGAGGACCCGGCGACGGGGGCGGCGGCGGCCGCACTCGGCGGATACCTGCGCGAACTCGGCCTCGTACGGACCCCCGCCACCCTGACGATCCACCAGGGTGCGGACATGGGACGCCCCAGCACCATCACCGTGACGGTACCGGCGGACCCGGGCACCGGCATCGGCGTGACGGGCGCGGCCGTACGGCTCTGAGCGGCGGCGAGGTCACCGCTTCCCCGCGACGTGGTGATTCTCGGCGCTCCTGCCGACGCCCGGTCTCCCTGGGACCCGGGCTGATGTCGTGACCGCCCGTCAGGTGGCCAGAACTGCAAGCCAGTCCGGACTGCGCCCGGCGGGGGTGGCAGTCCGGCTGCGCGCCTACGGTCCCGGGGGCCGGGCGCCGGCTCCGGGCCGGCCGCGGCTACTTGGCCCGGCGCAGTCCCAGCGGGGCCGCGATCTCCTCCGCCATCACGCGGCCCGCCTCGATCTCCAGCGTGTCGTCGCCCATGCCCTGGTCCGTGTCCAGGCCGTCGAGTTCGGCGAGGGGCTGGTTGAGGCGGACGTGGGCGAGGACCGACTGGAGGGCGCGCAGGCTCGCCGAGGCGGTGGAGCCCCAGTTGGAGAAGTAGGAGAACTGCCACCACCACAGGGCCTCCGTGGTGCGGCCCGCACGGTAGTGGGACATGCCGTGGCGCAGGTCCGTGATGACGTCCGTCAGGTCGTCGGAGATGCGGGCCGGGACCGGTGCCTTGCGGGGCTCATAGGGGTCGAAGACCTCGGAGTAGACGTCGATCGGGTCCAGCAGCCGGGCCAGGTTCTCGCGCAGCTCGTCGACGTCCGCCTCGGGGCCGGAATCCGGTTCGTAACGCTCGTCGGGCACGATGTCCTCGTGCGCGCCGAGCCGACCGCCGGCCAGGAGGAGCTGGGAGACCTCCAGGAGGAGGAAGGGCACGGCCGATTCCGGCTCGTCTCCCTTCGCGACCTCCGTGACGGCGACCAGGAAGCTCTCGATCTGGTCCGCGATCTGGACCGCGAAATCGTCCGGGTTCTGGTCGGTCGCGTGCAGCGTGGCGTCAGACATCTAGGAGTCGTCTCCCCTCGAAGGCGCGTCCGAGGGTGACCTCGTCCGCGTATTCCAGGTCCCCACCCACCGGGAGGCCGCTGGCCAGGCGGGTGACCTTCAGGCCCATGGGCTTGATCATGCGGGCGAGGTACGTCGCTGTCGCCTCGCCCTCGAGATTCGGGTCCGTGGCCAGGATCAGCTCGGTGACCGTCCCGTCCGCCAGGCGCGCCAGGAGCTCCCGGATGCGCAGGTCGTCCGGGCCGACGCCGTCGATCGGGCTGATCGCGCCGCCCAGGACGTGGTACCGGCCCCGGAACTCACGCGTGCGCTCGATCGCGACGACGTCCTTCGGCTCCTCGACCACGCAGATGACGGCCGGGTCGCGGCGGGTGTCACGGCAGATGTTGCACAGCTCCTCCTGTGCGACGTTGCCGCAGGTCGCGCAGAAGCGGACCTTCGCCTTGACCTCCATCAGGGCCTGTGCGAGCCGCCGGACGTCCGTCGGCTCCGCCTGGAGGATGTGGAAGGCGATCCGCTGGGCGCTCTTCGGACCGACGCCGGGCAGCCGCCCCAGCTCGTCGATCAGGTCCTGGACCACGCCTTCGTACAACGGACTGCCCTTCCTGGGTCTTCGGGGTCGGTGCGTACCGTCCCGTACGTACCGTAGTTGTCTGCCGCCTGTCCGAGGAAGGCGGTGTGCGGGGTCAGAACGGCAGGCCGGGGATGCCGCCTCCGCCCAGGCCCTGCGCGAGCGGGCCCAGCTTCTGCTGCTGGAGCGTCTGCGCGTTCTCGTTGGCCGCCTGGACCGCCGCCACGACCAGGTCGGCGAGCGTTTCGGTGTCCTCCGGATCCACCGCCTTCGGGTCGATCTTGAGGGCACGCAGCTCGCCGGCGCCGGTGACGGTGGCCGTCACCAGACCGCCGCCCGCCTGCCCGTCGACCTCGGTCTGCGCCAGTTCCTCCTGCGCCTGTGCCAGGTCCTGTTGCATCTTCTGGGCCTGCTGGAGCAGCTGCTGCATATTGGGCTGGCCACCACCGGGGATCACGATCAGCTCCTTGCTCGGTACGGGTTTTCCCGTTCGGCACGAGCCTACGTGGTCGGGGCTGCCGTCGCCCCAGCACTCTTTCGAGTGAGTCCCACTCGCGCCCTATACCTGATCAAGGAATACTTCCGGGCGGAAAAGAGGCGAAAGCTACGTCTTCGCCACCCATTGGGGGGTAGGAAGGGTCGGGCGCGTGCCGGATGCATGCTTTCGCCCATCGCGCAGCGTGATCGGTGAGTGAACCGTACGTGGTCATTCGTGGTCAGTGAGGAGTGCCGGGTGGGTCAGCCGGAGATGCAGCCCGAGGGGCCGCCTCAGGACGGGCGGGGCGAGCAGGCGGCGCCCGGGCTGCGGCCGGGCGATCTGACCGGGCGGGTCTTCCCGCTCGGGGACTGGGGCGAGCCGGCGCTCCGGCTGGACGAGCTGTACCGGTGGGTGGAGCGGGGGGCCCTGCGGACGGCGGCCTGGTATCTGGCCGACCGGGTGTGGAAGCGAAGGTGCGCGCGGGTGCTGCGCTGCGGGGCCGCGGCCGGGGCGGTGTCCGGGGTCGCGCTGCCGCTGCTGGATCTGACCGGCGCCGCGGGCGGGATCGCGCCCTGGGGGTGTGTCGCGCTGCTGCTGGGGGTGACGTGCGTGGCGGTCGACCGGTACTTCGGGGTGACGTCCGGGTGGATGCGGGACGTGGCCACCGCGCAGGCCGTGCAGCGCAGGTTGCAGGCGTTGCAGTTCGACTGGGCGGCGGAGAGTGTGCGGGAGGTGCTGGGTCCGGCGGAGGGAACGGCCGGCGAGGCCGCCGAGCGGTGCCTCGGGGTGCTGCGGAGGTTCTCCGAGGACGTGACGGAGCTGGTGCGGGTGGAGACGGCTGACTGGATGGGGGAGTTCCGGTCGGGATGTGCCACGCCGGCGGGGTTGCAGGCGGTGGTGTTCCCGGCTCCGGGGCGGGGGGCCGAGGTCGGGCTGAACGGGCGGTTCACGGTGCCGCCGCACGGAGGGGCCCGCCCGAACATGCCCCGCCAGCGGCCGCCCGAGCCGAGGTGAGGGGCGCCGGCGTGCGCGTCTCGGGTCGTCGTCGGCCCTGACCGGCCCGGTGTCCGGCGATGGGGAGGGCGACCTCATCAGGACGAGAGCGGCGCGCGGAAGCCGAGACGTTCACGGCCCGGTTGTCCCACTACCAGCGGGGCGGCGACCGGCCACCCGCCGGGCAGGGCCGGCGGGAGTCGCTCACTGCTTCGTGTAGGTCAGCCGTTCCCCGCTGCTGGTGTTCACGCGCTGGAGCGTGCCGTCCGGGAGGAGGGTCACCTCCGTGGCGGCGCCCGGGGTGCAGGCGGTGCGCGGCTGCCCGACCTTGACGCTGGACGGGCCGATGCTCAGCGTGCCGCCGGCCCCGGGGGCCGCGGTCAGCCGGCCCTCGAAGACGCAGTGGTACGTGCCGCCTCCCTCGGTCGGGCCGTCGGCCACGAGGGACAGGACCGTGTCGCCCGGTTCGCCCTGCTGGAGGGTGAGCGAACGGCTGTGCCGGCCGTCGGCGTTGTCGATGGTCGTGGCCCAGGTGCCGAGGTAGCCGGCCGGGATCGTGCCGTCTGCAGGTGAGGGGGAGGTGTCCGGCTGCGAGGTGGTCGGGGAGGGGCCCGGGGTGGTCGGGGACGCGCCCGTGCTCTGTGTGCCGCCGCGCCCGTCGTCGGCCCGGTCGTCGTCGCCGCCCTGCATCAGGGCGTACACCGATCCGCCCGCGGCGAGCGCGACGACCAGGGCGATCACGACGAGCAGCGCGGTGGACCGGCCCTCCCCGCGGGCCGGCTGGGGCTGCGGGGGGCCATACGGCGGAGTCGTGCCATAGGGCGGCGGGCCGTAGGGCGGGGTCGCGCCGAGGCCGCCGTGGGCGGGGTGGGGCGCGGGTAGGGCCGGGGTGCCGGGCTGCGGGTGCTGCTGGGGGTAGCCGTATGCCGGGTACGGGGGCGGGGGCGTTCCGGGCTGCGGGTGGGGCGGGCCGCCCGCCGGCTGTGGCTGCCGGGAGGCGGGGGCAGCGCTCTGGCCCGCGGCCACGGTGGGCAGGTGGTTCAGCGGCGGGCCCCCGCCGGGTCTGCCCGGCAGGGGTGGGCCCGCGGGCGCGGCGGGCGCTGCCGCCGGGGCCGGGGGAAGCGCGGGGCGCGGTGACGACTCGTCGGCGGCGGGGGCATGGTCGGGAGTGGGGCCGGGGCCGGGTTTCTCCGCCGGGGCCGCGCCCGGCTGCCGCGCGGTGTCGCGCTCGGGCTGCGGGCCGGCGGGGGCCGGGCGCGCGGTGCCCCGCGCGCCTTCGGCGGGCCCGGCCACCGCCTCCGGGTCCTCCGTGTCCAGCAACCGCACCGCGTGCCGCCCCAGTTGGGCGACCAGTGCGCTCGGCAGCCAGGGGTCGAGGGCGCGGCCGTCGGAGACGGTGTCGTCGGCGCCCGTGCGCTGCAGGATGCGGTCGAGGGAGGGTCGGGCGGCGGGGTCCTTGCGCAGGCATTCCCGGACGAGGTCGGCGATGCCCTCGGGGACGCCCTCCAGGTCCGGTTCCTCTTGGGCGATGCGGAACATCATGGCGTGCACGCCGCTGTTGGCGGTGCCGAAGGGCAGGGCGCCGGTCGCGGCGTAGGCGAGGACGGAGCCGAGGCAGAAGACGTCGCACGCCGGGGTGATGCGGTCGCCCCGCACCTGCTCGGGCGCCATGAAGCCGGGCGATCCGACGAGCGCGCCGGTGCGGGTGAGGCCGCCGTCCGTCACAGTCTCCAGGGCACGGGCGATGCCGAAGTCGATGACGCGCGGGCCGTCGATGGTGACGAGCACGTTGGACGGCTTGAGGTCGCGGTGGACGATGCCGGCGGCGTGGATGTCCTTGAGCGCGTGCGCGAGCCCGGCCGCGAGGATGCGGACCGTCCGCTCGGGCAGGGCACCGTGGTCGTGCCCGACGACCTGCTGCAGACTCGGCCCCGCGACGTACCCGGTCGCGACCCACGGCACGGCCGCCTCGGTGTCGGCGTCCAGCACCGGCGCGGTCCAGTACCCGCCGACCCGCCGCGCGGCCCGCACCTCCTGGCGGAACCGCTCCCGGAACTCCTCCTGCGCGGCCAGTTCCTCACGGACCAGCTTCACCGCGACCGTACGGCCCCGCTCCGAGCGGGCCAGGTACACGTGCCCCATGCCCCCCGCACCGAGCCGCGCCAGCAGCCGGTACGCACCGATGTGCTGCGGATCCCCGGGCCCCAGCTTCTCCATCGCTCAGCCGCCTTCCCCCCACACGTGAGCAACAGACCGAGAATAGTGCGGGGCCAGGGCGGGGTGACCTGGACAACCTCTACGGTTCCGTAACAGGCGGACCCACCTGGTCCAGCACCGTGGACAGCCGTTCCAGCATCCGCGCCGCCTCCGCCAGTTCCTCCTCCCCGAACGCCTCCGCCAGCCGGTCGGCGAACGCCGCGTGTCCGGGGTCGATCCGGGCGATCGCCGCACGCCCCCGCCCGGTCGGCGCGAGGAGCTTGGCGCGGCGGTGCGCCGGGTTCGGCCGGTACTCCGCGAGCTCCTTCTCGACCAGCAGGTCGGCGATGCGCTGCACGCTCTGCCGGGTGATGCCCATGGCGCGGGCGATGCCGGAGACGGGCAGCGGCTCGCCGAGGACCGCGCCGAGGACCTGCCACCAGGCGGCGGTGAGCCCGGCGGGCCGGGCCAGTTCCTCCGCGACGGCGAGGAACTGGCCGTTGAGCCGGAACACCCCGAGGGCGCTGCCGCTGAGCAGTTCCTGACGCTCCCGGCTCACAGGGCGCCGGCCTTCTCCAGCACCCCGTACGCCGCCGCGTCGGAGTCGTGGAACAGCCGGTACCAGGCGTCGAGCACCTCGCCCTGGTAGACACCGAGCAGCCGCAGGACCTCCCGGGCGAACGCGACCGGCTCGGTCGGCCCTGCGGTGACCAGGCCGCGGTCGGTGACGGCGTCGGTCTCGACGTAGCGCCCGGCGCCCGCGTAGCCGGTCGCGGCGAGGTAGAAGGAGACCGCGCTGGTGTGGTCGCGGTCGTCGAGCAGGCCCTCACGGGCGAGCCCTGCGGTGGCGCCGCAGATCGCGGCGACGGGCACGCCCGCTTCGAGGAAGGCCCGGGCCGTGCGGGCGAAGGGCGCGAGGTCGCCGGACGTGTCCCACAGGTCGGCGCCCGGGAGGATCAGCAGGGCGCTGTCCTCGGGGCGCAGGTCCGCCAGGGCCAGGTCGGGCAGGACGCGCAGTCCGCCGGTGCTCCGCACGGGGGCGGTGGACGGGCCGACGGTGCGGATCTCGTGGCCGGCGCGGGCGAGGTGGGCCGTGGCGTGGCCGGTCTCCCAGTCGGCGAGGGTGTCGTAGACGGCGAGATGGACGGGCTTGCGGGTCATGGTGCCTCCTCGGCTTCCCTGCATGACAACATGCTGTCCAATAGACAGCATGTTGTCAATGAGTGGGCCGCGCGACACCTTCCCGTCGACAACCTGTCGCGGAAACCCCCAGACCTCACACACGACGCCGATTTCCCGCCCCCGCCCCCCGTGCCTACGCTCGCCCGCATGACCCCTCAGCCGAACCCCGAAGCCGGTGCCGCCGTCAAGGCC
The DNA here is from genome assembly GCF_044759525.1 of Streptomyces sp. NPDC101110. Lineage (NCBI taxonomy): Bacteria > Bacillati > Actinomycetota > Actinomycetes > Kitasatosporales > Streptomycetaceae > Streptomyces > Streptomyces sp. NPDC101110. Next base: position 579,068 of record NZ_JBIVZM010000004.1, on the reverse strand, counting down.
GCCGACCGTGACCACGTGTTCCACTCCTGGTCCGCGCAGGAGCTCATCGACCCGCTCGCCGTCGCCGGTGCCGAGGGGTCGTACTTCTGGGACTACGACGGCCGCCGCTACCTCGACTTCTCCAGCGGGCTCGTCTACACGAACATCGGCTACCAGCACCCGAAGGTCGTCGCCGCGATCCAGGAGCAGGCGGCGAAGATGACGACCTTCGCGCCCGCCTTCGCGGTCGAGGCGCGCTCGGAGGCGGCCCGGCTGATCGCCGAGCGGACCCCAGGCGACCTGGACAAGATCTTCTTCACCAACGGCGGCGCCGACGCCGTCGAGCACGCCATCCGGATGGCCCGGCTGCACACGGGCCGCCCGAAGGTGCTCTCGGCGTACCGCTCGTACCACGGCGGCACCCAGCAGGCCGTGAACGTCACCGGCGACCCGCGCCGCTGGGCCTCCGACAGCGGCACGGACGGGGTCGTGCACTTCTGGGCGCCCTACCTCTACCGTTCCCGCTTCTACGCCGAGACCGAGGAGCAGGAGTGCGCGCGGGCGCTGGAGCACCTGGAGACGACGATCCGCTTCGAGGGGCCCTCGACCATCGCGGCGATCATCCTGGAGACCGTCCCCGGAACGGCCGGGATCATGGTCCCGCCGCCCGGCTACCTCGCCGGGGTGCGGGAGCTGTGCGACACGTACGGGATCGTCTTCGTCCTGGACGAGGTCATGGCCGGGTTCGGGCGGACCGGTGAGTGGTTCGCGGCGGACCTGTTCGACGTCACGCCCGACCTGCTGACCTTCGCCAAGGGCGTGAACAGCGGCTACGTACCGCTGGGCGGTGTCGCGATCTCCGGCGCGATAGCGGAGACGTTCGGGAAGCGGCCCTACCCCGGCGGTCTGACGTACTCCGGGCACCCGCTGGCCTGCGCGGCGGCGGTGGCGACGATCAACGTGATGGCGGAGGAGGGCGTCGTCGAGAACGCGGCCCGGCTCGGCGCCGATGTCGTCGGACCGGAGCTGCGCGCGCTCGCCGAGCGGCACCCGAGCGTCGGCGAGGTGCGCGGCACCGGCATGTTCTGGGCGCTGGAGCTGGTGCGCGACCGCGAGACGCGGGAGCCGCTGGTGCCGTACAACGCGGCCGGTGAGGCGAACGCCCCCATGGCCGCCTTCGCCGCCGCCGCGAAGAAGGGCGGCCTGTGGCCCTTCGTGAACATGAACCGGACGCACGTCGTGCCGCCCTGCAACATCGGCGAGGCCGAACTCAAGGAGGGCCTGGCGGCGCTGGACGCGGCGCTCTCGGTCGCGGACGAGCACACGCGGTAGACACCGGATACGCACGGTAAACACCTGTAAACCCGTCAGTAACCGACATCCTCGCGCCTCATTCGAACGCGTAAGGTGGCGTGCTCGTAGACATACATGTACGCGCACGCCACCCGAACGCGACGAGGGAGACGCCCCGACCATGCCCGCCAGCTCCGGCAACGGCGCCGTGACGCGCAGCACCCTGCGGCAGCAGATCGCCGACGCGCTTCGTGACGAGGTGCTGGCCGGGCGGCTCCAGCCGGGGCAGGAGTTCACGGTCAAGGAGATCGCCGAGCAGTACGGGGTGTCCGCGACGCCGGTGCGCGAGGCGCTCGTCGACCTCTCCGCACAGGGGCTCCTCGAGGCCGACCAGCACCGGGGCTTCAGGGTCCACGAGTACTCGGTCGAGGACTTCCGCGGCATGATCGAGGCCCGCGGTCTCGTCATCGAGGGCATGTTCCTCGCACTGACCGAAGGCCGCCCCGGCGCGGTACGGCCGGACGATCCCCGCTCCGCCGCGGTCGTCGCCGGGGTCCGCAGACGCGGCGAGGAGGCGCAGCGCGCCGCCGCGGCCGGTGACCTCACCGTCCTCATCGGCTACGACCTGCGTTTCTGGCGCGAGCTCGGCGCCTGTTTCGGCAACCCCTACCTCGCCGACTTCCTGAACCGGCTGCGCGTGCAGACCTGGGTCTGCGCGGTGCCGCACCTGCGTCGGCTCACCGATCTGCGGGGCGAGCTGTGGGCCGGTCACACCCAGCTGGTCGACGCCCTGATCGCCCGCGACAACGACGCCGCCCGGGCGATCATCGCCGCGTACAACGCGCACTCGGTCACCCTCATCGAACGGCTCGCTCCCCGATGACCCGCGTCGCCGCTGTCCGTATGGGTATGGGACATGCACGGCGGGAGCCGTGACAGCGGCACACCGCTACCCTTCTTGACCACCGTGCTACCCGACCACCGCGCTGAGCGAGGAGCCTTCTTTGGCCTGTGACCTGTGGCTGGTACCGCTCGTCGACGTGTTGTGCCACACGCCGGACAACCCCTTCGCCGAGGAACTCGCGCAATACAACAAGGTGCTCGCGGAGGCCGGTCTGCCGCCGGTGCCGGTGTACCAGTACATGCCGGGCCTTTCCGGCGAGGTCGCCCCGGTCGCGGGCTTCGACTACGACGCGCTGCACTTCCTGCGCCGCGCCTACCTGCTCCAGGTGTGCGGCCTGCCGGTGACGCCGGTGGACGAACTCGGCGGCGACTACGAGCAGTTGCTGGAGATGTTCGAGTCGACGGCCCAGCAGTCGCACCTGGTCTGGCACTACGACCACGCGGGCGCCTACGTCCCGGTGGACTTCCCCGGCCCGCTCGCCGACGACGATCTCCTCGCGGGCGGCGGCCCGCTGGGCTCCTCGCACGCCCTGCTGCGCGAACTGGAGCTGGTCGCGCCGGCCATCGGGATCGACCCGGCGAACCCGCCGGCGGCCCCCCAGCCGCCGCTCGCCCCGACGGAGCTGGAGGAACCCGCCGTTCCCGCCCCGTACGACCCGAGCCCGTTCGCCCGCGAGCGGCACGTGTGGCTCGGGCTGCACGCGGCGGTGACCCGCAGTCTGGCCCAGGGGTCGATGATCGTCTTCAGCTGAGCCCGGTCGTCAGCGGGGCCCGCCGCTCACCGTCCCAGCTGGGAGAGGCCCTTCTGCACGTCGTCCATGTTCATCACGGGCGTGTAGGAGATCTCCGCGTCCAGCTGGAGGAAGAAGGGTTCGCTGATGACCGGCATCTGCCAGCTGTCCTGCATGTCGAAGAACACGTAGGCGGTGCGCTTGCCGTGGTCGGTGGTGAAGTAGGCCGCTTCGGGCTTGATCTGTTCCATCGACTCCTGGATCAGCTTCCCCAGGGTGCCGTTCCGGATGAGCTCGTTGGACTTCTCGGTGTCCATGCTCATCTTGAGCAGTACGCGCATCGTGGTCACCTTCTTCTGGTCGACGCACGTGGGGGTATGAATTCAGCGTATGCCGGTTCCGGGCAACTCTCCTTGCGACGGAACGCGGGCCGCTCCCCGTGTGCACGAGGAGCGGCCCGCGGACGTCGGGACCGGTCAGAGGAACGAGTTGATCTCGATCGTCTCGTCCCGGCCGGGGCCCACGCCGATCGCGGAGATCGGGGCGCCGGACATCTCCTCCAGCGCCTTCACGTACGCCTGGGCGTTCTTCGGCAGGTCGGAGAAGGACTTGGCCTTGGAGATGTCCTCGCTCCAGCCCGGCAGCATCTCGTAGACCGGCTTCGCGTGGTGGAAGTCGGTCTGCGAGTAGGGCAGCTCCTCGACGCGCCTGCCGTCGATCTCGTACGCGACACAGACCGGGATCTGCTCCCAGCCGGTGAGGACGTCGAGCTTGGTGAGGAAGAAGTCGGTCAGGCCGTTCACGCGGGTCGCGTAGCGGGCGATGACCGCGTCGAACCAGCCGCAGCGGCGGTCCCGGCCGGTGGTGACACCCCGCTCGCCGCCGATCCGGCGCAGCGCCTCGCCGTCCTCGTCGAACAACTCGGTCGGGAACGGGCCGGCGCCGACGCGGGTCGTGTACGCCTTGAGGATGCCGATGACCCGGCTGATCTTCGTCGGGCCCACGCCGGCACCGGTGCAGGCGCCGCCCGCGGTCGGGTTCGACGAGGTGACGAAGGGATACGTGCCGTGGTCGATGTCGAGCAGCGTGCCCTGGCCGCCCTCGAACAGCACGACCTTGTCGTCCTCCAGCGCCTGGTTGAGCACCAGGACGGTGTCGGAGACGTACGGCGCGAGCTTGTCGGCGTAGCCCAGCAGCTCCTCGACCACCTGGTCGACCGCGATCGCGCGGCGGTTGTAGAGCTTGGTGAGGACCTGGTTCTTGACGTCGAGGGCCGCCTCGACCTTCTGCGTCAGGATCGACTCGTCGTAGAGGTCCTGCACGCGGATGCCGACGCGGTTGATCTTGTCGGCGTAGGTGGGGCCGATGCCGCGCCCGGTGGTGCCGATCTTCCGCTTGCCGAGGAAGCGCTCGGTCACCTTGTCCACCGTCACGTTGTACGGGGTGATGATGTGCGCGTTTCCGCTGAGGAGGAGCTTGGACGTGTCGACGCCGCGCTCGTTCAGACCGCTCAGCTCGGAGAGCAGGACCGACGGGTCGACGACGACGCCGTTTCCGATGACCGGCGTACAGCCGGGAGACAGGATTCCGGAAGGGAGGAGGTGCAGTGCGTACTTCTGGTCACCCACGACCACCGTGTGGCCGGCGTTGTTGCCGCCCTGGTAGCGCACCACATAGTCCACGGAGCCACCGAGAAGGTCGGTGGCCTTTCCCTTGCCTTCGTCACCCCACTGAGCACCGAGCAGCACAAGTGCGGGCACGCGCGTACACCCCTTCCGGGCGGGGCATGTCCATGGTCGAGGGCGCACGCGGAGGATCGCAGCCGTGTGCACCGCGACCGCCGTTGGCCGCCAACCGTCGGACCGGATGCCCCGGAATAGACGAAGCCCCTGGCGCAATAGCGCAAGGGGCTCTTGCACAAAGATGCTACCCGAGGAAGCGAGGCATGGCCGAGGTGGCGACTTCCACGACGTCCGAGCAGCTGCTGGTGGTGGTCGACCCGGTCGCCCGAAGGTCGGACGGCGAGTCCGTACGGATCGCGAAAGACGTGCTCGGCGCGGGTGCCGGCATGAAGCTGTGCCTGCCGGACGGGCCGGAGGAGTTCGCCCGGGCGCTGGCCCGGCGGGGCTCGCGGCGGCCGGTGGTGGTGGGTGACGACCGGACCCTGATCCGCGCGGTGGCGCTGCTGCACCGCCACCGGGAGCTGTCCGGCTGCCCGCTGTCGGTGGTGCCGGTCGGCGGTGCGCTGTCCCTGGCCCGGTCGCTGGGGGTGCCGACGGGGACGGTGGCGGCTGCGCGCGCGGTGCTCGACGGGGTCGAGCGGCGCATGGACCTGATGGTCGACGACAGCGACGGGGTGGTGCTCGGCGCGCTGCGAATACCGCCCTTGCCGCCGGCCACGGCCGGGCCTGGGCAGACGGCCGCGCCGGAGCCGGACGACGAACCGGCCCGGCCCTGGCTGCGGACCTGCCAGTCCCTGGTGCGGACCCTGGTGCCGGCGGGCCGGCCCGCGCGTCTCGCCGCCACGCCCGAGCCGGGGCCGTCGCGACTGCGGGTCGAGGTGGACGGGGAGACGCTCGTCGACCTGGACCAGCCGGTGGAGGCGGTGTCGGTGGCACCGGCCGCGGCCGGGGTGGCGGCGGTGGAGGTCAGACCGGTGTCGGTGGGCGCCGAGGCGTCACCGCTGCTGGCGGAGGGCCGCACGGTGACGGTGTCCGGGGCACACTTCCGCTATCGCGCGGACTCGGTGGTGTCGGGGCCGGTGCGGACCCGGACGTGGGTGGTGCGAGAGGCCGCGTGGGGGCTGACGGTGCCGGCGGGGCGGTGAAGCGGGGCGGGCGCCCGGAGACCGGCGGGGCGATGAGGCGGTGAAGCGGGGCGGACGCCTGGAGATTGGCGGGGCGGTGGGGCGGTGGGGCCTGCGGGTCAGCTCCCGGCGGCCGGTCCGAACGTCTTGTCCCGGTGCTCCCGCCAGCGCTCCATCAGCGCGGCGAGTTCACCCTCGAGGAACTCGAAGAACGCGAGCGTCTCGGCCAGGCGGCGGCCGGCCGGGGTGGCGGGGCCGAGGCTGGTGACGCCCTCGCGCAGGGCGCTCTCCCAGCGCTTCAGCACGTTCTCGCGGTTGGTCAGGGCCTCGTACCACTGGTCGCCGTGCACCCGGTAGCGCTCCCGGCGCGAGCCCGGTTCCCGCTCGCGCGAGACCATGTGCGTCTGAGCCAGGTAGCGCACCGCCCCGGACACCGCGGCGGGACTGATCCGCAGCTGCTCCCCCAGCTCGGCGGAGGTCATCGAGCCTTCGTCGGAGGACAGGAGCGCCGCGAACACCCGGGCGGGCATGCGCGTCATGCCCGCCTCGACGAGCTGTGCCGCGAAGGACTCCACGAACCTCGACACGGCCTGTGCGTCCCGGCCGCTGCCGGCTGATTCCGTCATGGCACTCACCCTAACCGCGCTTCACACGGTTCCTTAACTTCACAAATTTCTGAAAGAAGCGTACGTTCTGAAAGATGACGAAGGCCATCACCGTCTCCGGACTGCACAAGTCCTTCGGGCGGACGCATGCTCTCGACGGGCTCGATCTGGAGGTCGCCGCAGGCGAGGTCCACGGCTTCCTCGGGCCCAACGGCGCCGGGAAATCCACCGCCATCCGGGTCCTGCTCGGCCTGCTGCGCGCCGACTCGGGTGCCGCGCAGATCCTCGGCCGCGACCCCTGGCGGGACGCGGTGGAGGTGCACCGCCGGATCGCCTACGTCCCCGGCGACGTGACCCTGTGGCGCAACCTGTCCGGCGGCGAGGTCATCGATCTGTACGGCCGGCTGCGCGGCGGGCTCGACGCGAGGCGCCGTGCGGAGCTGGTCGAACGCTTCGAACTCGACCCCACCAAGAAGGGCCGCACCTACTCCAAGGGCAACCGGCAGAAGGTCGCCCTGGTCGCCGCCTTCGCCTCGGACGTGGACCTGCTGATCCTGGACGAGCCGACCTCGGGTCTGGACCCGCTGATGGAGGAGGTCTTCCAGGCCTGTGTCGAGGAGGAGCGCGACCGGGGCCGCACCGTCCTGCTCTCGTCCCACATCCTCAGCGAGGTCGAGGAGCTGTGCGACCGGGTGAGCATCATCCGCAGGGGCCGTACGGTCGAGAGCGGTTCCCTCGCCGACCTGCGGCATCTGACCCGGACCAGCGTCGTCGCGGAACTCGCCGGCCCGCCGAACGGGCTCGCAGCCCTGCCCGGTGTCCACGACCTCGACGTCCGGGGGCACCGTGTCCGGCTCCAGGTCGACACCGACCGGCTGGACGGTGTCCTGCGGTCGCTGACCGAGTCGGGCGTCCGGTCGCTGACGTCGACGCCGCCCACCCTGGAGGAGCTCTTCCTGCGGCACTACCAGGACGAGAGGGCCGGGGCGGTGGCCCGGTGACGGCGATCGCGGTACGGCCCGGCAGCTCCTCCCCGCTCGCCGGCACGGGCACGCTGCTGCGGTTCGCGCTGCGCCGCGACCGGCTGCTGATCCCGGTGTGGATCGCGGTCGACGCGCTCATGGTCCTCTCCATGCCCGGCACGCTGGAGGGCCTCTACGGCACCCCGGCCGAACGCGCCGGCCTGATCCGGCAGATGGAGACCAACTCCTCGCTGCGGGCGATGGTCGGCCCGGTCTTCGGCGATTCGCTGGGCGCCCTGACGGCCTGGCGGGTCGGCGTCTACGCCGGTGCCCTGGCCGCCGTGATGAGCCTGCTGGTCGTCGTGCGCCACACCCGGGACGAGGAGGAGAGCGGCCGTCAGGAGCTGGTGGCCTCCGGGACGGTGGGCCGCCGGGCCTCCCTCACGGCGGCCCTGCTGGCGGCGGCGGTCGCGAACGCGGTGCTGGCGCTGCTGGTCACGGCGGGACTGGCCGGGCAGGGCCCGACCGGCGCAGTGGCCCTCGGACTGGGGATCGCCGCCGTCGGGATGGTCTTCGCCACGATGGCGGCGATCGTCGCGCAGCTGACGGAGAGCGCACGGCTGGCACGCGGTCTGACGGCGGCGGTCCTGGGCGCCGCGTTCGTCCTGCGCGCCGCGGGCGACTCGGCCACGGACGACGGTTCCTCGGCCCTGACCTGGCTGTCACCCCTGGGCTGGCTGGAGAACCTGCGGCCCTACGCCGCCGAACGCTGGTGGGTGCTGGCCCTGCTCACCGCGGCGGTGGCACTGCAGGCCGCGATCGCCTACACGCTGGCCGGCCGCCGGGACCTCGGCATGAGCTTCCTGCCGGCCCGCCCCGGCCCCGCGTCCGGCCGGCTGGCCGGCGCGGGCGCCCTGGCCTGGCGGTTGCAGCGGGGCGGTGTGCTGGGCTGGAGCATCGGCTTCTTCCTCGCCGGGGTCGTCTACGGCGGCATGACCGAGGGCGCGGCCGACCTGGTCGGCGGCAACGCCGGCGCCCGGCGCATCGTCGAGCGGATGGGCGGCCGGTCCGGGCTGACGGACGCGTTCCTGGCGTCGACGATCGGCATGCTCGGTCTGGTCGCGACCCTGTACATCGTGGCCTCGGTGCTGCGCCTGCACGGCGAGGAGACCTCGGGCCGGGCGGAACCGATCCTGGCGAACGCGGTCGGTCGGTTCCGCTGGGCCGCCGGGCATCTGGTGATCGCCTTCGGCGGCTCCGCCCTGATCATGCTGCTGGCCGGTGCCGGATTCGCCGTCGGCTACGGCAGGCAGACCGGCCCCGTCCTGGGGGCGTGCCTGACGCAGCTTCCGGCGGTGTGGGTGGTCGGCGGAGTGGCGGTGCTGCTGTACGGCGTCCTCCCCCGGGTGGCCCTGGCGGCATGGGGAGTCGCCGGGGCCGTGCTGCTGGTCGGCTGGGTCGGGCCCGCGCTGGACGTGCCGCAGGCGGTGCTGGACGTCTCCCCGTTCGGGCACCTGCCGAAGCTGCCGGGCGGATCCATGGAGTGGGGGCCCGTGGTGGCCTTGACCGGGCTGGCGGCGGTGCTGGTGGCCGGTGGGCTCGCGGGGCTGCGGCGGCGGGACGTGACCGCCTGATCAGCCCACCTCCACGGTCAGCCCCTCCAGGCCCCTGATCACGAAGTTCGGCTTCCGCACCGGCTCCGCCGCGAGCCGCAGCGTCGGCGCCTTCTCCAGCAACGCCCCCATCGACGCCGCCAGTTCGATACGGGCCAGCGGGGCGCCGATGCAGTAGTGGATGCCGGCGCTGAAGGAGATGTGGGGGTTGTCGGTGCGGGTCAGGTCGAGGGCGGACGGGTCGCGGAACACCGCCGGGTCGTGGTTCGCGGAGCCGAAGAGCATGGCGATCTCCGCGCCCCGGGGAATCGTCGTGCCGTCGATCTCGATCTCGTCCAGGACCCAGCGTTCGAAGAGCTGGAGCGGGGTGTCGTAGCGCATCAGCTCCTCGATCGCGGAGGGGATCAGGGAGTGGTCGGCGCGCAGGGCCGACAGCTGCGCCTCGTTGCGGAACAGGGCGTACCAGCCATTGACCGTGGCGTTCACGGTGGCCTCGTGACCGGCGTTGAGCAGCAGGACGCAGGTGGAGATCATCTCCTGCTCGGTGAGCCGGTCGCCCTCGTCGTGGGCTTCGATGAGGCCGGAGACGAGGTCGTCTCCGGGCTCCTTGCGACGTGCCGCGATCAGGTCGCGCAGGTAGTCGGAGAACTCGACCGACGCGCGGACCGCCCGGGCCGCCGCGTCCTCGGACGGGTTCAGCTCGTACATCCCGCAGATGTCCGCCGACCAGGGGCGCAGCGGGGCCCGGTCGGACTCGGGGATGCCGAGCATCTCAGCGATCACCGCGACCGGGAGGGGCTCGGCGACGTCCTTCAGCAGGTCGCCGCCGCCCGCCGCGACCAGCGCGGACGCCAGGTCGTCGGCCAGGCCCCGCACATAGGGCTTCAGCCGCTCCACCGTGCGCGGGGTGAACGCCTTCGACACCAGCCGGCGGATCCGGGTGTGGTCCGGCGGCTCCAGGTCGAGCATCCCGTGGTCGTTGAGGGTGTGGAACGGCTCGTGCTCCGGCGGGGGCGCCGTACGGCCGAACTCCTCGTGCGTGAAGCGGTGCTGGTACGTCCGGCCCAGGCGCCGGTCGCGCAGCAGGGCCGAGACGTCCGCGTGGTGCGGGACGAGCCACTGGTTCGTCGGCTCGAACCAGTGCACGCGACCCCGGGCGCGCAGCTCGGCGTAAGCGGAGTAGGGGTCGGCGAGGAACGCCGGGTCCCACGGGTCGAAGGCAGCCATGCCGGGACGCTAGCTCCCGAACCCCCTCTCTGACCAGGGGTGTTCCGCACACGGCAGGGACACGACGGAGACGAACCTGCGACATCAAGATCGTTAAGCTGACCTGGCCGTGTGAGCGGCACGAGTCTTCGCAAGGAAAAGAACTTCATGACACAGCAGCGATCCAAGCTCCGCACCCGCGTCCCCGCCCGTCTGGCCGCCTCGGCCATGCTGGCCCTGTCGCTGACCGCCGGCGCGGTCGTCGCCGCCGCCCCGGCCGCCACCGCCGCCGAGATGCCGTGCAAGCCGAACGTCTACTACTACGTCTACAAGAGCAGCGGCGTGAACTTCCGCACGGGCGCCGGCACCGGCTACGCCTCCAAGGGCCTGCTCCACAAGAACGACTGGGGCAAGAAGATCGCCACCAAGGGTTCCTGGATCAAGCTGAAGCTCGGCCAGAAGTCCAGGAGCGGCATCGCCAAGGGCACCACCGGCTGGGTCTCCAAGGCGTATGTGAGCGACTGCGTGCCGATGCAGCTGGACTGACCGGCCCTCTGTGCCGCCCCCGGGCCTGCGGGCCCGAGGGCGGCGCCCCGGGCTAGCCCGGTGTCACCAGCCGCGCCTCGTAGGCGAACACCGCCGCCTGCGTGCGGTCCCTGAGGCCCAGCTTCACCAGGATCCGGCTGACATGCGTCTTGATCGTCGACTCGGCGACCACCAGACGCTCGGCGATCTCCGAGTTCGACAGGCCCTGCGCGATGAGCACCAGCACCTCCGTCTCCCGGTCGGTGAGGTCCCCATAGGCCGCCTGCGCGGAGGGCATCAGGCGCGGGGTCTCCGAGAGCTTGGAGAACTCGGTGATCAGCCGCCTGGTCACCGACGGCGCCAGCAGCGCCTCCCCCGACGCGACCACGCGCACCCCGTCGGCGAGCTGGCGGGCCGAGGCGTCCTTGAGCAGGAAGCCGGAGGCACCCGCGCGCAGCGCCTGGTAGACGTACTCGTCGAGGTCGAAGGTCGTGAGCACCAGCACCTTCGCCGCGCCGTCGGCGGCGACGATCTCGCGGGTCGCCTCGATGCCGTTCAGCTCGGGCATGCGGATGTCCATCAGCACCACGTCCGGGGCGAGTTCGCGGACTTTGGCGACGGCTTCCCGGCCGTTCACCGCCTCGCCGACGACCTCGATGTCAGGCATCGCGTTCAGCAGGACCGAGAAGCCCTCGCGCACCATCATCTGATCGTCCGCGATCAGGACGCGGACGGTCATGCGTCGCCCTCGTCCGGCAGGGCGACCGGCAGGAACACCGCCACCTCGTAGCCTCCGTCGTCGCTCGCGCCCGCCGTCATCTCCCCGTTCAGCATCGACACCCGCTCACGCATGCCCGTGATGCCGTGCCCCGCGCCGGGCGAGGGCTTGATCAGGCTCGGATTCGGCGGCGGGCCGTTGACTATGCGCAGGCCCAGGCCGCCCAGCACGTACCCGATCTCCACCCGGGCGCTCGCGCCGGGCGCGTGCCGCAGGGTGTTGCTCAGCGCCTCCTGCACGATGCGGTACGCCGACAGCTCCACGCCCTGGGGCAGCTCGCGCACCGCGCCGGTCACCACCTTGTCGACGGTCGCCCCGGCCTCCCGCACATTGGCCAGCAGTCCCTCCAGGTCGGCGAGCGTCGGCTGCGGGGCGTCCGGCGCCTCGTAGTCCTCGGCGCGGACGACGCCCAGGACGCGGCGCAGTTCGGTCAGCGCCGCCACCGCGTTGACCCGGATGGTGGCGAACGCCTTCTCCAGCTCCGGCGGCGGGTTGTCCACCCGGTAGGGCGCGGCCTCCGCCTGGATGGCGACCACCGACATGTGGTGGGCGACGACGTCGTGCAGCTCGCGGGCGATGGTCGTGCGCTCCTCCAGCAGCGTGCGGCGGGAGCGCTCGTGCGCGGTGACGGTCTGCTGGGCTGTGACCTCCTGCTCGGCACTGCGGCGGATGTGCCAGACGGTGACGCAGAGCAGGAACAGCGCCGAGACGATCAGCATGGCGCCGGAGTTGCTGCCGTACATGGAGGTCGGGCCGATGCCGCTGTCCGCGATGATCGCGTAGAGCGCGGTCAGCACCCACATCCATCCGGCCGTGCGCGGCCGGGTGCGGATCGCCACCACCGTCAGCACGGTCAGATGGCTGACGAAGCTGCCGGCCGCCCACGGCCATTCGAACCAGCGGCTGCCGACCACGGCCACGACCGGGGTGGCCACCATGGACGCCCAGAACGCCCCCACCGGCCGCACCATGGTCAGCAGCACCGGAACCGCGCAGAACAGACCCATCAGCGCGGCGGGCCCACCGGAGTCGACGGTGGCGAACGCCACGGATATCAGGGCCGCCGCGACGATCAGGGCGTGCGGCATCCAGGCCGCGAACTCACGCAGGCGGCCGGGCAGCCGCCGGGCGAACCGCCCGTCCGTGCGCCGGCCCGCCAGCGGCCGGTAGGCGAAGGCATTCTGGAAGAGGTCCTGCCGCAGGCCGCGCAGGGAGTCCACCGCCACCCGGTACTCCGGGCTGCGCGGCACGGCCCCGCCCCCCGGCGTCGTCTGCATCTGAGTCGTCTCGGTCACGTAAAGAACGGTAAGCGGCCCCCGGGGTCCCGGTCGTCCCCAGTGAGAGGGGTTCCTCGGCGTCCCTCTCAGGTACTACGGGGCTCCGTCGGCCGCCCTCAGTAGCCCGTCGGCCGCACCAGACCGGACTCGTAGGCGAACACCGCCGCCTGCGTGCGGTCCCTCAGGCCCAGCTTCACCAGGATCCTGCCGACGTGGGTCTTCACCGTCTGCTCGGCCACGAACAGGTGCCCGGCGATCTCCGCGTTCGACAGGCCCTGCGCGATCAGCGAGAGCACCTCCGTCTCCCGCTCCGTCAGATCGCCGACCCGTTCCTTCAGCGGGGCGCGGGGCTTGCCGTCGAGCCGGGAGAACTCGGCGATCAGCTTGCGCGTGATGACCGGGGCGAGCAGCGCCTCCCCGGCCGCGACCACCCGGACCGCCTCGGCGAGCTGCTCGGACGAGGCGTCCTTCAGCAGGAAGCCGGAGGCTCCCGCGCGCAGCGCGTCGTACACGTACTCGTCGAGGTCGAAGGTGGTGAGCACCAGCACCCGCATGTCCGGGTGGGCCGAAGTGATGCGCGCGGTGGCCTCGATGCCGCCGATGCCGGGCATGCGGATGTCCATCAGGACCACGTCCGGGGCGAGCTCAGCGGCCGCGGCGACACCGCCCTCACCGCTCTTCGCGTCGCCGACGACCTCCATGTCCGGCTGGATGCCGAGCAGCACGGTGAAGCCCTGCCGGACCATGGCCTGGTCGTCGACGATGAGAACCCGGATGGGTTCGCCGGTGCCACTCGTCATGAGGTCCCTCTCCGGGGGGTGGTTCGGTGGTCGATGCCCGGGGCGTCGGCGGGCGGTGTGTCCGGGAGGAAGGCGGTGACCTTGAAACCGTCCCAGTGCCACGGGTGTGCCGTCATCGTGCCGCCGAGCATCGCGACGCGCTCCCGCATACCGAGCAGTCCGTGCCCCGCGCCCGTCGACGGCGGAGGCGGGCCGGTCGGGCGGCCGTTGACGATCTCCACCTCCAGGCCGTCCGTCTCGTAGGTGAGACGGACCGTGATCCTCGCGCCGGGCGCGTGCCGCAGGGCGTTGCTCAGCGCCTCCTGCACGATCCGGTACGCCGACAGTTCCACGCCGGGCGGCAGCGGGCGCCGCTCGCCCCGGATGTCGGTGACGACCTCGCGGCCGACGGCCCGGGTGTTCTCCACCAGCACGTCGAGCCGGTCGAGCGTGGGCTGCGGGGCGTGCGGTGTGGTTCCGTCACCCGTGCCGGTGAAGGGCTCCTCCGGGCCGGGGTGTTCCGAGCGGAGCACGCCCAGGACGCGGCGCAGTTCGATCAGGGCCTCCAGGGCGTTCTGCCGGATGCCCGCGAGGTTCTCCCGGAGCTCGTCGGGCGGGTTCTCGACGAGGTGCGGGGCGACCTGCGCCTGGATGGAGATGACGGACATGTGGTGCGCGACCACGTCGTGCAGCTCCCGCGCGATGCGGCTGCGCTCCTCCAGCAGGGTGCGCCGGGTGCGTTCCTCGGCGGTGAGGGTGGTCTGCTCGACGAGCTGCGCGCGGGCCTCGCGGCGGCCGCGCAGGGCGCTGCCCAGTATCACGACGACGGTGAACAGGGAGACCGCGAGCACACTGGTGGTGTCGTAGGGCTCCTCGGTCCCCAGGCCTTCGAGTGCGTAGGTGAAGAACCAGGTCACCGCCAGAGCCGCCACCGCCGCCCGGGTCGGCACCCGCAGCGCCAGCAGCAGCAGCACGAACAGCTCGGCGACGATCCCGGCCGCGGTCCAGGGCCAGGTGTAGGTCTCCAGGTCGAAGCCCATCCGGGTACGCACCGTGGCGGCGCCCAGGGTGAACAGTCCCAGGGACAGCCACCAGGCCGGCACCGGCCGCCACAGCCCCAGCACCATGGCGGCGCCCTGCCCGCCCGCGATCAGGAGAGCGAGGCCGGGGGCCAGATGGCCGTTGTCGTTCATGTCGCCCGTGCCCCCGAGCGTGATGCCGAAGGCGGCCAGGCACACCAGCCCGTGCGGTAGCCAGCGCAGCCACGTCGACGGCGGCAGCGGATCGGTCCGCACGGTCCACAGGTCCTCGCGCAGCGCGTGCAGCCATCCTGTGACGCGCGTTCGCCGCGCGCGGCCCACCCCCGTGTCCTTCACGCGGCTCAGCCTAGACACGGCGCGCCCGTGCCGCTGTGTCCCGGCCGGACGGACGGTGCGCCTGCACCACCCGCGAGGCGCGCTCCCGCCTGCCACCGACCCGCCCGGCGCCGGTCCGCCCGGCGCCGGTCCGCCCCGCGACGCTCCGCCCGGCCACGCTCCGCCCGGCGCCGCCGCTCCGTTCGAAGAAGCGGAAGGCGGCCCAGCAGACGGCGAGGACCGACGTGAACACCGGCAGCCACAGCAACCGCGACCCGACCCAGCCGAGACCGTCCGGCGGCGTGTGCAGGCCCGCCAGTCTGCCCGCCAGGAGGCCGGTGGCGGTCGTCGCCATCATGGCCGTCTGGTGCCAGAGGAAAACGGTCATCGCGGACAGGTTGACCAGCGCCACCGCCGCCCACGCCACGGGCCGGCGCATCGCGTGCCGCAGCCGCTCGCGCAGGAGCAGGGCGGCACCGCACTGGGCCAGGCCGAACGTGACGACGGCCAGGGTCGGCGGATACAGGTTCGACAGGTTCCGGCCCGGGACACCGACCATGGCGGCCGGATAGCCCGCCCCCGCGACGAGCACCGCGGTCGCCGCCGCCCCGCCGGCGAGCAGGGCCCAGCCCGCTCGTCGGCCCTCCAGCTCACCGCGGGTCCAGGCCGCGCCCAGCGTGTACGGCACCGTCCAGGCCGCCACCACGTTCACCCAGCCCAGCCAGGAGGGGCCGCCGAGGCCGAAGCGCAGCAGGTCCACGTGCAGCACGACGGCCAGCGGCCACAGCGGGTTGAGCCGGGCCAGCAGCGGGGTCGCCGCGGTCAGGCAGGCGAAGACCAGGAGGAACCACATCGGCGACAGGGCCAGTTTCACCAGGGTCCGCACCGTGCCGTACTCGGTGCCCGACAGCAGCAGCAGGGCGGCGGTGACCGTCCACAGGCCGAGAACGGCGGCGACCGGCTTGAACAGCCGGGACAGCCGGTCCGTCAGCCACCGGTGGTAGGGAACGCCACGGGCCCGCGCCGAGGCGTGACCGCGGGTGGCGACATGCCCCCCGACCAGGAAGAACACGGCGAGCGTCTGAAGCATCCAGGAGACGGGGGCCAGCCACGGCATGTGCTGAAGCGGGCTCGCCGTGCGCAGGGTGCGGCCGTCGGACACCAGGGCCGTGACGAGCCAGTGGCCCAGGACGACACCGAGGACGGCGGCGGCCCTCAGGGCGTCCACGGCCCGGTCGCGGCCGGGCGGGGTGGCCGCGCCGATGCGGCCGGCACCCCGGCGCACTCCCTCCCGGACCGCTCGTACGCCGATGTCAGTCATGGGTCACCGCCTTGGTCTCGCCCAGGACGATCCGGGACAGGTTGGTCAGGGAGGTCGAGCCGGGGCTGAAGTACTCGCTGTGACCGGCGTCGCCGGCCGCGAAGACCCGGGCGCCGAAGGCCGGGGAGACCGGGTCCGTGCCGAAGCCGGCGGTGGCGCCGAACAGGTCCACGCTGACGTGCGGTACGTGCTCCACCCAGTCGTCGGCGCCCCGGGCCGCCCAGACACGGGCCCGGGTGTGCAGCCCGGCGGCGGAGTCCGCGCCGGTGCCGGGGCTGCCGACGAGCGCGATGTCGTCGACGGCGAGCCCGGCGGCGGAGCGGCCGCAGACCACCGAGCCGTAGGAGTGGCACAGCAGCGCGATACGCGCTCCGGGGCCCGTCACGGCCCGCAGGTCGGCGACGAGTGCCCGCAGTCGCGGAGCCGCCTGATCCGCCCTGCCGGTCGTGGTGACCGTCGTGCTGACCGTGCCCGGCGTCTCGTAGCCCAGCCAGGCCACGACCGCAGTGCGGGTGCCCGCCGGGGCCTGCCGGGCGAGCTGCCGGTGCAGGGCCACGGCCGCCGCGCGGAACCGGCCGTAGGTGTCGAGACTCGTGTCGGAGCCGGGGACCAGGACGGCGATGCGGTCGGCCCGGGCGAGGTCGCCGAGGACCTCCGTCACCAGGCCGGGGCCGCGGCCGTCGTAGCGGAGCAAGTGCCGTTTCTTGGAGGCCAGTTGACGATCCGTCTCGGCTCGGGCCCGGTCGTGGTGGGCCGCCGCCGTACGGGCCGCCTCGGCGGCGTTGGCCCGGTTGGCCGCATAGGCCCCGTCGAGTGTCGACGCGCGCAGCGGTGCGAGGGAGGCGGGGGGCGGGGCGGGGGTCTGCGGGCGTACGGCCGCGGAGAGGGGGAACACCACCGCACCCGTGACGAGGGCGGCGAGCGCGGCGCGGCGCCATCGGCCGGCGCGGCGCCTGCCGCCGTCATGGTGGTACTGCGGCGCGGACCCCATGGTCGTCCCCCTCCAGCGCACCCGTCCATCGGGCCTGCGTGAAAGGGAAGTTACGGATCAGGAGACCTCGTCCGCGTCCCACCGGGGAACTCACCTGCGGCGTAGCTCTCAGGTACTACGGGTATGACCGGGGCCCGGCCCCGCGGGCCGACGGAGGGCACTGCCGCTCACCCGGAAAGCCGTGCCGTGCGCGGCTGCTGGGCCGACGGCCGGAAAGCCGTGCCGTGCACCGGCTGCTGGGCCGGCGGCCGGACAGCCCTGTGGTGCGGGGCTCTGGATCGGCAGCCGGAAAGGCGTGCCCTGGGCCGGCGGCCGGACAGCCCTGCGGTTCGCGGCTCTGGATCGGCAGCCGGAAGGGCGTCCGTGCGCGCTGCTCACCAGGCCAGTTGCGCGATCTCCTCCACGACGACCGCGCACGCGTCCGCCGCCGGGTCGATCAGCGGGAAGTGCCCCACGTCCTCCAGCAGCGTCACCCCCACCATCTCCCCGGCCTTCGCCGCCGTCTCCGCGTACGACTCGGCGACCGCCTGCGGCACGTCGAGATCCGCGCGGCCCTGGACGAGCGTGGTGGCGATGCCGGTGGGCAGCAGCAGCGACGGGTCCGCGTACGGCTGCCGCTCGGCGAAGTATTCGTCCCCGCCCAGGAGCTGGCGAGCGGCACCGCCGCACACGTCCAGTTTGTCGGCGACGGCCAGATCCGCGATCGGGGCGAGGGCGACGACACCGCGCAGCGACACCGGACTGCCGCTGCGCCAGGGCGAACCGGCCGGCAGGACGTGCCGGGCGGCGCCCCACAGGGCGAGATGCCCGCCCGCCGAGTGACCGGTGAGGACCGTACGGCGCGGGTCGGCCTGCGGCAGCACTTCCCGTACCAGCGCCGGAAGGGCGTCCAGCGCCGCGGCGATGTCGTCGAACGTGTCCGGCCAGCGGCCCGCGACCGCGTCGCCGTCGCCGCCGCGCCGGTACTCGACGCTGGCCACGGCGAACCCGCGGCGGGCGAGGACGTCCGCGAAGGGGCTGAGGTGACGCCGGTCGTACGGCGCCCGCCAGGCGCCGCCGTGCAGCGCGACGACGAGCGGGGCCGGCCCGGGGCCGCCCGCCCGGCGCGGTGCGAAGAAGTCGATCAGCTGGTCGGGGTGGTCGCCGTAGGCCGCGGTGGCGTCGGGGTCGACGGGCGCGTGGGAGAACGCCGACTTCTCCTCGGCAGCGGCCCGTGCTGCTGCGACGTCGTCCGTCATGCTCCAGCCCTCCAGCGATGAACCCTACGGGGCAGACCAGTTGAGGGGTCAGCCTTGGCCGGGACGGTACCAGGCACGTGACATGCGCGAACATGCAGATGTCACGCTCGGTGAAGCCCGGACGGGCCGCCGCGGGCCGGGACGCCACAGGGCCGTCCCGGCCCGCCGCCGCTCAGGCCAGCGTCCGCGCCAGCACCCGTGCCGCCCGCTCCACGTCGGCGAACCCGACGTACAGCGGGGTGAAGCCGAAGCGCAGCACGTCCGGCGCCCGGAAGTCACCGACGACGCCCCGCTCGATCAGCCGCTTCATCACGGCACCCGCGTCTTCACAGCGCAGCGCGATCTGGCTGCCCCGCTCCTCGTGCGCCACCGGGGTCACGCACTCCACCCGGCCCGCGGGCACATACGCCGCCACGCACTCCAGGAAGAAGTCCGTCAGCGCCAGTGACTTGGCCCGCACCGCCTCGACCGGCACCCCGTCCCAGACCTCGAGGGCCGCCTCCAGGGCGAGCATGGAGAGGATGTCGGGTGTACCGACCCGGCCGCGCAGGGCGCCGGGAGCCGGTTCGTAGCCGGTGCGCATCCCGAACGGCTCGGCGTGGGAGTTCCAGCCGGGCAGCGGCGAGTCGAAGCGGTCCTGCAGCTCCCGCCGCACGTACAGGTACGCCGGTGAACCGGGCCCGCCGTTCAGGTACTTGTAGGTGCAGCCGACCGCGAGGTCCACGCCGTGCTCGTCGAGCCCGACCGGCAGCGCGCCCGCGCTGTGGCACAGGTCCCAGACGGCGACCGCCCCGGCCTCGTGCACGGCCGCCGTCAGCGCGGGCAGGTCGTGCAGCCGGCCCGTGCGGTAGTCGACGTGGTTGAGCAGCACGGCCGCGGTGCGCTCGCCCAGCGCGCCCGGCACGTCCGCCGGGGCCACGGGCCGCAGCGTGCAGCCGGTCATGCGGGCGGCGGACTCGGCGATGTAGCCGTCGGTGGGGAAGGTCGTCGCGTCGACGACGATCTCGTCCCGGCCCTCCCCGGCCATCCGCACCGCGCCCACCAGCGCCTTGAAGACGTTGACGCTGGTGGAGTCGCCCACGACGATCTGCCCGGGCGCCGCCCCGACCAGCGGGGCGATCCGGTCACCGATCCGCTCGGGCGCCGTCCACCAGCCGCTCTCCTCCCAGGACCGGATGCGCAGCTCGCCCCACTGGCGGCGTACGACGTCCTCGACCCGGCCGGGGACCACGGCGGGCAGCGCGCCCAGCGAGTTGCCGTCGAGGTAGACCACCGCGGCGTCAGCCGCACGATCGGACGCGGCGTCGAGGACGAACTCCCTGCGCTTGCCGCCCAGTTCGTCGACGGCGTCCAGCTTCCGCGCACGCTCGGACAGCTCGGACTGCTCTGACTGCTCTGACTGCTCTGATTGCTCGGGCAGCTCGGTCGACCCTGTCGACCCGGTCGGCTCAGACATAGGACCGCGCCGTCCACAGCTCGGGGAACACGTTCTTCTGCGCGCGCTTCTCCAGCCAGGCCACCCCCGCGGAGCCGCCCGTGCCGGTCTTGGCGCCCATCGCCCGGCGGGTGGCCACCAGGTGGTCGTTGCGCCAGCGCCACACCAGCTCGGCGACATCGCTCAGCGCCTCGCCCAGCCGGGCGACCTCGTCGCTCTCGTCGCCCGAGTAGACGGCCGTCCAGGCCGCCTCCACCTGCGGCGACGGCTCGTAGCGCCGTGCGACGTCACGCCGCAGCACGGCCTCCGGGATGTCGTGCCCGCGCCGCGCCAGCAGCCGCACGACCTCGTCGTACAGGCTCGGCTCGTGCAGCGCCTTCTCCAGCTCGGCGTGCACACGCGGCGCGCCCCGGTGCGGGACGAGCATCGACGCGGACTTGTCGCCGAGCAGGAACTCCATGCGCCGGTACATCGCCGACTGGAAGCCCGAGCCCTCACCGAGGGCGCTGCGGTACGAGTTGAACTGGGCCGGCGTGAGCTGGGCCAGCGGCTTCCAGGAGTGGTTGAGCGCCTCCAGTTCGCGGACGGACCTCTTGAGCGCGGCGATGGCGGTGGGGATGTCGTCCCCCCTGAGCGCGCCTGCCGCCGTCTCCCACTCGTGGACGATGACGGTGAACCACAGCTCCATCACCTGGGTCGTCACCAGGAAGACCATCTCTCCGGGGTCGTCGGAGAGGGTGTGCTGGAGGTGGGTGAGTACGTCCGCCTTGACGTAGTCCTCGTACGGCGTCGTGCCGTGGAAGTCGAGATGCGGGGTCTCGGGCTCGTGAGCCTCGTGGGACATCGCTGTCTCCTGCGTATAACTCCGGGTAGCGGTCCGCCCCTGCCGAATCCGACACGGGGGCCCCGGTCCCCAGGGGGCATCTTGCGCAATCGTCCTGCGAAACGCAATCGTCCCCCGAAACCGCGAGGCCCGCCTCATGCGGACGGGCCTCGCGTACACCGGCCGTGTCTCAGCCCAGGACCTGCGCCGCCGTCGGCGAGGAGTCCTTCAGGAACTGGGAGCAGCGCTCGTACTCCTCCTGCTCGCCGATCGCCTGCGCGGCGCGGGCGAGGGCGTGCAGGGCACGCAGGAAGCCGCGGTTCGGCTCGTGCTCCCACGGCACCGGGCCGTGGCCCTTCCAGCCGTTGCGGCGCAGCGCGTCCAGACCGCGGTGGTAGCCCGTGCGGGCGTACGCGTAGGACTCCACGGCCGCGCCGCGCTCGAACGCCTCGTCGGCGAGCTGCGCCCAGGCGAGCGAGGAGGTGGGGTGCGCACCGGCGACCTCGACGGACGCGGCGCCCGCCGCGAGCATTTCCCGCGGCCCGGGGTCATCGGGGAGGTGGGTCGGGGGCGGACCCCCGAGAAGGTTCTCGTGAATGGACATGCCTCAAGTCTGAGGCATCGCGAGGGGCCCGCTACCCCAGCCGCTTCCGCACCGGCTCCCCCTCCAGCGGCGGCGCCATGACACCCCCGTGCCGCAGGCATTCCGGGCGCTTGCAGTCCGGCGGCGGCCTGCGCACCACAGCGGCCGCGATCACCGCCCCCACCACCAGCGCCCCCGCACACCACCCCATCGCCTTTCCGAACGCCGCGTCGAAGGCGGCCGGCTCCCGGTACGCCTCCTCCCCCATGCCCACCAGCAGCGGCAGCGCCGCCACCGCGATCAGGCCCGCCGCCCGGGCCGCCGCGTTGTTGATGCCGCTCGCCAGCCCGGCCCGCACCACGCTCACCGAGCCCAGCACCGTCGCCGTCAGCGGTGCCACCAGCGTGACCATGCCCAGCCCGAGCACGACCAGCGCCGGCAGCACATCCGCGAGGTAGGACGCTCCCGGCCCGACCCGCAGCATCAGCAGCATCCCGGCCGCGCACAGCAGCGGCCCCACCGTCAGCGGGATCCGCGGCCCGATGCGGTCGGCCAGCTCCCCGGAGCGCGCGGACAGCAGCAGCATCAGCACGGTCGTCGGCAGCAGGGCCGTACCGGCGGCGAGGGCCGAGTAGCCGACGACCACCTGGAGCTGGAGCGCGGCGAGGAAGAAGAATCCGCCGAGGGCCGCGTACACGCACAGCGTGACGAGGTTGACGGCCGTGAACTGCCGGGACGCGAAGATGTCCGGCGGCATCATCGGATCGGGCCGGCGCCGCTCGACGAGCACGAACGCCACGGCCGCGGCCAGCCCGGCCACCGCCGACACCGCCACGACCGGGCCGCCCTCACCGGCCTCGATCAGCGCGTACGTGACCAGCGCGAGCGCCAGCGCCCCCAGCACCGCCCCGAGCACGTCGAACCGCCCGTGGGCCGAACCGTCCCCCGACTCGGGGACGTGCCGCAGCGCCACCGGAACGCACACCAGCGCCAGCGGCACGTTCAGCAGGAACACCCACCGCCAGCCCGGCCCGTCCACCAGCCAGCCGCCGACGAACGGCCCGACCGCCGCCCCGATCCCGCCGAAGCCGGACCACAGGCCCACCGCCCGCCCCCGGTCGTCGGGGTGGAAGGACGCCTGGATCAGCGCCAGCGACCCGGGGGTCAGGAGCGCGCCGCCGACCCCCTGAAGCGCCCGCGCGGCGATCAGCACGCCCGCGTTCGGCGCGATCCCGCACAGCAGCGACGCCACCGCGAACCACGCCACGCCGACGACGAACACCTTCCGCCGCCCGAACCGGTCCCCCAGCGCCCCGCCGAGCAGGATCAGCCCGGCCAGCGTGACCATGTAGGCGTTGACCGTCCACTGCAGGGCGGACAGATTCGCGTCGAGGTCGCGGCCGATGCGTGGCAGGGCGACGTTGACGACGGTCGAGTCCAGCATCGCCATGCTGGAGCCGAGGACGGTGGTGAGCAGGACCCACTTGCCCTGCGGGGAGGCCAACCGGACATCGGGCATGCAGGGAGCATACGGAAGAGCCCGGCACCTCAGGAGGTGCCGGGCTCCACGCGAGCGAACCGGACGCGAGCCGATGCGCGCCGGATCCAGCCGGTGCGAACCGCCGCGAACCGGACCTACTTGATCTTCGTGCCGGTCGAGCGCAGGTTGCCGCAGGCCTCGACGACGCGCGCGGACATGGAGGCCTCGGCCAGCTTGCCCCAGGTGCGCGGGTCGTAGGTCTTCTTGTTGCCGACCTCGCCGTCGACCTTGAGAACGCCGTCGTAGTTGCGGAACATGTGGTCCGCGACCGGGCGGGTGAAGGCGTACTGGGTGTCCGTGTCGATGTTCATCTTCACGACGCCGTTCTCCAGCGCGGTGCGGATCTCCTCCTCCGTGGAGCCGGAGCCGCCGTGGAAGACGAAGTCGAACGGGGAACCCTTGCCGAACTTGGCGGCGACGCCCTCGTTCAGCTCCTTCAGCAGCTCGGGGCGCAGGACGACGTTGCCCGGCTTGTACACACCGTGCACGTTGCCGAAGGACGCGGCCAGCAGGTAGCGGCCCTTCTCACCGAGGCCGAGGGCCTCGGCGGTGCGGATCGCGTCGTCGACCGTGGTGTAGAGGGAGTCGTTGATCTCGTGGGAGACGCCGTCCTCCTCGCCACCGGTCGGGGTGATCTCCACCTCGAGGATGATCTTCGCGGCGCGGGCCAGCTCCAGCAGCTCCTGCGCGATGGAGAGGTTGTCGGCGAGGGTCTCGGCCGAGCCGTCCCACATGTGCGACTGGAACAGCGGGTTCAGACCGGCCTCGACACGCTTCTGGGACAGCGCCAGCAGCGGACGTACGTACCCGTCGAGCTTGTCCTTGGGGCAGTGGTCGGTGTGCAGCGCGATGTTCACCGGGTACTTCTCGGCGACGATGTGCGCGAACTCGGCCAGGGCGACGGCGCCGGTGACCATGTCCTTGCTGTACTGACCACCCAGGAACTCGGCGCCACCCGTGGAGATCTGGACGATGCCGTCGCTCTCCGCCTCAGCGAAACCACGCAGGGCCGCGTGCAGGGTCTGGGTGGAGGTCACGTTGATGGCCGGGTAGGCGAACTTTCCTGCCTTCGCCCGGTCCAGCATCTCGTTGTAGACCTCGGGAGTTGCGATGGGCATGCGTCCGCTCCTTGTATCTGCGGGTTGACGTACTGCTTTGTCTACGGCCCTGACCTAGACCTTGGGGTGCGACGTCATCGTCGGCCCCATCTTTCCAGACTTGGCCGGAAGGTCCAGGCCACGTCCACGCCCTGGTCGGTCCCCGGTCAGTCCAGGCCCAGCTCGTCCTTGGAGAAGGCGTAGAGGTAGGGCACCCCGGCGCCCTCCTGGATCTTCTCGGCGGCACCGGTCGCCCGGTCGACGATGGTCGCGACGGCGACGACCTCGGCCCCGGCCTCGCGCACGGCCTCGACGGCGGTGAGCGGGGAGCCGCCGGTGGTGGAGGTGTCCTCGACGACCAGCACGCGGCGGCCCGCGATGTCCGGGCCCTCGACGCGCCGCTGCAGGCCGTGCGCCTTGGCGGCCTTGCGCACGACGAAGGCGTCCAGGCGCTTGCCGCGCGTGGCGGCCGCGTGCAGCATGGCGGCGGCGACCGGGTCGGCGCCCATGGTCAGCCCGCCGACCGCGTCGAACTCCAGCTCATCGGTCAGGTCGAGCAGCACCTGGCCGACCAGCGGGGCGGCCTCGCCGTCGAGTGTGATCCGCCGGAGGTCGACGTAGTAGTCGGCTTCCAGACCCGACGACAGGGTCACCTTGCCGTGCACCACGGCCTTGTCCTTGATCTGCTGCAGCAGCGCGCCGCGTGTGTCCGTCATGGCACTCAGCTTAGAGGCGGCGCCAGCTCCAGGTCGTGGTGGCCTCCAGCGGCTCCAGGGGCGTGACCAGGCGCGGCAGGGTGTTGAGGCCGTTGGGCGGGCCGGTCTGCGGCTCCACGCACACGGCCTCCCGCTGCTCGTCGTAGACGACGACCCACTCCTCCCGGCTGGTCACCTTCAGCTCCAGCTGCCCGGGCCAGGTCAGGGTCGCCTCGACGCCGCCGGGCATGCCGAAGCAGTCGTCCCAGGGGCCGGGCTTCGGGTCGAGGCGGTTGCCGGTGGGCAGGTGGTCCGCGCCGCGCTCCTCCTGCCAGGCCGGGACGAAGTCGAGGGTGACGTCCTCACCGCCGAGGTTCCGGTTGAACCAGGGGTGCCAGCCGATCTGCGCCGGGAACGACGACTCGTACGTCTCGACGGACATGGTCAGCGTCAGCGCGTCCTCGGTGAGGGCGACGATCTGGGTGACGACGCCCGGGTAGGGCCAGGGGTCGACGAGCTCGTACGTGAGGACGGCCTCGTCCGTGCTCGTGCGGGCGATGCGCCAGGCGTGGTCGCGGACGGTGCCGTGAATGGCGTGGGGCGGGGCGTTGAGGGGCATCTGCCGCACCTCGGCGCCGTCCAGGAACCGCCCGTCCCGGATCCGGCCGCACCAGGGCACCATCGGGAAGCAGCCGAAGCGCTCGCCCTGGCGCAGCAGTTCGACGCCGCCGATCCGCAGTCCTCCGACCCGGCCGCCGTTGCCCGGCTGCACGGTCACCTCCGCGTCACCCGCGGTCAGCGTGATGTCTCGGTCACTCACGGGACGACCCTACTGCGGCGATCAAGAGGGCCTCACCGGTGACGGGTCACTTCGCCGGGATGCGCCCCGGCAGGGGCGGTGCCGTCGGGCGGTTCCATGGTGCAGCGGCGTCTGGCCGGGCCCGGGCAGGGCCGTCGCGTGGTGCAGCGGCGTCTGCGGGGCCCGGGCCGGGGGATGTTCCGCCCGGCCGCCCCTTGGTTCAGCGGCGTCTGCGCAGGGCCCGGACCGCCACGATGGCCGACGCCAGGGCCAGGGCCGCCGCGGGGGCCGCCCAGCGCAGCGGGGCCGGGGCCGTCACGGTCTGCGGTGCCGGCACGGGGGCGTACCGGCCGCGCGGAGGTGCGTGGTCCACCTCCTCGGCACTGCGTCCGATCATGGTGCGCCGCGCGTGCGCCGCCTCGGCGATGTCCTCGTCGTTCTCGTCGTCCGCGAGTCCGGGAGGGGAGAGCGGGGCGTCGGCGCCGAAGGCGGAGGGCCGCTCGGGGGCCGGGGGCTCCTCGGTGAGACCGGGGTCGGAGGTGGCCTTCTCGTCGGCCGCACCCGCCTCGCCCTCGGCCGCACCCGCCTCGCCGTCGGCGCCCTCCTCGCCGTCCGTGGCAGGCGGGGGCGGTGATGCCTCGTCGTCCGCGTCCGGCGTCGTCTCGTGGTCGGTCGTCGCGCGCGGTTCGAAGTCCTGCGTGGCGGGGGGTGTGGTGGTCTGCGGCGCCGCCGCGGCCAGGTGCTCCGCGAAGCGGTTGAGCAGCCGGGTGACCGCGCCCTCCACCGCGTCCGCAGGGAGGTCCTTGATCCGTCCGTCCGCCACGGCCGAGCCCTCGTACACCACGGAGCAGCCGTCCTCCGCCTCGCGCAGGGCGATGCGCAGCGCGATCTTGACCGAGCCGCTGCCGCGCGACTCCTCGGCCTCGCCCTCGACGGCGTACGCGTCGTCGCGCCGGGACACCCGTACGGCACCCCGGTAGGTGATGGAGTGACTGCCGACCCGGATCTTCAGCCGCCCGGTGACGGGCTCGGCGCCGGCATCCTGCTGGAGCCCCGGAACGGCCCGGGCGACCCGCGCGGGGTCGTCCAGCACCTCCCTCAGCCGCTCGGCCGGAACCGGAACGAACACCTCGTGCTCCATGTCGACGGACTCTACCCAGCACAGCCCGAAACGCACCCCCGACCGAGGGATTCACCCCCGATCCACCCCCACCAGGCGTACCCTCCCGACCCGCGGCGGGAGCCGGACGCCCCCCGGTGGGAGGGGGTCAGTAGCGCGGATGGACCAGCGTCGACGCCGGCAGCCCCTCGATCCGCGTGCCGCGCGCCGCCCGTTCCCCCGCGGCCAGGGACGCCTGCGTGAGGGCCCGGGGCCGCGGGCCGTACGGGTCGAGCCGCAGCCGCGGTGCGCTGCGCGCGGCCAGCACGAAACCCCAGTCGCGGGGCGCCCGGGAGCGGTCGGTGGGGCTGCGGTCGGGACCTGTGGCGAAACCGGGACGGCGGCCGCCGATGCCGTACGGGGCGGTGCGCAGACCGGCCGCGCGCAGGGTCGCCTCGACCGTCCAGTACACCCGGGGGCCGGATGCGACCGGCCCGGCGTGCACCACGAGCCGGCCGCCGGGGGCCAGCACGCGCCGCGCGAGGCCGTAGAACTCCTGTGAGTACAGCTTCGTACTCGCCGTGATCCCGGGGTCCGGCAGGTCCGATACGACCACGTCGTACGCCGCCGGGTCCGCTCCGCGCAGCCAGCCGAAGGCGTCGTCGGTCGTCACGTGCACGCGCGGGTCGCCGAAGGCGTGCCGGTTGAGCGCGGACAGGGCCGGGTCGGTGCGGGCCAGGCGGATCACCTCCGGGTCGAGTTCGACGACGTCGATCCGGTCCACTCCGCGGTGGCGCAGCACCTCGCGGACGGCCAGGCCGTTCCCGCCCCCGAGGATCAGCACGCGCGCGTGCGGCCCGTTCATCGCGGGATGGACGAGGGCCTCGTGGTAGCGCGGCTCGTCGCGTCCGCTGACCCGCAGCCGGCCGTCCAGGAACAGGTCGAGGGGCCGCCCGTGCGTGCCGCCGGTGAGGACGACCTCCTGCACTCCGCTGCGAAGCGCCACGCGGACGTCGTCGCCGTACACCGCCTGCCGTGCGGCCCGTTCGAAGTCGTCGACGAGGACGGCCGCCGAGGCGAGGACCGCGAGGACGAGGAGGTTGCCGACCAGCAGCAGACACCGGGCCCGCCGGGTCAGGTCACGGCGGAACAGCCCGAGCACCAGTGCACCGCCGACGACCGCGTTGACCGCGCCGGTGAGCAGCGCGCCGGTCAACTGCCCGAGGAACGGCAGCAGGAGGAAGGGAAAGGCGAGGCCGCCGACGAGGGCGCCGACGTAGTCGGCGGCGGACAGGTCGGCCACCGCGCCGCCCGCGTCCTGGCGGCGGATGCGCTGGATCAGCTCCATCAGCAGCGGCACTTCGGCGCCGATGAGCAGCCCCGTGGCCAGGGAGAAGGCGACCAGCAGGCAACGCGGCCCGTTGGCCCACATCCCGCCCCAGTCGCCGGTCCAGGCGAACACCGCGTACAGGGCCATGGCACTGCATCCGCCGACGAGCGCGAGGATGGCCTCGACGGCACCGAAGCCGGCCGCGGCGAGGGGACGCAGCCGCTTCGCCGCGAGGGAGCCGATGCCCATCGCGAAGACCATGACGGACAGCACGACGGACGCCTGGGTGACGGAGTCGCCCATCAAGTACGAGGCGAGCGCGACGAGTTCCAGCTCGTACACCAGTCCGCAGGCCGCGCAGACGAACACGCCCGCGAGGACCAGGAACCGTCCGGTGCCGGGCCGCACGGGCAGTCGCGCCGGGCCGGCCGGGCCGCCCGGGGCGCTCCAGAGCGGCGGGCAACCTGGCGGGGCGGGCGCGTGCGGCTCGATCACGCTGCGACGTTACGTCACGCCTCGACCGCGGTTCGTCACCCACACGTGTGGTGCTGGTTTACAGGGGACGGACACCGGAACGAGATGAGGTGCGGCCCGTGCGGCTCCGCGAGGCGGGACCGACGGGCCTTCGCCGGGCGTCAGTTGGCGAGAGCCGCCGCCGGTACGCGCACGCCCACCCTTGTGCGGGTGGCCACCAACTGCCCTTCCTGCGGGTAGGCGTGCCACGTCCGCCAGTGCACCTGGCCCTCGTGGTACTGGGCGAGCAGGGCCGTGAAGGCGTACGGGCTGCCGGGGAAGACGCCGACGAGGCCGTGCGGGTGGTCGGAGACGAGGGCCAGCAACTCCTGGGCGCGGCCCGCGAAGGAGCCGGGCGAGAGGACCTCGACGCGGGCCGCGAACTCGTACTCCCAGTCGTCCACGCGCTTGGCGACGCCGAGCGGAAGCGGGGTGCTACTGCCCGCGATGCACGCCACCGTCTCCGAGCAGATGCCCCGCTCCTCCTCCAGGAGGACCTGGTGGGATGCACCGAGAAGCCGCAACTGCAGTTTGGTGTCCGCCAGTTCGAGGTCGAGCACGGCCAGTGCGGGAAGCGGCTCGCGCCCCAGGGCCCACGCGAGATCGGTCGCGCGGGTGTCGGTGTAGGAGGTGTTCAGGGTCGTGAGCATGGATCGGCTCCGCAAGCACACATGGAGAGTGAGAGGGGTCCGCTGCGCCCCGGTGGCACCGGGGGATGTCGGCCCGGGGTCAGCCCGGTCGGCCTGTTCGGAAGAGGTGTCCGCGGGGCTGCGTCGGTGACTTAGAGGGAATCATGAACGGTGGCACCCACATAGCGTTTTTACCCAAGCCGGCGGGGTTTCCATCCATCAGAGGGCTCCACAGCTCAACTGTTCAACCACGGCGTGCGCCGCCGCCGGGGAGGCGTGCGCCGATGCGCCGTGCATCGCACTCACCACCGGGACGGAGGGGCGGCCGCGTTTCCGACGAAACCCGCAAACGACCGCCCGGCCCGCGCTGTTGCGGAGGCGGCCTCCTGACCGACGGGAGTTGTCCTACAGACATGGGACGTCACCGCGGGCCACGCGAAGCCGCCCGACGGACATTCGAAGCATCGCCCGTCCGAGCCCCGGGCTCCCAGCTCCCAGCTCCCAGCTCCCAGCTCCCAGCACGACGACGCGGGGCCCGCTCCAGGTGCGGACCCCGCGTTCGATGGAGGCAGCCGCCCCGCCTGAGTGCGCCGACGTCAGTCAGCTGCCCCCGCCGCCGCAGCCACCGCCGCCGCCCCCGCAGGACGACCCGCCACCGCACGACGAGCCGCCACCGCAGGAGTGCCCCCCGTGGTGTCCGCCGCCGCCGTCGGACGAGCCGGAGTCTCCCCCGCCCGCCCACCAGCTGTTGTGGCTGCTGCTGCCGCTCGAACCGGAGGACGCCCACGCCCCGCGGCGCGCCGTCCGCCGGGAACCGCCCCTACGGGCCTTGGAGACCAGCGCCCCGATCAGGACGACTCCGACCACCGCCAGGATGATGCCGACGATCATGGCGTCACCCTCCTTCCATTTCCCCCGAAGCGGCCCCCCGTGGGCGCCTCGCTCTTGCGTGAAGCGGTGATGCCCTCCCCGCTCCCGGCCCAACACAGAGTTGAGGAACTCCAGAGCTTCGGCGGAGGATGGCCGGCATGACCTCCAGCGCGCGCCCCCTCCTGAACCGTCGGCTCGCCGAGTTCGGGACGACGATCTTCGCCGAGATGTCCGCCCTGGCCCTGAGTACTGGCGCCATCAACCTCGGGCAGGGCTTCCCCGACACCGACGGCCCCGAGGAGATCCGGGAGGCCGCCGTACGGGCCCTGCGGGACGGCCGCGGCAACCAGTACCCGCCGGGCCCCGGCGTTCCCGAGCTGCGCACCGCCGTCACCGCCCACCAGCAGCGCCGCTACGGCCTGGCCTACGACCCCGACACGGAGGTCCTGGTCACCGCGGGGGCGACGGAGGCCATCGCCGCCGCCCTGCTGGCCCTGGTGGAGCCCGGCGACGAGGTGATCGCCTTCGAGCCGTACTACGACTCCTACGCCGCGTGCATCGCGATGGCGGGCGGCCGCCGGGTGCCGGTCACGCTGCGCGCGGACGTCGAGGAGGGCCGTTTCCGGCTCGACCTCGACGAGCTGCGCGACGCCGTCACCGACCGGACCCGGCTGCTGCTGATCAACACCCCGCACAACCCGACCGGGACGGTCCTCACCCGCGAGGAGCTGGCCGCGATCGCCGAGCTGGCGGTGGAGCGGGACCTGCTGGTGGTGACGGACGAGGTGTACGAGCACCTGGTCTTCGACGACGCCGAGCACCTGCCACTGGCGTCGTTCCCGGGGATGCGCCAGCGCACGGTCACCCTCTCCAGCAGCGGCAAGACGTTCTCGTTCACCGGCTGGAAGGTCGGCTGGATCACGGGGGCTCCGGAGCTGGTCACGGCGGTGCGCTCGGCGAAGCAGTACCTGACGTACGTCTCGGCGGGCCCGTTCCAGTACGCGGTCGCCGAGGCCCTGTCGCTGCCCGAGTCGTACTTCACGGACTTCCGCGCCGACATGCTGGCCAAGCGGAACCTGCTGGCGGCGGGTCTGGAGGAGGCCGGATTCCGCGTCTTCCGCCCCTCGGGCACCTACTTCATCACGACCGACATCCGCCCCCTCGGCGAACCGGACGGCTTCGCCTTCTGCCGCTCCCTCCCCGAACGCGCCGGCGTCGTCGCCATCCCCAACGCGGTCTTCTACGACCACCGCGAGGAGGGCGCCCCGTTCGTACGGTTCGCGTTCTGCAAGCGCACGGGGGTCCTGGAGGAGGCGGCGCGGCGGCTGAAGGGCCTTGCGGGGGCCTGAGGCCACCCCGAAAAGGCAGACGGCGCGTGCAGCGCGTACCCGTTCGTACGCGCCGACGCGCCGTGGAGGCCCGGGCGGGGCCTACTCGTCGTCCTCGGGCTTCTCCGCCTCGTCGATCTCCTGCTCCAGGCCGAGCTGCTCGACGAGCCACTTGTCGAACTCGATCGCCGCGCGCACCCAGCTGACCGTCGAGGAGACGAAGTGCTCCAGGCTGACGCCCATGCCGATCAGCATCTGGGCCTCGCCGATCAGGCGGACCGTGCCGTCGTCGTGGGTGTGGCTGTAGACCTTCGGCCACAGGGTCCGGCGGTTCCAGTCGTCGATCGACTCCAGGATCTGCGGCTTGGCCTCGATCTCGTGGGGCCGGTCGTAGAACGTCCGCACGGAGAAGACCTGCTGGTCTCCCTCTCCCCGGAACATGAAGTAGGTGCGGAACTGCTCCCACGGCGCCGCGAGGTCACCCTCGTCGTCGACGACGTACTTGAGCTCCATCTGGTCGAGGAGCTGCTTCACGAGGTCCTGATCCGGGACGACGGGGCCGGCCGGACCGCCGGGCTGCGGCTCGGGCTGGCCCCCGAAGTTCGGAATCGAGGACGGGTCGATGGTCACCGTGAATTTCCCTTCGTACGGATTCCGCCATCCTCCCCCATGCGGGGAGGGGGGTGGCAAGCCCCGACAGGCCCTGTCAGCCCACGGCTGACACGATCCGGTCAGCCGCAACCTCCGGGTTCCCACAACCGTCCTCCTGAGCAGCCGACGGAGGGGGCTGCGCGCATGCGGGAAGCGGACAGAGGTCATACCCGGTGGGGCGTCGTCCTGCCGTTCCTGGCACTGCCGGTGGTGGTGCTCGGCGTCCTGATCGTCGGCCTGTTCCTGTGGGCCTGGTCGGACGACGACGGGACCGGCGGCGACGGCCGGACGGGGGCGGCGGCGACGGTCCCCTGCACCGAGGCCCTGGCCTTCGGCGCCGCCGAGCGCCCCGCGAACGCCCACGTCCACGACTGCACGGTGCAGCGGGGCATCGACACGTCGTACTCGGCGGTGCTGCGGATGCCCCGCGAGGACGTCCGCGACTGGCTGCGCGAAACGTACCCGGACGCTCCGGAGCCCCGCACCGGCGGTGGAGTCTGCGGGGCGCTCTGCCTCGACGTGACCCACGAGGACGGCCTCCCCGGCACGGCGGAGGCGCACGTGGTGCAGGTGCGGGTGGAGTACGAGAACGCCGAGACGGCGCGCGTGCGCTTCTCGGCGTTCACGATGTGACCGCGGACGCCCGGACGGCGCGGGTGCGCTTCTCGGCGTTCACGATGTGACCGCGGACGCCCGGACGGCGCGGGTGCGCTTCTCGGCGTTCACGATGTGACCGGGGACGGTCCTACAGCGTCTTGCCCGTCGCCGGGCCCACCAGGAGCCCGTCCTCGAAACGGTCCACCCGGACCGTGTCGCCGTCCTTGATCTCTCCGGAGAGGATCTCCTTGGCGAGCCGGTCGCCGATGGCCGACTGGACGAGCCGGCGCAGCGGGCGCGCGCCGTACGCCGGGTCCATGCCCTCCTCCGCGAGCCACGCCAGGGCACCCGGCGTGATGTCCAGGGTGAGGCGCCGCTCGGCGAGCCGCCTGGCCAGGCGTTCCAGCTGGAGCTCGGCGATGCGTTCCAGCTCGGGCTTGGTCAGCGCCGAGAAGACGACCAGGTCGTCCAGGCGGTTGAGGAACTCCGGCTTGAAGGAGCTGCGCACCACCTCCAGCACCTGCTCCTTCTTCTCCTGCTCGCTGGTGACCGGGTCGACGAGGAACTGGCTGCCGAGGTTCGACGTCAGCACCAGGATGGTGTTGCGGAAGTCGACCGTACGGCCCTGGCCGTCCGTCAGGCGCCCGTCGTCCAGCACCTGGAGCAGGATGTCGAAGACCTCCGGGTGGGCCTTCTCCACCTCGTCCAGCAGCACGACGGAGTACGGACGGCGGCGCACGGCCTCGGTGAGCTGGCCGCCCTCCTCGTAGCCGACGTATCCGGGCGGGGCGCCGACCAGCCGGGCCACGCTGTGCTTCTCGCTGTACTCCGACATGTCGATGCGGACCATCGCCCGCTCGTCGTCGAAGAGGAAGTCGGCGAGGGCCTTGGCCAGTTCGGTCTTGCCGACACCGGTCGGGCCGAGGAAGAGGAAGGACCCGGTGGGCCGGTCGGGGTCGGCGATGCCGGCGCGGCTGCGGCGTACGGCGTCGGACACCGCCCGCACGGCCTCGGTCTGGCCGATGAGCCGCTTGCCCAGCTCGTCCTCCATGCGCAGCAGCTTCTGCGTCTCGCCCTCCATCAGCCGCCCGGCGGGGATGCCGGTCCAGGAGGCGACGACGTCGGCGATGTCGTCGGCGCCGACCTCCTCCTTGACCATGGTGTCCTTGGCGACCTCTTCCTCGGCCTCGGAGGCGGCCTCCAGCTCCTTCTCCAGGGCCGGGATCTCGCCGTAGAGCAGCTTGGAGGCGGTGTCGAAGTCGCCGTCGCGCTGGGCGCGTTCGGCCTGGCCGCGCACCTCGTCGAGGCGTTCCTTCAGCTCACCGACGCGGTTGAGGGACTGCTTCTCCTTCTCCCAGCGGGCGGTGAGGCCGCGCAACTCCTCCTCCTTGTCGGCGAGATCGCGGCGCAGCTTCTCCAGCCGCTCGCGGGAGGCGGCGTCGGTCTCCTTGCCGATCGCCAGCTCCTCCATCTTCAGCCGGTCGACGGCGCGCTGGAGTTCGTCGATCTCGACGGGTGAGGAGTCGATCTCCATGCGCAGCCGGGAGGCGGCCTCGTCGACGAGGTCGATGGCCTTGTCGGGCAGGAAGCGGGAGGTGATGTACCGGTCGGAGAGCGAGGCGGCGGCGACGAGCGCGCTGTCGGCGATCTGCACCTTGTGGTGGGCCTCGTAGCGGCCCTTGAGCCCGCGCAGGATCGCGATGGAGTCCTCGACGGTCGGCTCGGCGACCAGCACCTGCTGGAAGCGGCGCTCCAGGGCGGGGTCCTTCTCGATCCGCTCGCGGTACTCGTCGAGGGTCGTGGCGCCGACCATGCGCAGCTCGCCGCGGGCCAGCATGGGCTTCAGCATGTTGCCCGCGTCCATGGCGGAGTCTCCGCCGGCGCCGGCCCCGACGACGGTGTGCAGCTCGTCGATGAAGGTGATGATCTGCCCGTCGGAGTCCTTGATCTCGGCCAGGACGGTCTTCAGCCGCTCCTCGAACTCGCCGCGGTACTTGGCACCCGCGACCATGGCGCCCAGATCCAGCGCGACGAGCCGCTTGTCCTTCAGCGACTCGGGCACGTCGCCCTTGACGATCCGCTGGGCGAGTCCCTCGACGACGGCGGTCTTGCCGACGCCGGGCTCGCCGATGAGGACGGGGTTGTTCTTGGTCCGCCGGGACAGCACCTGCACGACCCGCCGGATCTCCTGGTCGCGGCCGATGACCGGGTCGAGCCTGCCCTCGCGTGCGGCGGCGGTGAAGTCGGTCCCGAACTTCTCCAGGGCCTTGTACTGTCCCTCGGGGTCGGCGGTGGTCACCCGGCGCTGGCCGCGGGTCTTCTGGAAGGCGGCCTGCAGCTTCCTGGCGTCGGCCCCCTGCTGGGACAGCACCTCGCCGGCCGCGCCGCCCTTCGCTGCGAGGGCGATGAGGAGGTGCTCGGTGGAGAGGTAGTCGTCGCCCAGGTCCTTGGCGCGGGCCTGGGCGTCGGCGACGACGGCCAGCATCTCGCGGTTGGGCTGGGGCGGCGCGACGGTCGACCCGGTCACGCTCGGCAGCCCGGCGAGCACGCGCTCGGCTCCGGCGCGCACGGCGGCCTGGTCGGCGTCGACCGCGGCGAGCAGGTCGGTGATGTTCTCGTTGTCCTGTCCCTGGAGCAGCGCGAGCAGCAGGTGGGCAGGGGTGAGGTCGGGGTGTCCCTCGGTCACGGCCCGGTTGCTGGCAGCGTTGATCGCATCCCGGCTCCGGTTGGTCAGCTCGGCGTCCACGTTCGCGTTCTCCTCCTTGCACTGACCCGAACGGCTTGCACAAAGTTGAGTCTAGTGCACTCAAGGACGGTTCGTGGAGGCTCGGGGGTCTAAGTTCCGGGCATGGCGACCAAGTACTCCGTGGACCCCGGCGCTCCGGACCCGTCGTTTCTCGGCTTCTGGCGGGAGCGGCACCTGTGCACCCTGACGACTCTCCGCCCGGACGGCACTCCGCACCTGGTACCCGTCGGGGTCACATACGATCCCGAGGCCCGTCTGGCTCGGGTGATCACCAACCGGGGCAGCGCGAAGGTGCGGTACGTGCGGGCCGCCGGGGAGCAGGGGGCGGCCGTCGCCGTCTGCCAGCTGGAGGGCCGCCGCTGGGCGACGCTGGAGGGCCGGGCCTTCGTCCACGAGGAGCGGGACCGGGTGGCCGAGGCGGAGCGGCGGTACGCGGAGCGCTACGGCAGGACCCCGTCACCCAATCCCGCACGCGTGGTGATCGAGATCCAGCTGACGCGGGCGATGGGGCGGGGTTGAGCGAAGTGAACATCCACACCGGTGATCGACAGGATCCGGCCACTGCGGGACGGCGTCGATACCCGGAAATGTCCCTGAAAACTGCAGCGGCGTCACCGTGTTCAGGTCACGGTGACGCCGCTGCGGGGGGAAGCACCTGAGCGATCTTTTTACGACGGGGGAATCGCGTCAGGCACTGCGGGGGGTGGCAGAGATGGTCCTCGGGGCAGGGGAGTCGGCCTCCACCTGCTGATGGTCCCGTTGGTCCAGGTTCACAAAGATCATTCCGTACCGTACGGCGCACCGCACGGGCTGCGGCGCCCCCCGAGGCCGCCGCAGACACCGGTAAGCCCGTACGTCCTCGTCGTCGTCCCGCGTGACGACGACCGGTTCACCGAAAACAGTCACCATCAGCGAGTCACCACTGTGGGGGATGGCGGTGACCAGGTCGATGAAGTGCCAGCCGGAGCGGTAGGCGGTGGCCATTTCACGGCGGAAGGAGCGGTCGTCGGGTGGAGTGGTCACGGTCAGCTCCCCGCCCCGTCGACTCCAGGGCTCGGCCACTGAGTGTTGTCAGTAGCTGCTGCGACGCTCACAGCTGCCGCCGGCCACTGCGTGTTCGCCCGGGCCTCGCGCCCCTCATCGGAGAAGCCACTCAGTGCACCGAGGGCTACAACAGCGGAGAAGGCGGCGACAAGCACCGAGCGAAGCATTTTGTTACGCATAGTCGGCTTCGTCCTCACTTGAAGGTCCCCTTTTCCCCCGTCGAGTACGACGATGGCTCATTCGGGCACGTCATGGCCACACAATCGATGCATCATGTTCCTGCATGTTCAGGACCCTGGGGGGTGGAGATTTGGGCTCCAATCGGACTAAGGGTGCGCATACCCACCCGATTACCGAGCTGTGCGAGGCAGGAAGTCGCCTCTATACCACAGCTCTTCGGGCTGGGCGGGTCGCGCGCACCGACGCGGAGTCCGCTCCCTGCCTCATCGAACTCGCTTTGCTCCACCCCGATCCCGACGATCAGGACTGGTTGCGCCCCGTGCCTCCGGCGGTCGCGCTGGCGCAGCATCTGCATCCCCTCGAGCGGGAGATCACCGAGCGCAGGCGCCTGTCCGTGCAACTCGCGGACACCTTCGAGCCGTTCATGGCCATGGGTCTGCAGTCGACGACCACCAGTGACTCCATCACCGTGCTGGAGGGCGGTGAACGCATCAACGCCGCGCTCAACCTGGCCACCACCCAGTGCCGGACGGAGCTTCTGACAGTGCAGCCCAGCGACCGTGTCTCCGAGCGGAGCCTGCTGCGAAGTCTCGAACGGGACAAGCCCCTCATCGATCGCGGTGTGAAGGTCCGGAGCCTGTACCAGCACACCGCCCGTTACAACCCGGAGAAGCTGGCGTACGTTGCCCGGCTCTCCGACGGGAAGGTCGAGTACCGCACCATCGACGAGTTGGTCGAGCGCCTGATCATCTGCG
This sequence comes from Streptomyces sp. NPDC101110, assembly GCF_044759525.1. Lineage (NCBI taxonomy): Bacteria > Bacillati > Actinomycetota > Actinomycetes > Kitasatosporales > Streptomycetaceae > Streptomyces > Streptomyces sp. NPDC101110. The sequence goes on along the minus strand of NZ_JBIVZM010000004.1, from coordinate 541,992 downwards.
ACGAGACCGTCGCGTTCATCCCTGCGCGCGACGACCAGCAGGTCGCCCTCGAGCTGCGTCATCCGGGGCTCGTCCGTTACCTGATCAAGGTTTTCGAGTACCTGTGGGACCGCGCGGTTCCGATGAGCACCGGCGCGCCCTACGAGGTGGCGTCCGACGGCATCACCGAGATCCAGCACTCCATAGCCAAGCTCTTGGTGGAGGGTCACGTGGACGAGGCCATCGCCCGCCGCCTCGGCATGAACGTGCGCACCTGCCGGGCCCATATCGCCAAGCTCGCGTCGGCCCTGGGCAGCGGAAGCCGAGCGCAACTCGGTTACCTCATCGCGCGGTCCGGGATGCTGAAACAGGACGACGGAACAGGAGGAAGTCCCGGGTGACGTCGGTGTTGCACCCGGAGCACGGTGCGGAGGAACTGTGCTCCAGCGGGGCGGGGCTGTACGAACGGGCCCTTCGCGAAGGGCATGTGACCGCCGAAGCGGCTCAAGCCGCGCCGTGTCTGGTGGACTTCGGCCTCCTGCGTCCCGCCGTCGACGACCTGCGTCGTCTGGAACCCGTCGCACCCGTCGTCGCGCTGCACCGGCTGCTGCGGGCCTCCGGCGAACGGATCGTGCAGGAACGCCGGCGGGAGGAACGGCTGACCGCCGCGTTCGAATCACTCATGGACCTCGAAGGGCACCGCGCGGTCGCGGACGCCACCCCGGCCCTCCGGCTCCTCGGCGGAAAGGGCCGGATCAATCAGGCCCTCACGGAGGCCTTGGCGGACGCGTCACGGGAACTGCTCACCATCCAGCCGCGCTCGGGCCTTCCACGGGAACAGGTCGCGGCGGCCTACGCCGTCGCCATCCGCCGCGACCAGGCGCTCCTGGACCGTGGTGGCCGCATCCGCACTCTTTACCCGCACACACTCCGGCACTCCCCCACGACCGTCGCCTACCACGAACAGCTCTCGGGAGACGTCGAGGCGCGGGCTCTGGACGAGATCACCGACCGGCTCATCATCGTCGATCGGGACGTCGCCTTCATCCCCGCCGACGGCAACGGTGTGGCGCTCGAGATCCGTCATCCGGCCATCATCGAGTACCTGGCCACCACCTTCGACCGCCTCTGGCGCCTGGCCACACCGGTCTTCCCCGAAGCCACCCCCCAGCCCTCCCACAACGGCATCACCCCCCGCCAGCACGCCATAGCCGCCCTCCTCGTCGAAGGTCACACCGACGCCGTGATCGCCGAGCGGCTGGGGATGAACATCCGCACCGCCCGCGTTCACATCGCCAAGCTCGCCGCGACGCTGGGCAGTCGGAGCAGGGCGCAGCTCGGGTTCCTCATCGGACGCTCGGGGATTCTTGACCAGGAACGCTGAGGGGCTTGGTGGGGCGCTGCGGTCCGTCCAGGCCCGCCTGGGCGATGCGGACGCCCAACTGCGTACGGCTCGCCGCGCCCAGCGTCTCCGACAGGCGCGCGATGTGCGCCCGGCACGTCCGGACGCTTATGCCCAGCCGTTCCGCGATGACGGCGTCCTGATGCCCTTCCGCCAGCAGCGCCGCGATCGACTGCTCCCGGTGGGAGATGCCCTCGATGCCCGTGTCGGGGAGCGGGGCCGTGAGCGGGATGGCCAGACGCCACAGCCGTTCGAAGACGGTGACGAGGTACTCGATGATCGCCGGGTGCCGTAGCTCCAGGGCCATCGTGCGGTCGGTGTTGGCGGGGATGAAGGCCACCGTCCGGTCGAAGAGGATCAGCCGGTCGATCACCTCGTCCAGCGTGCGCGCCTCCACCGCGTCGCCCATCAGCTCCAGATACGTCAGCAACCCCTGCCCGTGCCGGGCGACATGGGTGTACAGGTCCCGCATCCGCACCCCGCGGCCGCGCAGGGACATCGCCCGGTGCAGCCCCTCGGACAGTTCCGCCTCGCGGCGAATGCCGCCCGGCTGGACCGTGAGCACCTCGGCCGTGCACGCCTGGGTGGCCTCGTCCATCGCCGCCTGGATCCGGGCGAGTCCGTCCAGGACCCGGATGGCCGGGCCCTCCGCCGCCGACGCGGCCGACTCGGCCGGCCGCACCAGGCTGCCCAGTCCCGCGTACCACTCGACGGCCGCCACGGCCGAGCCCACCCGCCGCTGACTCGCGCTGACCTCGTCGAACATCCCGCGCAGCAGGCGGGTCATGACCTCCTGCGGGGACGTCGGCACCAGCCAGTCCATGTCGTCGGGGTCGGGGTGCAGCAGGGCGAGTTCCAGCAGGCAGGGCACCGGCCCCGCGTCCCGGCGCGGCACCCGGCCGCGCCGCACGGCCCGGGAATACACGCGATCCCCGGCGTCGCACAGCCGGTCGGCACCGTGGGGATGCTCATCCGCCCCGTGCCCGGCCATCGCCCATCCCACCCCCGGTTCCGCCGTCTTCCGCAGCGCAACTATGCGCGGACCCGACGTGCTCCGCAACACGGCTCCCCGCGTGACGACCACCGGAAACCACCGGTACGCACCGGTATCTCCAAGCCCGGCCCGACCGAACCCGCCCCTGGCCACGAGCCCGCGCGCAGGCCTGTTCGCGGGTCCGGTCGCAGGCCTTTCGCGGGTCCGGTCGCAGGCATGTTCGCGGTTCCCTCGCGCGCCTGTGCGCGGCTCCGCTTGCAGGCTGTTCGCGGGCTTGGCCGCAAGTCCGTTCGCAGGCCTGGCGGCAGGTCCCGTCGCGGGCCTGTTCGCAGGCCGTCGCAGGCCTGTGCGCAGTAGAACCCGGGGGGTGGTGAACCCTGCTCGGGGTGTGGCTACTTCAGGCCGATGGCCCGGCACGCCGCCTTGTAGTCGGCCGTGCAGATGTCCGACAGCTTGTAGATGTCGTCCGCGACCACCGTGTCCTTGATGTTCTCCTTGGTGAGCGCGACCACGGGCACGAGCTGCGCCGGGATGCCCTTGTCGGTGGGGCTGTCGACCTTGTCGCGGGTGAGGGCGGCGAACTGGATGTCACGGCCCTGGACCTTGGCGACGGCCATCTCCGCGGCGTTCTCCGCCTCCTGCGGGTACGACTTGTACACACTCATGTACTGCTGACCGGCGATGATCCGCTGCACCGCGGGCAGCTCCGCGTCCTGGCCGGTGATCGGCGGCATCTCGGTCACCCCTGCCGCCTGCAGCGCCTTGACGATGCCGCCGGCCATGCCGTCGTTGGCGGAGTACACCGCCGCGATGTTGCCCTTGCCGACCTTCTGGATTGCGCGGGCCATGTTGGCCTGGGCGTTCTCCGGCTTCCAGTCCTCGGTGTCGAAGGAGTCGGCGATCGTCACCTTGCCGTTCAGCTCGGACATCGCGCCCGCCTTGAACTGCTTGGCGTTCGGGTCGGTCGGCGAGCCGTTCATCATGACGATCTTGTCGGAGAGGCTCGCCTTCTCGCCGATGGCCTCCAGCAGCGTGCGGCCCTGGACCTCGCCGACCAGCTCGTTGTCGAAGGAGATGTACGCGTCGATCGGGCCCTCGGCCAGCCGGTCGTAGGCGATGACCGGGATGCCGGCCTCCTTCGCCTTCTTCACTCCGCTCGCGATGGCCTTCGAGTCGACCGCGTCCAGCAGGATCACGTCGACCCGGTCGTCGATCATCTGCTGCAGCTGGCTCGCCTGCTTGTCCGCGCTCGCCTCGGCGTTGGCGTACTCGACGCGGCCCTTGTCGTTGGTGAGCGACTCGACCTTGGTCTTGATGATCGGGTAGTCGAAGTTCTCGTACCGCGTGTTCGCCGTCTCGGGCAGCAGCAGCCCCACGGTGATGTCGTTGCCCTTGGCCGGGCTCGCGTCGTCACTGCTCCCCGTCGCGTTGAGCACGCCGCAGCCGGCGAGCGTGACGGACATCGTGGCCGCGGCCACGGATATGGAGATACGACGACGCATGGGGGAGCTCACTTCGCGTGTGATTCGGACGTGGGCACAGCTTTACGGCCCATGTGACTGAAAAGCCAACGCGGAGGCGCCCCCCAGCGTCAAGCGGAACCACTTAACGAGATGACAACACCACGCTCCGCAGTGGTTGTGAAGACGGTGCGGAATCGCCTTCAAGTGCTCTGCACCGTTCAGTCATTGACAGGAGACCCGGCGAAATCGGGTCAAGGCAAACGAAAGGGACCGGGAGTTGACTCCCGGTCCCTTTCACGCACTGTCACGCGGGCGCGTGGGTCAGTCGGACTGCTGCTGCCGCTTCGGCCGCCACACCACCAGCGCGCTGGTCTGCTGCACCTCCTGGTACGGCACCAGGTCGCGGCGGTACGACGCGTGCACCGCCGCCTCGCGCTGCCGCATGGCCGCGGCCGCTCCGTCGAGCGCGTCCTGCATCTCGGCCACCCGGGCCTGGAGCGCGGCGACCTGGTTCTCCAGTTCGATGATGCGCTTGATTCCGGCCAGGTTGATGCCCTCGTCCTGCGACAACTGCTGGACGGTGCGCAGCAGTTCGATGTCGCGGGCAGAGTAGCGGCGGCCCCGGCCGGGGGTGCGGTCGGGGGAGACCAGGCCCAGGCGGTCGTACTGGCGCAGCGTCTGCGGGTGCAGGCCGGACAGCTGTGCCGCGACCGAGATGACGTAGACCGGGGTTTCCTCGGTCAGTTCGTACGGATTGCGACGACGACCGTCCATCTGCCTCATGCTCCCTTCGCGGCCTGGAACAGATCCGCCCGCGGATCCTCACCCGCGGTGGCCTCGCGGTACGCCTCGAGTGCGTCACGAGCCTTCCCCGACAGGTCCTTCGGGACACTCACCTCCACGGTGACCAGGAGGTCGCCGCGGGTGCCGTCCTTGCGGACCGCGCCCTTGCCCCGGGCGCGCATGGTGCGCCCGTTGGGCGTGCCCGGCGGCAGCTTCAGGGTGACGGGCGGGCCGCCCAGGGTGGGCACCCGCACCTCACCGCCGAGGGCCGCCTCGGCGAAGGTCACCGGGACGGTGACCGTGAGGTTGTCCTCCTTGCGGCCGAACACCGCGTGGGAGTCGACGTGCACGACCACATAGAGGTCGCCCGCCGGCCCGCCGCGCTCGCCCGGTGCTCCCTTGCCGCGCAGCCGGATCCGCTGGCCGTCGTTGACGCCGGCGGGGATGCGCACCTGCATGGTCCGGGAGGACTTGGCCCGGCCGCTGCCCTTGCAGACCTCGCAGGCGTTCTCCGCGATCAGGCCGCGGCCCTTGCAGTCCGGGCAGGGGTCGGTCAGGGAGAAACCGCCGCCGCTGCCCCGGGCGACCTGCCCGGTGCCGACGCAGGTCGGGCACACGCGCGGTGTGCCGTTCTTGTCGCCGGTGCCCGAACAGGCCTTGCAGGGCGACTGCGAGGACATCCGCAGCGGGACGGTCGCGCCCTCGATCGCCTCGGTGAAGCTGAGCGTCACCTCGGACTCGATGTCCTGGCCGCGCCGGGGGTGCGTACGCGTCCCCGGCCCGCCCGCGCCACCGCGGTTGAACAGGCCCCCGAAAACGTCACCGAGCCCGCCGCCGAAGCCGCCGGCCTCTTGGCCGCCCTGGGCGCCGCCTCCGAAGAGGTCGCCCAGGTCGAAGTTGAAGGAGCCGCCCGCGCCGCCCGGCCCCGGGCGGAAGCCGCCGTTGCCGAAGAGGGCGCGCGCGTCGTCGTACTCCTTGCGCTTCTTGGGATCGCCGAGGATGTCGTTGGCCTCGGAGATCTCCTTGAAGCGCTCCTCCGCCTTGACGTTTCCCTTGTTGGCGTCCGGGTGGTTCTCGCGGGCGAGCTTCCGGTACGCCTTCTTGATCTCGGCCTCGGTGGCGTCCTTGGGGACGCCGAGGACCTTGTAGTAGTCCTTCTCGATGAAGTCCTTGGTGCTCATCCTCGACGCCCCTCCTTCCCTTCGTCCGTGACGTCAGCCCTCGTCCGGGCCACCGCTCTCCTTGTCGTCGGCGTCGGCGGACTCCTCCGCCTTGACCGTCTGCGCCCCCGGCTGGGGTTCGGCCACCGCCACGCGGGCGGGGCGGATGGTGCGCTCGCCGATCCGGTACCCGGGCTGCAGAATCGCCACGCACGTCGTCTCGGTGACGTCGGGTGCGTAGCTGTGCATCAGGGCTTCGTGGATCGTCGGGTCGAAGGGCTCGCCCTCCTTGCCGAACTGCTGCAGGCCCATCTTCGCCGCGGTGCTCTCCAGCGACTCGGCGACGGACTTGAAGCCGCCGACCAGTTCGCCGTGCTCACGTGCGCGGCCGATGTCGTCGAGCACGGGCAGGAGCTCGGTCAGGAGGTTCGCGATGGCGATCTCCTTGACCGCGATCCGGTCGCGCTCGACCCGGCGGCGGTAGTTCTGGAACTCGGCCTGGAGGCGCTGGAGGTCCGCCGTGCGCTCGGTGAGCGCGGAGCGGGCCTGGTCCAGCTGGGCCACCAGGGCCACGTCCTGGCCCGTGTCCCCGGCCGGGGCCGCCCCCTCCTCCGCGGAGGGGGAGGCGGCCTTCGGCTCGGCGTCGTCGGAGGTGGCGCCGGAAGGGACGTCGGGCTGCTGCTCGTCGAAGCCCGGGGTCTCCTCCGTCACGCGGCACCGTCCTTCCGGTCCTCGTCGACGATCTCGGCGTCGACGACGTCGTCGTCGGCGGACTTGGCGCCGTCGGCCGCGCCCGCGTCACCGGCGGGGCCACCGGCGGCCTGGGCCGCGCCCGCGTCCGCGTACATGGCCTGGCCGAGCTTCTGGGAGACGGCCGCGACCTTCTCCGTGGCGGTGCGGATCTCGGCGGAGTCCTCGCCCTTGAGCTTCTCCTTCAGCTCGGCGACGGCCTCCTCGACCTCGGTCTTGATCTCGCCCGGGACCTTGTCCTCGTTGTCCTTGAGGAACTTCTCGGTCTGGTAGACGAGCTGCTCGCCCTGGTTGCGCGACTCGGCGGCCTCGCGGCGCTTGTGGTCCTCCTCCGCGTACTGCTCGGCCTCCTGGCGCATGCGGTCGACCTCGTCCTTCGGCAGCGAGGAGCCGCCGGTGACGGTCATCTTCTGCTCCTTGCCCGTGCCCAGGTCCTTCGCGGTCACGTGCATGATGCCGTTGGCGTCGATGTCGAAGGAGACCTCGATCTGCGGGACGCCGCGGGGCGCCGGCGGCAGACCGGTCAGCTCGAACATCCCGAGCTTCTTGTTGTACGCCGCGATCTCGCGCTCGCCCTGGTAGACCTGGATCTGCACGGACGGCTGGTTGTCCTCGGCCGTGGTGAAGATCTCGGACCGCTTGGTCGGGATCGTGGTGTTGCGCTCGATGAGCTTGGTCATGATGCCGCCCTTGGTCTCGATGCCGAGGGACAGCGGGGTGACGTCGAGGAGCAGGACGTCCTTGACCTCGCCCTTGAGGACACCGGCCTGGAGGGCGGCGCCGATGGCGACGACCTCGTCCGGGTTGACGCCCTTGTTGGCGTCCTTGCCGCCGGTCAGCTCCTTGACGAGCTCGGCGACGGCGGGCATACGGGTGGAGCCGCCGACGAGGACGACGTGGTCGATCTCGCTGATGGAGATGCCGGCGTCCTTGATGACGTTGTGGAACGGCGTCTTGCAGCGCTCCAGGAGGTCCGCGGTCAGCTGCTGGAACTGGGCGCGGGTGAGCTTCTCGTCGAGGTGCAGGGGGCCCTCGGCGGAGGCGGTGATGTAGGGCAGGTTGATCGAGGTCTCGGTGGACGAGGACAGCTCGATCTTCGCCTTCTCGGCGGCCTCGCGCAGACGCTGCAGGGCCATCTTGTCCTTGCCCAGGTCCACGCCGTGGCCGGACTGGAACTGCTGGACCAGGTAGTCGACGATGCGCTGGTCCCAGTCGTCACCACCGAGGTGGTTGTCACCGTTGGTGGCCTTCACCTCGACGACACCGTCGCCGATCTCCAGCAGCGAGACGTCGAACGTACCGCCACCGAGGTCGAAGACCAGGATGGTCTGGTCGTCCTTGTCGAGGCCGTACGCCAGGGCGGCCGCGGTCGGCTCGTTGACGATGCGCAGCACGTTCAGACCGGCGATCTCGCCGGCCTCCTTCGTGGCCTGACGCTCGGAGTCGTTGAAGTACGCCGGGACGGTGATGACCGCGTCGGTCACCTTCTCGCCCAGGTAGGCCTCGGCGTCCCGCTTCAGCTTCTGGAGCACGAAGGCGCTGATCTGCTGCGGGTTGAAGGGCTTCCCGTCGAGCTCGATCTTCCAGTCGGTGCCCATGTGACGCTTCACGGAGCGGATGGTCCGGTCCACGTTCGTGACCGCCTGGCGCTTGGCCACCTCTCCGACGAGCACCTCACCGTTCTTGGCGAAGGCGACGACGGACGGCGTGGTCCTGGCGCCCTCGGCGTTGGTGATGACGGTGGGCTCGCCGCCCTCCAGAACGCTGACGACGGAGTTAGTCGTGCCCAGGTCGATGCCGACCGCACGTGCCATGGTTGATTCCTCCAGCTGACTTGAGTGGAACGGACTCAAGTGTGCACGACGGCTCCCCACCGGTCAACAGACCTGAGCCGGGCAGGCTCAACTCTTATCCGCTCCTTACACGCAATGAAGCGTTGACCTGCGTAGATACGCTGCGTCTGGGTGCGTACACAGGGACACGGAAGAGGGCGAGCACGACGACGAGGGCCCCTCCCGCCACCCACCACAGGGCACCGGCCCCGATCCGGCCGGCATGCGCGAGTACCCCGACGAGCATCCCCGACAACGCCCCGGCCCCCAGCAGCAGACACGCCGCCGGCGCGGTCAGGCCGAGCCGCCGCAGCCGGTGCGCGAGATGGTCGGGCCCGCCGCGCGCGAGCCCCCGCCCCGCCGACTTCCGCGTCACGAGCACGAGCACGGCGTCCGCGGCCGGTACGGCGGTCAGCCCGAACAGGACCCCCGCGCTCTCCACGACCTCGAACCCGGCCCGGCTGTACACGGCACCCACGGCGATCACGAACCCCGCGGCCATGGACCCGCAGCCGCCCAGGGCGACGCGCGCGGGATGCCAGTTGTGGAGGAGCAGGCCGGTCAGCGCGGCGGCCAGCACGCTCATCAGCCCCGCGAGCCCGTCCATCATGCCGACGGCCGCACAGGCCGCCACCCCGAAGGCGGTGACGACGCCGACCGTACCCGCCAGCCCGTCGGCGTGATCGAGCCCCCGGAACCCGGCCACCACCGCCACGACCCACCCGACGGCCAGCAACCCGGGCCCCACCCCCGTCTCCCCGAACGGCACGACACACGCGGCCGCCACGCCCGTACCGGCGGCCAGCACCCTCCGCCGCAGCCGCCAGACGTCACCGGCCAGCCCGAGCAGGGCGACGGCGCCCGCGGCGGCCAGTACCCCGTGCGTCCCGTCACCGGGCGGCACGAGCCCCAGCCACTCCCCGCCCCCGGCGACCAGTCCCGTGACGAGCACGACGGCCACACCCCCGGACAACGGCACATCCCGCTGGCGGCGTCGCTCGACCAGCCGAAGCCGCAGCGCGGGTGCCCGCAGTGCGGCCGCGAGCAGGGCGGTGAGGAGAAGGGCGGTGGCGGCGGCGGTGATCCCGTAGAGCACGGATATAAGTTAGGCGGGGATATGACATTTCGGTACGAATAACACGAGGAGATCTGCGTCGGGATGCACGCCGGGTCCGTGGCCGGATCCGCCCGCTCCTGAGGCAACCCTCAGCGATTCAGATCACTGCCCACCCGGCTACAGTGCGGCGGAAGATAGGGGTAGTCTCAGACGGACTGCATAAGTTACCGCTTAGTAATTTCGGGTAGGCCTGAAGAACGAACAGGTCACCCCGACGAAACCCCTCGCAGGCCCGAGGAGCCCCCATGCAACTCGCCGCGATCATCGTGTCGCTGGTACTGACCGTGATCGGCGTCGCGCTGCTCGCACGCGCGATCGGCCAGTTCGTCCGGTACTTCAAGCTGGGCCAGCCGGTCCCGGCCGGAACCCGGACCGACAATCCCTACCAGCGCAGCGTGACCCTGGTGAAGGAGTTCCTCGGCCACACGCGCATGAACCGGTGGGGCATCGTCGGTGTCGCCCACTGGTTCGTCGCCGTCGGGTTCCTGACGCTGCCGCCGACCCTCGCCCAGGCCTTCGGCCAGCTGTTCCAGGCCGACTGGGTGCTGCCGGTCATCGGTGAGTTCCTGCCGTTCGAGCTGTACATCGAGTTCATCGGCGTGATGACGATCCTGGGCATCGCGGTGCTCATCGCGATCCGCCTGCTGAACCTGCCGAGCCGCCCGGGCCGCAAGTCCCGCTTCGCCGGCTCCAAGGCGGGCCAGGCGTACTTCGTCGAGTACGTCATCCTGACCATCGGCCTGGCGATCTACGTGCTGCGGGGCCTGGAGGGCGCCCTCCACCACGTCGACCACTACGAGGCGTCGTACTTCGCGTCGTACCCGCTGGTGCTCGCGTTCAAGGGCCTGAGCGTCTCCGCGCTGCAGAACCTCGTCTACTTCGTCGCGATGATCAAGATCGGCACCTCGTTCATCTGGATGATCGTGGTGTCGCTCAACACCAACATGGGTGTCGCCTGGCACCGCTTCCTCGCCTTCCCGAACATCTGGTTCAAGCGTGAGGCGAACGGCGGCACGGCCCTCGGCGCGCTCCAGCCGATGACGTCGGGCGGCAAGCCGATCGACTTCGCCGACCCGGGCGACGACGACGTCTTCGGTGTCTCCCAGGTCGAGCAGTACTCCTGGAAGGGCCTGCTGGACTTCTCCACCTGCACCGAGTGCGGCCGCTGCCAGTCGCAGTGCCCCGCCTGGAACACGGGCAAGCCCCTCTCCCCCAAGCTGCTGATCATGTCGCTGCGCGACCACGCGCACGCCAAGGCGCCGTACCTGCTGGCCGGCGGCGGCAAGACCATGGAGGGCGAGGAGAAGGCGTCCGAGGAGCAGCTCGCCTCGGTGCCCGCCGCGGCTCTCGCGGAGGCCGAGCGCCCGCTGGTCGGCACCGCCGAGGAGAACGGCGTCATCGACCCGGACGTCCTGTGGTCCTGCACCACCTGCGGCGCCTGCGTCGAGCAGTGCCCGGTGGACATCGAGCACGTCGACCACATCGTCGACATGCGCCGCTACCAGGTGATGATCGAGTCGTCGTTCCCGTCCGAGGCGGGCACGATGCTCAAGAACCTGGAGAAGAAGGGCAACCCCTGGGGCCTGGCGAAGAAGCAGCGCCTGGAGTGGCTCAAGGAGGTCGACTTCGAGGTCCCGGTCGTCGGCAAGGACATCGAGGACCTGTCCGAGGTCGAGTACCTGTACTGGGTCGGCTGTGCCGGCGCCCTGGAGGACCGCGCCAAGAAGACCACGAAGGCCTTCGCGGAGCTGCTGCACATCGCGGGCGTCAAGTTCGCGATCATGGGCGGCGACGAGAAGTGCACCGGTGACTCCGCCCGGCGTCTCGGCAACGAGCCCCTGTTCCAGGAGCTCGGCATGGAGAACGTCATGGCGCTGAACATGGCGTTCGGCGAGGAGATGGACGACGAGGGCAAGGTCGTCGCCGAGTCGGCGAAGCCCAAGTCGGCCAAGAAGATCGTCGCCACCTGCCCGCACTGCCTCAACACGCTCGGCAACGAGTACCCGCAGCTCGGCGGCGACTACGAGGTCATCCACCACACGCAGCTGCTCCAGCACCTCGTCGACGAGGGCAAGCTGATCCCGGTCACGCCGGTCGAGGGCATCATCACGTACCACGACCCGTGCTACCTGGGCCGCCACAACAAGATCTACACGCCGCCGCGCGAGATCATCGCCGCGGTTCCCGGTGTCCGCAACGAGGAGATGCACCGCCACAAGGAGCGCGGCTTCTGCTGCGGCGCCGGTGGTGCGCGGATGTGGATGGAGGAGCGGATCGGCAAGCGCATCAACAACGAGCGCGTCGACGAGGCCCTCTCCGTCAACCCCGACATCGTCTCGACGGCCTGCCCGTTCTGCCTCGTCATGCTCACCGACTCGGTCAACGGCAAGAAGAACGACGGCAAGGCGAAGGAGTCCATCCAGGTGGTGGACGTCGCCCAGCTGCTGCTGGACTCGGTGAAGACGCCGGTCCAGGCGGAGGCCACCGACGACGGCGACGACGGCGAGCCGCCGGCCGGCACGGCGGACTCTACGAGCGCGCCGGAGCCGGAGCCGGTGAAGTAGGCAGTTCCAGCCGGTTGTTCCGACGGTTTCGACGCCCCTTGTCCCGAGTCATCGGGCGGGGGGCGTCGGCGTTCCACGACTGCTGCCGTACGGGTGGCACGGGCAGCCGCAGCGCGGCTGGAGCAGGATGCCGAGGGCGAAGGGGAGGGGCAGGTCCCGGGTCTGACGGCAGTGGGTGTGAAGGTCCTGGTAACCGGGGTGGGCGGCGAGTGTGCACTCGGGGGACGAGCCCGACTGGTCGGCGGGCCTCATGGAGAACAGTCCGAGGGCCCGTCGCCATGTGCCTGGTCCCGGCTCTCGGCGATACGGAGGATGTCCCGCAGGGCCTCGGTGAGACGCTCGGCTAGGAAGCGGAGTTGGGCCTCGGTGGCGTCGGGGAGCAGGTCGTCGGCGTGGGCGAGGAGTTGGGCACCCGTGTCGAGCTTGGTCGCTTCGGCGATGTCGGCCAGGCGGGACACACGTCCGCCGTCGTTGTCCGTGATCAGGAAGCACGGCTTGGCCTCGGGACCGGTCCAGGGCAGGAGCCGGAGCGTACGACGCGGGTCGGTGCGCATCAGGCGGCCTCGCTACCGGCGGCCGGATACAGTTCCGCGCCCTGCCGTGCCGATGGGGCGTCGCCCTGTGGGCGCCACTGTTGCTGTTCGTGGGCGACGAGGTAGGGGCGCGCCGCGACGGTGGAGGTGCCGTCGATGACGACCTCCGCGCAGTAGGGGCTGCGGTGGTCGGGGAGAGGGTGGAACCACGGAGCGGAGACACCGGTTGCGGGGAGCGTTTCGCATAAGGCGTGACGGTGCGCCGGACGGAGCCGGCATGAAAGGCCCACCCAGGCGAGGAGACGACGCAGGAGCTCGGTCATGGCGTGACCGTATCGCTATTCGCGAAAGGCGGCAAGGTCGAGGGGCTGCGTTCACCCTGCACCCCTGGCCACCAAGTCGCTTACCGTGTAAAGCGGCAAGGTCGAGGCGAGCGTCAGTTGTGGGAGGACATCGTGAGCGCGAGCAGGTGGATCAGTACGTCGATGCCGTACCTGACGCCCCGCGAGCAGGGACAGGGCGACGCCTGGAGCGCGGACGCGGCCGCCCGGGGCAGGCGTGGCTCCCAGCGCATCGCCCATGCAGGAGAGGTGCCCGCTCCGGCCGAAGTCGCGCAGTTGCTCGGGCTTCACGACGGAGAACCGGTCGTCGTGCGACGCCGCCTGATCCTCCTCGACGACGAACCGAACGAACTGACCGACACCTACTACCCCACCGCGATCGCACGAGATACCCCTCTTGCCGCAACGGCCAGGATCCGGGGCGGAGCTGTCACCCTGCTCGCCAATTTGGGACATGTCGGCGCCCTGGTCAGGGAGGACGTGACCGCCGGCCTGCCGGACGAAGACGAACAGGAGGCCCTGGGACTCACCGCGACGGATCCCGTCCTGCGCTTGACCAGGCTCACCCTGAGTCACGACGACCGGCCGATTCAGGTGGACCGTATGGTGATGCCCGCCCAGCGCCAGCAGTTGCGCTACGAGATCAGAATCGGATGACCGTGCCCAAGGCAGAACCGGAAGCCCACGACCGCCGCTCACTGCACGAACGGATCGCGGCCGACCTGCGCGACGACATCATGACCGGCGAACTGCCGCCGGCGCGAACCTGCCCTCCACTGCACAGCTCAGGACCCGCTTCGAAGCCTCCAACGCCACGATCCAGAAGGCCCTGCAACTCCTCAAGGACGAGCGCTTGGTGGTGGGACGAGCAGGTGCGGCGGTGACCGTACGCGAGCACAGGCAGCGGACGATACGCCCTGACACATCCCTCACACCGGCAGCAGCCGACGAGCCCTACCCCTGGCTGGCCGAGGCCGCCAAGCACGGCAGGGACGCCCGCATCACGCTCCTCGACGTGACGGAGACGAGCGCGCCGGCGGACATCAGGGCCGCTCTCGGCCTCAGCGACGACGACACGGCCGTACTGCGCAGCCAGTTGCTGCTGATCGACGATGAGCCGGCGGAACTCGTGCGGTCCTACTACCCGTTGGACATCGCCCGGAGTACGCCGTTGATGGAGCGGCGCCGGATCAAGGGCGGCACCGCGACCCTGCTCAGGGAACTGGGGCACGCACCCCACCATTGTGTGGACCGGGTCTCGGCCCGGGTCCCCTCGCAGGAACAGTTCGAGGCCCTGCGTCTTCCCGGCAGCCTGCCGGTCCTGTGCACACTTCGGGTCGTCCACGCCGCCGACGGTCGCCCGATCGAAGCGACCTCGATGGTGAAGGCCGGGCATCTCTACGAGTTGCAGTACGAGTTCGTGCCGGAGTAGGCCCCCTGCCCCCTCGACCGGCCTGATCCGGGGTAATCACGCTGATGTCGGGACGAGTTCGCCCTCGACCCCCTACCGTCTTGCTCCGTGACAGCGACCATGCGGGGCGTCGACCAGGGGGCTCTCACCGCCACCACCTTCACCACCGTCTTCGTCCTGGTCATGGACGAGGGTGAGTACGACCTGCTGAACGGGGTCGTGGGGCTCGTCTGCGCGCTCATCCTGCTCGCCTACTACCGGCCGCTGCCCGCGGAGACGCCGTTCGATGCCCGCTCCGGCGCCTGCGCGTTCGGCGCGGTCGCCGGGCTGCAAGTGGCCAGCGGTGTCTCGTGGCTGGCCCAACTCGCCGTCGGCCAGCGGTGTCTCGTGGCTGGTCCAACTCGCCGTCAACGGGGCGGTCGGCAAGGGGGTCCTGGAGCTGAGCGAGGAGTGCCGCGACAAGAGCCGGTGCCTCGGCGACGAGGCCGATCTCTATGTCGTGATCGTCTGGGCCGTCGCTGCCGTGGTGCTGGGCTACAAGCACTACGAGCGCTTTCCGTACGGCCCGCCGTCCGCGTAGGCATCGCCGGCGCTGTCGGCCCGCCAGTGGTCGCCGTGCGAGACGGATGCACCGGGCCAGGCCACATGGTCCTGACCCGGTGCAGCTCAGTCCCCGGCCGACTGCGCCTTGTCCGCCGGCGCGGCGATGTCGGTGGTGTCTTCGGACGGTGGCGGTTCGACGGTCACCGGCTGGTTGACGTCGAGGAAGGTGACGGTCATGTCGAGGGGGTCGCCGTCGATGAATTCGAGCGGCTTGCCCTCGGCACCGCCCCGTGTGGCACGGGTGTCGCCTCGCATGCGGAACTGCCGTGTGCGGTCGGCGTCGTCGATCCACAGGTCCATGGTGAGCGTGTCATCGATGCGCAGCGCCGTGAACTGATCCAGGCTCTCGATATGGCGCTCCCGGGCCGCCTTGTTCGCGGCGGCGTCACGGGCCGCGCTGATGCCTTTCCAGGTGACCGTTCCTCTGTAGTGAGTGGTCCGGGTGCCGTCGACCGTCTGCGTCCCGAGCTTCCGCACGTCCTTGGCGGCGGTCAGGATCCTGGACTGCACGACCGGACTGCCCTCCAGCTGACTCGGCAGTACGCGGTAGGAGTTGTTGTCCACCGCGCCACGGCCCCACACGGCCGGGCCGGCGCTGAACCAACTCTTGCCGTCCAGTTTGCCGGAGTCGACCGCGCTCCCGCCCGCGTACATCACCTCGTCGACGAACCGGACCTCCAGCCGGCCGTCCTCACCGTGGTCGGCCGTGGTGATCCGCATGCTCATGGCCGACGGTTCCGTGGTCATGGAGGCTTCGGCCTCCAGACGGCCCGTCTGCGGCACGGTCCCGGTGATCCGATAGTGCAGCGAGGTGATGTCCTCGGAGTTCGTCGCGGCCTTCGCCACGACCGCCCTGGGCGTCGCCTCGGTCGAACTCTCCTGCGCGGAGTCACTCCCCGAGCCCTCCCCGCAGGCGGCAGCTCCCCCGGCGAGCAGCACGGCGGCGCACGTCGCGCTGCTCGCGAGTCTGCGCAGACTCACCGACATCAGCGGCCCACCCGCACGACCGCCGACGTCGCCCCGCGGAACGACTCCGTCTTGTCGAACTGCGCGCGGTAGTAACCCCGGCGCCCGTCCGCGATGTCCGCGGAGAAGGCGTGGCCCTCACCGGACCAGGTGGCCTGCGCCGTCACCAGGTCCGTCCAGCGCTTGCCGTCGCGCGAGTACTGGATATGCACCGGGATGTCCGCGGGCGTCCAGCCGTCGGGGAAGTCCATGGCGCCCTCGACGCGCACGCCACCGTCCTCGGTGCGGGCGGCCGAGAACGAGGTGAAGGCGGAGGCCCGCAGGACGGTGATCTCGGCGCTGTTGGCGGAGGCGGGGGCGATGAACGGGTCGTCGCTGTGCGAGGCCACGCGGAAGGTGCCGGTCTCCCCCGGGGTGTGGGTGAAGGTCGTGGTCCTGCCGTCGGCGCCGGTGGTGAAGTAGCCGACGCTGGCCCACTGGCCGCCGGATGAGGCCTCGTAGAGGACGCCGCCGCTCTGGCCCTCGAAGGGCACCCAGCCCTGCGGGGTCTCGCGCTCCAGCGTCGCCGTGACGGTGACCTCGTCCCCGTAGTCGATCGTCCTGGCTTCGGCCGGGGCCTGGAAGGTCCAGCGCGTGGCCACCTGGCGGATGCCGATGCGCGTCGACTCGGACTCGCCGTACAGGACGTACGGGTTGGCGTTGTCGTGCCGGAAGACGGCCTGGACCGGCACCGCGTCGTTCACGGTGACCGTGCCGGAGAAGCGGCCCTGCGCGTCGGTGCGGACGGTGTTCTCCGTCCAGTTGTCCACGTCGAGGTCGACCTGGTGGTCGGCCAGGGCCTTCAGCTCCCGGGTCGCCGGCCAGCGGCCCTTCAGCGTGCCGTCGATGCGCACCTGGCGATGGTCGGTGTCGATCTCCGTGCGGTCGGGGCGGACGTCCTCGAAGACCGCGGCGATGTAGTAGGCGAGGGTGCCCGCGGAGTTGTCGACGTCGCGGTCGCCGTCGGCGTCCGTCGCCTCGATGCGGACGGTGTAGCTGCCCAGGTCGGGAAGGTCCAGGGGCTTCTTGGTGCGCCACACGCCGTTGTCCGCCGTGCCGGAGACCAGGTCGAACGCTTCGGTCTCCACGACGGCGACCTCCTGCTGCGTGGCCGCGGAGACGAGATGGGCCCGGATTCCCGTGATGGCGCTGTCGGAGCTGATGCCGACCTCCAGGGTGCCGAGATCGCCCGTGGCGCTGTGCGCGTACCGGACGTCGGGAGCCTGCGGCTCCGCGGCGTCGGCCGCCGGAGCGCCCGTCACCAGGAGTGCGATCACACCGATGGCGGCCGAAGCCGCCCGAGTTCTGGACAAGATCCCCCCACAGGATGAGTCGAAGCCGTGTACTCGGCTGAACGCCCTTTCTATCGCACGGGATTGGCGAGGGAGCGGGAGTTTCGTTTCGGGGCGGCGGCCCGCTTTCCGGTCGGCGCGTGCGAGGAGCATGGGACCTTCGCGGAACCGCCGAACGCACCGGCCCGTGGCACGACGGCCGTGTGGTTGGCAGGATCCTTCCATGCAGTTCGACGATCACGGCAGTCTCGACGACGCCTGCGTCCGGCGGCTCGGCGAGAAGGCCGGCCGGCAGTTCGCCGCCATGGCGCGTCGCGGTTTTCGGCTGGTCCCCGCGGCGGACGGGGCCGGGTCGACGGGCCGGTGCCGGCTCGGCGGTGCCGCTCTCCTCGAACCGGGAACCCCCTGGCCCGAACTGAGCGGTGTCCCGCTGTCCCTGCACGCCGTTCTGGACACGGACGTCCTCGCCACCTGGCTGGGTCCCGAACTGCCCGTGCGGCCGGGCCTGCTGAACTTCTTCTACCTGGATCCGGACCTGCCGTACGAGGAGTACCGCAAGCTGGACGTCTGTCAACCCGGGGCGGG
This sequence comes from Streptomyces sp. NPDC101110, assembly GCF_044759525.1. NCBI lineage: Bacteria > Bacillati > Actinomycetota > Actinomycetes > Kitasatosporales > Streptomycetaceae > Streptomyces > Streptomyces sp. NPDC101110. Next base: position 524,178 of record NZ_JBIVZM010000004.1, on the reverse strand, counting down.
GCGCGTCATTCCCGCCGCCCCTGAGCGGGCCGTCCCGGTGACGGCGCCCGAACCCGCGCGGAGTTACCCGGCGAGGCCCGTCCGTGCGGTCGAGGTGGCCATGCTCCCCGACTGCTGGGACGTCGAGGACGGCGACCTGGACTACGACAGGGACGAGCACTGGGGAGCGGCGTCGCTGTTCCTCACCGAGTGGGCGGATCTCGACGGCAACACCGCCGGCAGCCACTGCGCCTTCGGCTGGCCCGACACCTCGCACACCTTGCCGGTGTCGCCCCGGGACGCCGACGGCCCGGCCGTCCACCTGCTCCAGCTGGCCGAGGACCCCGAACTCGGGTGGGGCTGGGGCGACGCCGGGACGCTGTACTTCACGATCCCGGTCGGGGCGCTCGCGGCCGGCGACTTCCGCAGGGCGGTGGCTCAGGTCCTCTGCGGTTGACACCGGCGGCGGACGCCGCATCCCCTGCCACCTGGGCTGACCGCGGGTAACCGGTGGCGGGGCGGTGGCAGTGCGGTTCTGCGGTGCGGTGGTACGGAGCAGCGATACGGGGGCGCACTCAGGGGCGCACGATATTCGCGAATGCATGCTCCGAGCGCGACACGTCGGGCCCGGCCTTGCCGTGAAATGTGAAGATCACAATCCCTTGCTGTTGCAACCTGATCGCAGTTGACTGAGCGTCACCCTCTAGCCATAGCTGCGCGTTGCCCAGCTCACATATCTCGAATCAGTAAATGGGGTTCCGTTCAGCGAATAATTGTTGAACCATGAAGGTCCACAAATGAGGGGGGTTTGTGAAGATCGCCGGTTGCGCTTTGCGCACGGTCGGGCAAGGGGGCCCGGCAGACCGGTGACGCGGCGGTGGTGCCGTTCCCACGCCGCTTCTCACGCAGTACCACGCCACGGCTGCCTGCCTCAGGAACAGGGAGCCGTACTTCAGGGGTGAGGAATCCACATGCACATATGTGTGCTGGGGCAGGGTTATGTCGGCCTGCCGCTGGCCGTGCGGGCCGCCGAGGCCGGGCACACCGTGACCGGTTACGAGCCCGACCGCGCGCGTTGCGCGGCGCTGGCCGCCGGATCGTCGTACGTCGAGGACATCGGTGACGAGCGGCTCCGGGCGGTGCTCGGCACGGACGCCTACTACGCGACCTCCGACCCGCAGGACCTCAAGGGGTTCGACGTCGCCGTCATCACCGTCCCCACACCGCTCACGGACCGTGCCCCGGACCTGAGTTGCGTACGGGACGCCGGCCGGGCGCTCGCCGAGTGGGTCGAGCCGGGCGCGACCGTCGTGCTCGAGTCGACGACCCACCCCGGCACCACGCGTGACGTCCTCGTCCCGCTGCTGGAGGAGGGCTCCGGCCTCGTCGCCGGACGGGACTTCCACGTCGGGTTCAGCCCCGAGCGGATCGATCCCGGCAACGCCGACTGGCGGTTGGAGAACACACCGAAGATCGTCGCCGGCCTCACCGAGGGCTGTCTGCGGCGGGTGAAGGGCTTCTACGACACCGTCACCGACGTCACCGTGCCCGCCTCGGGCCTGGAGGAGGCCGAGCTGGCCAAGGTGTTCGAGAACACGTACCGGCACGTCAACATCGCGCTGGTCAACGAGCTCTCGCGGATGGCGCACACGCTCGGCGTCGACGTCTGGCACACGCTGGAACTGGCCGCGACCAAGCCCTTCGGGTTCACCAAGTTCCTGCCCGGGCCCGGGGTCGGCGGACACTGCCTGCCCATCGACCCGGTCTACCTCAGCCACCACGTGAAGTCCCGGCACGGGCAGACCTTCCGTCTCATCGAGCTGGCCCAGGACATCAACGAGAGCCAGCCGGACTACGTGGTCCGCCGCCTCCAGGACGCCCTGAGCCGCCGCTTCCGCCGAAGCGTCCACGGGGCACGGATCCTCGCGCTGGGGGCGGCCTACAAGCCGGGCACTTCGGACGCCCGTCAGTCACCCGCCGTCGAAGTCACCGACCGGCTGCGGCAGATGGGAGCTGACGTGACCGTCGTCGATCCGTATCTGCCCGAGACGGACGGCGGTTGCCGCGACATCCCGTTCGGGTCGACGTCCGCGGCGGCGACCGTCGGCGACTTCGACGCCGTCGTCCTGCTCACCCCGCACGGCGAGTTCGACCTAGCCCGACTCGCCGACGAGGCCGCTTTCGTGCTCGACACCCGCGGCGTCATGACCGCCGCACCCCACATCGAACGGCTCTAGAGAGCCCCTAAGGAAGAGGTACAACATGTACGGACAGAACGGTGTGGGCGCCGCGATCGGGACCGCCACGGGCGGAGCCGCGCTGGCCGCGACCGGCGGAACCGCGCTCGGGTGGATCGTGCTGGCGGCCATGCTCCTTGTGATCGGCGGTGTCGCCGCGTTCCGCATGGCGACCCGCGGCAAGCGAGTGACCGCTTGAGCGCGTACCGGAACCGTACGCCGCGGGTGAGGCTCACCGCGGTGACCGGCGTGGTGGTGGCGGCTCTGGCCGCCGCCACCGTGGTGGTGCACATCCAGTCCAAGAGCCCGGTGCTGACGTTCTACTGGTGGCTGGGCATGGCGGTGATCGTGCTGTGCCTGGTGTCCTTCCTGAAGGGCCGGTCCTTCACCCACCTCCCCATCGCCCCGGGCCGGACGGTGGCGATCATCCCGGCGTTCGAGGAACCCACGGAGAACCTGCACCGCACGGTGCGGTCACTGCTGGCGCAGACCCACCCGGTCGACGAGATCCACGTCATCGACGACGGCTCACGTCAGCACCCCGTCGAGCCCTTCGACCACCCCCGGGTCTTCTGGCACCGGCAGGACAACAAGGGCAAGCGCGGTGCGCAGGTCACCGTGCTCCAGCACCTCCAGGAGCAGGGCAGGCGTTTCGACTTCGTCCTCACCATCGACTCCGACGGCGAGCCCTTCCCGGACGCCCTGGAACAGCAGCTGCGGGCCATGAGCAACCCGCGAATCCAGGCCACCACCGGCATGATCTACATCCGCAACTTCGAGGAGACCTGGGTCTCCCGGGCCGCGGACATCGACATCGGCACCTCGTGCGTGATGATGCGCTCCTCGCGCTCCATGCTCGGCGCCCTGGAGACCACATCGGGGGCCCTGGCCCTCTACCGTGCCGAGTTGCTCTACGACCACCTCGACGCCTACGAGGTGGAGTGCGGCACGGGTGACGACCGCTGGCTTGCGCTCAGGGCGCTCATGCGCGGCGAGGTCGTGGCCGTCAACGAGGCCGGGGTGGTCACCGACATGCCGACGACCCTGAGGAAGACCTACCGGCAGCGGCTGCGATGGGCCCGCTCCTGGTGGTGGATGCTGCCGTTCGTGTTCGCGCGGCTGTCGCTGAAGCAGCTCATATCGCCGACGTTCGGGTTGCTCCAGCTGGTCATCACCCCGGTGATGCTGGCCTGGATCGTCGTCATGACGCTCCTGACGCTGGGCGGGCGGTACCACAACCCGGGCATCGCCCTGGTATATCTCGCTGTGTACCTGGTGGTGCGCTTCGGCCAGTCCGGGCTCTACGTGCTGATGCGCCCGGACATGACCGCCCGTCAGCGCTGGCACTCCTGGCTCGTCGGCACCCCGGCCGCCGTGTTCATGAACATCGTGTTGCTGTGCCCGACCCGCTACTGGGCGCTGTTCAAGCTGCGGGACAACGCGTGGCAGTCTCGGGGGCTGACGGCGAAGACGGTCCTGCCCAGGGCCGGCTCGGCGGAGACGGGCAGGCCAGCAGGTCTTGCCTCGTAGCAGCGCTGGTTGAGTTTTGAAGGTTCCATCGGTGCCGCGCCTGGGATCAGATGGTTATCACGGCGTGACATCCCCACAATTATCGGACATAGAGGCCGGAACCGTGGCTTCCATCACAGCCTGTCCGATCTTGGTCTGCTTCTGTTGATCTCGACCACACACGTACGCGCGTCTCTTCCGCCCTGCCAGGGCGGGCAGTCGCGCGGGCGCGCAGTACCCATGAGAAACACACGGGACAGATGTTCACCAGAACGACCCACCGGACCCTCTTCACGCGCGGCACCGCCATGCTCGTGTCCGCCCTCACCGCGGGCGCGATCTTCACCGCGAGCACCGGTGCGCACGCGGCCGAGGCCACCCCTCGCACGGCCGCTCCGGTCTCCGCCGGTATCACCGCTCCGGCCTCCGCCGTCGCCGACGACGCCGACGACGCCCAGTGGGAAGCCCTGCTCAACTCGATGCTGTCCGTACCCGAGGACGTGCTCGCGCAGGGCGACGAGGCAGCCGCCGCCTACCTCAATCAGCAGCAGCAGAACCGGAAGCCAGGGCAATCGCTGGTCGGCTTGGGCTGGCCCGGCTTCGGCTGCCTGGGCGCCGTCGCGGTCGCCATCGGCACCAACCTCCTGCCCGCCGCGAAGATGGTGAAGATCGTGAAGGTGGCGAAGCGCGTCGGGGTCAAGCGGATCGTGAGCGCGATCAAGGCCATCCGCAAGGGCAAGGGACACACACTCGCCAACGACCTCCAGTGGGTCGGCGCCCAGCTCCTCGGGCTCGAAGGCGTCAAGGCAGCCTGCCACTAGCGACGATCGGAGGCATATCCATGCTGGCAGCGAAGATCGTCTTCGTCTGCGAAACCCTGCTGGTCGTCACCGGCATCATCTGGACGCTCGCCGTCGTCCGCACCGGGGCGAGGGTCGCCGGGGCCGAGCGTCCGCGGCTGGGTCTCATACAGCCCACCCGAGAGCTGCTCACCGCCGCGGCGCTGAGCCTCGGCGCGGGGTGGGCCGTCACCCGCCACACCGTGCCCGACCTGCTGTCGCTGGCACTTTTCGGCATCGTCATGCCGGCCATGGCCGGCATGGCCCTGGCGCTGATCATCCGCCAGGAGGAGTCCCCGCTGCGCAGCGCCCGCGGCTGGCCGGTCCTGCTCGTGCCCGTCGTCGGCGGCGCGACCGCCGGTCTGGCACCTCAGCTGTTCTGAGCCAGGAGCAGCCGTGACCTGACATGGGACAGCCGTGTCCCGACACGGAACAGCCTGCCCGGCGGGAGCTCGTCCCGCCGGACACGATCGTGCGGCGAGCAGCGAGCAGCGAGCTGTGGAGGACGGTGCGCCCGAACCGCGGCCTCCCGGGTCGAAATGCGCATCCCGCCCGTACCGCTCGGCGACGGAGCCCGGCCCTCTCGGCGCCCCGGAAATTAACCGAACTCACGTACAACCCTTACGTCCCTCCAGGGGTCTCTTGATCGCCGACCAGGCGTGAACGCCCGGGCAACGCCCGGCCAACACGGCCGGTGCGGCCCTCCATCGACTGTGGATGTCCGCCAGACATCCCCCGCATGCAGCAGGAGACCCCGCATGCAGCAGCACGAGCGCCCCGCCGGGCGCCGTCCCGCGTCCGCCCACCCGTCCCGGCGTTCCCGCGTGCGGCTCGCCCTGGCGACCGCCGCCGCGGCCGCGCTGACCGGCACGCTGCTCTCGGCCGCGGCCGGCCCGGCGACGGCCGCGGACGGCACGCACGCCCCGCGGGCCGACTTCAACGGCGACGGCATCGGCGACGTGGCGTTCTCCGCCTCGGGCGCGTACGTGAGCGGCAAGAAGGACGCCGGGCAGCTCGTCGTCCTGTACGGCACGAAGACCGGTGTGTCCGCCGCGAAGCGGTCCGCGATCAGCCAGAACACCACCGGCAATCCGGGCACCGCCGAGACCGGCGACGTGTTCGGAGCCGACAGCGCCTTCGCCGACTTCAACGGCGACGGCTACGACGACCTCGCCGTCTCCGCGCCGATGGAGGACGTCGGCAGCGACAAGGACGGCGGCGCCGTCGCGATCCTGTGGGGCTCGGCCCAGGGCATCACCGGCAAGGGCGTCTCGATCGCCGACGCGGCCCCCACCAAGCACGACCGGTGGGGCCGGAACCTCGCCGCCGGCGACTTCGACGGCGACGGCAGGGCCGACCTGGCCGTCGGCAACACCTCCAACGTCGTCTACGTGCTCAAGGGCGGCATCAGCGCCTCCGGTACGGCGGTCGAGGGGCGGTACAGCGTCAAGGCCCCGGTCCAGGCGTCGGGCGACGGCTCGGGCCCGCTCAACATCACCGCGGGCGACGTCAACGGCGACCACCGCACCGACCTGGTCGTCGACGGCTTCGAGACCTCCACCGGCCAGTACTGGAACACCAACTACCTCCTGCCCGGAACGGGTTCGGGCCTGTCCGCCGCAGGCGCGCAGCCGCTGAAGGCCGGTGTCATCACCGGGATCGGCGACGTCAACGGCGACGGGTACGGCGACATCGTCACCGGCATGCACTGGAACAAGACCGACGACGGGGTGACCTTCCCCGGGGCCTCCGACGGCGGCAAGGTGTGGATCACCTACGGCGCCGCGGACGGAGTCGGCTCCACCACCGGCATCACCCAGAACACCGGCAACGTCCCGGGCAGCTCGGAGAAGAACGACTACTTCGGATACGAGCTGGACCTGGGTGACGTCAACGGTGACGGTTACCAGGACCTCGTGGTCGGGGTGGCGGGCGAGGACATCGGGTCCGTCGCCGACGCCGGTCAGCTCGTCGTGCTGTACGGATCGGCCGCGGGCATCAACACCTCCACCGGCACCCAGTCCTTCGCGCAGAGCACCGCGGGCGTCCCCGGCTCGGACGAGAAGGGCGACTTCCTCGGCACCGACGTGAAGCTCGACGACGTCACCGGCGACGGCCGCGCCGACGTACTGGCCGGCTCGTACGAGAACGACGGCAACGGCGCGGTCCTCTACCTGCCGTCCAACGGCACGAAGATCACCGCCACGGGTTCGCGCAGCGTCTCCCCCGGTGACTCGGGCGTCTCGACGACGGGCTACCCCAACTTCGGCGCGAACTTCGCCGACTGAGCCGCCCGCGCCGACCGGGCCCACCCCTGTCGACCGGGCCCACCCCTGTCGACCGAGTCCGACCCTGCCGACCGAGCCCCCCTCGCCGGCTGAGCCACCGCGTGGCGATCGAGCCGTCCCACGCCGGCTGAGCCACCCCCCGCCCCCGCCGCCTCCCCGGCGGGGCCCGGAAGCCACCGACGGCGCCCGAGCCCCCGCCCCGGCGGAGCCACCCCGCATCCCCTTCGGGACCGGCCCCCCAGACCCGGTCCCCTCCCCACCCGGAGTCCCACCTTGCGCAAGCGCACCCTCCTGATGGCCGCCGCCCTCACCACCGGCCTCCTCTCCGCCGCCCCCGCCACCGCCGCCCCCTCCGGACTCGCCGGGGACTTCAACGGCGACGGCTACCGGGACATCGCGACCGGCGCCCCGTGCACCAACGTCGGCTCCGCCTCCTGCGCCGGTGCCGTCGTCGTGCTGTACGGCTCGGCGTCCGGCGTGTCGGCCACCCGCAAGGCCGTCATCACCCAGAACTCCACGGGCGTACCCGGCACCGCCGAGTCGGGCGACCTTTTCGGCGCCTCCCTGGCCACCGGCGACCTGGACCGCGACGGCTACTCCGACCTCGTGGTGGGCGCCACCAGCGAGAGCGTGGGCGACCGGGACGCCGTCGGCTCCGGCACGGTCCTGTGGGGCGGCAAGTCGGGCCTGACCAGCGGAAAGGGCCTGCCGCAGCCCAGCACCCTCTCCGAGTACGGCGGCTTCTCCCAGGGCATCGCCACCGGCGACTTCGACGGCGACGGCGACCTCGACGTCACGCTGACCGGCCAGAGCCACACCCGTCTCTACCAGGGCCCCTTCACCAGGACCGGCGGACCGCTGACCCACTCCCGCGTCGGCGAACTCGGCACCACCTACGAGGTGATGGCGGGCGACCTCACCGGCGACGGCGCGGCCGAGCGCGTCTACCCGTTCACCGTGGACGGCGACTCCGGCGGCGAGATCCTCTACTTCCGCTGGAACGGCATGTCGCACAAGATGGCCGAGCTGCCGAACGCGGACGGCACCCAGGGCGCGATCGGCGACATCAACCACGACGGCTACGGCGACCTCGTCCTCGGCGACTCCGGGGACCCGTACGACCTCAAGCCCGGCGGCCACAAGGGCGGCCAGATCACCGTCTGGTACGGCGGTCCGGACGGCCCCGACCCGGCGCAGCAGCCGACCGTCGTCCACCAGGACACGGAGGGCGTGCCCGGCGCGGGCGAGCCGGACGACGGATTCGGCACGTCCGTGAGCACCGGCGACATCAACGGCGACGGATACGCCGACGTGGCGGTCGCCGCCCCGGGCGAGGACCTCGGCTCGGCGTACAACGCCGGTTCGGTGACCGTGCTGTTCGGCTCCGCGTCGGGGCTGAGGACCAGTGGCGCGAAGTCGTACACCCAGGACACCGCCGGGGTGCCCGGTTCCGCCGAGTCCTGGGACCAGTTCGGATCCGCGGTCGACCTGACCGATGTGACGAAGGACGGCAAGGCGGACCTGTCGGTCGGCGTCGACGGCGAGAACTCCACGGGCGGCCTGTGGTTCCTGCGCGGCTCCGCCTCCGGCCTGACCACCAGCGGCGCCCAGGGCCTCACGACCACCGCCGTCGGCCTCAAGTACGGCGCCAACTTCGGCTCCGCCATCGCCCAGTGACGCCCCGTCCCCTTCCCCGTGAGGCACGTACCTTCATGCGCACCCGTATCGCTTCCACCGTCCTCGCCGCGGCCCTGACCCCGCTCGCGCTCGCCCTGTCCGTCCCGGCCGCACACGCCGCGCCGGCGGCCGCCCCGTACGACTTCAACGGCGACGGGTACGCCGACCTCGCGATCGGCGCGCCGGGCGCCACGGTCGCCGGACAGGCGCGGGCGGGTGCCGTGTCGGTGGTCTACGGCAGCACGAGCGGCCCGAAGAGCTCCACGCGGACCCTGCTGACGCAGAACACGGCCGGGATGCCGGGCACCGCCGAGGCCGACGACGCCTTCGGTTCGGCCCTGTCCTCCGCCGACCTGAACACCGACGGCTACGCCGACCTGCTGGTCGGCACACCCGGCGAGGACGGCAGCGACAACAACGACGGCACGGTCACCATCGTGTGGGGCAGCGCCTCCGGCCTGTCCGGTGCCCGCTCGCTGTTCAGCTTCTTCAGCACCGACTACGACCGCTATGGCCAGGCCCTGGCCGCGGGCGACTTCGACAACGACGGGGACGTGGACGTCGCGGTCGGCTCCACCGGCCCGGTCACCCTCTCCCTCGTGGCGGGCCCGATCACCAGGACCAGCGCCTCCAACGGCGGTTCGGGCACGGGCTGGGCGTCCGCGAGCGGCATCACCCATCTCTCCTCCGGCGACGTCACCGGCGACGGCCACCCCCACGTGGTCCTGCACGGCCGCACCGCACGCGACGGCGCCGCCACCACCGCCCTGGCCGACATGAAGATCAGCAACTACACCGACTGGCTGCAGCGACTGCCCGCCGGTTACGTCTCCGCCGTCGGCGACATCGACGGCGACGGCCACGACGACATCGCCGTGGGCAACGACCGGGAGTCGTCCGCCGACCCCGGTGGTGCCCTCGGCGGCAAGGTGACCGTCGTCTACGGCGGATCCGAGGGCCCGGACCCGGACCGCGCCCCGCTCGTCCTCACCCAGGACACCGCCGGTGTGCCCGGCGCCGCCGAAAAGAGCGACCGTTTCGGCAGCGACGTCTCCCTCGGCGACATCGACGGCGACGGGTACGCCGACCTGGCGATCGGCACCGCGGGTGAGAACAGCTCCGCCGGTGCCGTCACCGTGCTCTACGGCTCGGCGTCCGGACTGACCACCAAGGGCGCCACGTCGTACACCCAGAACACCGCCGGTGTGCCGGGTGCCTCCGAGGCGGGGGACCGGTTCGGCGAGCGCGTCACGCTCACCGACCACACCGGCGACCGCCGCGCCGATCTGTCCGTCTCCGCACCGGGCGAGAACGCCGGCGACGGCGCCGTCTGGTCCCTGCGCGCAACGGCGACCGGCCCGACGACCTCCGGCTCGACGAGCTTCGGCCCGGGCACGACCGGCATCTCCACGGCCGGCACGCCCGGCTACGGCACAGCGCTCAACTTCTGACCACGCCCCACCGCCCGACCCGACGGCCGGCGCCCGACGGCAGCCGGCCGACCGGGCGACGGCCCACCGGGCGACGGCCCGACGACCACCGACGACCACCGACGACCTCATAACCGAACACCCGACGACGCAACGGGGACCCTGATGCGCAAGCGCACCCTCCTCCTGGCCACGGCCCTCACCACCGGGCTGCTCACGGCCCTGCCCGCGACGACGGCCACCGCCGCACCCGCCGCCGGCCCCACGGCCGACTTCAACGGCGACGGCTACGGCGACGTGGCCTTCGCCGCCCCCTACGCGAAGGTCGACGGCCAGGGCATGGCCGGCTACGTCGCCGTGGTCTACGGCGGCGCCACCGGCCTCGACCCGGCCAAGCACACCGTGATCAGCCAGAACACCGCCGGTGTGCCCGGCGCGGCCGAGGCCGAGGACAGCTTCGGCGAGGCGATCGCCCCGGCCGACCTCAACGGCGACGGCTACACCGACCTCGCGGTGGGCTCCCCCGGCGAGGACGTCGGCGACGACGGCGACGGCGGCTCCGTCACCGTCCTGTGGGGCTCCGCGAGCGGCCTGAAGAACGGCACCACGGTGAAGGACCCGGCGGTCTCCGCGCACGACAACTGGGGCAACCTGCTGACCGCCGGCGACTTCGACGGCGACGGCAAGGCCGACCTGGCCGCGAGCGCCTACGCCGACCCGTACGTCATCCGCGGCGGCTTCACCACCACCGGCACCACTGGCGCCGTGCAGCGGATCGGCACGCCCGAGACGTCGTACAGCGTCGACGCCATGGCGGCGGGCGACACCAACAACGACGGCCGCTCGGACCTCGTCCTCACCTACCGCGTCCACCTCGACTCGGACCAGTCGGGCAGCTGGTCCAAAGGCGCCGCCTACCTCGGCACCGCCACCGGCCTGGACACCTCGCTCCCCCGCCCCCTGAACGGCGGCACGTCGATCGCCGTCGGTGACATCGACGGCGACGGCCATGACGAGATCGCCCTCGGCAACGTCTTCTCCAAGGAGGACGACCACACCGGCAGCCTCGGCGGCAAGGTCGTCGTCATCCGCGGCTCGCAGGGCGGCCCGGTCAACGGCGACGCGCCCCTGGCCGAGCTCACCCAGGACTCCGAGGGTGTCCCCGGAGCCGACGAGGCGGGCGACGGCTTCGGCAGCGCCCTCTCCATCGGCGACACGAACGCCGACGGCTACGGCGACCTCGCCATCGGCGTCGTCTTCGAGGACGTCGGCACCATCGAGAACACCGGCGCCACGATCCTCATGAACGGCTCCGCCTCCGGCCTGTCGCGCACCGGCGCCCGCACCTTCACCCAGGACACCGCCGGCGTCCCGGGCTCCGCCGAGGCCTCCGACTACTTCGGCTCCGACGTTCTGCTGGCCGACGTCAGCAAGGACGGCCACGCCGACTTCACCGTCACGGCCGGTTTCGAGGACGAGGGCGTCGGCGCGATCACCGCCCTGCGCGGCTCCGCCACCGGCCCCGTCACCGACGGCGCCCGCACCTTCGGCCCGGGCAGCCTCGGCCGGACCCGCTCCTACGGCGCGTTCGGCGCCGGCCTCATCGGCTGACGAACCAGGAGACCCCCATGCGCAGATCCACCACGACCGCCCTGGTCGCCGCCCTGCTCGCGACCGGCGTCACCCCCGTGTTCCTCGGCGGCCCCGCCGCGGCTGCTGTCGCCAAGCACTACGACGACTTCAACGGCGACGGCCGCCGCGACCTCGCCTACGGCGGCTACAACGACGTCGACCGCGAGGGCGGCACGATCACCGTCGTGTACGCCACCGCCACCGGCCTCGACACCACCCACCCGAAACGCTTCCACCAGGACAGCGCCGGCGTCCCCGGCTCCGGCGAGGGGGACGACCAGTTCGGCGAGTCCCTCACGAGCGCCGACCTCAACAAGGACGGCTACGCGGACCTCGTCGTCGGCAACCCCACCGAGCACGTGGGCAGCGACGACTACCGCGGCACGGTCACCGTCCTGTGGGGTTCGAAGTCCGGCCTGTCCGGCGGCACCAACATCGCCCCCGTCGGCGGCGCCGGCGGCCACTTCGGCGGCGACCTGGCGACCGGTGACTTCACCGGCGACGGCTCCCCCGACCTGGCCGTGATCGGCGGCGAGGAGGCGTGGCTGTACCGCGGCCCCTTCACCAAGCCGGGCACCACCGGCAAGGTCAGCAAGATCGACAAGGGGTCCGCGGGCTGGTACTCCTCCGCCCTCGCCGCCGGAAAGGTCGACGGCGACGGCAGGACGGACCTCGTCGTGATCGGCACGGAGATCAACGGCAGCCGGATCCGCGAGCGCGCCTGGTACCTCAAGGGCACCTCCTCCGGCCTCTCCTCGGGTGTCTCCAAGACCCTCAGCGACCAGCAGCAGGGCCTCTACCCGAGCCCGGTGATCGGCGACTTCGACAAGAACGGCCACGGCGACATCGCCCTCGGCGTGCCCGACAAGGACAACGGCAAGGGCGCGGTCACGATCTGGCGCGGCACGTCGACGGGTCCGGGCACGTCGGTCACCCTCACCCAGGCCACCTCCGGCGTCTCCGGCAGCCCTGAGGCCGACGACAACTTCGGATACGCGATCTCGGCCGCCGACACCAACGGCGACGGCTACGCGGACCTCACGGTCGGCGTCCCGCACGAGGACGTCGACGGCAAGGAGGACCAGGGCGGCGTCCACGTCTTCCGCGGCGGCTCCGGCGGCCTGAGCGGCGCGCGTTCCTCGTGGATCGCCCAGACGGTACTCGGTCCGGCCGACTCCCACAGCGCCTTCGGGTACACCCTCCGCCTGCGCGACCTGACCGCCGACGGCAAGGCGGACCTGGCCGTGGGCGCGGCGGGCGGCGCGCTGCTCATGCGCGGCACGAGCACGGTCCCGACGAGGACCGGCGCGATCGCCCTGCCGGAGCTGGGCGGCGGCTTCGCCGACTGACCGGGCCGGGACAGGCCCTGGGACCGAGTCGGTCCCAGAGGCCTGGGACACGGCCCGTACGGCCCAACCCTGACACTCCACGGACACCCAAAGCCCCTTCCCCTTAAGGGATGTCACAGCTCGGCCGCAAAGCCGGGCCCGAAAGCCCGGGCCCGGCACGCCACTGCCGGGGACCAGGTACGTTCGAAGACGTGGCTGGATTCAGGATCGGACGCGGCCGGAACAACGGCGCTCCTCAAACGCGACCGCACAACCCTCCGTACGGGCAGCAGACGCCGCAGGGACCGTCGTACGGCTCCCCGCCGGCGCCGCAGCCGTACCCGCAGCAGCAGCCGTACGGCAACGGCGGCGGCCCCTCGTGGCCGCAGCCGACCGCCGGGCACGGCGGCGGCTACGGCGGCCAGGGCGAGCCGGAGTACTTCGGTGACGGCGCGTACCCGCCCGGCCCGCAGGGTCCGGCCGACCCGTACGCGGCGAACAACCCGGGCCACACCCAGGCGTTCTCCGTCGGCGAGGACCCCTACACGCAGGGCGACACCTACCGCGCCGGCTCCGCGGCCCCCGCGCCCGGCCCGGTCGGCCCGCGCCTGCACTGGAAGGCCCTGCTCCGGGGGGTCGTCCTCGCCCCGAACCAGACGTTCCTCCAGATGCGGGACTACTCGATGTGGGGCCCGGCCCTCATCGTCACGTTCCTCTACGGCCTGCTCGCCGTCTTCGGCTTCGACGGCGCCCGCGAGGATGCGATAAACGCCACACTGTCGAACGCGGTGCCGATCGTCCTGACGACGGCCGTGGCGATGGTGCTCAGCGCGTTCGTCCTGGGCGTGGTCACCCACACCCTGGCCCGCCAGCTCGGCGGCGACGGCGCCTGGCAGCCCACGGTCGGCCTGTCGATGCTGATCATGTCCCTCACGGACGCACCCCGCCTGGTCTTCGCGATGTTCGCGGGCGGCGACGCGACCTTCGTCCAGCTGCTGGGCTGGGCCACCTGGGTCGCGGGCGGCGCCCTGCTGACCCTCATGGTCAGCCGCTCCCACGACCTGCCCTGGCCGAAGGCCCTGGGCGCGTCGGCGATCCAGCTGATCGCGCTGCTGTCGATCGTGAAGCTGGGCACGGTCTGAGGCCACACGACACGCAAGAGGGGCTCCCCACATCGGGGAGCCCCTCTTTGGCGTCACGGCGGTCAGGCGTCGAGAACCTGCCCGGCCCTGCGCACGACGGGCGGTTCGACAATCAGGGCTGACTTGACTCAATGACGGTAGTGGTCTGCCCTGCTCAGAGGCAGGGGGCTGATCGTGGCACGCAAGGTGGGGGTCTACACCCGGATCTCGCGGGATGACGAGGGCGAGGCGTTAGGAGTCGCCCGTCAGCAGCGGGACTGTGAGCGGCTCGCGGATCTCAGGTCGTGGCAGGTCGTGAAGGCCTACGAGGACAACGACGTATCCGCCTTCAAGCGCAAACACTTCGAATTGGCCCAGCAGGGCAAGGACAGCGGCGGGCCAGCGTCGTATGGATGGTGCATGAACGCCCGCACCAAGGTCGACCCGCAGGCAGCCGAGGCCATCCGCCAGGCGCAACGCGAGGTCCTGGCCGGCGTCCGCATCGGGACGATCCGAACTCGCTGGCAAGAGCAGGGGTTGGGCAACCCTCGCGACGGCACCAAGCGCATGGCCCATCATCACGTCGAGCACATCCTGACGAACCCCAGGTTGGTCGGCTACCGGACCTACCACGGCGAGGTTCTACACGGTGACGACGGCCAGCCCGTCATGGGCGAGTGGGAGCCAATCAACACCCTCGAAGAATGGGAAGCCGTCTGCGCGGCGATCGCCGAGCGGAAGAGGGATCAGTCTGGAAGATCCCTCGCCCGGAAGTACTTGCCGTCAGGCATCACCCGCTGCGGACTGTGCAAGGTCAAGATCCGAGGCCAGATCAACCAGCGCTGGCAGCCGGGATCGAAAGCCGCGAGGTTCAGCTACCAGTGCTCTGTAGTCAACGGGGGCTGCGGCAAAGTGGCTCGAACCGGCGAGCCGGTAGACAGGCTCGTAGCTCGACTTGTGTTGGCAGAACAGAGCCAGCGAGCCGCAGAGGGAGCCGACTCGACTGATCTGCGCTGGGACCGCGAAGAAGACCTCAGGCAGGTCGAGGATGAGATCCGGCAACTCATTGACGCAGAGCCTTCCGGCCAAATCAGCGTGGCAGAACTTCTACAGCTACTCCCTCGGAAGGAGCGAAGCCGAGACGAGCTGAAGCTGGAGCGGGCACGCTTCCACAAGGAAGTTCGGCAACGCCGGAGCAGGCAAAACACCGCCGAGATGAACGTCGATGACTTCTTCTGCTTCGCCATTGAGCGCCAAAATCGTAACCGACTTGACCAAAGATCCTATTAGATGGGTCAGTCAACTCACCCCAGGGCACCCCCCATTCGAGTAGTTGGGGCGAACCCGCCAGTAGTGCGAGTCGTTAAGAGGTCAAGAACACAGAGGACGCGACGCCGCGCTCTTCATGCGTCGGGCAAGGACGCCGAAGAACGTAATGCCGGCGCCGCGCCTCTGCCTCACAAATCAGGAGCGCGATGACTCTCGCCCCCGATGGCCAGCACGATCATGCTGGCCGTCCATATTACTGTGATGAGTGCGCGGCTATCCATGCACGCAAACACAGTCGACTCTCCCCGGGCCCCATCGAAGGGGCGATGATCGCCGGCTTGGTCGCTACGGGACCAAATACGATGGCGCTGCTCACCAACATGGGGATGGACGTCGGCCCGGCTGCGGTCATTTCCGTGTACATGACTTTCGGGCTCGGCGTGACAGCAACACTTCCCTGGGCCGTTAGAAACCTAGGACGATAGGGCATGGCACACCTCCCCCGCTGACGGGACGTCGCAGGGTGGGTAAATCTCCCACCCACCCTGCCTCACGCGCTTTGCGGAAACTCATTCCCAATTGACGTGCTGCCCAACGCGCTGAGGCAGGTTTGCGTTCCGCTCTAAGCACAAGGGTCACCCTTGAGGGTGACTCCTTCGAGTGGACAGCGCTGACATCTCATGCTGTAGAGCCGCCCCTGAAGAAACGTTCATCCTGCTCTGAGCAGGAGCTCTGAGCGGCGGTGGAACTCTTC
The DNA here is from genome assembly GCF_044759525.1 of Streptomyces sp. NPDC101110. Classification (NCBI taxonomy): domain Bacteria; kingdom Bacillati; phylum Actinomycetota; class Actinomycetes; order Kitasatosporales; family Streptomycetaceae; genus Streptomyces; species Streptomyces sp. NPDC101110. The sequence goes on along the minus strand of NZ_JBIVZM010000004.1, from coordinate 508,115 downwards.
GTCACGAAGCGGTGCGCGATTGAGGTGCAGCTGAATCCACTGCTCCGCAGTCATCGTCGTGACCTCAGGCGTCGAATCGCGTTGCTCGTCGCTCGACGCATCGCAGACACCTCCCGTCTCCTCACGTGCGGTTTCGCGGTTTTGTTGGATGTCGCGGCGGATGTTGGCGGCGAGCCAGGATTCGCCGGGGGTGTGGCCGTGGCCGGCGTAGGACCAGTGCGCGAGGGTCAGGGTGGTTGCTCCCTCGTCGTCGGGGTCGCGCAGGCCGAGGGCTTCGCGTTGCTGGCTGGCGCGGTAGTCGGCGCGGGTCTGGCGCAGGGCGCCGAGGGTGGTGGAGTAGCGGCGGGACTTGGTGGAGAAGTGGCCGCGGAAGCCGAGCATGTGGGCCCAGTCGCGGAGCTTGCGGTCCGGGTACAGCGCGTGCAGGTCGAGGCACGCGGCGATGAGCCGGGCCGGGTGGTCGGGGACGCCGAGGAGCACCAGAGCTTCCTCGTTGCCGATGCGGCGGTCGACGGTGCAGCGCGGGCGCCGCTCCCGCCTTCGGCCCGCGCCGCTCGCGCTGCGCCGACGCGCGCCCTGGTAAGGGTTGGCCGGGCGGCATGGGGTCAGAACACGTCGTGGCTGGGGCGGTCGAGGCCCGCAGCAGCCATCCTCGGGGTATGCCGCTCTCCGCTGAAGTCCTCGAACTGTGCCGGGCAACGTTCGCTCCGGAGTCGCTTGATCTCGCCCTTCGCACCCTGGAGACCTACGAGACTGAGCAGGCTGATCGAGTACACCGGGTCGCGATCCAGCTGAGTGAGGGGAGGCTGAACCGGCTGGCCTGGTGGTTGGACGGGGCAGAGGAGAATCTGGAGACGTTCCTCTGGTACGGGGAAGATCCTGAAGAAAGCGTCCGGCCAGAGACACGAGCGTTCGCGGTGGACTTCATGAACGCTTTCGCTGACAAGCACCGGCTGGAGCCACCGCAGTCTTCGAGCTGAGCGGGGCCGTCTCTGGGCCGTCCGAGAGCGCTCAACCACGACCAACGCTGACAACCACCGACAGCTAAGTCGCAGGTCGCAGTGTTGATCGATTGCACGGTCGCAGGTCAGGCCCCCGGCCCACCACTTCTTCGGCTACTGGTCGCACACCGCAGCGCTTGACTCGCCCATTGAAACTCCCCCCCAAAGCCGCTCCACCGACCGCGCGGCACAGCTACGCCCAGAGTCTCGTATCGCTGCCAATGTTGTCCTGCGCCAGCTGGGCACACTCCTGGAGGAGAGAGGAGCACGCCACAACCAAGTCGTGGGCCGCGAGACTCATCTCAACAGGCCCTTCGAGGGACACGGCGGCTCCAGCTTCCGACAGGGCAGTGATCGCTACTTCCACACCAGGCAGTTCCGGAGGAACCGGCAGCCCCGGGTCTGGGTGCGATCCAGCTGCCTGTCTAAGCGATCCTGGCGCCCCTTGATGAGTGTGAAGACCCCTGCCAGAACCGCACCAGCAAGGGCGCTCGCAGCACCGATGAGAGCGATCGACTGTTCAGCCACGGTGACATCTAAGCGAGCAGGACGGGGTCCCACATACGATGAGGAAAAGTTCATGGGCACCCGCTCGCCCACTCGCGCACGCGATCTTCTGTACAGCAGCGAAATACAGCAACCACAGCGACCGGTCCTGTCCGGTAGGGCACTCACGCGGCGGTACGGCGACCGGTATGACCGCAGTGACTGATCCACATAGAGCTACGGATCAGAAGGCCAGTACGCCTGAGAGCCCCCGGAGGATCTCCAGAGGGCTCTCAGCATGAATCGCAAGGAAACCGCAGGTCAGAGCGCTTCCGTGTTCTCCTTGGGCGCCTCACCGGACTTGTGTACCGGAGGCAAGACACTCCACGGGAAATTGATCCAGTCGTCGGTGCGCTTCCACACGTACTCGCACTTCACGAGCGACTGGGACTTCTCGTAGACGACGGCGCTGCGCACCTCGGCGACGGTGTCGAGGCAGAAGTCACGGACCAGCTTGAGCGTCTTGCCGGTGTCGGCGACGTCGTCGGTGATCAGCACCTTCTTCCGCGAGAAGTCGATCACGTTGGGGACGGGGGCGAGCATGACGGGCATCTCGAGGGTGGTCCCCACGCCGGTGTAGAACTCCACGTTCACCAGGTGGATGTTCTTGCAGTCCAGGGCGTAGGCGAGCCCGCCGGCCACGAAGACACCGCCGCGGGCGATGCTGAGGACTATGTCGGGCTCGTAGCCGTCGTCGGCGATGGTCTGCGCGAGCTCGCGCACGGCGACGCCGAACTTCTCGTAGGTCAGGTTCTCGCGCACGCCACTCATGCCTGCTTCGCTCACATTCTGGTCGCTCACACCTGGGTCCGGTGGAAGTTGAGGAAGGACCGGGAGGCGGTCGGACCGCGCTGCCCCTGGTACCGGGACCCGTACCGCTCGCTCCCGTACGGGAAGTCGGCGGGCGAAGTGAGCTTGAACATGCACAGCTGGCCGATCTTCATGCCGGGCCAGAGCTTGATGGGCAGGGTGGCGAGGTTGGACAGCTCCAGGGTCACGTGTCCGCTGAAGCCGGGGTCGATGAAGCCGGCCGTCGAGTGCGTCACCAGTCCCAGCCGCCCCAGCGAACTCTTGCCCTCCAGCCGGGAGGCGAGGTCGTCGGGCAGGGTGATGACCTCGTAGGTGCTGGCGAGGACGAACTCACCGGGGTGCAGGATGAACGGCTCGTCCCCCTCCGGCTCCACGAGCCGGGTCAGGTCGGCCTGCTCGATGGCGGGGTCGATGTGGGGGTACCGGTGATTCTCGAACACCCGGAAGTAGCGGTCCAGCCGCACATCGATGCTCGACGGCTGCACCATCGCGTCGTCATACGGATCGATCCGCACCCGTCCGGCGTCGATCTCGGCCCGGATGTCCTTGTCTGAGAGAAGCACGCCCCGAGGATACGCAAGGCGCGCGGAGCGACCACAACCGGACGTCTCCGCGCGCCTTGCCTGTTGCTTCCTGCTGTGTCCGTCACAGCCGCCACGAGTGCGGCCGGTGCCGCTGCTACCGCTTCTGATGGCTTACGGGCACCACGCTCCGGAGCCGCGCACATCGCGGGCACCGAAGCAGCCGCCCGGGGCCGAGCCGCTCGGCCTGCTGCATCGGGAACGAAGCGGTGCTGAACACGTGCCCATCGGCACAACGGACGACGGTGCGCTCCATCAAGTCCAAGAGTCCCTTCCCCAAGAGCCGCGCCTGGCTGCTGCTTGCCTGACGACAAAAGCCACAGTACGGGATCAAAGGGACGGCCCTCCAGGCGGCACTCCGGTCCCGCCCGGGCCCTCTCAAGCCTCTCCACCGTACGCCCCAACTCCGTTCCCCCGCAGCCGCATCCCACGCCTGAAACGCCCTCAGGCCTCACGGCGCGAACGCCGGAGGCCTGAGATGAGGTACAGTGAGCGAGCATTCGGACACCGACTCGGTCGGCGTCTTACGCGGGTGTAGTTTAATGGTAGAACATCAGCTTCCCAAGCTGAGAGCGCGAGTTCGATTCTCGTCACCCGCTCCATGTGAAACCCCCAGGTCAGGGACCCGGGGGTTCTTTGTTGTCTAGACCGGTGAGCGGGTCGCGCACCATAACCGCACCATTAGCTCTCGGCAGCCTCCTCGCTGTGGTGCGCGGGGTCGCCCTTGTGGCACTTCGCACGCTCGGCGCGCACGAGGTCGTCGAGCCCGGCGGCCACCTCCCGCTGCCTTTCCTCGTCGGAGTGCTGGTAGATCAGGGCGGCCTTCTCGGAGGACTGCCCGGCCCGGACCATCGTGTCCTTGAGGGTGGCGCCGGAGCGGGTCGACAGGGTGTGCCCGGTGTGGCGGAGGTCGTAGAAGCGGAAGCCGTCCGGGAGGCCGGCGACCGTGCGAGCGCGGCGCCACTTCCGACCGAAGGAGGTACGCCGGAAAGGCGCGCCCTTCTCCCCTACGAAGACCAGACCATCCGGCCCCTTCTCGGCGTACCAAGCGAGGTGCCGCTTGACCTGCTTGTGGAGGAAGGCCGGGAGGACGACGGTGCGGACGCCCGCGTCGGACTTGGTCTCCCCGGGAGCGCGTCTGCCGTTCGTCCGCACGGGCTCAGCGACGCGAACACGGATGACGAGGTTGTCCAGGTCGACGTCTCGGCGGCGGAGGCCGGCCAGTTTCTCCGGTCGCATCGGGCCGTACGCGCCCGGGTCGCCCGCGGCGACGAGCCAACGCTGAAGGGCCCGCTTGCTGACGCCGTTACACCCGCCGCGTGCTGCAAGGTAAACGTTCCCGTCCGCCTGTTGGTGGCAGGCCCCGGCCTCGATGGCGAACTCCCTCTCGACGAACTGCGCGGCATGCTCGGCCCGCTCATCCACACCCTCACCGCGAAGGACGTCGAGCCGATCCACTCGGTCCTGGAGTGGCACCCCTCCGAGGCAACCGGCATGCTCGCCGCGACAGCCCGAGGCGTACGCGGCACCTGCGAAATGCGAGACGCCGGCCTCTCGGTCCCCCTCACCGACGACGGCCCGACAGTCCATGAGATCGACCCGGACGAGGCACTGAACCTCAAAGGCTCCCTGCGCGAGGACCCGCGCCAGCTGCTCATCAGCAGCCGTCCAGAGCAGTACGACGCTCCCTTGTGGCAGCCGCTACTGAGTAACAACCTTCTTCACGGGTTCAAGCCCCGGCTGCGCTCCGCTCCGCCGGGGCGCGCTTCCCGGCTTCGCTCCGGGCGCCACTCCTGCCTTCGGCCCGCTCCGCCCGGGCTGCGCCGACGCGCGCCCACATGTGGGAAAAGCCGTGACTATCAGTCGGGAACCCGGGAGCGCGACAACGCTCAAAGCATGCCTCCGGCGGGGGCGCTCAGGCTCCGAGATGGCCGGGGCTCCGCTTGCGAGTGCCGGCCGGAGTAGTGGCGTGCGCGGGGAGCTCCCATCCCGCCTGCCATCACCCCAGGCAGACACAGCACCTGGCGTCCCCAGATTCGCCTCACTATTATTGGAGGGCGCTCTCTGGGATACGTACGTGCCGACCAACCTTGGCTTAGCGGATGCGCCGCTCCTCGATGAGCCTCCGAGGGAATGCGGACCGTGGTGCCGAGCAGCTCGGCGACCTGATCGACGGAGAGATAGTGCTCAGCCACGGGTGGGTTCTCCTTCCGGTCCCGGGGCGGGTTCGAAGGTCTCAGCGAGCCAGGCTTCGGCGTCGGTGAGGCCGGTCCCGGCGCAGATCCAGTCCGCGAGGGCGAGGGGTGTGTCCGGGTTGGTCTCAGCCGCTTCCAGGGCTTGTGCACGGCGCCATTCGGCGCGGGCGTCGCGGAGGGCGCCGAGCGTGGTGGAGTAGCGGCGGGACTTGGTGGAGAAGTGGCCACGGAACCCGAGCATGTGGGCCCAGCGGCCACATCACAGGAGGCGTGGACACGACTCCACGACGTCCGCATCGACACGAGGCGCGCCCTGCTGCGCCGGGAACCGTGGACGGTCTCCATCACGCACGTCAGTACGCGCATCACATGGAGAGTCCGACCAGTGCTCCTCCTCCCCTTGGCACACCATCAGGGCGTCGAACTCCCCGCGTGCACATCGGGCTTCAACTCATCGCCGCTCCCGGGGAAGCAAGCTCACCATCCCGGAGCGTCGGCCAGCGAACGCGCCCTCTTGGCTAGGAGAGTCCACCGAGCTTTCCTAGTTGCAGGGGAGGGGTGACCGATGGCGGACGAGTCTGACGTTCTGCTCGAACTCTTGAAGGGCCAGCGCGAGGAAGCTCGGCAGATGGAGAACCAGCGGGCAGCACTGACCAACATCGTGATCGTCGTGACAGCCGCCACCCTGGGCTTCCTTACCCAACAGGGAGGCCCCAGGGCCTCCTCGCTGGGCCTGACCCTGCCCCTCTGCGCGTTGGGCACATTTGGCGCGCTGGCGAGCGCGAAATACGGCGAACGCTGGGCAGTCCACTCCGGCCTCGCCAACAGGCTGCGTCGTGAGCTGGGGGCACGACATCCAGAACTGCGGCTGCACGATCTCATCGCGGACAACCACGCAGAGCATCGAACCAAGTTCCCTCGGATGCTCAAGCTCAAGATCTGGGTTCTCTGGGTGGTACTCCATGCAGCCATAGGTGCCAGCGGCTTGCTCCTCAGCCTCTGGATCCTGGTCCACCTCTGAAGCAAGCAGCCCAGCAGCTTTCCAAGCCCCACACGCCCTTGTCGGGTCCCACCCGAAGATCGACGAACGGCAGGTGCTGGCCGCCCTGATCGACGACGAACCGCACCTGGCAGCTGCCCGGCCGGGGCTGCTGATCCTGGCGGACAAGGGCTACATCGCCGCCGAACTCGACCGCTTCCTCGCCACACACGGCATCAGCCTGCTACGGCCCTCCTACCGCAACCGCGGCACCCCACAGCCCGCAGAAGCCCTGCTCAAGACGGTGCGGCAGCTGATCGAGTCGGTCAACGACACCCTCAAGGGCCAGCTCGACCTCGAACAGCACGGCGGCCGCACCATCGAAGGCGTCGAAGTCCGGGTGGCCCAGCGGATCCTGGCCATGACCTGCGCGATCTGGCACAATTGCACGATCGGCGCACCCATCACCAGGTCACTGATCGCCTACGACCACTGAGCCACATCGGAACTACTCGTCTAGTGCCCTCTCAGCGCACGGCAGAGTTAGCGGACCCCCTGCGTTCCGCCTGGCACTGGGCTCTTGGCCGCCGCCCTCGGCTCGGTCTGTCAGGCACAGGGACGGCCCTCGGGGCGCGTCCCCCGCCGGAGACAGGAGCGGGATCGCTACCGTCCGGCGAACCCTGGCCTTCAGGGAGATCGCCTGGCCCTGGTTGAAGAGCGCGCCGTACCTCTCGCCAAGCGCGAATGATCTCAGGAAGCTTGGACAGCACCTCGGCGATCTGCGTCAGTACCAGCATGACGCAGCCAAAAGCAGCGAGGATGACGAGCGTCACGTTGTCCCAGCTCATGAGGACAGTCCCGGCATCCGCTGAAGCGGTGCTCGACGTCCATGGAGGCTGAGCGTCGCGGCCCCCAACCGCACCTCCACGCAGTCGGCAGCATCGTGCATCGTGGCGCCGGGGATACCGATCTGGGGAGCTGTCAGTGATGTCGCGACATCTTCGACGTAGGGAAAGCCATTCCATCGAAACGTCCATCGGCCCGCCGAGCCCCACAGTTGCTTCCCATATCGTTCTTCACTCCCGTCGTTGAGCCAACCAGAACGTCGTAGCGGATCAGAGAACCAGTTGCCGATCGCCCACTCGCCGTGAGGGTCCAGAGCCGCGATTCTGGTCGCGAGACCGGCCAGCAGGCACTCAGCGTCTGCGCCCATGCCGGATACTTCGTCCAGCTGTGTCTGCTCCGATGTGGTCAGCGGCTTCTCAACTGAGTAGAAGTCCCAACGCGGGGGAGGGCGCTGGGAAGTGCCCCAGCTGCCGGACGGGTTTCCTGTGACCACCAGTTGGGCGCCCGTGGGCAGATGACGTGCGAGGTAGGTGCGCCGGCCGCGGAACTCTTCGAGTCGGAGCCCCGGTAGAGAGCTGCCTCCGTCGCGGCTGGGTAGGAGGTACGGTGCCACGTTGTGCGGAACGTCCGTAATGAGGACGAGCCGGTTGTAGCGCGGCGACATCGTGACGTCGTAAGCCACGAGCGTGTGCAGCCCCCACCGAGCAGGCGGACGAGCTTCCCCGAGTCCCAATCGGTTGAAAAGGCCGAGTGCCAACAGAGCACGAAGGGTGCGTTGTTCGCTCAAGCAGGTGTCAAGACCGAGTGACCCATCCCGTGGAACCCCTGCGAACGCTCCCTCTTCGGACTCACCAGTAAATCCCACTCGGGTTCGGGCAAGAGCCTTCTTCACACTTTCAGGCATGCTGGTACCTCGATGCCACCCGGCTGGCGCTCTCGGTCACATACCTCGTGAACCCACCGAAAATCGTGCGGAGTTGGGTGCACCACACCCATCTGCAGCGTCCGCAGGTGCCGGGCCTGTGGATACGATGCCGCCCTTCGACTCTCCGCGAGCCGAATGCGGGCAGCCTAGCGGATGGTCGAGCGGGTACGGGCGGAATTGCGCAGAGCCCGGTCGGCAGGTGCCTCACTGATCCCATGGCGTCTGCCGGCTCGCGCGACGATCCGCACGCATCACAAGCGCGCCAGATCTAGCGGGGACCAGCGGGGACTCACGGTGGAAGCAGCCGCAGTCGGTGTGCCGCCCCACGACTCAGGGGGAGATCCATGTTCGCCGTCAAGATCATTGTTACCGGTTTGGTGTCCGTACTACTGATCTCGGGCCTTTCAGCATGGGTCAGCGGGCGGGTCCCTGTAGCGGTACTCGGGCTGAGCAGACTGCCCCGGCCGAGGTGGTGGGGAGCGGGTGCAGTCATGGCGTGTGCTGGAGCCCTGATGTCCCTATGGGTGGCACCCGCATACGGATACGGTCTCCCTATGGTGGGCGTGGGCCTGGTCACCATGGCGCGGAGGCCGTACCCGCCGGATCAGCAACCCGAACCTCCCTCCGCGTAAGTCGGCGCCTTCCCCGTGCGCAGGTGGAGCCGGCACCCAGCGGGCCTCGAGGCTTCGGTGTCTTACGAAACCCTGACACGCCCTCACGGTGTGGGGTTCCGCACCTACGATCGCCGCGTGACGGCCTCTCTCATGACGACCTCCATACGCATTGCCCTGGCGACCGCCGCGCCCCTGGCGCTGGCCGCAGCGGGCCTCGTGCATCCCCACGGGTTGTCGACGTCGACGGCGGCGGACTGGGTGGATCTGCACATCCTGCTGCTGCCTCTCTTTCCGCTGCTCACCATCGGTCTCCTGGTCCCGCTGTGGCAACGGCCCGGGCCCGGCATCGAAGGCGTCGCCACGGTCGCGGCCTGGATCGGTGCCTTCGTCTACACGGCCTTCTACACCGGGCTCGACGCCGTCGCCGGCATCGCGGCCGGAACCGCGGTCGAGCACGCCGCCGCGGGCGTCGGCACCGGGCCGTTGAAACGCCCGCTCTACGAGGTGGGTGAGTCCCTCGGACATGTCGGCGCCTACGCCCTGATCTGTACGGTCGTGGCCGCCGCGGCGGCGCTGTGGCCACGGCACGGCGCCCGCGTCCTGCCGGGCACAGCCGTGCTGCTCCTGGCCGGCTGGTCCTTCGTCGACAGCCACATCTTCTGGCCCCGCGGGGTCTGGACGATGTGCGCCTTCGCCCTGGGGTTCGCTCTGCTCGCCCGGGCCACTGGGCCGGGCCCCGCCGCCGGCGCCGAGCGCGGACAGCGGGCTGAGGGCTGAGGGCACACCCGTTGCCGTGCGGTGTGCAGTCGCAGGCCCATACGGGCAGGGCCGGCACGGCATCGGTCGCTGACCCTCAGGAGCAGCCGCGTCATCGGACCGGTCCGAGGTCGTCACCAGCTTGACGGCGGCCTGCCGGCAGCGCACACGGCCTTCGCAGGCGGGGGCACGCTCACCGCGAAGGACGAGCCCGCCGGGCCTTACGAGAGTCTGACGCGGAGCTCGTTCCCTCCCGTCCCACCACGCCCGCTGGTCACCCTTGTCCCGTCCACAGGAAGGGATACCGATCCGGGTTCCCATGGCGCACAGCACTGAAGGAGACGAGAGATGAGCATGCACAGCGGCCGCCGGGGTCACCGTGGGAAGTCCAGGACACGACGGGTCGTGCTGGGCGGTGGGGCCCTCGCGGTCGCCGGGGCGGCCACGGTGGCCGTGTCCCTGGCCTCGGCCAGTCAGTACTCCGGGAGCGCCGGTGCTGACCACGCCGTCTTCGTCCAGGGCAACGAGCTGGACGGCAACACCATCCATGTGTTCGCACGGGGTGACGACGGCACGCTCGCACCAGCGGGGACCTACGACGCCGGTGGCAAGGGCGGTGCCCAGGTTGACGCCCCCACCGACTCGCTCGCCTCCCAGGGTTCGCTGGTTTACGACGACGCCTCGGGGATGCTGCTGGCGGTCAACGCGGGAAGCGGCACGGTGACATCCTTCCGCGTCGAGGGGCGGCAGCTGAAGGACCGCCAAGTCGTGGACTCGGGCGGGGAGTTCCCCTCCAGCATCGCCGTGCACGGCAAGGTCGCGTACGTCATGAACGCGGGCGGTGAGGGCACCGTCCAAGGCTTCAGGATCACCGGCAAAGGACTCAAGCCGCTGCACGGCTCACACCGTTCGCTGGGCCTGGACAACGAGGACGTACCGCGTTTCGACACCTCGCCGGGCGAGATCGAGTTCACCCCGGACGGCCGCAACCTGGTGGTCACCACCAAGGGCAACAACACCGTCGAGGTCTTCCCGATGCAGCGGAGCGGTCTCCCCGCCGTCGCCGAACCGGTCGTCAACCAGTCGGCCGGCGGTGTCCCGTTCGCGATCAGCTTCGACAGGACCGGGAAGCGAATGCTGGTGGCCGAGGCCGAGAAGTCCACCGTCACCACCTACGAGGTGAAGCGCGACGGCAAGCTGGAAGTCCTTCAGAAACCGCTCGCCAACGGGCAGGAGGTCCTGTGCTGGCTGGAGCGCGCGGGCACCTTCTTCTACGGTGGCAACACCGGCAACTCCACCGTCAGCGGTTACCGCATGGGCAAGCACGGCAGGCTCGCCCTGACCAACGACGTCGGCATCGCCACCCCGCCCTCCGCCAACTCGCAGGGTGTGATCGACCTCGCGGTGACGGAGGACGAGAAGTTCATCTACGTCCAGAACGCCGTTTCCGGCACTGTGGACGGCTTCCGCGTCGAGAAGAACGGATCCCTCACGAAGGTCACCACGGCTGAGGGACTGCCTGCCTTCGACGAGTCGGGCATGGAAGGCATCGCCGCGGTGTGACACCACCCTCGCGCCCTCGGCCGGCACCCCACAGCTGTGCATCCCGTGCCCCCACCCGGGCTGCGGCTGGGCGGAGAAGCACACCGAGCGCGGGCGCCCTGGTTGTCCCCAGGGCGCCCACGGAAGGTCGTACGCGGTTTGGTCAGTGTCACGAGCTACGGCGGCGGCGCGCGACCAGCACCGTCCCTACACCGGCCGCGACCAGGGCTGCCGCCGCACCGGCCAGGACGTACTCCTTGACGTCGTCACCGGTGTCCGCCAGGTGCGGCTTGCGCGAGTGGTCCTTGTCCCGGCCGTGGCCCGAGTCGCCGTAGCCGCCTTCTTCGTGGCCCGAGTCGCCGTAGCCGCCTTCCTCGTGGCCCGAGTCGCCGTAGCCGTCTTCCTCGTGGCCCGAGTCGCCGTAGCCGCCTTCCTCGTCGCCCGAGTCGCCGTACCCGTCCTCGTCCTCGCCCGAGTCGCCGTACCCGTCCTCGTCCTCGCCCGAGTCGCCGTACCCGTCCTCGTCCTCGCCCGAGTCGCCGTACCCGCCTTCCTCGTGGCCCGAGTCCCCGTAGCCGTCCTCCTCGTGGCCCGAGTCCCCGTAACCCTCTTCTTCGTGGCCCGAGTCGCCGTACCCGTCCTCCTCGTGGCCCGAGTCGCCGTAGCCGCCTTCCTCGTGGCCCGAGTCGCCGTAGCCGCCTTCCTCGTGACCCGGGTCGCCGTAGCCCTCTTCCTCCTTGCCCGACTCGCCGTACCCGTCCTCCTTGTGACCCGAGTCCCCGTAGCCGCCTTCCTCGTGGCCCGACTCGCCGTACCCCTCTTCCTCCTGGCCCGACTCGCCGTAACCGTCCTCCTCCTGGCCCGACTCGCCGTAACCGTCCTCCTCCTGGCCCGACTCGCCGTACCCCTCTTCCTCCTGGCCCTGGTCGCCGTACCCGTCCTCCTCCTGGCCCGGGTCGCCGTACCCCTCTTCCTCCTGGCCCGGGTCGCCGTAACCGTCCTCCTCCTGGCCCGGGTCGCCGTAGCCCTCTTCCTCCTGGCCCGACTCGTTCTGCTCTTCGGCTGTGCGGCCCGCAACGAGCTGCTCCGCGGCTGTGCGGGCCGACTCGATCTGCTCCTCGACTGCGCGGCCCACATCGACCTGCCCCGCGGCTGCGCGGGCCGACTCGATCTGCTCCGCGACTGCGTTGTCCAGGTTGCTGTGCCCATCCACCGCGGGGTGCGACTTCAGCGGGTCGGATGGTGTTGACGGGTATGGGTTGCCTGGATGCGACGGGTGGGGATCGTCCATGGCGAGCGCGGTCCCGGCGGCGGCCAGCGGTACTACGACAAGCGCAGCAGCTGTGGCGGTTGAGACCAGGACGGATCGCCTGCGTGGCGACGTCATCTGTCTTCTCCTCGTGGGGTGTGGCCCGACGGCAGCATGTGCAAGCTCCGGAATCCAGCGAGCTCACATAAGTGAATAAATAGGATAAAAAGCCGATGATTAACACTGCGGCGTCCAGAAGTAGCCGGATGGTGTACCGGGAAGCCCCCGAAGGCCGGACGGGTGAGAGTCGCCGACGGTCGCGCGGCGGATTCACGGCGAGACAGGTCTGCTCGCGGTCACCGTCCAGGCCTGCTCAGCACGGTCGTCGGCAGGTGTCGCAACGGGATCCGGGGCCGGGCACGCCGGTCGCCACGTGGGGCACGTCGAAGGACGTGCCGGTGGGTGATCAGGCAGGTGGCGGGGTCGAGGGAGGCCTCGTGCATGTGGTCGTGTCGCTCCCGGCGGATGCGCGGGCAGTGCCGGGTGCAGTTCATCCCACACGCCGGCCTCGTTCCAGGCGGCCAGGCACCGCCGGCGAGGGCTTCGGGAGGCGAGCGGAGGAGCTGGACCAGGTGACCGGTCCTCTGCGTGTCGGGGCTCGCCGACGACCGCGACGGGGATCCGCTGTTACTCACTTTCGGGTGACACCCCCTGCCACTTGGGGGGTGGTGGAACCTGGCGAACAGACCCCGCACCTCAACGCTTGCAAGGGGTGTGGGCCGTGCAGGGGCGTCAACCTCACGCCCGAGGTCAATAGATGGGCGTTACATCCGAGAGTCATAGAAAGTTGGACAAAAAGTAACAGCGCCCATGTTTCCCCCTCAACTTCTCCATCGGGTGGACAGAGTGTGTGTGCGGCCAGTCGGCCGCGACCGCACACCGCACCAACGTCCCCGGACCGCCATCCTGGCTGTTCCGGGGAGGGTGTCCGCACCGTAAGGGGACCTCATGTCCGCTTTCGCTTCTGTCACCGCCCGCCGTCTCACCGCTGCCGCGCTCACCGCCGGTGCTCTCGTCTCGGTGATGACCCTGCCGGCATCCGCCGCCGACCACGCCCGCCCCGAGCGGCCGAAGGTGAAGATCTCGGACGTCCAGTACGACTCCCCCGGCCGGGACGACTTCTCCAACCGCTCTCTGAACCGCGAGTGGGTGGAGATCACAAACACCGCCCGCCGCAGTGTCAACCTCGACGGCTGGACCCTCAAGAACGAAGACGGAGAGACCTACACCTTCGACCACTACCGCCTCGAAGGCCGCGCCACCGTGCGCATCCACACCGGCTTCGGCCGCGACACCGACAGCGACCTGTACCAGGACAGCCGCGACTACCGGTGGGACAACCGCTCCGACACCGCCACCCTCCGCAACGACCACGGACGCCTCATCGACGCGGAGTCCTGGGGCCACCACCGCCACGGCGGCGGCCACGGGCACGGGCACGGGCACGGGCACAACCACCGCTGACCCGCCGCCGGCTGCGATGAGCTGAAAGCTCCATCGCCGCCCCGGCATCGACACCGACGCCCCCGACCCCAAGGCGACTTCCATGGGTCGGGGGCGTCGCCATGCCCGTCAGAAGGCAGCCGCCCGCCACAACACGGGCACGGGTCCCCGGCGCGGCCACTGTCGTCGAGCACCTGCCGGAGTCCACCGGACCCATGCTGACGTGAGGCCGGAGCGGGGAGCGCATCGCTGCATGCTCGGCATGCATCTAGCCGGCCGGTACGGGTGCCGCCGGGCGGAGGGCCGTGAAGTCGTGGGCCTCGCCGCGGGTGGCGGAGAGCAGCAGCAGCCACTCGTCGCAGCCCTGCCACGGAGAGAGGCGGGTGAGGAGCAGTGCCGAGCCGCCGCCTACTCCGAGCACGAGCCACTCCGAGCAGGAGCTACTCCGAGCACGAGCCACTCCGCGCACGAGCTACTCCGTGTACGAGGCCCGGTCCGTCATCACCTTGGGATCACGCGGCACCCGGGACGCCCGTCCCAGCAGTTCGTCGACGGACCACTGGTCGTTGACGTGCTCGCCGTACTTCGCCGCGACCACGCGGCCGTCCGGTGTGATGAGGAAGTCCGCGGGCAGGCCGAGCCGGCCGCCGGCCGGGCTGGTCGAGGGCAGGTGGCCCCGGCCGCGGGCGATCTCCCTCACGCCGCTCAGGATCGCCCGGACGATCGGCAACCATGCGCGCGGGTCGAGCAGAGCGCGCGGGGACCGTTCCACGCCGAACTCCGCGTACAGGCGCTTGTCGGGGTCGGCGATGACGGCGAACGGGAGGTCCGTGGTGTGGGGCAGCAGTTCCTCGGCCGGGGAGTGGAAGACCACCACCTCGCACACACCGGCGGCCTCTATCTCGCGGTGGCGCCGGACCACCGAGCGCAGATGCAGGTTGCAGACGGGGCAGCCGGCGAACCGCCGGAACTGGAGGTGCATCAGGTGGTCCGGGTCGGGGACGGCGACCTGGTTCCCCGAGACAGCCGTGAGCGTTCGGTCGCTGACTGTGGAGCCGGGCTCGACGTGCCTGTGGGTCGTGCGCATGGGCGTTCCCCCCTCGTAGGCGTACGGCATACGCCTACTAGCGTAGGCGTATGCCGTACGCTGTCAACCGTCATGCCGCGCCCACGCTCACTCACCCAGAACCAGCTGGCCTCGGCCGCCCTCACCGTCATCGACCGCGACGGGCTCGCCGGACTGTCGATGCGCGCGGTCGCCAAGGAGCTCGGCATGAGCACCATGGGGCTCTACCGGTACGTGGCCGATCGTGAGGAGCTCGAGAGGCTCGTCGTCGAACTCGTGCTGTGCGCCGTGGACGTTGAGCCGCCCGGCCCGGACACCTCATGGCGCGAACGGGTCGAGGTCATGGCTCGGCGCCTGCGCGACGCCGTGGGCGCCCATCCGGCGATGGTGCCCCTCACCATCTCCCACCGGCACCACTCCCATGGCGTGCTGCGCTGGTCGGAGAGCATGCTCGGCGTCCTCGCCGAGGCGGGCGTCGAGGGCGAGCGGCGGGTCGTCGCCCTGCGCGGCCTGCTCAGTTACGTCATCGGAGCCATTCAGCTGGAGCACCTCGGCGCCCTGTCCGGTTCGGGCACGGTCGCCATCACCGAGCTGCCGGCCGCGGATTTCCCGCACCTGACCGAGACCGCCCGGCACGCACGCGACATCGACGCCGACCAGGAGTTCCTGGGCGGGCTCGCCATGCTGCTCGACGGCCTCGACAGCCCCGACGGCGGCAGGTGCAGCGCCGCGAGGTGAACGGGACCGGGCATTCAGGCCCGGCTCGCCGGGATGATCTCGTCGAGCAGGTCGCGGATGCGCTGCTCGATCTCGTCGCGGATCGGGCGGACCGCTGCGACGCCCCGGCCGGCCGGGTCGGTGAGTTCCCAGTCGAGGTAGCGCTTCCCGGGGAAGACGGGGCAGGTGTCCCCGCAGCCCATCGTGATGACGACGTCGGACGCCCGGACCGCTTCCACCGTGAGCACCTTGGGCACCTCGGCGGTGATGTCGATGCCCACCTCCGCCATGGCCTCGACGACGGCAGGGTTGACGGTGTCGGCGGGGGCGGAGCCTGCGGAGCGGACCTGGACGCGGTCGCCGGCGAGGTGGGTGAGGAAAGCGGCGGCCATCTGCGAGCGTCCGGCGTTGTGGACGCAGACGAACAGGACGGACGGGGTGGCGGTGTCAGGCATGGGCTGCGTCTTCCTGGGGTGCGGGGACAGCGGCTGGGGCGGGGAAGTGGCGGCGTGCGTACAGGGCGACGTACACCAGACCGATCAGCGCGGGCACCTCGATGAGGGGGCCCACGACGCCGGCGAGTGCCTGGCCGGAGGTGGCTCCGAAGGTGGCGACGGCGACGGCGATGGCCAGCTCGAAGTTGTTGCCCGCAGCGGTGAAGGCCAGTGTCGTGGCGCGTGCGTGGTCCAGGCCGACGGCACGGCCCAGGGCCATGGACCCGGCCCACATGACGGCGAAGTAGACCAGCAGCGGCAGAGCGATGCGGGCGACGTCCAGCGGCTGTGAGGTGATCGCGCCGCCTTGCAGGGCGAAGAGGACGACGATCGTGAAGAGCAGCCCGTACAGCGCGAAGGGGCCGATGCGCGGGATGAGTTCGGCTTCGTACCAGGTGCGGCCCTTGGTCCTCTCGCCGATGCGGCGGGTGAGGTAACCGGCCGCGAGGGGGATCCCGAGGAAGACGAGCACGCTGCGGGCGATCTCCCAGACCGGCGCGCCCAGGCCGGTCTGTGCCAGGCCCAGCCAGCCGGGCAGGACCGAGAGGTAGAACCAGCCCAGCGCCGAGAAGGCGATCACCTGGAAGAGGGAGTTCAGGGCGACCAGGACGGCAGCGGCCTCGCGATGTCCGCCGGCCAGGTCGTTCCAGATGATGACCATGGCGATGCAGCGGGCCAGGCCGACGATGATCAGGCCGGTGCGGTAGGCGGGCAGGTCCGGAAGGAACAGCCAGGCCAGCGCGAACATCAGCGCCGGTCCGGCGACCCAGTTCAGCAACAGGGACGGCAGCAGCAGCCGGCGGTCCCGGGTGACGGTGCCGAGGCGGTCGTAGCGGACCTTGGCCAGTACCGGGTACATCATCACGAGCAGCCCCACGGCGATCGGCAGGGACACACCTGTGACCGTCACCGCGGCCAGCGCGTCGCCCAGGCCCGGGACCAGGCGGCCCAGGCCGAGCCCCACGGCCATGGCCGCGAGGATCCAGACGGCCAGGTAGCGGTCCACGAAGGACAGGCGTCCCGCCACGCTCCCCCCGGCGGCGGCAGGGGTCACGAGGCGGCCCCGGCAGGTGCCGTGCGGTCGGGCAGCGGATCTCCTGACGGACGGGTCAGGATCGCGGCGAGCCGGTCGGTCATCTCCGGGACCAGCCAGTAGTAGACCCACGTGCCGCGCCGCTCGCAGTCGATCAGACCGGCCTGCCGGAGCAGCTTCAGGTGATGGGAGATCGTCGGCTGCGACAGGTCGAAGGCCGGGGTCAGGTCGCACACGCAGACCTCGCCGCCCGCGCGTGAGGCGATCATCGACAGCAGACGCAGCCGCACCGGATCACCGAGCGCCTTGAACACCTTGGCCAGCTCGACCGCCTGGCCCTCGTCCAAGGGGGTCGTGAGCAGCGCCGGGCAGCAGCCGGCGGCCGCATCGCCCACTCCGTCGCCCTGACCCAGCACGACCCATTCTTGATTCGACATTCCTCTATGTTGACATCCTTCGATCCAGAGCGCAATGTTGTATCGACAGACATCAATGCAACCCGTTGGGAGTCGTGCCATGTCTCGCGCTCAGCTCGCCCTTCGCGTCAGCGACCTCGAAGCGTCGATCACCTTCTACTCGAAGCTGTTCGGCACCGAACCGGCCAAGCGGCGTGCCGGCTACGCCAACTTCGCCATCACGGAGCCCCCGCTCAAGCTCGTCCTGATCGAGGGACAGCCCGGCGAGGAGACACGCCTGGACCACCTCGGCGTCGAGGTCGAGTCCACCGAGCAGGTCGGCGCGGCCACCGCCCGCCTCAAGGACGCCGGCCTGGCCACCTTCGAGGAGAACGACACCTCCTGCTGCTACGCCCTCCAGGACAAGGTGTGGGTCCACGGTCCCGGCCGGGAGCCCTGGGAGGTCTATGTCGTGAAGGCCGACGCCGACAAGCTCGGCAAGAGCGCCGATCCCGGCACCGGCGGGGACGCCTGCTGCACCGGTCGGGCAACCGTGGACGCTCCGGTGGCCGCCGGGTGCGCATGCGGGCAGTGAGGCGAAGGGCCCCGTGCCGTGGTTCTCACAGGGCGAGTCCGTAGCGGGCCAGCCGCGTGTGCGGCACGCGGCTTGCTCACAGCGGTTCGGCGGTCCTGCGGGGGTCGTCGGAGGTGATCCGGTCGAGGAAGCGCCGTGCCTGTTCCTCGGCGGGGGTGTCTCGGGTGACGGGCAGGTCGAAGGTGAAGCCGGGGCCGTGGGGTGGCGTCTTCCGGCGGGCGGTGAAGTACACCTCCACCCCTTCGGGCGTCTCACGCCTCGGTTCCACCTGGTCCACCACGCAATCCCAGCGCTCGAACCAGCCGCTGTGCACGAGCCGTTGGGTGACGAGCCGGGCGACCGTGTCCACGGGCTCCTCCCATGCGGTGTCCGCGGCGGCGCGCGTCAGTTCCGCGTCGTACTGAGCCGCGTCGAAGTGGACGTCCGCGGGGACGGGCACCCGGATGTCGTTCGTGTTCTGCCAGGACGACCACACCACCCTGTCATCCCGGCGGTGGACGGTGACGAAGACGCCTCCGCAACAGCCCGTGTGACAGTCGTTGTTGGACAGCTCGACACGGCGGGGTTCCGCCGAAGCCGCCAACGGCCACCCCTCGGCGGGCCCGAGCCACTCCC
This sequence comes from Streptomyces sp. NPDC101110, assembly GCF_044759525.1. NCBI lineage: Bacteria > Bacillati > Actinomycetota > Actinomycetes > Kitasatosporales > Streptomycetaceae > Streptomyces > Streptomyces sp. NPDC101110. The sequence goes on along the minus strand of NZ_JBIVZM010000004.1, from coordinate 489,653 downwards.
TGCGCGAGCAGCTCGACACCCCGCCCGGATGGATTTCTGCCAGTACGTCCCGGCCGTCGATCAGCGGACGCACCTCTGCCCACTGGTCGACGGCGAGCGGGTGCGGAATCACGTGCCGCAGAGCGAGCCTGCTGATCCGGGTGGGTGTGGTGGGCGTGGTCATGCCGTGCATCATCACCGGCCTCGGAACGCACCGAAAGCGCTTATCGGGAGAGCGGCCTCGACGGGCGCCGAAAGTGCTTACCGGGAGCGACGATTCCGCCCGCGCCGGGAATTTTCACGGCTTCCGCCACGACTGCCGGACGCCGACGCGTCGCGTCAGCCGACAGCGGCCCACCTACCGGTTGCCGGCGCAGACCCGTACCTGCCGGCGCAGATCCATGGCTGCGGTGCAGACCCGCGGCCGACCCGGTGCAGACCCGTGGGCCCCGTCCGGCTGCCGGACGGGGCCCACGGGCGGCAGGTGTCTCAGTCCAGGTCCCTCCGGCCGCGGATGGAGCTCGTCCACATGGCCAGCGGGGTCAGGAAGCCGACGGCGACGATCAGCCAGAGGGCGCCGCGGCTGCCGAGGAGGGTGCCGGCGATGCCCGCGGTGAGGGCGCCGACGGGGACCGCGCCCCAGGAGACGAAGCGGACGGTGGCCATGACACGGGGCAGGAGATCCGGCGGGGTGACCGTCTGGCGGTGGGTGCGGGCGAGGACGCTGAGCACCACCGCCGCCGCGCCGACGCCCACGTTGCCGAGGGCGAACAGGAGCAGGCTCCAGCCGCTGCCGGCCAGCGGCAGCAGGAGGGCGGCGCACGCGCCGGCCAGGGTCGAGTACAGGATCGTGCGGGCGCTGCCGAAGCGGTTGGCCAGGGTGGTGGTGACGGCGGCGCCGATGAAGCTGCCCAGTCCCTCGGTGGCGATCAGGATGCCGACGAGGCTCGCGGGGGCGTCGAGCGTCCTGACGAGGAAGACGGGGATGAGCGCCATGAGCGCGCCGAGGGTGAAGTTCACCAGGGTCGCCGCGGCCGCGCAGAGCCGGATGACCTTGTGGCGGACGACGAAGTGCCAGCCTTCCTTGATGAGCGCCAGGGTCGACTCGCGCTCGGTCTGCGGCGGCTTCGGGGCCGCGGGTCTCGGCAGGCTGCGCAGCAGCACCGCGGAGACGAGGTAGCTGACGGCGTCGAAGACGAGGCTGACGGCCGCGCCGCACAGCTGGACCAGCACACCGCCCACCGCCGGGCCGCCCATCTGGGTGGCCGCGGCGGAGCCGGAGGTGAGGCTGTTGCGCGCGGTCAGTTCCTCCTTGCTGACGATCGACGGCAGGAAGGTGGAGTTGCCGACGTCGAACACCACGGTCGCCAGGCCCACGACCAGGGCCACGACGACGAGTTGCGCCAGGTGCAGGACTCCCAGGAGGGCCGCGACGGGCACGGACAGGACCGCGACGGCCCTGATGACGTCCATGGCCACCTGGGTGCCGCGCAGCGGCAGGCGCTGCACGATGACGCCCGCGGGCAGGCCGATCGCGATCCAGGCGGCGTACTGGGCCGCCGGAAGGAGGCTGACCTCGAAACTCGACGCGTGTAGAACGCTGACGGCAAGGAGGGGCAGCGCGACTGTGGTCACCGCGTCGCCGACACCGCTGATCGTCGTGGCGGTCCAGAATCGCCAGAAGAGGGATGCCCCCTTCGCCGGGCCCCGCGCCGGCCCGTCAGCCGGACCCTGCGCCCACCCCGCCGCCGGGTCCTGTGTCGATCCGCTCGCCGGGTCCTGTGTCGACCCGCTCGCCGCGTCCTGTGTCGACCCCTCCGCCGTCCGGCTGGTCTCTGATGAGCCATCAGATCTGGTCGTCTGGTCGGCCGTCACCGGTCCCCAACCTCCATGAGAATCACAGCAATTGCAGCAATTGCAGGTCGTGCACAGCTTGCCGGTCTCGCTGATTTTGCTGACTTTTTATGCTTCGGACGTTGCGGATATTGCATGATCGATGTCAGCTCGCGTTTTCCCCGACCACGTCGTCGGCGCCCCCGTCGAGCAAACCCGAGTTGGCGATGAAGACGCCCAACTGGCAGCGGCTGCGTGCTCCGAACGTCTCGTAGATCTTGGAGATATGGCTGCGACAGGTCCGCACGCTCAACCCCATACGGCGGGCGATGGTCTCGTCCGTCTCACCGTCGGCGAGCAGCTTGATGATGGACAGGCGGACACCCGAGAGCAGGACCTGCACATCGGGGGCGCGGTTCTGGGCGGGGAAGGGAGTTCCGAGGAGCCAGGCCCGCTCGAAGATGCCGACCAGGAATTCCACTATGGCCGGCTGATGGATGGCGAGGGCGACCTCGCGATCGCTGCGGGCCGGGATGAAAGCGACCTTGCGGTCGAAGATGATGAGGCGCTCGGCGAATTCCTCCAGGCTGCGGACCTGTCCGCCGTACTTGGTGACCTGGTTGACGTAGCGCCTGGTGGCCGGGCTGAAACGGGCGGAATGCTGATAGACCGTGCGCATGCGGATGCCGCGTTCCAGCATGTCCTTGGTGGCCGACCAGGCCGATTCCAGACTCTCCGCGCTCCGGCCCCCGCCGGGCTGGGCCGTGAGGACCTCCTCCTGGCACCGTGCGGCGGCCCGCTCCAGCTCGGCGTTGATGGCGTCGTGGCCGACCAGCGTGACGAACTCCAGGTTCCGGTCGGAGCCGGCGACCGCCTCGGTGTAGGCGACCTGGTACTTGCCGAAGTCGGTGCGGAGCCGGAACGCCTCGCGCTCCAGGCTCTCGATCTGCCGGTCGAGCGGGGCGAGAAGCCGCGATGCCGCGTGACGCGGAGTGGAGACGCTGAAGGTCTCTCCGTCCTGATGCACCGGAACCAGCAGGTTGTAGCGGCACAGCTTCTCGACGGCGGCCGCCGTGCGTTCCCGGCTCCAGCCGAGGGTTTCACTCAAGCCGCTGAGTCTGACCTGCCTCTGACGGACCGCCAGCGAATACACGCGCTCCGGATCCGCCTCGTCCTCTGACGTGGCATCAGCAATCGCTATTCGTTTTAGTGGTGAATTACTCACACTGTCCCCCTCCGCGCTGACACGCGCAAGCAGACCAGCCATCGTGGCCCTCGATGGACTGATCCCTGTCTCCACACGAGGATATTGCGGACGACGGACCTGGCCACATCACAGGATCCGCGCTAAGCCCCCCGGAATTGTCGTCGCCGCACCTGCCGCATTCAGACACTGCCGAATTGGGCAAGCGGAGAGTAAGCGTATGGTTCCTACAGACACTCGGCAGTATGGTTTTCAGACACAGTTCAAGCCAGGACGATTGAATTCGGCCCCAAGTCCCAGGGGGTGCGGGCAGCGGCCCGCCGGGTCAGGCGCGCGTGGCCGAATCCGTCCAGGCGATGAGGTCCTCGACTTCCACCACGCAGTCCCCGCAGCCGGATCCGGCGCCCGTCTCGTCACGCACCGCCGCCGCGTCGCGGTGGCCCGCCCGGATCGCCGCCATGATCTCGCTCTCGGGCACTCGCGCGCACAGGCAGATCAGCGGATCGTCACTGCCGGACACCGTCGCCCAGTCCTTCCGCCCAACGGACGAGTTCGGCGTCGGCGAGTGAGGAGGCCAGCCAGTCGTGGTCCAACGCGGCGCCCGGCAGGGACGGCACGGTGACGACGTAGAGGCCGGCCGCCCGGGCCGACGCGATGCCGGTGGCGGAGTCCTCGAAGGCGACCGAGCGGCCCGGGTCGGCGCCCAGCGCCTCGCACGCCACCAGATAGAGGTCGGGGGCCGGCTTGGCCGTGGTCACCTCGTCGGCCGCGAAGGACACCGGGAAGCAGTCGGCGAGGCCGGACGAGGTGAGCGCGGTGTCGAGCAGTTCCCGGGGGGAATTGCTGGCGACCGCCACCGGAAGGGCCGCGGCGCAGCGCTTGACCAGCTCGGCGGCGCCGGGCAGCGCGTCGGCCCCCTGCGCCAGCTCCTCGCGTACCAGACCGAGCAGTTCGGCGGCGAGCTCGCGGCCGGCTCCGGGCCGGCCGAAGTACTCGGCCATCGCCTCGCCCGCGCCCTGCAACGTACGGCCGATGACCAGGGCCTTCTGCTCCGGTCCGAAGGCGTGGCCATGGGCGGCGAAGATCTTGGTCTCGGCCCTGGTCCAGCAGACCTCGGTGTCGACCAGGAGTCCGTCACAGTCGAAGACGACCGCTTGCGGGGCGGGGGGAAGGGCGCTCACTCTTCGTTCCTCCAGTCGGCGGCCGCGACGGTGGCGAGCAGCGGCGCGACGCCCGGTTCGTTGCAGTCGATCCATTCTGTCAGCACCGACAGCACGTCCCAGCGGGCGGCGCCCGGGGGCAACTCCGTGTCGCTCAGGGCCGTCAGCCAGTGCCGGACCGCGTCGCGTGTGCGGTGCTCGCGGGCGAGCGCACCCCACCGGTCGGTGCGCCCCGCGAGCCGGCCGAGGCTCGGCTCCGCCGCGAGGTCGTGCAGCGGGACGTCCCGCTCCAGCTCGGCGACCAGGCTCCGGGCCGGGCACGGCTGTCCCTCGGGGGGCGGGCTCTGCGTGAGCGCGCCGCGCAGCCAGGCGGTCCCCGTGCGGTAGGTGAACAGCCGCAACTCCCGCACCAGGTCGGCCGGTTCGTCGGGGGTGTGGACGAAGTTGAACAGCCCGTTGACCCGGCCGAAGCGGGTGCGCAGGTCACGGCCGTGGGCGGAGGCGGGGTCGGCCGCTCCCTTGGCGGCGGTCAGCCGTACGCTCGCGGGGAGGCCGGATCCCGCTCTGCGCGTGTCACGCAGCAGGACGAGCGCGGACGGGCCGGAGCCCAGCAGGTGGTCGACCACCGCGATACGCTGCCGCGAGGCGGCGTTGAACTGGTAGCGCCAGATCTCCCTGGTCAGCACCGGGTCGAAGTGGAACGGCCGGGCCGCGAAGGGCTTCCAGCCCTCCTCCTCCAGGATCTCCAGCACCCGCGGACCGCGCCGGCCGGCCAGGGCGTCCGGCTTGAGGACCACGAAGGTGTTCGCGTGCAGCCAGGCCCGCTCGCTGGGGGAGCCGAACAGCTCCAGCCCCTCCCGCGCGTAGGTGTCCAGGCGGTACAGGTCCCGCTTGCGCGGGTCCACGGTCAGGGAGTCGAACGCCCGCGGCAGCACGGCCGAGCGGGTCGGGCCCGGCCCGTGGAGGTCCGCCGGCGCCGGGGCGGCGGTGGTCGTCGTGGTCACCTGTCCTCTTTCCTGGCGGTCGCGGCACCGCCGCCGATGAGCTCCAGCACGGTCCGGCAGGCGGGGCGCTGCGGGTTCACCAGGTGCATGTGGCGTGCGCCGGGCACGGACACCGTTGTCAGCCGTGGTCCGTCCTGCGGCCAGTGGTCCAGCTGGTGGCGGGTGAGTTCCGCCGGTACGGCCTGGTCCTCCTGCGCGCTCACCACCGTGACGGAGGACGCGTCGGCCGGCGCGAGGACCGGCGTCGCCTCCCGGTGGGTGCCGCCGGCGGCGAGGTGCTCGGCCAGGAAGACCTCCACGGCTCCCTCACCGACCCCGAGGCGGGCCGCTTCGGCGAGGTCGCTCACCGGGGCGAGCAGCACGACGCGGGCCCCGCGGGCCTGCCCCTGGAGGGCGGCGAGCAGCAGATGGGCGCCCGCGGAGTGGCCCACGAGCACGGCGCCGTCCCAGGTGCCGTCCTTCTGCCCGAGCAGGTGCAGGGCGGCCCGGCAGTCCTCGGCGGCGCCCGGCCAGGCCCCGCCGTCCCAGCTCGGCCGGTACTCCAGGACGGCGACCCGGTGGCCGAGTTCGGCCAGGGCGAACGCCAGCGGTTCGAGATCCTGCGCCGTACGGTCGTGCCGCCAGAAACCGCCGTGCACCAGCACCACCGGTGCGGCCTGCGGTGTCCCGGCGACGGGCTCGTCACCGTCCTCCGGTTCCGCCGGCCCGTACAGGTCGATGCGCTGCCACCCGGAGGGTCCGTACCGGAGATGGCCGAAAGCCGTGCTCACAGGAGACCGAACGCTTCGAGTCGCGACAGCCAGTGGTGCATGCGCTCGTCGGACATGCGCACCTCGGCCCGGCGCTCCGCGGACTCCTCGGCGGCGCCCAGGCGGTACCAGACGGTCCCGTCGTCCCGGCGGATCATGAAGGCGCGCTGCTTGCGGGCGGGGCTCTGGATCATCAGCGAGATCGTCTCGGGCTCGGTGATGGTGGTGTGCAGCTGCTCGTGGTCGAGGGTGATGCACCGGCCGGCCGGCTCCTCGCGCACGAAGTACGGCCAGAAGCGGGAGACGTCGGCGCTCTCGTCGAGCGGCTGGTCGGTCGCGTACAGGGTGTGCTGGTACGCGCCGTGCAGGATGTAGGCGGTGAAGCTGTAGCGGTGGTTGTGGACCCGCTCGTACTGGTCGGTGTTGGCGAGCCGGAGCCGGATGCGCAGGCCCTTGTCCTGGTCGTCCCAGATCACGATCTTGTCGTCGAGCGCGTGGCACTCGAACTTCTCGCGCAGCTCCGGGGTGCGCAGCGCGCGGCCCACGAGGGTGCGCAGCAGCGCCCGGTCGTCGCCGAGCCGGCGGGCGATCGCCTCGGTGATCTCCGCCGCCGCCTCCAGGTCGTCCCAACGCACCTTGGGCAGCGAGGCCATGAGTGCCTCGGCCTTGGTGACGTCCTGCTCGGAGGGCGCGGTCAGCAGGATCGACGGGGTGGGATCCAGCAGGTCGTCGCCGGGGCGGGTCACCATCACAGCACCTCCATGGCCCGCAGCCGGCCGGTGAGTTCGTCGAAATAGTCCTTGCTGATGCGCTTGCTGCCGCGGCGCTCGGCCTTTTCCTTGTCCTCACCGAAGCGCCACCAGACACGGCCGGTCTCGCGCTCGGTGATGATCGAGCGCTCCTTCTCCGCGGGACCGCGCAGGAAGAGCGAGACGGTGTCCGGGGTGGTGTACGTGGTGTGGATCTCGCTGTGGTGGAGCGTGTAGCAGTTGCCCGCCTGCTCGTGGGTGACGAACCGGGGCACCACGCGCAGGTCGGTCGGCACGGCGTCGAAGTCGTCCTGGGCGCTCTGCGGAATGTCCTCCTCCGACAGGCGCCCGGTGAGTTCGTGCCGCACGTGCTTGTACTGGCCGCGCATGATCAGCGAGGTGAAGGTGAACCGGTGGTCGTGCGGCCGGTCGCGGTGGTCCTCGGTGGAGACGTGCACGCGGATGCGGAAGCCGCGGTCCAGGGCGTCGTAGATGACGAGCTTGTCGAGCAGCCGGTGGTGCTCGCACTTGTCGAAGAGGTCCTCCTCCTCGCGCGCCCGCTCCAGCAGCTGCGTCAGCGCCGCCTTGTCCTCGGAGAGCGCGGTGAGGATCTCCTTGGTCTGCGCGCGGGCCTTGGGGAGATCGGACCAGTCGACGACCAGCCGGTCGAGTGCGTCAAGCATGTGGGGCTCCTTCTTCGGATTACGCGACGGGGAGGCGGGCTTCCGACCGGACGGGCAGTCCGAACACCCGGTGCGCGGTCCCGGCGGCGAGGGTGCGGACGTCCTCGGGGGACAGGCCCTGCGACTGCGCGTTGGCCATCTGACGGGCCAACGGCACCGAACCGGCCGCGACGATCCCGTCCTGCTGGTACCAGAGCGCGTTGTCCACGCGGTGGTGCAGGTCCTGGCCGCCGAGCCGTGCGGAGTCGCAGCGGTCGGTCATCATCATCGAGTTCTCCACGCCCATCAGCTGGACGGCGCGGGTCGCGATGGCGAGGTCGACGTGCTCCCCGTCGAAGTTGATGCAGGCGCCGATACGGCCGGCCGCCGCCTGGCGCATGATGGCCGCCGGGACCGGTCCGACGATCCGTGCCATCTGGTCGAGGGTCCAGCCGGGCAGGTCGTAGGAGGCGATGACGGCGTCCCGCTCGGCGCGCGCCCGGGCACTGCGGAAGGCGTGCCGGATCAGCAGCGGCATGTCGTTGAACAGGTGGTCGGTGACGACGCGGACGCCGGTACCGGACCACTCGCTCTGCCAGGCCAGCTCGACGATCTCGTCGACCTGTTCGGCGCTGCGCTGCGGGTCGGCACGGGTGAAGTGGCCGAGCGCGGGGCGGATTCCGTGGGCCATCAGGAGCGGGATGAGCCAGTCGAAGCCCGTGTCGCGGGCGGTGGGCTCGTCGTGGAGTTCGGAGGCGGGCGAGAACGCGTCGGGCGACAGGACGGTGTACGTGAGTCCGTACGGTCCGAGGGCCGCGAGGCGCTCCCACTCGTGCCTGCTGGGGGCCCAGACCGTCGACGCGGGAGTACCGCCGTGGCTGGCCAGCAGCGGCCCCTCCAGGGCGATGCCGGCGACGTGCGGCAGCAGTCCCTCGCCCCGCATGCGGTGGTACTCGTGCACGAAGGCCTCGAACTCGGCGAGCTGCGCCCGGTGGAGGTACATCGTGGGCAGGCTCAGGACGCCCTCGCTCGCGCACCAGGCGTCGAGGCGCGCGAGGTCGACCTTGGTGAAGTCCGAGAAATCGACGTCACCGAACCCATGGCAATGGACTTCCACGGGCGGCAGCCCACTCCATGGATTCGCCATAGGCGACCTAGACCCGCTCGCTGCAGTGGATTCCACGAGACAACTCCCAATCCAATAAGTTGGCCTTAGTGATTGTCGTTCACCGTACTCCGCTGCTACCAGCCCGCATCGAGCTCAGCATCATGCATTGCATGATGGTGAAGGTGCGCTGATCGGCTCCGGCGGCTTAGTGTCGTTCCAGCGAAGCCGACGGGCTCCGGTCACCGGAACCTGATGGCTCGCCTATTCCCCAGGAAAAGGAGGTGATTCCACATGAAGAAGTACACCAAGCCGGCCACCAAGAAGGTTGCCTTCGGGACCGTTCTGATCACGGTCGTGTGATGTGAGCGCCGGGGCGCCGAGGTTCTCTGGACCACGGCGCCCCGGCGCAAATCCTTTTTCTGGAGTACTCCGAGATCGAGTGAGGTGAATATGTGCGGCCTTGCAGGTCTGGCCCGCACCGATGGGCAGGTGCTCTCGCCGGACACTGACGGCCTTCTGCGTCGCATGGCGCGGGCCGTGGCCCATCGAGGCCCCGACGATCAGGAGTTGTTGCGTACCGGGCCGGTCGGCCTGGCCTTCACGCGACTGTCCCTCGTGGACCCCAGCAACGGCGGCCAGCCGATCCACAGCCCCGACGGCGATGTGATCCTCATCGCCAACGGCGAGGTCTACAACCATCGCGAGCTGGCCGCGACCCTGCCTTCCGGCGTCCGCCTTCGCACGTCCGGCGACTGCGAAGTGCTGGTGCATCTCTACCAGCAAAAGGGACTCCGATTCCTGGACGACGTCCGGGGCATGTTTGCGATCGTCCTCTACGACCGCAAGAGAAACCGTCTCCTTTTCGCCCGCGACCGGTTCGGCATCAAGCCGCTTTTCCATCACCGGAACAGCGAGCGCATCGTCTTCGGATCCGAGATTAAGACGCTCTTCGAAGACCCTGCCTGCCCGCGTGAACTCGACTGGGACAGCGCCCTTTCCGACCAGGCGCTCACCGGAGCGCCGGATTTCGTCGAAGGCGCGCCCAATACCTGGTTCCGCGGTGTCGAACTGGTGCCGGCGGCGACCATCGTCACGATCGACCTGCGTGACGGAAGTACCGAGAATCACCGCTATTGGTCCTTCCCGCGCCCGGCGGATCTGCGGGACGAGCTCTCCCCCGCGGAGTTCACCGAGCGGTACGCGCAGGCGCTCGCCGACTCGGTGCGCGAGTGCGAGACCTCGGACACCGAGGTGGGCCTATTCCTCAGCGGTGGTGTCGACTCCGCGTCGATCGCCGCCCTGAGCACCATCCGCCCCCGCACCTTCACCGCCCTCAACGGCAGCACCCTCGCCAACGAGGACGCCATGTACGGGCACCGGGTCGCCCGGCACTACGGGCTCGACAACCACCAGGTCCTCTTCGACATCTCCCGCGTGCCCGCCGCGCAGGAGTGGAAGAACCTGCTGTGGCTGCTGGAGAGCCCCCAGTGCGGTCCCGAGGTCTTCTACAAGCGGGAGCTGTACCGCTTCGTCAAGGCCCGGTTCCCGGAGATCAAGGGCATGCTGCTGGGCGGCGGCAGCGACGAGTTCAACGGCGGCTACACGGCCAGCTTCGGCGACGACTGGGAGCAGTTCGCCTCCGGCATCGACGGCATGGCGCTGCGCGACGACCGCCACCGCCACCGCGGTCTCGCGGCCTGGTGGGAGCAGTCCCCGCAGCCGCTGGTGCGGGCCGAGGTGCTGCGCCGCGGGACACCCGCCGAGGACCCCTACGAGCGGTACCTGCGCTGGAAGTACCGCGACGTCCAGCAGTACAACTGCTGGCACGAGGACCGCACGGCCGCCGGCAGCGGCATCGAGGCCCGGGTCCCCTTCCTGGACCACCGTCTCGTGGAGCTGTCCGCCTGTGTCCCGCCGTCGCTGCGCTCCCGGCTCACCTGGGACAAGCGCCTGCTCCGCGACGGCCTCGACGGGGTGCTCCCGGCCGAGTTCGCCGAGCGGACCAAGGTCGGGTTCTTCTACGGCGACGGCATCCGCCACACCTACCGCGCCTTCGCGGGCATGCTCGCGGCGGACGGCGACGCCCTGCTCGAAGAGGCCCTGTCCGGTCCGCGGGCCAAGGAGTACCTCGACGCCGACAACGCGCGTGCCACCCTGCGCGCCCTGCAGCAGGACCCGTCCTCCGGGCACGTGGAGTTCCTGCTGCGCGCGGTCAACCTCGGTCTGCTGGACGTGATGCTGCAGCAGCCGCCCTCGCCGCCCGTGGAGGCCACGCCCGCTCCCGTCCCGGTCGAACTGATCGTCGGGGACTGGGACGCGGAGCGCGACGGCATCGAGGCCCGGGTGCTGCGGCGGCCCGAGCTGCACGACGCGCTCGTGCCCGCACTGGACGAGTCGGTCCTGCTGCTCACCGACCAGAAGGAACCGCTGCTGCGCTACCTGGTCACCGACGGCGAGATCCAGTTCGTCATCGACGGCGAGGAGATGCCGCAGTGGCAGCGGCTGCTCGACGGCATCGACGGACAGCGCACCCTCGGCGAGCTCCTGGCCGCCGCGGAGTGCGAACTCTCCGACGTCGAGGAACTGCTGTTCCAGTCGGCCGAGTTCGGCCTGCTCACCCTCTCCGGCCCGGCGACGGGCGAATAGCCGGGCCACCGGCCTGCCACCGCACGCACCGGTGGCAGGCCGCCAGCCATGTCCAGCCCCCTGACGACCGCGCCCGGAAGGCCAACGCCCGCATGAGTTTCGACTTCACCCGCTGCCTGGACGAACTGGCCGGGCGCGACCTGCTGCCCGACGGCCACGACTCCGCGTTCGTCGTCGGCTCCCTCGCCCGCGGCTGGGGCAACGACCTGAGCGACCTCGACATCTACGTGGTGGGCGAGAAGCCGTGGACCGGCAGCTCCTCCGGCACGATCCGCGTCCCGCTGAGCCACCCCGACGTGCCCACGGAGCACTTCTACCTCGAGGAACGGCGCTGGGAGGTCAAGTACTGGACGTCCGGACAGGTCGAGGAGATCCTCGCCAAGGTGTCCTGGGCGGAGTTCGACCAGGGCCGCACCGTCGGCCAGATGCTCACCCGGGACGAGGAGCAGCTGCTGGAGCGGCTGCTGGTCTGCCGCCCACTCGACGGCGAGGAGTGGGTGCGCCGGCAGCAGCGGCTGATCGAGGAGTCGGCGTTCGGGGCGGCCGTGGTGACGCACTGCCTGACCAACGCCGACGACTTCGCCGAGGACGCCCTCGGGCAGCTGGCCGCGGGCGACGAGGCGAGCGCCGTGCTGTCGGTCCGCCAGGCGTTCGGGCACGCGGTGGACGCCCTGGTCGCCGCGCACGGCGAGTGCGGCCGGCTGGTGAAGTGGCGGGCCCGGCGCATGAAGGCGGCCGCTCCGCAGGCGCTGTCGTACGAGCGTTACTGGGCGGTCGAGACGATGCGCGACTTCGATCAGGACGACCCGGCCACCTGGGTCCGTGACGTGATGTACCTGTGCAAGCTTCTTTCCATGAGGGTGGAGATCTGAATGTCCCTGACCACCTCAGCGGCCGACGTCGTACCCCGGCTCGGCCTGGCGGCGCGCTTCCGCAGGTTCCGTGACAGGACGCTCATCGCCGTCGGGCCGAACGCCATGGAGCTGTCCGACTCCGCGGCGTTCATCCTGGCCTGCGTGGACGGGCAGCGCTCGGTGGCAGGCATCGGTGCCCTGCTCGCCGAGGAGTACGGCATCGACGTCGACGAGGCGGTGGCGGACGCCGCGGACCTGATCGGCCAGCTCGCCGAAGTCAGGGTCCTGGACCTGCCGAACGCCTGACCCCTCCACCACCTTCACCAACGATTGGGAACCATGCGATGTGCGGGATTGTCGGGCTCTTCGTGGGGTGCTCCGCCCTGGCCTACTGCCCCCGCAAGGCACTCGCCCCGGCCGGTGCGGCGACGGCCGCCGGTTCCGCACCGGTCGCAGATGCCGAACCCGTCGCCGGTTCCGGCCGACTCGCCGGCGACGGACCCGCGTCCGGCCCCGCGCCCGAAGCCGGCGCGGACGGGGCGCAGGCCGACCTGTCGTACAGCTCCCCCTTCGCCCGCTGGGCGGAGCGGGCGACCGTCCGCCGGTCGCCCCGGCGTGAGCTGAGCGCGCCGTCCTCCGACGCCTCCCGCTACTTCTCCCCCGAGCTGGTGCCGGTCGCGCGCCACCCGCTCATCGCCGAGCTGCGCCCCGAGCTGTTCGACACGGTGCTCGTCCAGCACCTCTACCGCTACCTGGACTTCACCGCCAAGCTGGAGACGCTGGTGGTCAACCGCACCGCGCTCGGCATCGCGCAGGGCAGCGTCGGCGTCGAACTCCCCGAGGAGATGCGCTTCGACGCCTACAAGATCTACTGCGACGAGGCCTACCACGCCCTGTTCTCGGTGGACTTGATGCGCCAGGTCCGCGACACCACCGGCATCGCCCCGGTGCTGCCGGAACAGCCCTACTTCCTGCGGAGGCTGGAGGAGATCCAGCAGGAACTGCCGCCGCACACCCGGGCCCTGGCCGAACTGCTCTTCGTGACCGTCTCGGAGACGCTGATATCGGCCAGCCTCGCCGAACTGCCGGTCGACAGCGAGATCGTGCCAGCCGTGCGGGAGACGATCCGCGACCACGCCGCGGACGAGGGACGCCACCACGTGTACTTCGCCGCCTTCCTGCGCTACCTGTGGGCCGCCCTCGACCCCGCGGCCCGGCGGGAGGCGGCGCTGCTGGTGCCCCGGCTGATCGCGGCCTTCCTGCAGCCCGACCTCGACGCCGTGCGCGCCGAGCTGCTGGGCTACGGGCTCACGCGCGACGACGCCGAGCAGGTCCTCGCGGAGGTGTACGACGCGAAGACGGTCGCCGCGCACACCCGGGCGACGGCCAAGCGGACGATCTCCTACTTCGTGGCGCTGGACGTGCTGGACGACCCCATGGTGGAGCACGAGTTCCGCGCGCACGGACTGCTCTGACCCCCGTACGGCCGTACGGGGGCTGGTGGTTCAGGCGTCCAGGTCGCCGGTCATCAGCCGGGTGCCGAGCGTGCCCTCCAGCCGGCCCAGCAGTTCCCCGGCCCTGCCCACCGCGGCCCGCCGGTCCCTGGCGCGCAGGATGAAGCGGGCGACGGCCTGGCCGGGGGCGACCGTCTCGCCCGGGCCGGTCCGGTAGGCGTCGAACCCGATGACCTCCAGGACGTCGGGCTGCCCGTCGAGCGGCGTGAGACAGGCCGTCTCGGACAGCCGGCCGCCGTCCCGGGGGACGACCGCGAACACGGCGGTGCAGCCGGTGATCCCGCCGGGGACGTCGACCGGTTCCCCGGTCATCAGCTGCAGCCAGGATCGGTAGATGTCCTGCCCGGTGGCGTGCCGGTAGGCGTGCGGCAGGCCGCCGCCCATGACCCGGGGGTTGAACTCGACCAGGACCGGCCCGCGTTCGGTCACCATCACCTCCAGGTGGAAGATCCCCTGGTCGGCTCCGATGGCCCGGCAGACCTCCTCGGCGTAGGCGACGCAGTCGGCGCTCTCCTGCGGCGACAGACCCGCCGGGACGCACGAGCCCAGTTCGACCACCTCGTTCTCCGGTGCGCGGAACCGGCCGGTGACGCAGAACGGGAAGAACTCGCCCCGCCGGGCGCCGATCTCCACCGAGACCAGCCTGCCCGTCAGCTTCTCCTCCACGAGGACGCCCCGCGCGAACTGGGTCCGCCAGTGCGCCGGGACCCCGTCGGTGCCGTTCAGCACGCTCCGGCAGGCGGCCGCCGCCTCCTGCGGGTCGCCGGCCACGTGCGAGAGCAGGCTGGCGCTGCCGGACGGCGGCTTGATCACGACGGGGTAGCCGATCCGGCCGGCCGCTGCCAGCGCCTCGTCCACGTCGAGCGCGAGGGCCCAGCGGGCGGACGCCAGCCCCGCCTCCTCGAGCGCCGCACGGCAGCGGTCCTTGCGGCGGGCGGTGAACACCGCGTCGGGAGCCGTGCCGCGCAGCCCGAGGCTCCGGCAGGCGGCGGCCACCGCTTCCGCGGCCAGCTCCTGGAACGCCACCGCCACGTCGATCGGCGACTCGGCGTGGCACTTCTCCAGCGCTTCGAGCACGGCGGCGGGGTCCGTCGTGTCGATCCCGTCGATCAGCCGGTCCACCGCCCGTACGGCCTTCAGGGTCTCGCCGGTGAGCGCGTACTGCGTCAGCGCGGGCTGCAGGAACGTCACCCGGTGGCCCGCCTCCTTGGCGAGCCGTACGGCCTGCACCGCGGGGGGATTGACGTCGACGATGGCGATGTGCACGAGCGGTGTCCCTACGGTCGGTCCACGGACGGGGCGGGAGGGGTGAGGCGGGGCGGAGCGGGGCGGCCGGGGCTCAGCGGTAGTGGACCTCACCGGCGCGCACCCGGTAGGGGTCGCGGTGGAAGACCTCGAAGGACACCGCCGGCCGGCCGCCGAACCGCGCCCCGGCGGCGGCGAGGTTGCGGCCCAGGAAGCCCCGGACGTAGGCCTCCGGGTCCTCGTCGGTCAGCGCCTGAAGGTAGGTGGCGTGCTCCAGCACCGCCCGGACGCCGCGCTCCACCGCCCAGGTGACGTCCACGGCGTGCGTGGGGTACGGGGATCCCGCCACCGCCTGCCAGCGCACCCCCTCCCAGGGCTCAAGGCCCTCCTCGGGGAACAGGTACCGGTTGGCGGCGTCGGCCGCCGCGTCGAGGGCGGCCCGGCCGACGTTGCGGTGGTCCGGGGTGTTCCACGAGACACCGCGCCAGTGGTCGTGGTGATTGAGCGTGAAGACCAGTTCCGGGCGGTGCCTGCGCACCGCGAGCGTGAGGTCCCGGCGCAGCGCGGCGCCGTACTCGATCAGCCCGTCGGGGTGGTCGAGGAACTCCACCTCCTTCACGCCGGCGACCGCGGCGCTCTCGCGCTGCTCCCGCTCCCTGATCGGCGCCGCCTTCTCGGGGTCCAGGCCGTCGATCCCGCACTCGCCCCGGCTCGCCATCAGGTACACGACCTCCTTGCCCTCGTCGACCCAGGTCGCGACGGCGGCGGCGGCCGAGTACTCGACGTCGTCGGGGTGCGCGACGATGGCCAGGGCACGCGTCCAGTCGGAGGGAAACTCCTGGAGCTGTTCAGTCATGGGTCAGTTCCTCGTCGGTCGGTCGGGGTTCCGCAAGGCGGTCGGGGCCTTGGGATGCGGGGTGGAAGAGCAGGGCGGGCAGCAGGGCGCCCGCGGCCAGGGCCAGCGCGCCCCCGGACAGGAACACCGCGGCGGTGCCGAACCGCTGCGCGACGAGACCGCCGAGCAGGGCTCCGACGGGCGAGACGCCGAGGATGATCCACCGGTAGACGGAGTTGACGCGTGCGAACAGCGCGGTCGGGATGGTCGACTGCCGGTGGGACATGCTCATCACGTTCAGCTGCACCATCAGCCCTCCGCACACGGCCAGCGCGGCGAACGCGGCCGGCGGGGTGGGCAGGGCGATCGCGGCCAGGCACAGCCCCACGGCGGGGGCGCAGAAGCCGAGCACCGCCCGCCCGCCGAAGCGTTTCAGCAGCCGCGCGGCCACCAGGCCCGCCAGCACTCCGCCCACGGCGGGGGCGGCGGCGATGACGCCCATGGCCGAACTCGGCAGTCCGAGCCGCCCCGGGGAGACCACCCACACCGGCAGCATGGTCATGGTGGCGGCGAACGCGATGTTGCCGGTGGCGGCGACGGCCGCGAGACCGATCAGGTCGTGGCGCCGCCTGAAGTAGGCGGCGCCCTCGCGCAGGTCCCGCCACATCGACGCGATCCCGCGGCCGGCGGGCTCGGGCTTCCGGGGCGCGGCCGGAAGGGTGTGCGCCCCGAACGGGCCCGGCCGGCGGCGCAGCAGGGCGAGGCCGATCAGCCCTCCCGCGTAGAGCACGGCCGCGACGGTGAAGCCCACGCCGTGCAGCGAGGCGAGGACGCCGCCGAGGGCCGGCCCCGCGAACTGCGCCGCGAGGGTCTGGCCGGACTGCAGATTGGCGTTGGCCCTGGGCAGCAGCTCCGGGGCGACCAGACGCGGCAGGAGCGACTGGGCGGCGAGATCCACGAAGGTTCCCAGCGCCGCGATCAGGAACGCGCCGGCCACCAGCGCCCACACCGGCAGCATCCCCGCCCAGGCGAGCAGGCCGAGCACGGCGACCAGCGGGAAACGGCACTTCGACGCCCAGTTCATGACGGCCATCGGTGCGCAGCGGTCCACGACCACTCCCGCGGGCAGGATCAGCAGCAGCCACGGCGCCCGCATGGCGACGCCCACGGCGCTGACCACCAGCGCCGAGCCGCTCAGGGAGAGGGCCAGCAGCGGCAGCGTGACCAGGTAGACGCCGTCCGCCAGGTTCGAGCCCAGGACGGATGCCTGGAAGATCCGGAAGGGAGCGCCGAGTTTGCGGTCCGCCGGTGCGGACGGGGCGGGCTGCTTCGGGTGGGCACGCACCGGCCGTCTCACGCCCCCACCAGCAGGACGCTGTTCATGACGGCGCCCGCGCCGGCGTTGAGCACGGGCCCCGCCGCGGGAGTGCCGTGCCGCACCAGCATCCCGGACGCGCGCAGTCCGTACAGGAAGGGGCCGAGGACGTAGGGGACCTCGGCGTCGGTGACCTCGCCGCTGGGTGTGTGGACGAAGCCGAGGCGGACCCGGTCCGCTTCGACGTGCTCCTGGAGGACGTGGCCGCCCCGGCGCGCCGCCCGCTCCACCTCGGCGTGCCAGGTGTCGTCGGACACCGCGGCCCCGATGACGACGCCGCGGCCCCCGAAGCCGTCCGCGGGCTTGAGGACGAGGCGACAGCGGCCGGTCAGGGCCTCGCGCGGGGCGGCTCCACCCGCGGCCGGCTCCAGCCGGACCGTCCTCGGGATGTGCGTGGTGACGAACTCGCGCTCACGCGAGGGCAGTCGGCCCAGGTCCTCCCAGAGCCAGGCCAGTGTCTTCTTGTTGGTGAGCAGCATGGTGGCTTCCGGTGTGAACATCCCCACGGCGCCCGTGGACACGGCACGGGCCAGCGCCGTGAGGCCCGGGCTCGTGCCCTGGCCGTGGCTGACGAAGGAGCGGAACACGCCGTCCACCGGGCGGCCACCGGCTCTGAGGCGGCCGTCCCGGTCGGTGGTGAGGTCCTCCAGCGGATGGCTGAACAGCTCGATGCCGTGGCGCCGGGCGCTGCGGAAGACGGGCGCGAGCCACGCGGCGAACCGGGCCGGGTCCTCGGCCAGCCCCGGCAGGTTGCCCACCCGGTAGTGCGGGAGGAGGACGGCGGCGCCCGCGGGCAGCGCGAGGAAGGACCGCAGGGCCTCGGCCCGGGCCTCGACCGCCGACGGCGGTGCGGTGAGCAGGGGCGCGCCGGGCAGCGGTGCACGACGGTGGCGCCGCAGGAAGCGGTCCGCGACCAGGTCGGCCTGGAGCACGCCGCCCAGCGCGCTGTCGACGTTGAGTTCGACGAACCGGGGCGTGCCGCCCTCCATCAGGATGTCCGGGCGGATCGCGGCCAGCAGGTGCCCGCCGAGCGGGGCGTCGTGGTCGAGCAGGGGGAACGCCTCGGGCGGGGAGCCGAGCGCCGCCAGCAGCTCGCCGGCGGTCCGGGCCCGGCGCAGGGCGGCGTCCAGCACCAGTCGGGCGGCGCGGGCGGACAGGTCCGCCGCCCTGCGGTAGTCCTCGGCGGGCAGCAGCAGGGGACGTACCGGCCGCCACGGGCCGTCGGCGCCGTGCACACCGTCGAACAGCGCGGCGGCCGCGCGGGCGTCCTCGGCGTCGCCGTACGGTTGCGTTGCCGGGGCCGCGGCCTCGTCCGGGCCGGCCGCGTCCGTCCGGCAGGCCCTTCCCACGGCTCCCATCAGCCGCTCCGGTCGTCGAGCAGCGCGCCGAGCCGGTCCAGGCCCTCGCGCAGCACGGACTCCTCGCGCGCGAAGGTGACCCTCAGGCCCTGTTCGCTGTCGAAGACCTCGGCGGGCATGAGCAGGACGCGGCCCCGATCAAGGACGCGCCGGCACAGCGAGAGCGACGTCTCACCGGTGTGCAGCGAGAGCCAGGCGAACGGCGTCCCCTCGGGTTCCATGACGCGCACCGCGCCCTCGTGCCCGGCCGCCCAGTCGCGCAGGGCCCGGTATCCGTCCGAGGTCAGCTGCCGGTACCGCTCCAGATAGTGCTCCCGGCGCTCCAGCACCTCGGCGGCCAGCCGCTCGGTGAGCACCGAGTTGGAGATGGTGGTGAGGTGCTTGAGTTCCATCGCGGCACGCACCAGTTCCGGGGGGCCGCACATCCAGCCCGTCCGCAGCCCGGGAAACCCGTAGACCTTGGAGAGGCTGGAGACGGACACCGCCCGCTCGAAGCGGCCTAGCAGGGAGCCGGCGGCGAGGTCGGCCACGTACTCCTCGTCCAGCAGCAGGTGCCCGCCGTGCCTGCGCAGGGCGGCCAGCAGCGGTTCCGTCGCGTCGTCGGCGAGTCGTCGTCCGCTCGGATTGCAGGGCGAGTTGAGCACGACCGCCCTGGTCCGCGGTCCGATCAGCTCGGTGGCGGCGGCCACGTCGGGGCGTCCGTCGGCCGTCAGGCCCACGCACGACACCTCGCACCCGAGCGCCTCCGGCACCGCCCGGGCCTGCTGCCAGCCCGGGGTGAAGACCACGACGTGGTCACCGGGCCGCAGCAGCGCCTGGTAGAGGAGGTACAGGGCCTCCTGGGCCCCGTGGGTGATGCCGACGTGGTCGACGCTCCGGCCGTAGCCGTCCGCGACGAGCGAGCGGAGCCGGTCGCCGCCCGCGTCGGTGCCGTAGTCCAGGACCAGGTCGGCCGGCCACGGCAGGTCGCCGACCGTGGAGCAGTCCACGTGGCTGTCGCCGAGGTCGATGTCGTAACGGCCGCGGGCGTCCTCGAAGACCCAGCGGCGCATCGGATACCCGGTGCCCGGGCGGGCCCGCCTCATGCGGGCGCCCCCTCGGCCAGCCGCTGCCCGATGCCCGCCGCCCAGCGGCCGCGCAGCACCGGCCGGACCACTCCGGTGAGGGTGACCGTGCCGTCCTCGCCGATGCCGACCTCGACCTCTCCCCCGGGCATGCGGACCGTGACCCGCGAGCTGGTGAGCCCCAGGGCGTGCGCGGCGACGGCGGCGGCGCAGGCGCTGCTGCCGGAGGCGAGGGTGTACCCGGCGCCCCGCTCGAAGATCTCGATCCGGAGGGTCTCCCGGTCGATCACGTCGAGGAGTTCGACGTTGATCCGGTCCGGGAACATCGCGTGGTCGCGCACGGCCGCGCCGACCGTGCGGGCCAGGGCCTCGTCGGCGGTCCGGTCCGGTACGGGGATCACGCAGTGCGGGCTGCCGAGCTGCACGCAGGTGACCTCCCACGGCTCACCGGCGGCGAGCAGGGGCTCGCGCAGCAGGGTGCGGGCGGGGCCTGCCGCACCGACGGCGCGGCTGTCCAGCGAGGCCGTGCCGAGGTCGGCGCTCACCGTGCCGGCGTCGAGGTCGAGGACACGGACCGTGGCGGGACCGGCGGACGAGTGCAGCGTGAAGGCGTCCGCGTCCGTGTGACCGGACTCGCGCAGATACCGGGCGAAGATCCGCAGCCCGTTGCCGCTCTGCGGGCACTCGGAGCCGTCCGCGTTGAACGTGAGCAGCCGGAAGCCCTCCTCGGCCGGCAGCGGGCCGTACAGCAGACCGTCCCCGCCGAGGCCGTGGTGGCGGTCGCACGCCAGCCGGACGTGCTCGGGCAGCGGCACGAAGCCCGAGCCGCTCGGGTCGATGACGACGTAGTCGTTGCCCAGCGCCTCGTACTTGGCGAAGTCCATGGCCGGAAAGGCTCTACCGTTCACCGGCGCCCTCTCAGACCCCGGTCGGGACCGGGGCGTCGGCACGCATGCGTTCCAGCAGCGTGTCGAGGTAGTCCCGGGAGGTGTTGAGCCGGATCATCGCGCCGAGGGCGATGTCGCGTCCCGCTGCCGGGTCGGCGCTCACCAGCGGGCCGATCACGTTCTTGAACCAGCCGGCGGCGTGCCCGGCGTCCACCCCGATGTGCAGGTCGTGGTAGACGATGCCGACCTCGTCCAGGTCGTGGCGCCGCCAGGCGTCGACCACGCAGCGGAACCGGCGCGGCGCCAGGTACTCGGTGACGCCGAAGTAGCCGACGGCCTTGTGGTAATGGCGGCGGGAAAGCGCCAGGCAGGCCGAGATGTTGCCGGAGATCCCCGCTTCCAGCAGGAACTCGCGACGTATGTACTCCGGGTCGGCGCCGATCGCCTCCAGCGCCTGCGAGAAGAGGGTGGTGTGCACCCCGGCGTGCTCGCCGTTGCCCATCTCGTCCCAGTAGTTGGCGGCGATCTCCATCTTCTCGACGCCGTGCCGGCCGATCTGGAGGAGGGCCAGGATGTCGTCGAAGCGCGGGTCGAGGCTGGTCTCCTGGGCGAGCAGCAGGCGCAGGTCCTCCGCTCTGCCGTGCTCGGCGAGATGCCGGTGGTAGAGAGGGTGCCAGCCGGCCGGGTGGTCGCTGATCACCGACTTCAGCCAGCGGACGTACTCCGGGCCGGACTCGGGGTAGCCGGTGACGCTCGCCTCCGGGATCCGCCGCAGCTCGTGGCCGAGGACGGCCCGCTCCAGGACGGCTGCCACGTCCCGCAGGATCGGCTCGCGTTCGTGGTCCGACTCCTGGACGGGGCGGGCGGAGAACTCGCGGTCGTAGATCAGGGACAGCGCGCCGTGGACCTCCTCCAGGGCCGCCCGGTCGCCGTCGTCGTAGGCGCGGCTGGTCAGCGCGCGGCACGCCGCGGCGAGGTCACCGCGGAAGCCGTAGTCGTCGGACATCCGGAGCAACTCGTCGGCGGAGCGGTGCTCCAGGTCACGCAGGACCTCCGACACGCCCCCGGCGAGCACGTCTTTTCCGTCGGTACAGCTGTGCTGGGATGCCGTGTACATGTGGAATGCCGTCCCGTCCTGTCAGTTCTCGTCGTCGAGCGCTGCGGCGTCGTGCTCGTCGCCGTACCACTTCTCGCTCCAGCGCGAGAAGGCGACGATGAAGATGTCGCGGTGGCCGGGCCGCTCCCCGGCGGACACGATGTCCGTCACGTCGTGGGCGAGCCGCCGGTCGTCGAGGAGCACGGCCTGGCCGGGCTCCAACGTGCCGTTCCAGAAGGGCTTCTCGTCCCCGGGGTGCCACAGCCGCGTCTCGCCGCCCGTGACCCCGTCCCGGCGCAGGACGCCGATCATGACGAACTCGTGCCCGTCGTGGTGCACCCCCTCCGGCGTGAGCGGGCCCGGCCGGCCCCGCTCCGCACGGCTGCGGTTCTGGTGCACGTTGATCTGCCAGTCCTCGTTCCGGTCCAGCCCGATCTCCCGGGCGCCCACGGCGATGAGGGGGGTGAAGTCCGCGTCGAGGGGCTGATACGTGCGGCGCATGCCGCCGCCGACCGGGTTGAACTGCTTGAACGCGGTGTAGTCCCGGTGCGGCAGCAGCCCGAAGTTCCACCCGCCGTCGGCCGATGCCGTCAGCCGGTACTGCGAGAACTTCTTGTACCGGGTTCCGTGCCCCATGTAGGGGTCGACCGGCAGCTCGTCGTACGTCGCCAGCAACTCCGGGGAGACCGGAGGCAGTTCGATCAGGGAGAAACCTTCAGCGCCGAGCGGCATGACACTCCTTCGCGTCGTCGGGGAGGTGGGTCACTTCTGCCGGGTCACTTCTGCCACCGCTCGGTCTCCGCGAAGAACCCGTCGATGCCCGTCGTACGCCCCGACTCCACCGCGTTGCGGTAGACGAAGGAGCCCACGGCCAGGTCGAGCACGCCGAGGCCGAAGGGGGAGAAGATGCGCGGCTTGCCGTCGCCCGGCCGGACCTTCCCCTCGATCACCTGGGCCAGGGTCCCGTCGACGAACCCGCGGTGTCCGCAGCTCTGTTCCGCCAGGTGCACGGAGGTGTTGGCGGTCAGGCAGTGGTCGACGTCGTCGACCACGTTGTGCGCGCCCAGGATGATCTCGGGCGCGATGTCGCGCAGGGAGATGTTCAGCACCACCTGGCCCGGCTCGAAGAGGTGCGGGTCGGTGATGTAGGGGGTGCCGGCCGTCGTCGCCAGCACCACCAGGTCGGCGCCCTTCACGGCGGATTCCAGGCTGTCCGTGCGCTCCGCCTCGGTGCCCAGCGTCTCGCGGGCGTACGACACCAGGGCGTCGGCGTAGCCGGGCACCTGGTCGTACAGGGCGAACTGCCCGATGTCCCAGCCGTCCGCGACGAAGAAGTCGAGGATGTTGCGGGCGATGACGCCCGCCCCGACGACGGCGATCCGCGCCGCACGGGAGGAGCCGTGCAGCTGCGCGGCGCCGAGCACGCAGGACGCCGCGGTGCGCGCGGCGCTGATCTGCGACGCCTCCAGGCAGGCGAAGGGATATCCCGTGGCGTAGTCGTTCAGCAGCAGGACGGCGGACGCCCGCGGGACATTGCGCTCGACGTTCTCGGGGAAGCTCGCGATCCACTTGATGCCGGCCACGTCGTAGCCGCCACCGAGGTAGGCGGGCAGCGCGATGATCCGCGCCGAGGGCTTCTCGGGAAAGCGCAGGAAATAGCTGTTCGGGTTCACCGAGTCCCCGCCCTCATGGGCCAGGTAGGCGTCCCGGACGATACCGATCAGTTCTTTCCGCGATTCGGAGATCACCTCGCGGGCGACCGTACCGCTGACTACATCGAATCCGAACATGAGGTTCCCCCACGGAGTTCACGGAGTTTCATCGGCCCATCACGGCCGGAAGCTGGGAAACGGGGTCGACGCCGAATCTCGCGGCGACCCAGTCGTCGTCGTACACGGTGCCGAGGTAGCGCTCGCCCATGTCGGGCGCTATGGCCACCACCCGGGAACCGGCGGGGATGTCGAGGGCCCGGCTCTGGACCGCTGAGAACACCGATCCGCTGGAGCCGCCGACCAGCAGACCGTGCCGCCGGGCGAGCATCCGGCAGGCCTTCACCGCCTCCGCCTCCTCCACCAGCACGACCTCGTCGATCAGGTCGGTGCGGCTGATCTCCGGTACGCGGCTGGTGCCGAGGCCGGGCAGATGGCGCGGGCCGGGCCGGGTGCCGAAGGTGACCGAGCCGACGCTGTCGACGGCGATGATCCGGGTGCGGGGCGAGGCCTCTCGGAAGTGGGAGGCGCATCCCGTCAGGGTGCCCGTCGTGCCGGCGCCGACGAACAGGTAGTCCACCCTGCCGAGTTCGGCGAGGATGGACACGGCCGTGTGCGTGGCGTGGACACGCGGGTTGGCGGGGTTGGCGTACTGGTTGAGCCACACCAGCGCCGGGTCCTCGGCCAGCATCCGCCGGATCAGCGCGATGCGCGTCCCGAGGAAACCGCCGTTGGCGTCCCGCTCGTCGACCAGGACGACGTTCGCGTGCAGAGCCCGCATCAGCGCGACGCTGTGCGGTGAGGCGTTGACGTCGGTGACGCAGGTGAAGTCGTAGCCCTTCGCGGCGCAGACCACCGCCAGGGCGACACCGAGGTTGCCGGAGGAGGACTCCACCACCTGTCCCCCGCTGCCGAGCAGCCCGCGCCGCTCGGCGTCCTCGATCAACCCGACCGCGGTCTTGAGCTTCACCGAGCCGGCCGGGTTCAGCCCCTCCAGCTTCAGGAACAGCTCGCTGCCGGGCAGAACGTCGGGAAACCGCAGGAACACGTCGTCGGTGACGACGTCGTACACGCAGTCCTTGATCATGCGCTGTCCCGGCGGGCGGTCGCCAGCGACTCGAGAACGGCCATGGCGCTGGTCAGCTTCATCTCCGCCTGCGTCCAGGCGAGGGTGCGCTCGCCCTCCAGCACTCCCGCGGAGATCTCGTCGCCCCGGTGCGCCGGCAGGTCGTGCATGAGGACGGCCCCGGGCCGGCGGCCCATGAACGCCTCGTCGATGTAGTAGGGACGGAAGATCTCCCGCCAGTCGGCGTCCGGCTTCGAGGTGCCCGTCGTCTGCCAGCGCGTCGTGTACACCACGTCGACGGCGTCCGGCGCCTCGTCCGGGGAGTGCGTCTGGCGCAGTACGGAGCCGTTGGCCTCGGCCCTGCTCCGGGCCGCGGCCAGCTCGTGCCCGGGCACTCCGTAGCCGGGCGGGGTGAGCAGGGTCAGCTCCGTCCCGGGGTAGTGCGCCAGGCCGTGCGCCAGCGCCACGGCACTGTTGTTGCCCTCGCCGACGTACAGCACCTTGACGCCCTCGACGGAGCCGAAGTGCAGGTTGATGGTGGCCAGGTCGCAGACGCCCTGGGTGGGGTGCTCCTCCTGCCCCATGGCGTTGACCACGGGGATCCCGCCGTACCGGGACAGGGTGCGCAGCTGCTCCACGGGGCCCGCGGTCCGTGCGACCAGCAGGTCCAGCATCCGCCCGAAGACCCGGCCGGTGTCCTCGAGGGACTCACCGGTCTCCAGCTGGAGGTCGTGCGGGCCGTAGCTGATGACCTGGGCGCCCAGCCGGAGCGCGGCGGTCGTGAAGGCCGTGCGGGTCCGGGTGGAGGTCTTGGTGAACAGGATCCCCGCGATGGTGTCCCGCAACGGGCGGTCGTGGTCGCTGCGGTCGGCGAAGAAGTCGCAGGACCGGCGCACCAGGGCGTCGAGGTGTTTGCCGTCCAGCTCGGACAGCGAGAAGACGCCCGTCTCGGGGACGCTCTCGGGCGTTCCCAGGAGGGAACGGGTCTCAGCAGTCATTTCCTTCTCCCGTGTCCGTCGTCAGAGCAACCCGGCGGACATGAAGGAGTCCCGTGCACCCGGCACGTCCAACACGCCTACGGATTCGAACAGTTGAAAGGTGTGGCGGGCACTGGCCCGGATGCCGTCCCGGGTCTTGTCCGGGGCGTAGACGTCGGCGAGGACCTCGTTCACCGCCGCCTCGTCCAGTCCCGCCAGCCGGAGGGAGCCACGCACCGGCACCAGGTCGGGCGTGAGGCTGCGGCTGACCAGTTCCGGCAGGCAGCGCGAGGCCCGCTCCCGCAGGGCGGGGCTCAGGTCGTGCCAGAGTTCCTTGAAGAACGCCGCGAAGTACGCGTGGTGGCGTCCCTCGTCCTGGGCGTGGTCCCGCACGACCTCCCGCACGGTGCCGACCACCGTCTGGTCCTTGGGGATGTCCTTCAGGATCGAGGTGACCAGCGTCTCGAAGACCACCACCTGGAGCAGCTGGACGAGAATCGTCTCACCGGGCATGACCGAGGCCCCGAGGCCGTCGAGCCGGTCGAGGAACGGGGCGAAGTCGTAGTCGGGCACCTCGACGCCGGTGGCTTCGCTCACCTGCTCCACCACGTCCAGGCTGTACAGCGCGTGGTAGGCCTCGTCGCAGTAGATCTTGTACGCGTCCAGTCGCGTCGCCGCCGGCAGCGGCAGGCCCGACGTGCCGTTCGCGATGCGCTCGGCCGCCCGGTTCACCACACTCGTCTCGAAGTGCATCGTGAACTGCATGTACTGGTACAGGTGACGTGCGGTGACCCGGTACCGCTCCGCGGGCTCCAGGGCGGCCACGAGGGGATGGTCCAGGTACGGGATCAGCGTGTGCGGGAAGAGGGTCTTGCCCTCCTCCAGTTCCCGTGCCATGACCCGCCGCGGGTCGGTCCGCACCCCGGCCTTGTCGTACCAGCCGTCCAGCGGCGACTTCATCTCAGCTCTCCTGATGTCTAGATTCCCGAGACCGCGGAGACCATCAGCCACAGTCCGACGCCGACCAGGGCCGCCCCGGCGACCGACTCCAGGACGCGGCGCCAACCGTCCTTGCGGAACACGTCTCCCATGCGGGCGACGATCGCCGCGTACGCGAGCAGGGAGAGGAAACTCAGGGCGACGTGAATGGCCGCCAGCAGCAGCGAGGAGGAAAGGGACGACCCGTCCGCCGGAATGAACTGCGGCAGCAGGGAGGTGTAGAAGACACCGACCTTCGGGTTTCCCAGACTGGTCAGGGCGCCTTGGCGCCAGTCCCTTCCGGAACGCGCGGGCACCTCTTCCCGCCCTGTCTGACGGGCCGCATCCGGTGTCCCGGTCCGGCGTGCCGCCACGAGCGCCTGCACACCCAGATACACCAGATACGCGGCCCCGGCGGCTCTGAGCAGGTTGAACAGCGTCGGCGACGCGGCCAGGGCGGTCGCGAGCCCGATGGACGACATCAGCGCCCAGGCGACCAGCCCCGCGCACACACCGACGGTGGTGCGGACCGCGCTCCTGAAGTCACCGCTCAGCGTGTTGCGCACCACGACGAGCGTGTCGGCTCCAGGAATGATCACCAAGAGACCTGCGACTGCCACGTACCCTGAAATGTCAATCAATGGGATCCACTGCCAGGTAGGCCGAATTCAGCAGGCAGGCCGGGAGAGAAATCAGTCCCAACGAATGTCGGGCGCCTGCCCGCAACGCTCGAGAGAGAACATGTCACGAATGAGCGAGGCCATTTTCGGACTCCTGCTTTCTGGGATTGCCAGTTGGTACGGGATTTCCGGGTAGTACAGACTCGGTAGCCCGGTTTCGAGCATCACCTATCACCGTTCAACAACTCCAGCCCCGCGGGCATCATCTCCCTGCAGTGCAGGGAAATGAGCCGCACCTGCCGTGGACGGGTCGGCCGACGGGCTCCCACAGTGGAGCGAGTCATGTCGCAACCGCCGCGAACGTCTTCGGGGCCCGAGAGAACAGAGACGGAGTGCTCTTGTCCGCACCCACTCCGGCCGGCGCCACCCTGACGCCCCTGGCCCGCCGTTCGGCGGCCGGGCCGCTGCGCATCGGCGTCCTGGTCTCCGCCACCGGCGCCAATCTCACCACGCTGCTGGACCTGCAACGGACACGGCCCGAGGAGTTCCGGGTCTGCCTCGTCGCCTCGCACGCGGAGCGGGTCAAGGCCCTGGACGTGGCACGGCAGGCCGGGGTCGAGGCGTGGCCGGGCGACTTCGACCGCGTCTGCGGAACGGCGTCGGCCGCCGTCGGCCGGGCGGGCCGCGACTCCTACCGGGAACGGGCCCGGCAGTGGCACGACGCGCTGGACGGACGGATCGCCGACTGGGAGCGGGACAACGGCGAGCTGGACCTGATCGTCCTCGCCTACCACCGCTGGATCGACGGCCGGCTGCTCGAACGCTACCGGGGACGCATGATCAACCAGCATCCGGCCGACCTGTCGGTCCTGGACGAAGAGGGCCACCGGCGGTTCACGGGCAAGGACCCCGTCCGCCTGGCGATGGCGGCGGGCCGCGAGACGACCCGTACCTCCTGCTTCCTCGTGGACGGCACCCGGGACGGCGGCGCGATCCTCGCGATGGGTCCGGAGGTGCCCGTCGAGGGACGCCGGCTGACCGCCGAAGACGCCCGGGCGCAGGAGATGAAGCAGAAGAGCCTCAGCGACCGGCCGTGTCTGCGGTGGTCGGTTGAGGCCTTCGCGGCGGGGCGGCTCGCCCTGTCGGACCAGCAACACCGCGACGGCAGCCGGGTCGTGGTGGTGGACGGAGAGCCGACCGAACTCGGCGGACGGCGACTGACCGGGGAGCCCCTGACATGACCGACCTCGCCGACGAGCGCATCCCCTCCTACGCCGGGGCGGGCAACCTGGTCTACCGCGAACCCGACGTCCCCCGGTTCGTCTCCGGCTCGGGCAGCTGGCTGACCGCGCACGACGGTCGCCGGTACCTCGACGCCGAGGCCGCCAACGGCACCGTCGCCTTCGGCTACGACGCCACCCTGCTTCAGGAGGCGATGCGGCGCTGCGAACAGCTGCCCGCCCTGCCCTCCTTCGCCGAGTCGGAGCTGCGGCTCAAGGTGCTCTCCCGGCTGGAACCGCTCGTGTCCGACGTGCTGGGCACGCCCGGCCGGGTGGAGCTGGACCTCGGCGGAGCGCAGGCCATGGAGACGGCCCTGCGCATCGCCTTCGCCGCGAACGGGCCGGGCACGATCGTCGTCTTCGAGGGCGCCTTCCACGGCCGCTCCGGCGTGACCAGCATGCTCAGTTCCAGCCCGCGCTACCGGGAGTTGCTGGCCGCGTGGGGCCTGGAGGTGGTCCGGCTCCCGAGCCCGGACTCGCAGCGGTGCCCACACGCCGTGGCGGGAGCCGGTTGCGGGCCGGGCTGCCGTGAGGCCGTCACCCGGTGGGGATCCGAGCTGAGCGGCGTCGGGGGGCGGGACTTCGGCCGGAAGGTGTCGGCGTTCGTCTTCGAGTCCGTCCAGAACGTGGGCGGCATGGTGGAACCCGACCACGAACTGCTGCGCGCCGCCGTGGACCACGCCCGGGAGCAGGGGGCGGTGGTCATCGCGGACGAGATCTTCACCGGGATGCACCGGGTGGGACCGCGCTGGGGTTTCCAGCGCTCCGGGGTGACCCCCGACATCGTCGTCACCAGCAAGGGCCTGGCCAACGGCGGTGCGGCGCTGAGCATGGTGTGGTCCCGCGAGCCGCTCGGCAGCCCCGGGCGGTACCGGCCCGGCAGCCACTCCTCCACGTACATCGGCATCCCGAGCGCCCTCGCCGTCGTGGACACGGTGCTGGACCGCTGGGAGCGGTGGACCACGGTCGACAAGGACGTCCTGCGGCTGGAGGAGGCCATGCGCGACCGGCTCTCCGAGGTCGCCGCGCGCCATCCGGACCTCGTACGGGGGGTGGACGCGATGGGCGGCACCGCGCGCATCGTCCTCACCGGACCGCACGCCGGCCGGATGCGGCACCTGTTCCGGTCCGGGCACCCGGACGCCGGTGTCCTCGTCGCCACGACCGGTATGGCGCCGGACGTCATCAACGTGCACCCGCCGCTCGTCATCGGGGAACGTGAACTGGACTTCTTCGCCGAGGTCTTCGAGACGGCGCTGAACGGTATCGCCTGATGGGGGTGGAGACGGAGCGGAAGTTCCTCGTCGGCCGCGGCTGGCGCGAGACGGTGGTGCGGACCCGGGAGGTCCGCCAGGGGTACCTCTCCGCCGAACCCGAGCGCGCGGTGCGGGTGCGGATCACCGACGGCGCCCTGGCGGTCCTCACCGTCAAGGGCCCCCGCGACGGGGCGCGCCGGGCCGAGTTCGAGTACCCGGTGCCGCTGACGGACGCCGAGGAGATCCTCGCGCGGCTGTGTCCGCAGCCGTTGGTGCAGAAGAAGCGGCACTATCTGGGCGGGCGCTTCGACGGCTGGACCGTGGACGAGTTCTACGGCTCCAACGCCGGTCTGGTGCTGGCGGAGCTGGATGCCGAGGACGCGGCGGACGTGGTCGACCTGCCCGAGTGGGTCACCGAGGAGGTCACCACCGACCTGCGGTACGACAACGCCTTTCTGCACGGCCGCCCGTACCCCACCTGGGCGGCGGGGACGGCACCCGCGCCGCGACCACTGCGGGACCCCGCCGACGCGGACCTGGTGATCTTCGACAACGACGGTGTGCTCGTCGACTCCGAGCCCATCGCCAACCGCGTGCTGGCGGCGCTGCTCACGGAGGCGGGTTTCCCCACCTCGTACGAGGACAGCGTGCGCCGCTACATGGGCGGCACCCTGGACCGCGTCCGGGCCATGCTCAGGGCCGAGACGGGGCGGGAGCTGCCGACGGGGTTCACCGAGCACTACCGGGCCCGGCTGATCGAGGCCTTCGAGCGGGAGCTGCGTCCGGTCGCCGGCATGGCGGAGGTCCTGGGCGCCCTGTCCCGGCGCGGCACCCCCTTCTGCGTCGCGTCGAGTTCGCCGCGGGACCGGCTCGCCCTCGGCCTGCGCGTCACGGGGCTGGCGTCCTTCTTCGAGGGCCGGGTGTACTGCGCGGACGACGTCACCCGGGGCAAGCCGGCGCCGGATCTCTTCCTGCACGCGGCGGTCCGGATGGGCGTCGACCCCGCGCACGCGGTGGTGGTCGAGGACAGTGTGCCCGGAGTCGACGCCGCGACGGCCGCGGGCATGACCAGCATCGGCTATGCGGCCCTGACCCCGGCCGACCGCCTGTCCGCCGCGACCCGCGTGGTCCACGACACCACGGGTCTCGCGGTGGAGCTGGGGCTGAAAATCCCCGAGTGAGGGCGCCTGCACAGGCAGCCCTCCGGTACGGTCCCGCCATGGCCGAAGTCGACGGTGTGCCGGAGAAGGTGGCGTGGGTCCTGGTCAGGGACGGCCTGGTGCTGGTGACGCGCAGTCACGGCAGAGACCGCTTCTACCTCCCCGGCGGTCACCGGGAGCACGGCGAGTCCGACCGCGAGACGCTGGTGCGGGAGATCGACGAGGAACTGCGGGCGGCGATCGACCCCGGTTCCATGGCCCACTTCGGCACGTTCGAGATCGGCGAGGGCCATCCGGATCACGGCCCCTTCAGGATGATCTGCTACACCGCCGCCCACCACGGCCGGCTGACCCCCTCCCGGGAGATCGCCGAGAAGGCCTGGTTCCGCCACACCGACCGCGCCCGGGTCTCGGCCGTCGACGGGCTGGTCTTCGACGCACTCCACGAGAGGGGCTGGCTCGCGTGACGCCGTCCCTTCCGGACGGGACCAAGACCTTCGGGGCCGGCACCACGAAGGAGATGATGGGTCCCGCCCCGCGCGAGGTGCCAGAGCACCGGTGGCGCGCTCTGGCGCTCATCCGCCTGCGGGCGGCGGCGTCCGGGGGCGCCTTCGACCTTGCGCTCCTCGAGGACAAGGGCGACTACCGTTGGTGAGCGCCGCGCCGGTTCTCGATCGGCACCGGATGAGGAGCTGTCGCCCCGGTACGCCAGGGTCAGCCCGGGACCGGGTCCCTGCGTTCGGTGTCCGTCTCCGGGTCCTCGCGGTCGTCCGGTGTCTCCGCCCGGGCCTGGGCGGGGACGGCCTGGGCGGGGACGGCCTGGGCGGGTGCGGTGAAGGGCGGTGCGGTCGGGGGGTGTGACCACTGGGTGGTGACCCGGGTGTAGCCGTAGATCACCGACGTCATCGCCAGCAGGAGCAGCGGTCCGGAGACCTCCGGGACCGCGGCCATGCGCATCGGCAGGTAGCGGTACGACACCAGGAGCGCGGCGAACAGCGCCGTGCCGTAGGCGACCAGCCGGAAGCCCGCCCGGTCCCAGCCGCGGTCATGCGCGCGGAGTGCGGCCTCGACGGTGAGGGCGAAGACCACCCCGGCAACGAGGTCCACGCCGTAGTGGTAGCCGAATCCCAGTGTCGCGGCGAGTGTGACCACCAGCCAGAACGTGCCCGCGAACCGCAGGAGCCGCGGGGCCCGGCGAGTGTGCACGAAGATCGCGACGGCCCACGCCGTGTGCAGGCTGGGCATGCAGTTGCGCGGCGTGATCCCGTCGTACGTCATCGGCTCGGGGACGCCGACCGGCAGCGGCGTGTGCGGCCACAGGTTCGCCGCCGCCCACTGCACTCCGCCGGTGCCCGAGGCGCCCGGACCGTAGGCGAAGACCGGGCCGACCACCGGGAAGAGCATGTAGATGCCCGGCCCGAGAAGGCCGATCACCAGAAAGGTGCGCACCAGGTGATGGCTCGGGAAGCGGCGCTCGGCCGCCACGTCGCGCAGCTGGTAGAGGGCGACGACGACCGCGGCCACCGCGAGCTGACCGTAGACGAGCTGGAGCAGGTGCGTGCTGAACGGGGCGGTGGCCTCCACGATCCGGCCCGCCAGCCACGACGGGTTGCCCAGCGCGTGGTCGGCGGTCGCCACGTACTGGTCCAGCACGGTCGGACGGGTCTTGGCCGTGATGAACAGCCAGGTGTCGCCGGTCTTGCGGGCCGCCACCAGCAACAGGCCCAGGCCGACGCCCTTCAGCAGCAGCACGCGTTCGGCGCCGGTGCGGCGCGTGACGGCGACGGCTCCGAAGCCGAGCATCACCCACAACGCACCGGTGCCCAAGGAGTGGCCCTCGGCCGCCTCGGCGCCGGCCGCCCAGCGCACCAGCAGGAGGACGGCGTCGATCCCGAGCGCGGCGCCGGCCGCGATGAACCGCTGCCGCCAGGTGAGCACCACCATCATCAACGCCAGACCGCCATACAGCGGCCCTGGCTTGGGGGCGAAGACGAGGGCCGCGACCTGTGTGGTGAGCGGCCCGGGCTCGCCGTGGCCGCGCGCGGCGATCTCCAGTGCGACGAGGAGGGCAAGGGCCACCACGCCCGCCGTGCCCCACAGCGCCGCACGCCGGTGGCGCGACGCGCCCCCCGCGGTCATGCCACTGGGTCGGGAAAACACCCGCGATGCCCTGGATATCAATCTTTTGGCCGATTCATCCGAATGGCTGGGTAGATGGTGAGCGATGGCGGGACCACCGCGAGTTCGAACATGCTAACGGAGTGATGCCGGGCGGCGACCCTGTCATCCGGCCACGCCCGCCGCGCGGCGCCACCCCTCTCACGCACTCACCCGCACCGCCGTGCGGACCAGCCCCGCGACTCCCCGGGACCGGCTGTGGGGCGGCCAGGCGATCACGGTCGTGACCGGCGGCGCGTCCTGTACGGGCACCGCGGCGAGGCCCTCGCGCAGCTGGGACCGGCAGGACTCCGGTGCGATCCAGCAGGCACGGCCGAGGGCGATCAGCTGGAGCAGCTGGGTGTGGTCACGTGCCTCGGGGCCGGGCCCGGCCGGGTAGGTGCCGTCGGGTCCGGGCCAGCGCGGCATGGGCAGGTCGGGCAGACCGGTGACGTCGGCCGTGCGCAGCCGGGGCCGGCCCGCGAGGGGGTGGTCGGCCGGCAGGATCGCGACCTGCCCCTCCGTGCGGAGCTCCTCGATGTCGAGACCTGCCGTGGTGTCGAACGGCAGGTGCAGCAGCGCCACGTCGGCCCGGCCGTCGCGCAGCATGGGGCCCTGCTCGCCCATGCCGCACAGGAGCAGATCGACGGTGACCGCGTCGGGCTCGGCGGCGTAGGCGTCGAGCAGTTTCGCCAGCAGCTCGCCGGACGCCCCGGCTTTCGTGGCGAGGACCACGCCGGCCTGGCCCGCGGGGGCGAGGGCGGCCCGGCGGGTGCGGCGTTCGGCGGCCTCGACGGCCGCCAGCGCCGCGCGGGCCTCCTGCAGGAGCACCGCCCCGGCCTCCGTCAGGGTGACCGCGCGGCTGCCGCGTTCCAGCAGCGTGGCCCCCAGGCGCCGTTCGAGCTGCCCGATCGCCCGGGACAGCGGGGGCTGCGCGATCCCGAGCCGCTGTGCGGCCCTCCCGAAGTGCAGCTCCTCGGCGACGGCGGCGAAGTACCGCAACTCCCTTGTCTCCACGCCGCGATGGTACTGCCGCGAGCTGCACCGATACCCGTGCGGTATCGCCGCCCACCCGATCGGTGTTGGCCGCACCGCACCGGGCCCGGACAGGATCGACCGCATGAGCGAACAGACGATCGCGCTGGTGACCGGCGCGAACAAGGGAATCGGATACGAGATCGCGGCCGGCCTGGGCGCCCTCGGATGGCGGGTCGGGGTCGGCGCCCGGGACCGGGAACGGGGCGAGACCGCCGTGGCGAAACTGCGGGCGGCCGGCGTCGACGCCTTCGGCGTGCCGCTCGACGTGACCGACGACGCGAGCGTGGCGGGCGCCGCCGCACTGCTGGAGGAAGGCGCGGGACGTCTCGACGTACTGGTCAACAACGCGGGGATCACCGGCACCGTGCCGCAAATGCCCACCTCGGTCGACCCGGCGACGGTGCGGACCGTCGTGGAGACCAACGTGATCGGCGTCATCCGCGTCACCAACGCCATGCTGCCGTTGCTGCGCCGCTCTTCGTCCCCGCGGATCGTGAACATGTCCAGCGGCGTGGGGTCACTGACCCGGCAGACGACGCCCGGCAGCGACACGGGTCCGATCGCCGTCGCCTATTCGCCGTCCAAGACGTTCCTCAACGCCGTCACCGTCCAGTACGCCAAGGAGCTGGAGGGCACGGGCATCCTCATCAACGCCGCATGCCCCGGCTACTGCGCGACCGACCTCAACGGGTTCCGCGGCGTGCGCACCCCGGAGCAGGGCGCCGCGGTCGCGATCCGCCTGGCGACGCTGCCCGACGACGGCCCGACCGGCGGCTTCTTCGACGACGAGGGCGAGGTGCCCTGGTAGGGCCTCACCCGTCTCTCCCGGGTTCCCCTGCCCGGTCCGATCGGCGACAGGTCCTCACGCTCACGGCCCGGGGTACGGCCCAACGGGTGATGTGACCTTAGTCGCGACAGGGGCGTTCCGGCGGACTCGACGCCCTGCCGCCCGGCGATGGCGACGGCGGTGCCGCATCCCCCGTCGCCGGAGGTCACAGGGCCGGCACGCGGGGGCGCGACAGGAAGGTCCGCGCCCGCGAAGGGCAATATCTGTGCCCGCAAAATGAGAAATAGGAGCGGGGCTCGCAGAATATTCCTCGATCACCCGACGGCCCGGAATTTTCGCACGGCACCCGGCCGAACCCCCCGTGCTACTGTCGATGTCAGTTGCAGGTGTGGTTGCCAGAAGGTTCATTTCCTACGGGGTAATCATCACGGCGACACGGAATTCACACAGGTGGATTCCTGAAACCGCCTCCGAAGGAGAAACAAAATGGCTACCGGTACCGTGAAGTGGTTCAACTCTGAAAAGGGCTTCGGCTTCATCGAGCAGGACGGCGGCGGCGCCGACGTCTTCGCCCACTACTCGAACATCGCCGCCCAGGGCTTCCGCGAGCTGCTCGAAGGCCAGAAGGTGTCGTTCGACATCGCGCAGGGCCAGAAGGGCCCGACGGCCGAGAACATCGTGCCCGCCTGACATCGGCGCTCGCGCATATTCCGCAGCCGGGGCCCGCACCTGAAGGGGTGCGGGCCCCGGCTCGCTTTTTTCCCGACGGCCCGACCCGGCCGCATCGACTTCGGCTCGTCTCGAGATTCTCTGCGCCTCTCCTCTGCTGCGGATTTCCTTGCTACGTGCCCGTCAAGGAAGGTCCCGCATGAAGCGCGCCCACACATCCCGTATTCGTGACCGTTTCCCGAGGAACGACGGCCCCGACCGCCGTGCCGGTGGCCCGCGCCGCTCCCGGGGTTCGGCGAGCCGCCGGGCTCCGCAGGGTGAGTTCGCCCCGCCGGAGACGATCACGCCCCCGCTGCCCGCCGTCGAGTCGTTCGCCGATCTCGGCCTGCCCGCGCCGCTGTTCGCCACCCTCGGCCGCGAGGGCGTGACCGCGCCGTTCCCGATCCAGGCGGCGACCCTGCCGAACTCGCTGGCCGGCCGGGACGTTCTGGGCCGTGGCCGCACCGGCTCCGGCAAGACCCTCGCCTTCGGCCTCGCGGTACTGGCCCGGACGGCCGGGCGGCGCGCCGAGGCGCGGCAGCCGCTCGCCCTGGTCCTGGTGCCCACCCGCGAGCTCGCCCAGCAGGTCACCGACGCCCTCACTCCCTACGCCCGCTCCGTGAGCCTGCGGCTCGCCACGGTGGTCGGCGGCATGCCGATCGGCCGGCAGGCGGGTGCGCTGCGCACCGGCGCCGAGGTCGTCGTCGCCACACCCGGACGCCTCAAGGACCTCATCGACCGGGGCGACTGCCGCCTGGACCAGGTCGGCGTCACCGTCCTCGACGAGGCCGACCAGATGGCCGACATGGGCTTCATGCCGCAGGTCACCGCCCTGCTCGATCAGGTCCGCCCGGGTGGCCAGCGGATGCTGTTCTCGGCCACTCTCGATCGCAACGTCGACCGGCTGGTCCGCACCTACCTGCACGACCCGGTGGTGCACTCCGTCGACCCGTCCGCGGGCGCGGTCACCACGATGGAGCACCACCTGCTGCACGTGCACGACGACGACAAGCACCGGACCACCACCGAGATCGCCGCGCGGGAGGGCCGGGTGATCATGTTTCTCGACACCAAGCACGCGGTGGACCGGCTGACCCGGCACCTGCTGAGCAGCGGCGTGCGTGCCGCGGCCCTGCACGGCGGCAAGTCCCAGCCCCAGCGGACCCGGACCCTCACCCAGTTCAAGAAGGGGGACGTGACGGTCCTGGTGGCGACGAACGTCGCGGCGCGCGGCATCCACGTCGACAATCTCGACCTGGTCGTCAATGTGGATCCGCCCGTCGACCACAAGGACTATCTGCACCGCGGCGGCCGTACGGCGCGCGCCGGCGAGTCCGGCAGCGTGGTCACCCTGGTGACCCCGGGCCAGCGTCGCGGGATGAGCCGGCTGATGTCGTCGGCGGGCATCACGCCCCGGGTCGCCCAGGTTCGTTCCGGCGAGGCGGAGCTGAGCCGCATCACGGGCGCCCAGGCTCCTTCCGGCGTCCCGGTCGTCATCCCCGCGCCGGCCACGGAACGCCCCCGCGGCTCGTCCGCGTCCCGCGGCCGTCGGAGGCGCCGCCCCGCCGGCGAGGCGGCGCGGCCCAGGGCACAGCGGCGCACCGGCTCCGGCTCCGCCGCGTAAGCCCCGGACCCGCCCGACCATCCCCCTCGGCAGGAGACGCCATGACGCCCGTCCGGACGCACCACCCCGCCGCCAACGCCCCCTTGATCCGGGACGACATGACCATCGAGGTGGCGCTGTCCCTCATGGCCGGCGCACAGGTCGACCACCTCGTCCTCTGCGACGGGGACGACCAGCGCACGGGCCTGGTCACCCTGGCCCGGCTCACCGCGCTGCGGAACACCCCGGCCTACACGGACCGGATCCGCCTCCGGGACGTCCCGGAGGAGTGACACCGGAGGAGTGACAACGGCGGATCACCGCCACCAGAACCCGTGAGGGCCCTGCCGACGCGCGTCGGCAGGGCCCTCATCGGCGTGTCGCGGGCGCTGGGCGCTGGGCGCTGGGCGCTGGGCGCTGGGCGACTGAGGATGCCTCCTTCGACCGGACTGCAAAATCTATCTTTGTCAGGGTAGACATTGCCGCTTGCCGTGGTTAATCTTCTTCTCGTAGACACAGTCAGACGAGAACCGGAAGAAGGACGGAGGAGCAGACGCCATCAGGATCGCCCGGCCGGGCAACTCTCGGTCCGGGTACCGCAAGACCCCGATTGGATGGTGGTCCCCGGTCACGCAGCCGCGATCCCCGCACCCCTCCCGCAGCCGGGCCGGGTAGCGGAAACAGAAGGTCGGCACCGCATGAGGGCCGACAGATGGTGTTGAATTTCCTTCGGGGCCCTGGTGCCGTACGGCACCAGGGCCCCTCGACGCGTTGCACTACGAGGT
The DNA here is from genome assembly GCF_044759525.1 of Streptomyces sp. NPDC101110. Taxonomy (NCBI): domain Bacteria; kingdom Bacillati; phylum Actinomycetota; class Actinomycetes; order Kitasatosporales; family Streptomycetaceae; genus Streptomyces; species Streptomyces sp. NPDC101110. Next base: position 452,207 of record NZ_JBIVZM010000004.1, on the reverse strand, counting down.
GACATGCCAGCAGATACTCCGCTCAGCGATCGTCTGGACGACGACGACTACCCGGCCTACACCATGGGCCGGGCCGCCGAGATGCTCGGTACCACCCCCGGCTTCCTGCGCGCCATCGGCGAGGCGCGTCTGATCACGCCGTTGCGCTCGGAGGGCGGACACCGCCGGTACTCCCGCTACCAGCTGCGGATCGCCGCCCGCGCCCGCGAGCTCGTCGACAGGGGAACCCCGATCGAGGCGGCCTGCCGCATCGTCATCCTCGAGGACCAGCTCGAGGAAGCCCAGCGCATCAACGCCGAGTACCGCCGCGCGGCGCGCGAAGCCTCCGGTGGCCCCGACGCCGGTGCGACCTGACCCGTCCGCAGCCGAGCACCGCCCGCGTCAGGAGGCGCCCTCCTCCGCTCCTCGTCACCCCAGGCCGGCGGCCTGGGGTTTGTTGTGCCCCCAGGCCGGTGCGGGGTCCCGCCCGCGGTGAACCCACCCCCCGGCCATCAGGTCACCTGTCCCGGACTCTTGACTCGTCGAGCGGAAGTGGCGATTCTCGTCGCACACTTTGCGAGGTCATGACAAGAGGGCCCCGCTGATCCACCGACCGAGGGACGTGGGCTGTGACCGGTTCCGGACGCCCGTACCGCCGACGCAAGAACGTCACCGTGGTGTCGCTCCTCCTGCTCGTGCTGTCGATCGCGCTCGGCCCCACCCCGAGTGCGGCCGCCGGGAACGACTGGTGGGAGCCGACCGCACGGCCCGCCCCGGACTCCCGCATCGACGTCACGGGCGAGCCCTTCACCGGCACGAACGCCAAGGGCGAGGTGCGCGGGTTCGTCGACGCGCACGACCACATCTTCTCCAACGAGGCCTTCGGCGGCCGTCTGATCTGCGGAAAGGCCTTCTCCGAGCAGGGCGTGGCCGACGCGCTCAAGGACTGCCCGGAGCACTACCCCGACGGCTCGCTCGCGATCTTCGACTTCATCACCAACGGCGGCGACGGCAAGCACGACCCCAACGGCTGGCCCACCTTCAAGGACTGGCCGCGGCACGACTCGCTGACCCACCAGCAGAACTACTACGCCTGGGTCGAGCGGGCCTGGCGCGGCGGCCAGCGGGTGCTGGTCAACGACCTCGTCACCAACGGCGTGATCTGCTCGGTGTACTTCTTCAAGGACCGCCCCTGCGACGAGATGACGTCCATCCGGCTCCAGGCCAAGCTGACGTACGACATGCAGGCCTTCGTCGACAAGATGTACGGCGGCCCCGGCAAGGGCTGGTTCCGGGTCGTCACCGACAGCGCACAGGCCCGCGACGTCATCGAGCAGGGCAAGCTGGCCGTCGTCATGGGCGTCGAGACCTCCGAACCGTTCGGCTGCAAGCAGGTCCTGGACATCGCGCAGTGCAGCAGGGCGGACATCGACAAGGGGCTCGACGAGCTCCACTCGCTCGGCGTGCGCGGCATGTTCCTGTGCCACAAGTTCGACAACGCCCTGTGCGGGGTGCGCTTCGACTCGGGCTCGCTCGGAACGGCCATCAACGTCGGGCAGTTCCTGTCGACCGGCACCTACTGGAAGACCGAGACGTGCAAGGGCCCGCAAGCCGACAACCCCATCGGCAACGCGGCGGCGCCCGCGGCCGAGAAGAAGCTCCCGGCGGGTGAGGAGGTCCCCACGTACGGCGCCGGCGCCCAGTGCAACGTGCGGGGGCTCACCGACCTCGGCGAGTACGCGGTGCGCGGCATGATGAAGCGCGGCATGATGCTGGAGATCGACCACATGAGTGTCAAGGCCACCGGCCGGGTGCTCGACATCTTCGAGTCCGAGTCCTACCCCGGCGTGCTCTCCTCGCACAGCTGGATGGACATGGACTGGACCGAGCGGGTCTACGGCCTCGGCGGCTTCATCGCCCAGTACATGCACGGCTCCGAGGGCTTCATCGCGGAGGCGAAGCGCACCGAGTCCCTGCGCGACAAGTACGGCGTGGGCTACGGCTACGGCACCGACATGAACGGCGTCGGCGGCTGGCCGGGGCCGCGCGGGGCGGACGCGCCGAACAAGGTCACCTACCCGTTCAAGAGCGTCGACGGCGGCTCGGTCATCGACCGGCAGACCACCGGCGAGCGCACCTGGGACCTGAACACCGACGGCGCCGCCCACTACGGACTCGTCCCGGACTGGATCGAGGACATCCGCCGGGTCGGCGGCCAGGACACCGTCGACGACCTGTTCCGGGGCGCGGAGTCCTACCTCGGCACCTGGGCGGCCTCCGAGAACCACAAGGCCGACGCCAACCTCGCGTCCGGGGCCGCCACTTCGGCCAGTTCCTCGGAGTGGAGCCTGTTCACGAGCTACAAGCCGCACCGGGCCGTCGACGGCGACCGCTCCACCCGCTGGGCCAGCGACTGGAGCGACGACCAGTGGTACCAGGTCGACCTCGGCTCACCGCGGACCGTCGGCCGGGTCACCCTCGACTGGGAGCGGGCGTACGCGAAGTCGTACCGGATCGAGCTGTCGACCGACGGCGCGACCTGGCGGACCGCCTGGTCCACGACCGCGGGTGACGGCGGTCTGGACACCGCGCGCTTCGCCGGTACGCCGGCCCGTTACGTCCGCGTCCACGGCCTGGAGCGCGGCACCGGCTGGGGCTACTCCCTTTACGAGGTCGGCGTCCACGCCGGCTGACGGGCACGAGAGGGGCTCCATGGCACGGTTGCCGTCCGCCGAGCGGCGGCGACAGCTCACCGAAGCGGCGATCAGGGCGATGGCCCGGGACGGCGTCCCCAGGACGACGACCCGGTCCATCGCCGCCGAGGCGGGCGTCTCGCTGAGCGTCTTCCACTACTGCTTCGACTCCAAGCAGCAGCTGATCGAGTCCGTCATCACCACCATCACCGGGCACTACGTGACGGTGGTGAAGGAGGCACTGCGCCCCAGAGCCACCCTGGAGGAGACCGTCCGGGCGGGTTTCCAGGCGTACTGGGACCACGTCCGGGCCCACCCCGACGAGCACATGCTCACCTACGAGCTCACGCAGTACGCCCTGCGCCAGCCCGGTTTCGAACATCTGGCACGCCGTCAGTACGAGTTGTACGCCGAGACGTACACCGAGCTCATCGACCAGCTGCGGCAGGCCATGGGGCTGCGGCTGCGCGTGCCGGTGCCCGTCCTGGCCCGTTATCTGGCCGCCATGACCGACGGCCTGACGCTCAACTACCTCGTCCTGGGCGACGATTCGGCCTGGACGGGCATCCTCGACACGGTCACCGCGCATGTCGCCGGACTGGTGCGGGAGAACTGACGGCGGTCTCCGCCGAATTGGTTGTCATGGGAACGCCACTGAGGGGCATTCGAACAAAACAAGTCGAAACAGTGAGGAGAGTGCGGCCCCTTCGGTCCGTGCCATCGACAACTGGGAGTTTTCCATGGCGAGTTACGGCGGTTCCTCTGCCGCGTCCTCCGGTTCGCGCACCAACGGCCTGGCGATCGCGAGCCTGTGCTGCGGCATCATCGGCCTGTTCTTCCTGAACATCATCCTCGGCCCGCTGGCCATCGTCTTCGGTGCCGTCGCCAGGCGTCAGGCGTCGGTCAGGAACGGGGCCGGAATGGCGAAGGCCGGCATCATCCTCGGCATCGTCGACGTGGTCCTGTGGCTGATACTTCTCGCTGTGGCCAGCAGCAACGGCGGATTCAGCTGGTACGTCGGCGGCTGACGGCCGTCCCACCGGGGCGGGGCGTGCGGACCGGCGGCGGCTCCCTGACTCAGTGGGCCGCCGCGGTCTTCTTGCGGGCGCGGTACGCGGCGGCCTTGATCTTGTTGCCGCAGGAGTCCATTCCGCACCACTGGCGTCGCATGCCGCGCGAGCGGTCGATGTAGGTACGCGTGCACTCCGGGTTCTCGCACTCCTTGAGCAGGGGCACGTCCGGGCCGCTCAGGAGCTCGACGGCGTGCCGCGCCACCAGGGAGAGGGCCTCGTCCGGCGTCGCCTGCGTCCAGCGCCCCGACGGGGTGAGCTGGGGGACGGCGGGCGGAGTGCGCGCCGCGTTGTTCAGGACGGTCAGCGCCGCCCCGTCGTACTCCTCCCCGAGCCGGCGGGCGGTGACCAGGCGGTAGACCGCTTCCCGGACGGCCCTCGCCCGCTCGACGTCGGCCTCCCGGCCCGGCGAGACCGCGTCGACCAGCCCGGACTCCACGTACCAGGCGTTCAGCCGGTCCGGCGTCACGAGCATCTCGAAGCGCGCCGAACGGCGTGCGCGGAGCGTGGCGGCGAAGTCGAGGGCCGGGTTCCCGCAGACGAAGACATGGTCGAGATTCACGTCACCATTCTGGCCGGTGACCATTGCCGGGGCAAGCCTCAGAGGCGGTCGGCGTCGAGGACGGCCTGCGCGAAGGCGGCGGGCGCCTCCTGGGGCACGTTGTGGCCGATGCCGAGCAGGGTGCGGTGCTCGTAGGGCCCGGTGAACCGGTCCCGGTAGGAGGCCCCGTGGCCCGGGGCGGTGAAGGGGTCCCGCTCGGCGTCGAGGGTGAGGGTGGGAACCGCGATCGCGGGGCGGGCGGCGAGCCGCTTCTCCAGTGCGTCGTAGCGGCGCTCCCCGTCGGCGAGGCTCAGCCGCCAGCGGTAGTTGTGGACGACGACGGCCGCGTAGTCGGGGTTGTCGAAGGCCGCCGCGGTGCGCTCGAAGGTGGCGTCGTCGAAGTCCCACGTCGGGGAGACGGTGTCCCACACGAGCCGGGTCAGTTCGCGGCGCAGCGTCTCGTCCTCCAGGGCGAGCCGGCCCCGCTCGGTGGAGAAGTAGTACTGATACCACCAGGCGAGTTCGGCCTTGGGCGCCAGCGGCTTCAGATTGGCCGCCAGGTTCGTGACGAGGTAGCCGCTCACCGACACCAGGGCCTTGCAGCGCTCGGGCCACAGAGCGGCGACGATGTCGGCCGTGCGCGATCCCCAGTCGAAGCCGGCCAGCACCGCCTTGTCGATCTTCAGTGCGTCCAGCAGGGCGAGGACGTCCAGGGCGATCGCCGACTGCTGGGCGTTGCGGAAGGTCCGGGCGGACAGGAAGCGCGTGGTGCCGTGGCCGCGCAGGTACGGGACGATCACCCGGTACCCCTGCCGGGCCAGCAGCGGGGCGACGTCGGCGTAGCTGTGGATGTCGTACGGCCAGCCGTGCAGGCAGATCACCGCGGGGCCGTGCGCCGGCCCGAGTTCGGCGTAGCCGACGTCCAGGACACCGGCCCTGATCCGCTTGGTCCGCGCGAACGCGGGGTGCGTGCCGGGGGCGGGTGCGGGGGTGACGGCGGGAACGGCCGCCGCGGAGGCGGCCGGCGGCCCGGCCAGTGGCGCGGCGGCACCCACGCCCAGACCCACACCCAGCGCCTTGCCGAAACTGCGCCTGCCGATCACATGAGCCTCCGTGGTGTGACGCGCACCGGCTTGTGCGTGAGCCGACTGTCGCACCCTGATCGTCACCAGTCAAACCGGTGACGCATTCTCGGCCAGGCCCACGGCCGCTCCGGCGTCAGGAGTCGTACGGCCCCCCGCCCCTCGTGGGATCGGTGCGGGCGCGGGAGGGGAGCAGGCGACGGTAGGCGGCGCGGGCGTGGACGACACGGGCCAGACCCGTGCCGACGAGGGCGGCGGTGAGCAGGCAGGCGAGCCAGGAGGGGTCGCGGTGACCGGCCCAGGTGAGCACGCCCGCGGGCGGTATGGCGAAGCCGTTGAGGAACAGCCAGCACAGCAGGGCCGTGCCGGGGGCGGCCGTGAACCGCGCACACAGGCCCAGCAGGGCGGCCAGCACGGACAGCGCGAGCAGGGCAAGTCCGGGCCGGTCCGGCCCGACCACGGTGTTGAGGAGTGCCACCAGCGCCAGCGCGCCGCCCCCGGCCCCGGCCCAGACCAGCGGTGTGGCCACGGGCTGGGGCACGGGCCTGGCTCCGGTGCCCAGGGGCTTCCACTCGATCATGCCGGCGCTTCCTTCCGGTGTTCCTGGACGGAATTCTCCCCCGGTCTCCCCTGCCGGTGCCCGGGGTGCTCGCCAGGGTGCCGGATGGCCCCCCCGCGGAGAACAGCCGATCCGGACAGCCGTTCCCGGCTCAAGGGTGGGCGGAGGCGGCCTGTTCGGCCGGCCCGGCGACCGGGTGGGCGGCCGGTGTCCGGTGGCCCGGGCGGCGGACGACGCGGTGGGCGAGGGGCTCGGTCCAGCGGGCGGCGAGCGTGCCGAGGACGACGAGGATCAGGACGCAGGCCGTGGCGAGGGGGCCGATGCGGGGCTCGGCGCCGACGGCGAGACCGAGCGCAAGAGCTCGGTAAGGAATCCTGGCGCACGGCAACAGCCCCTGATCTCCGACGAGTTGGGTGGGGGCCGACGCAGGAGCTCAGCGACCCTCACGCCCCCGCGGCCCGCCGTACGGCGCGTGGGGACGCGCCGAGTTCCTTGCGGCAGGCCTTGTTGAAGGCCTGGAGGTCGGGGATGCCGACCGTCGCCGCGACGGCCGGGATCGCCAGGGTCGAGGCGACGAGCAGGTGCCGGGCGCGCTCCATCCGGCGGCGCCGGACGTAACCGACGACCGTGTGCCCGGTGTCCTCGCGGAACAGCCGGGTCAGGTGGGTGTGCGACACCCCGGCGACCCGGGCGATGCCGGGAACGCTCAGCGGATCGGCCAGGTGCTCCTCGATGTGGGCGACGGCCGCGCGCAGGGCCGGGTGCCGGGGCCCCGAGGCCGGTGCGGCGGCCTCGGTCAGGCCGGTCGTGCGCCACAGCACCGCCCACAGTTCCGCGGAGGCCCGGGCCGGGGACTGCGCGCAGGCCGTGATCGTCTGGCGCAGCAGCGCGCTCAGCACCGCCGCGTCCGCCCCGGTGTCCTGCATCGCCGGGAGCCGGCGCCGCTCCCCGTCGCCGGGCAGCCGGAAGTGGGCGTACAGGTGCTCACAGCGCGCGGCGCCGTAGTGGAAGTGCACCTCCGTGCCGGGCGGTACGAGGCTGAGGTGCCCGGGACGGATCGGATGCCGGGCGCCGTCGAACTCCAGGGTGCCGGAGTAGCCGTAGAGATGCAGCTGCCACAGGTGCGGGAGGCGGAAGACCTCGTGCGGGCCGGCCGAGCCGTGCACGCCCACGCCCGCGTGCACCAGGTCCGGCGGCAGGTCGAGGGGCAGTTCCACGGAGATGGGCATGGTGGAAAATTACCAGTGGTTGCCGATTACGACCCACGACAACCCGTCTCCCCGTTCCTACGGTTGCGTCATGTCAACCACGAAACAGCTGTTGAGCTCGGCCGAGGTGGCGCGGTTCACGGCCCATGGCTTCCTGCGCCTGGACGGCGTCGTGCCCGGGGAGATGAACGAGGAGGCGCTCGCGGTCTTCGCCGCCGGGGTCATGCCCGCCGTGCCGTACGGCACTGCCGTACCGGCGGCGTTCCCCGAGGGTTCCTTCACTCGCCGGCTCCTCGAACTGCCCGTGGTCGCGGGCGCCCTGGAGAGCCTGGTGGGGCCGGACCCGGACGTCGACCACCACTTCCTCCACACCCGCCTGCCCCATGAGGGCAGCGCCCAGCCGTTGCACGCCGACGCCCTCATCGACGTGCGGCCCGACGCGTTCGACGTGCAGCTCATGTACTACCCGCAGGAGGTGACCGCCGACATGGGCGGCACGCTCGTGGTCCCGGGCAGCCACCTGCGCCGCATCAACGAGTCCGACACCGGCCGCTACCAGAACCTGCGCGGCCAGACCCGGCTGACCTGCCCGGCCGGGACCGTGCTCCTGCTGCACCACGGCATCTGGCACGGCGGGCGGCGCAACGACAGCGACACCGTCCGCCACATGTACAAGATCCGCTTCAACCCGACCGTCCCGCAGGTGCGGCTGTGGGACACGCGGGACCTCGACTCCCCCGCCGTCCGCGAGGAGTTGGGCCGTTCCTTCCCCTGGTACGAGCAGGCCACGGGCCGGCTGGAGATCCACAACCGGGTCCTGCTGTGGCGCTCCCTGTCCGACGACCCCGGCTTCGACATCGAGCACTGGGCCACCCGCATCGCCAACCGGCCCGCCGTGTCCGCCGCGCACGCCACCCCGAGGAGCACCGCATGACCACCACCCGGCAGCAGGTCCTCGTCCTCTACCTCGACACCTCCGCCCTCGACTCACGGGTCGTCGGCTGGGCCCGGTACGACGGCACCGGCTCGACCCGTCCGACGACCGGCGACAGCGACGAACCCCCGTACGAGACGGGGGTCGGCGCCCTGGAGGACCGCTGGCGGCTCTTCCAGGCCGCCCCGCTGGTGCCGCCGTATCCGGGGGCGGAGCACACGACGTCGTTCCTCAAGCACGAGTTCTTCTTCGAGAAGCTGGTACGTCACTGAGGACGGCCGCCGGAAGCGCGCCCCGGCGGTGGCCTTCAGGTCGCGCAGCCATGGGTTGGGGCCGGCCGGCAAGAGGCGGGACCCGTCAGGGAACGAGGACGACCTTCCCGGCGACCGTGCCGGACTCGGCCAGCCGCAGGGCCTCGGCGGCGTGGGTGAGCGGCAGTCGCGCGGCGATCCGGGCGGTGAGTTCTCCGCGCTGGAGTGCGGCGAAGACCTGGGCGAGGTCGGTGCGCAGCCGGGTCCGGAAACGGTCGCCGAAGAGGGCCTTGCCGGCCCAGACGTTGTAGAAGCAGGCGCGGCGGCGGTTGGGCAGGGCGTTCCACATCCACACCCGCAGGAGCAGCTTGATGACGGGCCACTGCTTGGAGCCCTCGTCGTCCCGGGTGGAGGCGCTGCCGTAGGAGACGAGCGTGCCGCCGGGGGCGAGCAGGCGCCAGGAGTCGGTGATGCCGCGGCCGCCGACGTGGTCGAAGACGGCGTCGACCCCGCCGGGGGCGAGGGCGCGGATGCGGGCGGCGACGTCGCCCGCGCGGTAGTCGACGGGGTCGACGCCCTGGTCCCGCAACGCGTCGTGGTGGCGCGCGGACGCCGTGCCGATCACCCGCGCGCCCGCGGCCAGGGCGAGCTGGACCAGGACCGAGCCGACACCGCCGTTCGCGCCGTGCACCACGACGGTGTTCCCGGCGCGGACGCGGGCCTTGCGGTGCAACATCTGCCAGGCGGTGACGCCGTTGACGACGAGGGTCTCCGCCTCCGCCGCCCCGATGCCCTCGGGTACCGGTACGACGTCCGCCGCGTCGACCGGCACATGGCTGGCCCAGCCGCCGACCTTCACCAGCGCGGCCACGCGGGTGCCGGTCAGCCCCGGATCGGTGCCCTCGCCGACCGCCAGCACCGTGCCCACGAGGTCGTAGCCGGGCACGAACGGGAAGGGCGGCTGGTCGTAGTAGCGGCCGCGCCGCATCTGCTGCTCGGCGAAGGAGACGCCGGTCGCCTCCACGTGGACCACGACCTGGCCGGGGCCGGGGACCGGCACGGCCCCGTGGCGGATCGCCAGCCCCTCGGGCTCCACCCGGCCCGGCAGGACGACCTCGACGAGTTCTCCGGTGCTGTTCATGACGACCTCCGCTGACGCCCGCTCTGATTAGCTGCCCTTGCGTTCGTTATAGGTTCTAACGCATGAGCGGCGCGACTGTCAATAACTCCAGTGATACCCTCTAACCATGACGCAGGCCGACGGTACGAAGACCCCCCGCGAGCGCTACCGCGCCCAGGTGCGCACGGAGATCAAGGAGCGTGCGTGGGAGCAGATCGCCACAGCGGGCGCGTCCGCGCTGTCCCTCAACGCGATCGCCAAGCAGATGGGGATGAGCGGTCCGGCGCTGTACCGCTACTACGGCGGGCGCGACGACCTGATCACCGAGCTGGTCCGGGACGCCTACCGCAGCCTCGCCGACACCATCGCGGCGACGGCGGCCGAGGACGGCGCCGCGGTGCCGGCGCTCGCGCACGCCTTGCGGGACTGGGCCCTGCGGGACCCGCACCGGTACTTCCTCATCTACGGCACACCCGTGCCCGGCTACCACGCGCCCGACGACATCACCGCGATCTCGTCCGAGATCATGGCGATCCTGCTGGACGCCTGCGCCGAGGTGAACGCGGACGCCCCGGCCACCGCGTTCGGCAGCCACCTCGACGGGCACCGGGAGTGGGCGAACGGCCATCCGGCCCCGCCCGCGGCCCTGCACCGGGCCATGACCTTCTGGACCCGGCTGCACGGCGTGCTGTCGCTGGAACTCGCCGGCCACTTCACGGGGATGGGCTTCGACCCGGCCCGGTTCTTCGCCGCCGAGGTCGACGCGCTCGCAGGCCGCGTCCGGCCTAGCGCTTCTGCGCCCGGTAGCGTCTCAACAGCGCCGTGATCCGCGTCTGGTCGGCCCGGCCGTTGAGCTCGGTCAGGAGGTCGTCCGGGCACAGCTCGTAGAGGTCGCCCCACCAGCGGCGCCCCCGGTTGTCCCAGATGCGGTAGCCGCCGGGCACCCCCCTGGCCACGTAACGTCTCCTGCTCACCACGCGGACGGTACGCAACCGGGGGCCGGTCCGGCCACGCAATAAGCCGACCACGCAATGCCGACCACGCAGGACGAAATCCCGGGTGGAGACCCGGGGTTGGTTCGTCCGGTCAGGACGCCGGCCCGCAGGGTGGGGTCGGCCTCCAGCTGGGCACAGCGAGCAGCAGGGTGGCGCGCTGCGTCCGGGCCGTCTCGTCCAGCCGCCACTTGATGGAGTCGACCTGCTCCAGCACCCCGCGCGCGATCGGCAGCAGCGCGTTGCCGACGGCGGTGAGCCGTACGTGGTGGGTGTCCCGGTCGAACAACCCCTGCCCGCCCCGACCTCTTTCTCCAGGTCCTTGATCCGCCGGCTCAACGGCGAGGCCGCCATGTGCAGTTTGCGGGCCGCGGTGGAGAAGTTGGGTTCTTGGGCGACGGCGAGGAAGTAGCGCAGGTGCAGAAGCTCCACGGATCAAGCCCCGGACAGTCCCGGTTCCCCGCTGTGCGGCGCCCGGTCCGGCCGCCGCGGCTTCCTACGAGTGAATGCGGCCGGCCGGGCGTGACCGGCGGGGCCGCCGTGGGAAGGGCTGCCGCATGCCGAAGTTCCTCATCCAGGCCTCCTACACGTCCGACGGGTCCCGAGGGCTGCTCAGGGAGGGTGCGAGCGGTCGGCGGGCCGCCGTGGAGCAGGTCGTCAGCGGGCTCGGCGGGCGGGTCGAGGCCATGTACTTCGCGTTCGGGGCGGACGATCTGATCCTGATCGTCGAACTTCCCGACAGCGTCTCCATGGCCGCGGCGAGCCTCACCGTCAAGGCCAGCGGAGCCCTCCACACCCGGGCCACCCCGCTGCTCACCCTCGACGAGATCGACGAGGCCGCCCGCCGGGAGGTCTCCTTCCGCGCACCCGGCGCCTGAACCCGCCCGCCCCGCTACGGTTTCCGGACGTCGGGCCGTACGAGACGGGGGGCGCGACGGACGCGACGGACGCGTGGGCGGCCGGCGACCTCATCTCGTCCACCGCGGACCTGGAACGGTTCACCCGCGCCCTGTTCCGGGGGCGGATCGTGCGGGGACCGCTGCTGGAGGAGATGTTCACGCTGCCGGAGGTGACCGACGTCAAGACCGGGAAGCGGGCCGCCTGCTCCGTCGGTCTGTCCATGAAGGTTCTCGGCGGGCGCGAGGTGTGGGGCAGGACGGGCGGGCGCTGGGGGTACAACGCCGCCGTCGCCTCCACCCGGGACGCCTCCCGCACCCTCGTGTACAGCGTCAACTCCACCGACGCCAAGGGCCAGGACATGAACAGGACCGCCGAGTCCCTCATGGTCGCGGCCTTCGGCAAGCCGCAGGGCGTGGGGCTCAGGCCGGTGGCATCGCCCGGACGAGGCCCGTCTGGTACGCGATGACGACCAGTTGCGCGCGGTCCCTGGCGTGCAGTTTGGTCATGGCCCGGTGGATGTGCGTACGGACGGTCAGCGGGCTGAGGGTGAGGTCCTCGGCGATCTCCGTGTTGGACCTGCCCTCGGCGGCCAGGGCCATCACCTCGCGTTCGCGGACCGTGAGGTCGGCGAGGCGCTCCGGCGGGGGCAGGTGGGTGCCGGAGGCGGGGGCCATGAGGAAACGGGTGATCAGGGAGCGGGTGGCGACCGGCGACAGCAGGGCCTCTCCGGAGGCCACCGTGCGCAGACCCGCCAGCAGGGTGTCGGCGGTGACGTCCTTGCCCAGGAAACCACTGGCACCGGCGCGCAGGGCCTGCGCGACGTAGTCCTCCGTCTCGAACGTGGTCAGGATCAGGACCCGGGTGGCGGACAGCTCCGGGTCCGCGCACAGTTCCGACGTCGCGGTGAGACCGTCGGTGCCGGGCATGCGGATGTCCATCAGGACGATGTCCGGGCGCAGTTCACGGGTCAGGTCGACCGCCTCGGCACCGTCGGAGGCCTCGGCGACCACCTCCATGTCCGCGCAGGAGTCGATGAGGATGCGGAAGGTGGCCCGCAGCAGGGCCTGGTCGTCGGCGAGCAGCACCCTGATGGTCATGCGGTGGTTCCTTCCACGAGGTGGACGGAGGGTCGCAGCGGCAGCGCGGTGGTGACCTCGAAGCCGCCCTGGGGGCGGGGGCCCGCGCACAGCTCACCGCCGATGGACTGGGCGCGCTCGCGCATCCCCATGACGCCGAAGCCGCGGCCCCGGGCGACGTCCGGTTTGCTGGGGCCGTCGTTGCTGACCGTGATCAGCAGCCGGGGACCGGTGTAGACGAGGAGCACGTGGGCGGCCTCGGCCGTGGCGTGCTTGGTGACGTTGGTGAGGGCCTCCTGCACGATCCGGTACGCGGTCAGGTCGACGCCCGGCGACAGCGGCTGCGGCTCCCCTTCCGTGGTGACGGTGACCTCCAGGCCCGCCGACTCGCACGCCGAGACCAGCTCGGACAGGCGGGACAGACCCGGCGACGGGTCGAGCGGCCCGGAGCCGGGGCTCTCGCCGTCCTGACGGAGCAGGCCCAGCGCGGCCTTCAGCTCCCGCAGCGCGGAGGACGTGGTGCCGGTCAGGTCGTCGAGGATCTTCCGGGACTCCTCGGGGCGGGTGAGGGCGAGGTGCGCGGCCGTGCCGGCCTGCGCGTTGGCCAGGGCCATGTGGTGGGCCACGACGTCGTGCAGCTCCCGGGCGATGCGCATCCGTTCCTCGGTGACCCGCAGCCGGGCCTCCTCCTCCCGGGTGCGCTCGGCGTGCTCGGCCCGGGCCTGAACGGCCCGCAGGTAGGCGCGCCGCAGCCGCGTCATGTTGCCGGCGGCCAGGGGCAGCATCAGCCAGAAGAACGGGCCGATCGTCCTCAGCAGCAGCGAGAGGTGGTCCATGGAGTCGGTGAACACGGCCGCGGCGATCACCGCCACCATGGTGCCGACGCCCCAGACGCGGGTGGTCCTGCGGTCGGTGAGGGTGGCGAGCCGGTACAGCGCCGCCATGATCGGTGCCAGCAGCAGGGGGGTGAGCAGGTAGCCCATCACGATCGCCGTCACGGTGCAGCCCGTGGTGATGACGACGGTCGTGCGCGGGTGGGTCCGGTGCTTGAGCAGGGCGAGGCAGGCCACACCCATGAGGACGACGCCCGCCTTGTCCTGGGCGGGCGGCTCGGCGCCGGGCAGGACCAGGGACGTGCCGTAGGTCGCGCAGCCCATCAGTCCCAGGGCCAGCGCCAGGTCGACGAGGAAGGGGTGCTGCTCGGCGAATTCCTCCAGGCGGTCCGCGTAGCGACGCTCCGTGGGGATGCTCATCGGGCTCTCCGGTCGGTGGGACTGGGTCCATCGTGGTCGACCCGGGACGGGAACGCCCCGGGGGCCGCCCGTGTCCTTCGCCACGGGCGGCCCGGGGTGCGCCCCGCTCCCGGGGCGCGCCCGGGTCAGGTGCGGGCGGGCTCCAGGTCGGGCTCGCCGTCCCGGGCCGGTTCCCGCTCCGGCCGGCTGAGCGCCTCGCCCTCCACGTCGACCCGCGGCAGCAGCCGGTCCAGCCACTTCGGCAGCCACCAGGCCTTGTCGCCGAGCAGGGCGAGGACGGCCGGCACGATCGCCATCCGTACGACGAACGCGTCGAACAGGACGGCGGTGGCCAGCCCGAAACCGATCATCTTGATCATGGAGTCGCCCTCGCCGATGAACCCGGCGAACACCGCGATCATGATCAGGGCGGCGGCCACGACCACCCGGGCGCTGTGCCGGAAGCCCGAAGCGACGGCCTCCGCGGACGACTCGCCGTGCACGTACGCCTCCCTCATCCGGGAGACGAGGAACACCTCGTAGTCCATCGCGAGACCGAAGACGATACCGACCAGGAAGATCGGCATCAGGCTCATGATCGGCCCGGTCTGCTCCACACCGAGGAGTTCCGCGCCGTGGCCCTGCTGGAAGACCACGACGACCGCGCCGAGGGAGGCCAGCACCGACAGCAGGAAGCCGAGGGCCGCCTTGAGCGGGACGAGCAGGGACCGGAAGACCACCAGCAACAGCACGACCGCCAGGCCCACCACGACGACCAGGTAGGGGATCAGCGCGGCCTGGACCTTCTCGGCGATGTCGATGTTCATCGCGGTGGTGCCGGTGACCTCGTAGCTCGCGCCGGTGCCGGACTCGATGCCGGGGCGCTCGCCGCGGATGGCGGACACCAGGCTCTTGGTCTTCTCGTCGGTGGGCGCGGTGGCGGGCACGGCCGAGAAGACCGCGGTGTCGCCGGCGTCGTTGAAGCGGGCCGGGGAGACGGACACCACGCCCCTGGTGCCGCCGATCTCCTTCGCGATCGTGCCGGCGGCGGCCTTCGGGTCGGCCGCTCCCCTGGCGTCCACGACGACGGTCAGGGGCCCGTTGAAGCCCGGTCCGAAGCCCTCCGCGAGCGCGTCGTAGGCCCGGCGCTCGGTGGTGGAGACCGGCTTGGCCTCGTCCCCGGGCATGCCGAGCCGGAGGTCGGCGGCGGGCAGGGCCAGGGCGCCGAGGCCGACGACGCCGAGGAGGAGAACGGGGAGGGGGCGGCGCAGCACGAACCGCGCCCAGCGGGTGCCGGCGTTCACCGCGGTGACCTCCTCGATCCGGCCGCTGCGGCGGGCCCGCCGGGTGAGCACGGCGTTCGGCCAGAAGCCGAGCAGCGCCGGAACGAGGGTGAGCGCGATCAGGACGGCGACAACGACCGCGCCCGCGGCGGCCAGCCCCATCCTGGTGAGCATCGGGATGCCGACGACGGCGAGTCCGGCCAGCGCGATCACCACGGTGAGCCCGGCGAACACGACCGCGGAACCGGCCGTGCCGACGGCCAGCGCCGTCGCCTCCTGCGGGGTGCGGCCCCGAGCGCGCTCCTCCCGGTAGCGGGAGACGACGAACAGGGCGTAGTCGATCCCGACGGCGAGACCCAGCATCATCGCCAGGGTGCCGGTGGTCGTGGACAGGCCGAGGGCGTCGGACAGGGCGAGGATCGTGGCCATGCTGATGCCGACGCCGGCGACGGCCGTCAGCAGCGGCAGCCCTGCGGCGGCCAGCGAGCCGAAGGTGATCAGGAGCACGACGGCGGCGATCGCGACGCCGATCACCTCGGCGGCACCGCCCGGCCCGCCCTCGGCGGCCAGCGCGGTGCCGCCCGCCTCGACGGTCAGGCCGGAGTCCCGGGCCTGCTCGACGGTCCGTTCCAGGTGGTCGCGGCCGGCGTCGGTGAGGTCGGCGGCGCCGACCTCGTAGGTGACCGTCGCGAAGGCCGTCCGGCCGTCCTCGCTGACCGTCCCCGCACGGAACGGGTCGACGGCGCCCGCGACCTGCGTACCGTCGCCGAGTGCGGCGACGGCGTTCTCGACGGCCTTCCTGTGCCCGGCGGCGGTGACCTTCTCGCCGCCCGGCGCGATGAAGACGACCCTGGCCGTCGCGCTGTCGGCCGTGGCCCCCGGGAAGCGCTGTTCCATCAGGTCGAACGCCTTCTGGGACTCGATGCCGGGCATCGAGAACTCCTCGTCGACGGCCCCCGGCGCCTTGAGGGACGCCAGCCCCACGGCGGCCAGGACGGCCGCCCAGACCAGGGCGACGTACCAGCGTCGCCGGAAGGCCAGACGGCCCACTCGATACAGGAAATCAGCCACGGCAGGAGGTCTCCCCATCTGGTGTCGTACGTCTGCCGAGCTTCTCGGGCAGCGGGCTGTCCCGTCGTCGTGCGGCTGCCGACAATCTCCGGTACTCGATACGCAGTACGAACGGCCTGCCGGGTCCACCTCGGGTACGACAATCCCGGGCCGTCCGATCCGGCCTGTGCTACCTTGGCTGGCGTTGCAGTTTTGGTTCCCAGAGACTTCGAGTGCTCTTTCGACCTTCGTCGACGAGCACTTTTTTTGTTTCCGAGGATTCTCGGATCTCCCAAGGGTGATCATTTCGGCGACTACGGGTCCGCAAGGTGCGGGCCCTGAGTACTGCCCTCTAAGGAGATTCAGATGGCTAACGGCACCGTGAAGTGGTTCAACTCGGAAAAGGGCTTCGGCTTCATCGAGCAGGAGGGTGGCGGCCCGGACGTCTTCGCCCACTACTCGAACATCGCCACCTCTGGCTTCCGTGAGCTCCAGGAAGGCCAGAAGGTCACCTTCGACGTCACGCAGGGCCAGAAGGGCCCGCAGGCCGAGAACATCCTCCCTGCCTGACGCGTACGCGCATGCCCTGACCGGGGCCCGCACCCTTGCGGTGCGGGCCTCGGCTCGTTTGGTTCGTCTCCGGCTCAACTCTTGCGAATCCCGCGGCCTTTGCGTGCCGCCGTGCATTCCTCGACGCGTGCCGCATCGAGGAAGGTTCCCCATGGACCGTACGGCTCGCAGGAACAACGGCTCCCCCCATTCCCGGGGCAACGGGTCACGATCGCGCAAGCCCGGTGGCGCGGGCAGCGCCTCCCGCACGTCGGGCGGCGGCCGCGGCGGGCGCCGCCCCGCCGCCGGCCGGGAGTTCGCACCGCCCGCCACCCTCACCCCGGCGCTGCCCGCCGTCGAGGCGTTCGACGACCTCGACCTGCCCGAGCGGCTGCTGGCCGCGCTGCGCGCCGAGGGGCTGACCGCGCCGTTCCCGATCCAGGCGGCGACGCTGCCGAACTCACTGGCCGGCCGGGACGTCCTGGGTCGCGGGCGCACCGGCTCGGGCAAGACGCTCGCCTTCGGGCTCGCCCTGCTGGCCCGTGTCGACGGGCGGCGCGCCGAGGCCCGGCAGCCCCTCGCCCTCGTCCTGGTGCCCACCCGGGAGCTGGCCCAGCAGGTCACCGACGCCCTCACCCCCTTCGCCCGTGCGCTGCGGCTGCGGCTCGCCACGGTGGTCGGCGGCCTGCCGATCGGCCGGCAGGCGAACGCGCTGCGCAGCGGCGCCGAGGTCGTCGTCGCCACGCCGGGGCGTCTCAAGGACCTCATAGACCGAGGTGACTGCCGTCTGGACCAGGTCGACATCACCGTCCTCGACGAGGCCGACCAGATGACCGACATGGGCTTCATGCCGCAGGTCACCGCCCTGCTCGACCAGGTGCGGCCGGGCGGGCAGCGGATGCTGTTCTCGGCCACCCTGGACCGCAACGTCGACCGGCTGGTCCGCACCTACCTGCACGACCCGGTGGTGCACTCCGTCGACCCGTCCGCGGGCGCGGTCACCACGATGGAGCACCACCTGCTGCACGTGGAGGACGACGACAAGCACGCCACCACGACCCGGATCGCCGCCCGCGACGGACGCGTGATCATGTTCCTGGACACCAAGCACGCCGCCGACCGGCTGGCCAAGAAGCTGCTCGCGGTGGGCGTGCGCGCCATGGCCCTGCACGGCGGGAAGTCCCAGTCCCAGCGGACCAGGACCCTGGCCCGCTTCAAGGACGGCGAGGTCACGGTCCTGGTCGCGACCAACGTCGCCGCCCGCGGCATCCACGTCGACAACCTCGACCTGGTCGTCAACGTGGATCCGCCCGGCGACCACAAGGACTATCTGCACCGGGGCGGCCGTACCGCGCGGGCCGGCGAGTCCGGCACCGTCGTCACGCTGGTCCTGCCGCACCAGCGGCGCGAGATGACCCGGCTGATGGCCGATGCCGGGATCACCCCGCAGATCACCCGGGTCCGCTCGGACGAGGACGAACTGAGCCGCATCACCGGGGCGCAGGAGCCCACGGGCGTGCCCGTCGTCCTCGCCCCGCCGGCCGCCGAGAAGGCCCCCGCGCGCACGGGCTCCGGCCCGAACCGGCGGCGGAGCAGGCCCTCCCGGGGCCGCCGCCGCTGAACCGACGGCCGCGGGCGGTGCGACCACGCGCCGCCCGCGCCGCACGGGCACACCGGGCTCTGCGTCGCGGGTGCCGCGGTCGGCGCCACCGGTGTGCGCCGGGGTCAGCCGCTCGTCACCTCCGTCACCTTCCAGCGCTGGTTGGCGCCGGAGTTGGGCTGCCACACGCCGACGGGGGCGCCGTCGTTCGTGGACTGGCCGCCGACATCCGGGAGCTGCCCGGTCGCCGCGTTCACGAGCGTCCATGAACCGTCGCCGGTCGAGGACGCGATCCACTGCGCGGCGCCGTCGCGCCGGCCTTCGTCGGGTTCGGCGACCAGCGCACCGTCGCGGACGGCCAGGCGCTTGCCGGAAGCCGTCTCCGTCAGCACGTACCGCTTGCGGTTGTCCTCGCCGCGGATCTGCTCCACCCGCCACTGCTGCCCGCTGGGGTCGGTCGTGTTCGGGGTCTTGATGACCAGGCCCGTGCCGTTGCCGGCGATGGTGAGGTCCTTGCCGCTCTGGACGCCGGTGAGGCGGTAGGTGTGGCCCTTGCGCAGCTCGGCCGCGTCCTTCGCGACACCGGAGACGCCCTTGACGAGGAAGGACGTGACCGACTGGGCGGGCACCGTGAGCGTGGCCTGCTTGCCGGAGACGCGGACGGGCTTGTGCTTGTCCAGCTTGCCGTCGGCGCTGGTCACCACCGGGGTGACCGTGGCGTGGGAGGAGACCCGGCCGAACTTCGACAGGTCGAGCGTGACCTCACGTGCCTCGGCGGCGCTGTTGACGTGGACGACGGTCGCCGCGTCGCCCTTGCGGGAGATCGCCGCCGTGCTGGACGTGTCGTTCGTCTTGATCAGCCGGTCGCCCGGCTTGATGAAGTGCGTGAAGTTGCGGGCCGTGTCGAACTTGGTGTTGGTGTAGATCGGGCAGGACGCCAGGGTGTCCTTGGAGGTGCAGCTGAACGGGAGCTGGATCTCCCCCCAGTTGCCGCCCTTGGCGGACTCGCCGCCCGGCTTCATGTTGTCGTAGTCCTCGACGGGCTGCCAGAACACCCAGGCCTTGGGCTCCAGTTCGCGCAGGTCGTCCACCATGCGCTGGGCGAGGCCCAGGCCGGGCCGCATGTCGGTGAAGCTCTGGCCGTCGCCCCAGTCGCCCTCGACCTCGCTCATCCACAGCGGCTTGTCGGCGGCCTTGGCCAGGTCGCGGACGGTGGTGCGCTGACCGGTGCCGTAGGTGTGGACGTTCATCTGGCCGACGAGGTCGCGGACCTCCTGCGGGTAGGAGTTCCAGTTGGTGGCGAACGTGCCCGGGTTCGTCTCGTCCATCGCGGATATCTCCGCGTGCGACCGGGACTTCTCCAGGACCGGGGCCAGGGCGCGGATCACCTTCTGCTGGAGCTCGGGGCCGATGTGGGCGCCCTCCTGACGTCCGCCGGTCGGTTCGCCGTCCGGGCCGAGCTTGGTGCCCCAGTAGTCGGTGTTCGGCTCGTTGAAGGGATCGAGCGTGTCGACCTTGATGCCGTGCGCCTTCTCAAGACGCTCGGTCGCACCGACCAGGTACTTGGCGAAGTCGTCGACGGAGCCGGGCTTCAGCTGGTCCTTGCCGGCGTCGAAGTTGCCGGAGACGTAGCCGCTCTCGGTCATGAACCAGGGCGGGGAGTTGCTGAAGGTCTCCCAGTGGGTGATGTCCTTCTTGATCCGGTCGACCCACCAGCGCTGCGTCCGGTCGGCGTTCTTGTTCCAGTCGGCCGGGTCCTCCGCGTCCCACCAGTCGACGTCCTCGCGGGTGGTGCCCGCCGGGGCCTTCCACCAGCCCTCGACCGCGCCGCCGGCCCGCAGGTAGTCCTTGACGTCGGGGGCGTTGCCGCCGCCGATGTTGTAGCGGGCGATGTTCAGGTTGAGGCCCTGGTCGCCGAAGAGGAGCCGGTAGAGCTTCTCGCGGATCGCGGGCGGGTAGTCGCCGGTGGCGTTGGCGAACCAGACCAGGCTGGTGCCCCAGCCCTCGAACTTCTCCCCCGCGTAGGAGGGGTCGGGCCGGACCGTGACCCCGGCGGCCGCGGCCCGGGCCGGCTCGGCGTGCGCGGCGGGCAGGGTCGTCGTGGCCAGGAGGGTTCCGGTCGCCACGGCGGTGACGCCGATGGCCCCGAGGAGCCTTCTCTTGCGGGTGCGGTGTGCCATCTCGAGTACTCCAGCTCTTCTGCATGCCGCGCGTCCCGGCGGGCGCAGAGATCGGGACCTGTGTAGTACGACTGGTACGGATTCGGTGCCTTTGCGTACGATTTCGACTAGGCAATGTTTACGTAAACATCCACTGGCGGGATGTCTACACTGTCCGAATCTCAGGGGTCAAGGAGTCGTTCCGGACCTGGATTGCGCGCCGGGGGCGCGTCGAGGGAGGCGAGGGGCGGGTGGGCGCGGTGAACGGCGAGAGCGAGCCGGGCGGCACGAGCCGTACGAGACGGCGTGCGGCGCGGCCCCGGCAGGGGGCCTCCATGGCGGACGTCGCGCAGCTCGCCGGGGTCTCCTCGCAGACCGTCTCCCGGGTCTCCAACGGCTTCCCGGGTGTTACCGAGGACACCCGCGCGCAGGTCCTGGCCGCCATGCGGGAGCTCGGCTACCGCCCCAACAGCGCGGCGCGGGCGCTGCGCCGGGGCGAGTTCCGCACCCTCGGCGTGATCACCTTCTCGCTCTCCACCATGGGCAACATCCGCACCCTGGAGGCCATCGCCACCTCCGCCGCCGAGCACGGCTACGCCGTCACCCTGCTGCCGGTGGCCGTCCCCACCCAGGACGAGGTGAACGGCGCGTTCTCCCGGCTGGGGGAGCTCGCCGTGGACGCCGTCATCGTCATCATGGAGATCCACCTGCTCGACGCGGCGACGGTGTCCCTGCCGCCCGGTGTGCAGGTCGTGGTGGCCGATTCCGACGCCGGCGACCGCTACACCGTCGTCGACACCGACCAGGCGGGCGGTGCCCGGGACGCGGTACGGCACCTGCTGGACCTCGGGCACGACACGGTGTGGCACCTGGCCGGCCCGGAGGGCTCCTTCGCCGCCCAGCGCCGCGCCAACGCCTGGCGCACCACCCTGACCGAGGCGGGCCGCACCCCACCGCCCCTGGTCCGGGGCGACTGGTCGGCGGAGTCCGGCTACCGCGCGGGGCTCCGGCTGGCCGACGAGCCGGACTGCACGGCGGTGTTCACGGCCAACGACCAGATGGCCCTGGGCCTGCTCCGCGCCCTCCACGAACGCGGCCGCCGCGTCCCCGAGGACGTCAGCGTCGTCGGCTTCGACGACATCCCCGAGTCCGCGTCCTTCCTCCCTCCCCTGACCACGATCCACCAGGACTTCGCTCAGGTGGGGCGGCTGTGCGTGGAGGGGGTGCTCAGCAAGATACGGGAGGCCGGCACGGAACACGGGACGACGCTGGTGCCCACGCGCCTGGTGCAACGCCGCAGCACGGCCCGCAAACCGTCTCCGGGCCCGGCATCGAGTGCACCGTAGGCCCGCGGCGTGATCGGAGGTCCGTCGGAGTACCCGGAACTGTGGGCGTTCCTGGAGTCGCCGCGGCGCCAGGGCGAGTCCCGGCGACTCGGGTGCCCTTGCCGCAGCGACCGTTCCGGCCCGCGGCCCAGGGTGTTCCGCCCCGCTCGGCTACCGTGGGCCGGTGATCACGCTGCTGCAATGGGACGGGCTCACCGATCGCGCGCGCTTCAACCAGTGGTATCTGGAACGGCGTGACGCCTTCTCGGATCTGGCGCGGGACGCCGCCTGGGAGCGGCTGTTCGAGGCGCTGGGGGAGTGGCCGGAGTGGGTCAATCTGCCCCGGCCCGGGAACCGCAGCGGCTTCTCCCCGTTGCATCAAGCGGCCTGGCACGGCGCCGAGTTCGCCGTGGTGTCCCGGCTGATCGCGCACGGCGCCTGGCGCACCCAGCTCACCCGGGACGGCCGCCGTCCCGTCGACATCGCCCGGGAGCGGGGGCACACGCACCTGCTGGAGCTCCTCGAACCGGTCACGGTACGGCCCCTGCCCGTCCCGGCGGACGCCCTGGAGCAGCACTTCCACACGCTGATGCGCGAGACGACCGGCCGGTGCTTCGAGGAGATCGAGCACCTGCTGCCCCCGCTCGCCCCTCTCACGGAGGGTCCCGCCGTGAGGGTCGTCTTCACGGTGGTCGGCATGATGGGCGGCTTCCGGTACCACCACGAGGGCGACCACGTGCACGTGCACGCGAGCTCGCGGATGGACGCCGACGACGGGGACCACTACAAGGTGACGCCCACAGGCTGGACCGAGATCAAGTAGCCGAGGTCCGTCGCCCCGAACGGAGTTCGGCGGGCGGACCTGCGTCGGATCGGCCACAGGGACGGGTCAACCACAGGAACGGGTCGCCCGCGGGAACGGGTCGACTACAGGGACAGGTCGGATCGCAGGGACGGTGAGAGGGGACTTCTCGTATGGCCGAGCTCCATCCCGCCGGCATCGAGCCGTACGCGCACGGCATGCTCGACGTCGGTGACGGCAACCGCGTCCACTGGGAGACCTGCGGGAACCCCGCGGGCAAACCCGCCCTCGTGCTGCACGGCGGGCCGGGGTCCGGGGCGGGGCCGTTCTGGCGGCGGCTGTTCGACCCGGCGGCGTACCGCATCGTGCTCCTCGACCAGCGCGGATGCGGGCGCAGTACGCCCGACGCCGCCGATCCGCGGACCTCGCTCGCCGCCAACACCACCCACCATCTGATCGCCGACGTGGAGCAGTTGCGCAAGCACCTCGGCATCGGGAAATGGCTCGTGCTCGGCGGCTCCTGGGGCGCGACCCTCGCGCTGGCCTACGCCCAGCGGCACCCCGCCGCCGTCTCCGAGCTGGTCCTCTTCAGCGTCACCCACACCACGCGCCGCGAGGTCGAGTGGGTCACCCGGGACATGGGGCGGATCTTCCCCGAGGAGTGGGCCCGGTTCCGGGACACCGTGCCCGCGGCGGAGCGCGAGGGGAGTCTGGCCGACGCATACGCCCGGATGCTCGCCGACCCCGATCCCGCCGTGCGGGAGCGGGCCGCGCGGGAGTGGTGCCGGTGGGAGGACGTTCATGTCTCCACCGCTCCCGGGCACCGGCCCGACCCCCGCTACGACGACCCGCGCATGCGGATGCGCTTCGCCCGCCTCGTCACGCACTACTGGCGGCACGCCGCGTTCCTTCAGGACGGGGAGCTGCTGCGTGACGCCGGGAGGCTGGCCGGCATCCCGGGTGTGCTGATCCACGGCCGGATGGACATCAGCAGCCCCGCGGACGTCGCGTGGCGGCTGGCCCGGGCATGGCCGGACGCCGAGCTCGTCCTGATCGGCGACGAGGGGCACGGTCTGGCGGGCACCTCCACGACGGCGGCTGTGGTGGCGGCCACGGACCGGTTCCGGAACACCTGAGCCGGGCGCCTGGCGGCCGCGGACCGGGTTCCTGAACACCTGAGCCGGGTGCGCGGAGTCCACGGACGGTTTCGGAGCAGCTGAGCCGGTGGCTCGCGGCGTGACGGATTCCTCACGGATGCCGCGCGCACGGCACTGGTCACGCCGCCCCGTCCCGTCCGAGGGTGGGCACCATGGATGATCACGCTGCCGAGTCCGACGCCGTCCGCCGCTTCTGGGGGCGGCTCGGGCTCCCCGGTCTCGTCGACGTGCACACGCACTTCATGCCCGAGCGGGTCCTGCGCAAGGTCTGGGAGTACTTCGACTCCCTGGGGCCGCTCACCGGCGGACTGGAGTGGCCGATCACCTACCGGGAAGCGGAGGCCGAACGGGCCACGATCCTGCGGGGGTTCGGCGTGCGGGCCTTCACCTCGATGCTCTATCCGCACAAGCCCGGCATGGCCCGCTGGCTCAACGGCTGGGCCGCCGACTTCGCCCACCGCACCCCCGACTGTCTGCACACCGCCACCCTCTTCCCGGAGCCGGGCGTCGAGGCGTACGTCCGGGAAGCCGTCGAAGCGGGCGCGCGGGTCTTCAAGTCGCATGTGCAGGTGGGGGCGTACGACCCGGCCGACGAGCTCCTGCGGCCGGCGTGGGGTCTGCTGGCCGAGGCCGGTGTCCCGGTGGTGATCCACTGCGGTTCCGGCCCCGCGCCCGGCAAGCACACCGGCCCGGAGCCGATCGCGCGGGTGCTGGCCGAGCATCCCCGGCTCCGGCTGATCGTCGCGCACATGGGGATGCCCGAGTACGAGGAGTTCCTCGACCTCGCCGAGCGGTACGGGGAGGTGCGGCTGGACACGACGATGGCGTTCACCGACTTCACCGAGGCGTTCATGCCGCTCCCCCGCCGTGCCCTGCCCCGGCTGGCCGCCCTCGGCGACCGTGTACTGCTCGGCTCCGACTTCCCCAACATCCCCTATCCGTACGTGCATCAGCTCGACGCCCTGGAGCGGCTCGGCCTCGGCGAGGAGTGGCTGCGGGCGGTGTGCCACGACAACGGGGCCGAGCTCTTCGGGTTGTGAGGCCGGGGCCCGGCCGCCCGAACCCCTGCGGGACCCCGGTCGTGAGCGGCAGCGGGACCGTGACCGCCGCCGGCTCCCTCGACGTGGCGGTGGCCCCCAGGGGCGGCCGGGCGGCCGTGCCGAAGCCGGGGTGACCTCCCGGTCAGCCGATGTCCACCACCCGGGCCCACTCCGGGGGCGAGTCCGGGACGTACTCGGAGCGGGACTCGTCGAAGGAGTGGTTCTCGTAGCGGCGGGGGAACAGGCCCACCACCGTGCGGCACGGCGGCCGGGTGCCCGGCCAGGGCGTCTGGCCGTCGGTGAGGGCGACGATGACGTCGGGAGCCGGACGGGTGCGCAGGGCCCGGGTGAAGCCGGCCCTCAGGTCCGTGCCACCGCCGCCGGTGAGCGGGATGCCCTCGGCGCGGCACAGGCGCCGGGCGGCCCCCGCCGAGGCGTCGCAGGGCACCACGGTGACGAGGTCGCGACGGCCGCCCACGGCCCGGGCGATCGCGGCGACCTCCAGCAGCGCACTGCCCAGTTCGGCGTCGCTGACCGAGCCGGAGGTGTCGATGACGACGGCCACGCGGGGCGGCCGGCGGCGCAGGCTCGGCAGGACCGTGCCGGGCAGCGCGGTCGAACGGCGGGCGGGCCGCCCATAGGTGTAGTCCTCGCCGGCGCCGGGACCGGACGTCGCCGAGCGGACCGCCGAACCCAGCAGCTCCCGCCACGGCTGCGGCGGGTGGAAGGCCTCCTCCGCCCAGCGCCGCCAGCCCCGGGGGGCCCTGCCCGGCCGGCCGGTGATGCCCTGCGCGACCCGGAAGCGGACCGCGTCCCGCTCCTGCTCGCTCAGGCCGTGCGCCCCGTCCGGGCCCAGTTCCCACTCCCGGTCCAGGCCGTCGGCACCACTGCCGCAGTCCAGCCAGGCCAGGTCCTGTGCCCGCGGACCCAGGCTGAACCGCCGCAGGTACTCCTCCATCAACTCCCCCTCGGACAGGCCGAGATCGCCCGGGTCGACCACGCCCTCGGGGCGGGCCAGGCCCTCGCCGTAGACGTCGTCGTTGATCTCGAAGTCCGCGGCGATGTTCATCCGCAGCCGCTCCCCCGGGCCGTGCAGACCGCGCTCCCGGGCGACCCGGTCGCTGCGGCCGTGGTGGTCGCGCAGCAGGTGCGACACCTCGTGCACCCACACGCCCGCGAGCTCCTCGACGGGTGTACGGTCCACGAAACCCGGCGAGACGTAGCAGCGCCAGTACCGGTCGACTCCCATGGTCGGCACCCGCCGCGACTCGACGACGTGCAGGGCGAACAGGGCGGTGGCGAGGTAGGGGCGGACGCGAGCGGCGTGCAGGCGGGCGGTGAACAGCTTGTCCCGGTCGAGGGCCCCGGGTTCGTCCGCCGTCACCGGCCCGCCTTCGCCGCTGCCGCGACCGCGGCCGTGGTCCGGTCCGCCCTGCGGGACAAGGACACCACTCCTGCCAGGCGCTCGATCGACGCCGGGACGTCCCAGTCGTCGCGGCGCAGGGAGGCGAGGGTGGTCGCGGGGACGACCACGACGTCCGGGGGGCCGGTCTCCAGGGCCTTCACCAGGAGCGCCCAGGCGGCGTCCCAGCGGGACCGCTCGGGGCGGTTGCGCACCGCCACGACGACCCCGTCCAGTGCCGCCTGGCGCAGATCCCCGCGTTCGGGCAGCTCCGCACCGGCCGGGTCGGCCAGCAGCGTCTCGGGGTCCGGGAGATCCATCCGGTCCAGGCTCGCCAGCAGTTCGAGCCCCGGCCCGTCCCCCACCGTGCCCCTGACCAGCAGGGAGAGGACGTCCCGGCAGGAGCCGGCCGCGGTCGCGAAGGCGATCAGACGCAGCGTCATCTCCCAGCTGCGCGGGGACGGCCAGGGACCGCCCCGGTGCATCTCGCCCGTAGGCAGCCGGTGCGCGAGCGCGGGGCGGGCGGCGAGCAGCCCGCACACCGCGCGGCGGGCGAAGTCCACGGCCTCCGGCAGCACGAGCGGATCGAGCCGGGGCAGGGTCGCCCGCGGCCAGACCCCGCCGAGACCGCGGACGACGACGTCGGTGTCGTGCGTCCACTGGAGATGGACGAAGCGGTTGGCGAGCGGCGGGCTCAGTTCCCAGCCGTCGGCTGCCGAGGAGCGCGGGTTGGCGGCGGCCACGATCCGTACGTCCGGCGGCAGCCGCAGCGCGCCGATGCGCCGCTCCAGCACGAGCCGGAGCAGGGCGGCCTGCACGGCGGGCGGCGCGGTGGACAGTTCGTCGAGGAACAGCAGCCCCCGCCCGGCCCGCACCAGGCGTACGGCCCAGTCCGGCGGGGCCATCGGCACGCCCTGCTCGGCGGGGTCGTCGCCGACGACCGGCAGGCCGGAGAAGTCGGACGGTTCGTGCACGCTGGCGATCACCGTGGTCAGCGGCAGGTCCAGGGCCGTGGCGAGCTGGGTCAGGGCAGCCGTCTTGCCGATGCCCGGTTCGCCCCACAGCAGCACGGGCAGGTCGGCGGCCACGGCCAGGGTGAGGGCCTCCAGTTGGGTGTCGGGGCGGGGTTCGGTGGTGGTGTCCCGCAGCAGGGCCAGCAGCTCGGCAGCCACGTCGAGCCGGGTGGCGGTGTCGGGCAGGGACGGGGTGTGAGTGCGCATGTGTGATCACCTGTTGCCGGTGGTGGGCCGTCTCGGTCGGACTTCTCGGGTCGGACGCCTCGGTGAGCCGTCTCGCTCGGACGTCTCGGTCGGACGTCTCGGTCGGACGTCTCGGTCGAACGTCTCGGTCGAACGTCTCGGTCGGACGTCTCGGTGGATGAGGAGGAACCGGGGCACGCGGTCGAGCCCGGTCGGGTCGGGTCAGGGCGCTCTACATGTGGCGGGGGTGCGGGCCGTCGTCCCGGGAGCGGCGACGGTCCCAGGGGCGCAGGCTGCCGGGCGCGGGGCCTTCGAGCCCGGCCCGGAACAGCCCGTGGGCGACGCGCCTGCGCGCGGCCGTCTCCAGCGCGTCCCGCAGCGGGCCGTCGCGCAGCACCGCCTCGGGGCCGAGCAGGTTCTCGACCGCGGCGAGCGCCCCGGCGGTGTCGCCGTGCTGGAGACGTTCGCGGACGCCGGGAAGGCAGTCGGGCCGGCGGTGTGCCTCGTCGACGGCCCGCAGGCAGGGCAGCGGCGGTCCGCCGAAGGCGGCGAGCAGTTCCTCCCGCCGCACCTCGTCCGGGTCGTGGTCGAGTGCCGCCAGGACGCCGTCGACCAGGCCGATCCGGTGCCGGGCGCCCCGGCATTCCACCACCCGTGGATCGCCCGTCCGCCCGGGCACCGGGGCGGGCCCGCTCCCTTCGGCACCCAGCGCGGCGGCGACCAGCGGATGCAGGCGCCCGGCGTCGATCGCCCCGGCCCGCAACAGCTCCACGTCGGGCGGCACCCAGGTCGCCGCGTCGGGCAGCACGGGCAGTGCGGAGTCCGGGGCACGCGCGTACGACACGGCGCTCTCCCCACCACCGTCGGACACGTCGAGGACGACGCGGTGCCGGGCCCCGAGCCGTACGGCGACCTTGCCGCCGGACCGCCCCTCGGCCCGCAGCAGGATCGCCGCCTCGGCCGCCCACCGGTCGACGGCGCACCGCCTCCCCCCGGGCGGCGCCCCGGCGACCTCGGGGAGAGGCCCACCCTGACCGGAGCGCGTCCGCAGCTCTCCGGCCCGGCGCGCGTCCCACAGGTGGCGGTGCAGGTCGAACCGGAAGCGCCGACTGGGACGGGGGTGCGGATGCCACCGGTCGCTCTCGTGCCCGCGGGAGCCGTCCCACAGGGCGAGGCTGATCCGCTGACCGGCGTCCGCCCAGGCCGGCGGGGTCCGCGCCACGAGGTGCAGCGTCTGCGCCGCCGTGCCGTACCGGGCCAGGGTGAGGGTCAGACCCGGCCGCAGCAGCCCGTCGGGGGCGATCCTCGGCATGTGCCAGCGCAGCAGGTCGGGGGCGAGGTGACGCAGGTCGGTGCGCAGCAGGGCGGCGACCTCCCCGCCGTGGCGCCGCGCGACGAGGCGGGGTCGGAGATCGACGTCGATGTTCGCGGCGGCGCAGGCACCGGCCCAGTCACCGGCACGGCGGCGCGCGGTCGCCGTCTCGATCATGGAAGGGGGCACGGCGTACTCGCGCACGCGCGGCCAGAAGGAAAGCGGGAAGTCCCCGTTCGCGTGGTCGGTGGGCATCAGCACTCACCTTGCGCGGCCGGGTCCCCCAATCTGTTCGTGGAGTGAGTCGTCATCGGTCGGATGCTAACGGCCCCGAAGTCCCGCACGCAGCCGAATATTTCGGAGGCCCCCCGGCGGCTTTGCCATCTCTTTACAACCCGCCGTGCCGCCGCCTCGTCTCTCCGCACGATCTGTCACCCCGCCCGCCGACCGTCGGGCGGACCGACGAAGGAGTGCGATTCCATGCGCCGAACTGTCCTCAGCACCCTGGCCCTGGCGGGCACCGCCGTACTGCTGGGCACGGGGCCCGCCTTCGCGGACGGGGCGGCGACCCCGAGCCCGGTCCCGTCGGCCGCCTCGCCCACCACCGGGCCGGCGGAGAGCGCCGAACCGACCCGGACGCCCGAACCGACCCGCCCGCCGGCCGCTGACGAGCCGACCCGGGCCCCCGCCGAGGGCCAGGTCTCCGTCCGGCCCAGCGGCGCGCCCGACACCGGTGTGACGCCGCCCGCCGCCTCGGGAACCGGCGGCACGGCGATCGGCGCGGGCACCGCCGCGGTGCTCGCCCTGGGCGGCGGTACCGTCTTCGTCGTACGCCGGCGCCGGGCGAGCGGGGCGTGAGCCCGTTCTCCAGGCGCGCCTTCACGGCCGGGGGGCTGGCGTCCCTGCTGACGGCGTGCGGGGGCCCCGGACCCACCCGCCCCGACGGCGCCGCGCGCCGGCCGAGGATCACCGCCTCGCCGGTGCCGGCCGACGGAGCACGCCCCCCGGCCCGTTCGGTCCCCGTCCGGCTCCTGATCCCGGCCATCGGTGTCGACACCCCGGTCATCCGGCTGGGCCTGGCGGCCGACGGCACGGTGCAGGTGCCACCGGTCACGGACCACGACCGCGCGGGCTGGTACCGGCATTCGCCGGCACCCGGCGAGACGGGCCCGTCGGTGCTCCTCGGCCATGTCACGGTCGGCCCCTACGGTGACGGCGTCTTCCGGCACCTCGCCCGGCTGCACCGGGACGACCGGATCGTGGCGCGCCTGGAGAACGGCACGGCGGCGGAGTTCGCCGTCACAGCCGTACGGACCGTCCCCAAAACCGACTTCCCGGCGGACGACGTCTACGGGAACGTGGCCCGCCCCGAGCTGCGGCTGATCACGTGCGGCGGAGCCCGGACGGGAGACGGATACACGGACAACGTGATCGTGTTCGCGGCGCTGAGCGGTGCGAAGTCCCCCAACCATGGAGAGCGTTGAAACGATCCCGCGAGAAGGCGGCATCCGAGCTGTTCGCCGCCCTCTACCCGCGCCTCGCCGGCTGGTGCCGCCGGCTCGTCGACGACGACGGGACGGCCCACGAGATCGCCTCGGAGGCGTTCACCCGGCTCTGGGCCCGCTGGACGTCCGTCGACGAGCCGCGCGGCTTCCTCTACGTCACCGCGGCCAACCTGGTCCGGGACCACTGGCGCAAGACGGAGCGCGAGCGCCGGACGCTGCACCGCGTCACCTCGGAAGCCGCCGTACGCCCGCCCGACGAGCAGGCCGACCCGTCCGTGCGGCTGCTCGTGCAGTCGCTGCCGGAACGACTGCGCGTCCCGATCCTCCTCCACTACTACGCTGACATGCCGATCCGCGAGGTGTCCGCACTGACCGGGCGGAAGGAAGGCACCGTCAAGGCCGATCTGCACGCGGCCCGGGAACTGCTCCGCGTCCACCTGAGGAGAAGCCTTGACCACACGTCTTGACGGGGATCCGGGTGACCCGGGGCACGCCCCCGACGACCCGCTCGCCGTGATCCTGCGCCCCTACGGCCCCGACTACCTGGGAGCTCCCGCCGGCCGGTACGAGGCGATCCGGCGCCGCGCGGCCCGGCGCCGCCTGCTGCGCACCGCGGCCGGGGCGGGGCTGTGCTGCGTCGCGGCGGCCCTCATCGCGCTCCCGCTGCGCCACACCGCGCCCGAACACCCTCGGACCCCGACGATCCCGATGGCACCGCCCACCGCGAGACCGGCGCCGGCCACCGACTCGGCGGCCCCGACCCCCGAACCGTCACCGTCCGTTCCCGGCTCGCGGCCCTCGTCACCGGGCACCGGCGACTCCCGCACGACCAGGCCCGGCACACCCGGCCCCCCGGAGGAGACCGGCCGGGCGGAGCCGTCCCACGCCCCGTCGGCCACCCCCACCTCGGTACGTCCCGTGCCGTCGGCGTCCCGGCCGGGCACGACCAGGGAGACGGCGCCGGACAGCCGCTGAGCTGCGGGCGATCAGTTCGGACGGCCGCTGAGGTGCGGACGGGTCAGTTCGGACGGCCGCTGAGCTGCGGGCGGTCAGTAGCCCTTGCGAGCGATGTGTTCCTGCTGTGCCGTCGTGAGCGTGTGGACCATGAGGGCCGCCGCCACGGCCGCAGCCACGATCACCAGGTCGGCGACGAGCAGGGGCGTGACCTCGTGGTAGGCACGGGCGATGACCTCGTCCGTGTCGTCGGCGTAGATGATCCCCACGCCGCCGGCCAGACCGAGCAGCCACAGGCCCCACCACCAGTTCACGACGGCCGGCAGCGGCCGCTCGGGGAAGACGGAGCGGTGGACGTCCGCGACGACGCCCCGGGGTATCCACAGGTTCGCCACGGGCACGATCCAGCCCAGCCAGAGCCAGCCGTAGCCGTAGCGGGGGGCCGTGCCCGTGAGGGCCTTGGCGTTGTCCCGCACCTGGTCCAGCCAGAACAGGAACACGATCGCGCAGACGGCCGTGACGGCGGCACCCGCCGAGGAGACCAAGTGGTACGAGTCCTCCAGGGCGTTCAGCGGGCGATGCACCCCCTCGCCCTGGTCGGGCGGGCCGGACGCCGGTTCGCCCGCGGCGGCGAGCCGGAGGTGCCAGACCGCCCGGACCACCCAGGCGAGCGCCGCGAGCGCGAGCGCCGCGACGGCACAGCGGGCGGCTCCCCGGACGGGGCGCAGCGTGGGAGGTGGGCCGGCGGGGACGGATTCCTGTTCGATCATCCGGTCATCCTGCCGTACGCAGCTCCGCGGCCCGGCCCTCCTCGTCGAACCGCACCTCCAGGACGTGGTCGACGGCGTCCCGGTCGAGAGGGCCGAACACGTGCGGGAACAGGACGTCGCCGGACGCCCCGGGCGGCGGGGCGGGGGCCGCCGCCTCCCACTCGACCCGGGCGGTGAGCCGCGCCTCGTCGAGGGCGAGCACCAGCAGGGGGCCGGGCGCGTCCCGGTAGAAGGCGTCGACGACGGCCAGCGTGGTCGCCTCGTCCGGGGAGCAGTGCACGAACCCCTCCTCGGCGAGGGAGTCCGGCGCGTACGTCCGGCCGGTGGCGGTGGCCCAGACGGTGAGCGGTACGACGTGATAGATCATGGCCCCGTTATAGACGCCGGCCTCGGTGCAGACGACGCGCCGGTCCGGTCGGGGGGGTCGTCGCGGTGCTCCTGTCCCGGCGGCCGTGCGGGCCGGGCTCCCGTCCCGGCGGAGGGGAGCCCGGCCCGGCTCGCTGATCAGAGCTGCGTCACAGCCGGCAACGGAGCTGGGAGCAGAGCCGGAATCAGAGCGGCGTCAGAGCTGGAACTCGGCCGGGGACACCCCCAGCGTCGCGCAGGCCTCGCGCAGGACCATCTGCTCGGCCTGGGAGAAGTCGCCGTCGGAACCGGCGATGACGATGCCCGTCTGGATCACGGCCCTGGCCTCGGTGGGCTTCTTGGCGGCCTTCGCGATCTCCTGCATCGCCTCCGACTTGCCTAGCTGGAAGTTGGCCGTCAGCTGGTCGACGTGCTTGTTGAAACGCTGCCGGAGCTGTTCCGGCGGGAAGTTCTGCAGGACGTCGTTGTTGAGGATCATGGACTCGACCTGGTGGCGCTCGGCCGGGTCGACATGCCCGTCGGCCGCCGCGACCAGGGCGCACATGGCCATGCTCGCGTCCCGGTACGCACCGCTCTTCAACTCGTTCTTCAGCGAGCCGAGCTGTGTCTTCAGCAGGCCGACCAGCTGGGCCTTGCCGCCACCGCCGGGCCGCGTCCCGCCGCCGTGCCCGCCGGCCGTCGCACCCCGCGCCCCCTGACCCTGCTGGAGAGCCTTGGCCTGGTCCTTGAGCCGGTCCCACACTGCCATTGACGTCACCTCGGTACTAGTCGGCATCACCTGGCGCACCCGCTCACGCGCGCACACCCCTCCAACGCCCGGCCCCCGGGCAAAGGTTCCGCAAAGACGAAACGGCGGCGGCCCGCACCCGGGGACCGGGTGCGGGCCGCCGCGGTGACGTGCCGCCGGACGCCGTCGCGGTGAGCTGCCATCAGACACCGTCTCGGAGACCTGCCTCCAGACACCGTCTCGGAGATCTGCCTTCAGGCGCCGTCTCGGTGGCGTGCTGTCAGGCGCCTTCGCGCGAGCGGTGCTTCAGGTGCGGGGCGAGGCGGAAGGCCGCGAAGCCCACCGCTGCCAGGCCCGCCGCCGCGAGCAGGAGACCGATGCCGCCCGCGCCGGTGGAGGCGAGACTGCCGCCGGCGAGGGCGGTGGACGTGCCGCCGCCGGTGGTCGAGGTGCCGTCGCCGCCGGTCGTGCCGGGGGTGGCGGTGCCGGTCGACGGGCTCGGCTCGGCGGAGGGGCCCGGGTCGGTGGTGGGGCTCGGGGACGGGGAGCCGGACGCGTCGCCGGGGCCGGGCTCCTGCATGCCGTCGCCGGGGACGACCTCGACCGCGAACTGGGTCATGGCGTCACCCACCGACGCGGCCACGGTGTACGTACCCGTACCCTCACCCGCGGTCAGGTCCGGGGCGGTCGCCGTGCCCGAGCCGTCGGTCTTCACGCGCACGACCCGGTCCTCGCCCCCGAAGCGGGGAGCACCCTCGGCGCCGTCCTCGACGCGGAACTCCACCTCGGTGCCGGCCGGCACCGCCCGGCCCGACGCGACCACCCGGGCGCGCAGCGCG
Source organism: Streptomyces sp. NPDC101110 (assembly GCF_044759525.1). NCBI lineage: Bacteria > Bacillati > Actinomycetota > Actinomycetes > Kitasatosporales > Streptomycetaceae > Streptomyces > Streptomyces sp. NPDC101110. The sequence goes on along the minus strand of NZ_JBIVZM010000004.1, from coordinate 418,531 downwards.
TCGGCGAAGTCCCCGCCCTGCTCGGCCTTCTGCTCGTTGCCACCGACGGCACTCACCGTGTAGGGGGACTCCTTGACCCGCACGGTGAGGGCCACCGAAGCGCCCAGGGTCTTCGCCCGGACGGTGAACGTGCCCTCCTTGCGGCTGCCCAGGCCGATCCACGGGGTCTGTGCACGGCCCCGGGCGTCGGTCGCCACGACGGTCTCGTCGTCGTCCGGGCCGCCGGTGAGGCGGAACAGCGGCTTCAGGCCGTCCGGGTCCTCGACGGTGAAGGTCACCGAGGTGTCGGCGACCGGCCTGCCGTCCTTGTCCCGGGCCACCACGGCCAGCGGCCGGACGTCGGTGCCCGGCTGGGTGGTGGCGTCGGTGCCGGAGACCTGGACCAGCCGGTCCGTGGCGGGGGACTGCCGCCACTGCAGGACGATCCGGCCGGGGCCGCCGGGCGCGTTGACGCCGCCCTCGGCCACGCCCGAGTCGACCGGGTTGTCGGAGGACGCCCAGAAGGGGTCCTTCTTCTCCGGGGCGGCGTACTTGTCGCCGGCGACGAGCCGGGCGTCGTCCACCCGGGCCAGCTCGGCGTAGCCGGAACCGCCGCCACCGCTGCCGGTGGTCGGGGCGTTGCCGGTGGTCGAGCCGGTCTCGGCGCCCGTGCCGCCACCGCCGCCCGCGTATCCGGCACCGCCGCCGCCACCGCCGTGACGGCCCGTGCCGCCGGCGCCGCCGGCCCCGCCCTTGGCACGGTCGGCGCCCGCGGCGCCGTTGCCGGTGCCCGCGCCGCCCTTCGCGCCGGTGGCGCCCTTGCCGCCGCGGTCCTTCTCGGAGCCGTCCTGGCCGTTCTCGCCCCCGGCGGCACCGGCCTGGCCGTGGGCCACGTCGCCACCGGCGCCGCCACCGCCGCCCGCGACGACGAGCGCCGCCCCGCCGCTCGTGCGGATGGCGCTGCTGTTGCCGCCGCGCTCGCCGCCCCCGCTGCCACCCTTGCCGGCGAGGGCGTCACCGGAGCCGGGCCCGCCGACGGCGAGGCTCAGGACCTCTCCGGGGCTGACCTTCAGGCTGCCGGCGACGAAGCCGCCCGCACCGCCGTACGCCATGGAGTTGCCCGCGCCGCCCTCGCCCCAGGCCCGTACGTCGAGGCTCGTCACCCCGGACGGCACCGTGAAGTCCTGGTCGGCCTCGGTGGGCACGAACAGGCGGCAGCCGGAGAAGCCCTCCGTCGGCGCGCAGGCCTTCCCCGGCGCCTGGCCACCGGCGGCCGTGGCGGCCTGCGCACCCGTCAGGGCCGTGCCGGCGGCCAGCGCCACGAAGGTCAGGGCCGCGGCGCCGCGCCGGAATCCGGCACGGCGCGGCACGGCGGAACCGTGATGCATCAAGGGAACTCCCCAACTCGTCACAAGCTCCCCCCCGGGAGCCATCAACTGCTCGATCAGAATCGAACACGCCTGGTGGGACAGCTGATCAAACCTGAGACTGCCGGTCAACCGAGAATGGTTGATTCCGGACACGAGAGGGGGAGCGGCGCGCGGCGCGCTCCCCGCGCGGCACGGGGAGGCCGGGTCCGGCTCCCGAGCGGCACACGCGGGGACGCGACGGCCGGACCCGGCCTCTGGCCGCAATCTGCCACCCGGCGCCCCACGCCGCCTCCCGGGCGGGCCCGACGGGGGACGGGCCGGGCGTGCCTGTGATGATGAGTGCATGTCGACGCTCGCCACGCTCGCGGTGCTGGCCCTCGCCGCGCTCCACGCCTACATCCTGGTGCTGGAAATGTTCCTGTGGACCACGCCACGGGCCCGGGCGGCCTTCGGCACCAGTGCCGAGTTCGCCGCCGGGACGAAGGCCCTGGCGGCCAACCAGGGCCTCTACAACGGCTTCCTCGCCGCCGGTCTGGTCTGGGGCGCGGTGGCGGCCGACCCGGTGGGCTTCCAGGTCTCGGTGTTCTTCCTCGTGTGCGTGGCGGTCGCGGGCCTCTACGGCGCGGCCACCGCCAGCCGGAAGATCCTCTTCGTGCAGACCGTCCCGGCGCTGGCCGCCCTGGCGCTGGTGCTGGCCGCGCACTGACCGGCAGGACGGGACGTCACGCGTCCCCGGCGACGGCCCGTTCCATGAGCCGGTCCGCCTCGGCCTCGGCCGTCGCCGGCGGCACCACCAGCAGGTCGTAGCGGCCCCGGCCGGGAGCGATCAGGCAGACGGTGTGGGGGGCGGTGGGCGAGTCGTCGTGGCCGACGTGCACCGGCTGTCCGGCGACCATCATCCGCTCCGGGCAACCGGGCCAGGTGTCCCCGTGGACCAGGACGCTGGCGATGCGCCCCCAGGCGGGCGGCAGCACGCCCAGCAGTCCGGTCAGCTCCTCGGCCAGATCGTCGGACCGGGGCCACCACGCGCCGTCGATGCGGCGGGCCGTACGGCCGTAGCGCGTCGGCTCGGCGAGCCGCAGCCGGACTTCCCGCGGTGCCGGGTGCGGTGTCGGGGACGAGGAGGCGGACGTCATCGGGGCTCCTGCTGCGGACCGGGGCGTGTGGCCGGAAGACCGGTTCGGCCACTGTCTGCGTACCCTCCGTTCCTTCACCGTACCCCGCGGGGCGGCACGGGAACTGGGTTGCCGCCCGCACCGCCCCGCGACCGTTCACAGGCCCGTGGCGGCTCTTCAGATGGCGCCAGAAGTCACGCGCCGTCCAGGTGTCGAAGTCGGTGATCAGGCGCGCCAGGGGTCTGCGCATGGTGATCTCCTCGTGGGGGAAAGGACGGGTGTCACCCCGAGGCCGTCAACGGCGTGGCCGGGGTTGCCGCGCACACCGGCCCCACCGAGGCTGCCGTGCGCCCGCCGAGGTTGCCGGGCATCCCGGCCTGCCGGCTCGTCGGGCCGACGGCCGCTGGTCCGCTGATCTGCCGGCCCGCCGGCCCGCCGACCTGCGGTTGGACATTCCGGGCGCTTTATCCCATTGCGTCGGTGATACTTGGGGCATGAATACGGCTACGTATGCAGAACTGGCGGCCTCGTCAGATCACGCGGTCGCCGTGACCATCGCGTTCGTCGGCGGCCTGATCGTGGCCTGCGCGCTGATCTGGGCCGTGCGGGTCGGGATGCGGGTCATGGACAAGGACACCCATCACCCCGCTCCGGAGGAACAGCCGCACGTCCCGGACGGCGGGCCGGTCCGCGAGACCCGGGAGATGAGGGAGCCCGACGACGTGCCGGTCGTGGCACGCGACGGCCAGCGGCTCATGCCCCATGAGCTCCACCGGGCGAGCACCAGGACCGGCAAGGACCAGAAGCCGCGCCGCTGGTCGCCCGGATCCAGCGGATCCTTCGGCGGCGGTGGGCTCGGACGCACATGACCCCGCGCGGTCCGGGTGTCGGCGGGCCCCGGGCAGGGGGCACCGCCCGCCGCCGCAGGCGCCGGGCGACGGGCGGGGCCGCCCTGGCGCTGGGTCTGTCCGCCGTGCTCGCGGGGTGCGGCGGCGACGACAGCCCCTCGGACACCGCACGCAAGGCGGAGTCCGCCGTGGGTTCGATCGCCTCGGAGGCCTCCGAGGCGGTGGAGTCCGCGACCGCCGAGGCCGGGCGGCGGCTCGACGACATCCAGGACGGCATCGACGTCAAGAAGGACGTGACGACCGGTCCGCCCGTCACCGGGTCCGACGGCCGGGTCCGCACCGAGGTCACCGCACGCAACACCGACGACTCGACCCGGTCCTTCGCCGTCCAGGTCGACTTCCGGGACGCCGACGGACAACTGGTCGACACGGTCATCGTCACGGTGGACCACGTGCAGGCCGGTCATTCCGCCACGGCCACCGCCCGCAGCACCCACGACCTGTCCGGCGAACCCCGCACCGAGGTGGCCAGGGCGGTCCGTTACTGACCACCACCCCGCGCCCCGAAGGGGCGCGGGGTACTGCGCGACCAGCCACGACGCCGCTGCGGCCGAAGACCGACCCGACGCCGCCCGCGCCCCGACGGGGCGCGGGGAACTGCGCGATCGCCCCCTACGGCGGCTCGGCCGAAGAACAACCCGGCACCCCCGCCGACAGCGCCCTCACCGCCCGAGCCACACCGTCGTATCCGGCCCGACCATGCCGTCTTCCAGCGGTGCGCTGCTCAACAGCACCTCACCGGCCGGGAGTTCGACCGCCCTGTCGGAGAGGTTCGTGACGCAGCGCCACCCCTCGCAGCGGTCGAACCGGAGCACGCCCGGCGGCGCGTCCGCCGCCCAGATCAGCTCCTCGCCGTCGAGGAGTTTGCGGCGCAGCCTGAGGGCCGTGCGGTACAGCTCCAGGGTGGAGCCCTCGGCACCGTCCTGGGCCTGGACGGCGTACGCGGCGAAGCCGGGCGGCTGCGGCAGCCAGGCACCGCCGGGCCCGAAGCCGTACGACGGTCCGGTCGTCGTCCACGGCAGCGGCACCCGGCAGCCGTCACGGCCCTTGCGGACGTGCCCCGTCTGCTCCCAGATCGGGTCCTGGAGCACCTCCGTGGGCAGGTCGGCGACCTCGGGCAGGCCGAGCTCCTCGCCCTGGTATACGTACGCCGAGCCGGGCAGCGCCAGCATCAGCAGGGTGGCCGCCCTGGCCCGGCGCAGTCCGGCCGCCTCGTCGACGGCCGGGGCGTGCCCTCCGGCCAGCAGCCAGGCGTTGGGATCGGTGCCGGGCGGCAGCATGAGGCGGGAGGCGTGCCGTACGACGTCGTGGTTGGACAGCACCCAGGTGGCCGAGGCGCCCGCCGCCCGGGCGGTGGCGAGCGAGTCGGTGATGACCTGCCGCAGCTCCCGCGCGTCCCATCCGGCTTGCAGGTACTCGAAGTTGAAGGCCTGGCCCAGCTCGTCCGGGCGGGCGTACAGCACACGGCGGCCGCCGGGCACCCACGCCTCGGCGACGGCCATGCGGGGCGGGCGGTAGGCGTCGAGGATCTTGCGCCAGTCGCGGTAGATCTCGTGCACGTCGTCACGGTCGTAGAAGGGGTGCGTGCCGGGCGGCATCGCGGTGAGTGCCTGCTCGCCGCTCAGTTCGGGGGCGCCGAGGTCGCGCAGGGGTTCGCTCAGGTCCTTGGCGAGGGCGTGGGCGACGTCGACGCGGAAGCCGTCGACCCCGCGGTCGGACCAGAAGCGCAGGGTGGTCCGGTAGTCGTCGCGGACCTCCTGGTTCTCCCAGTTGAGGTCGGGCTGCTCGGGGGCGAACAGATGGAGGTACCACTGGCCGTCGGGCACCCGTTTCCAGGCGCTGCCACCGAAGACGGACTGCCAGTCGCTGGGCGGGAGTTCGCCGTGCTCGCCGCGGCCGTCACGGAAGACGTAGCGGTCACGGGCGGCCGAGCCGGGCCCCGCGTCCAGGGCCTCCTGGAACCAGACGTGCCGGTGCGAGGAGTGGTTGGGCACGATGTCGACGATGACCTTCAGGCCGAGCCGGTGGGCCTCGCCGACCAGGTCGTCGAAGTCGTCGAGGGTGCCCAGGCGCGGGTCGACGCCCCGCGGGTCGGCGACGTCGTAGCCGCCGTCGGCGAGTTCGGAGGGGTAGAAGGGGCTCAGCCACAGGGCGTCCACGCCCAGGGCGGCGAGATGGGTGAGGCGGCGGGTGATGCCGCGCAGGTCACCGAGTCCGTCGCCGTCGGCGTCGGCGAAGCTGCGGGGATAGATCTGGTAGACGACGGCCTGGCGCCACCAGCCGGGGTCCCGGGACGACAGGTCGAGGGTCGAGCGATCGGTCACGCGGTCTCCTTCGCAGGGCATACGGGCGACAGCATTGAATCTGTCCAGAATGCCGGAAAAAGGAACCATCACATCGATCGGAGTGATCCATTCCTGCTGTGACGAAAGTGTGATGGCGGCTCAACTTCCTTTGCATCACCGCAGGTTGACAGTGTGCTGCGGCGCCGCCACGATGGGGCCACTGAGGCACATGTGACCAATGAGCCCAGTGTTTCTCAGACCACTCACTTCCCGGTGCGGCCCGGCAGCCGCGCGCCGCGCGCTGCCCGCAGGCCGTCACCCGGGTCCCTGAACACGCCAAGAAATGGGATACGCATGTCCATAGGGAGACGTGTCACCGCGCGACGCCTGCTGGGGACGGGCGCCGCGACCCTCGTCCTCTGCGCCGCCTCCGCCACGACCGCGTTCGCGCACGGTGCGCCCGGCGGAGACGGCTGGTCGTCCGGCGGCAGCTACGAGCCCGGCACGGGCGCGGGCACGGAGACCGGGACCGACCGCTGCCAGTTCTCGCTCGACGGCACCGGCTTCCACGACTCGGTCAAGGTCGACGACCAGAACCTGAAGCCGACCGACGACGGCAAGGTCCACATCAAGGTCCGCACCGCCGGCGACGCGGCCACCTGCACGGCCTCCCTCGCCTCCTACCTCGCCCACGGCGCGACGTTCGCGACCTCCGGCGAGCAGGTGTTCGTCGACTTCGACACGGTGACGGTCAAGCCGGGCGGCACCGAGTCCCTCGACATCGCCATCCCGGACAAGGGCTGCTTCGGGCAGATCGACCTCTACCGGGGCGCGGTGAAGTTCGACGGCGAGCTCGACGCGAAGGACGGCTTCGAGCACGGCGACCTGCCCAAGGGCCCGGACCGCCCGGTCATCAAGGACAAGCTGATCGCGGCCTGGAACGGCGGCACGAAGGACTGCGACACCCCGCCGCCGGCGGAGGAGGAGGAGCCGCCCGCCTCCACGCCGCCCGCGAGCCCGTCCGAGCCGGCCGAGGAGACGACGCCTCCGGCGACGCCCCCGGTGTCCCCGTCCGAGCCGGCCGAACCCTCGACGCCGCCGTCCTCCGGCACGGACACGCCCACCCCGAGCGCCTCCGAGTCGACGCCCGTCGCGCCCGAGCCGAACGGTGGCGGTGGCGACCTCGCCGAGACCGGCGCCGACAGCAGCACCGGCCCGATCGCCCTCGGCGCGGCGGCCCTGCTGGCCGGCGGCGCGGCCCTCGTCGTCGTGACCCGCCGCCGCGCGGCCAAGCGCAACGCGTAACAGCCACGGGTAAGGACGCCCGAACCCATGAGGAACGGCCGAACCCGGTAGGCACACCCGAACCGAAGAGGGCCCGGTGCGCTGTCGTCCGGCGGCGACAGCACACCGGGCCCTGTCGTGCCCGGCGGTCAGACCACTGCCGCCATCTCGCTCTGCAGGCTCGTCGCCTTGCGCAGCAGGCTCCGCATGACCAGCATCAGCATCGCGAACGCCGCCCCCACGGCGACCGCGGCCGTCGCCGCGGCCAGGGCGCTCTCGACGTCCATGCCGTCGCCGGGGGAGGGGATCTCCGCCACGGCCAGATGCCCGGCGGCCCCGAGGGCCAGCGCGGTCGCCACCGCCGACGCCCCGATGACGACGTCGACCCACCGGAACGCCCGCGGCGTGAAGATCGCGTCGCGCTGCACCATCGTCAGCAGCATCCACACGGCGACGAGTGCGACCTGGACGCACACGACCCCGGCGATCGCCACGGCCGCGTACGGCGCGGCGAAGGGCTCGTAGGGCGGGAAGCGGTCGACCTCGTCGGCCGCCGTCGTCGGTATGACCACGATCTGCCCGAAGAGCCCCGCCAACACGGCGAAGGCGATACCGGCCCGGAGCGCGGCAATGAGAAAGCCATTCATTTATCGATTCTCGATCGGTACCGATCGACAGTCAATAGATCACGTTTCCACGGTCGCCAGATACAGCTTCACGTAGCGCTCCACGTCCACGTCCAGCCCCACGTCGACCAGCGGCTGTTCGCGCGTGCCCTCGTGCAGCTCCGACTCCCCGGGCCGGGGGCGGCGGTCCACGATCGTCATACCGCGTGTGGGTCCGGGCGCGAGGGAGACGTCCACCGGGAGGCGATGGGTCGTCAGGCCCTCCGGGTCGGCGACCGCGCACACCGCGCCGGCGTCACCGAGGCCGCCGGACGTCTCGGCCGGGTCGCCGGGGCGGCTGTCCGGACGGGCCGGGCGGTGTGAGAGCAGCTCCCCGGCCAGCCGCGCCCCCGGCTCCCCGCTCGTGCACAGCCTGCGCACGTCCGCCGCGGGGACCACGACCCGGTTGAACACGTCCAGCCCGTACATGGTGATCGGCACCCCGGCGGTGAGCAGGATCGCGGCCGCCTCCGGGTCGTGCCAGACGTTGAACTCCGCGACGGGCGTGGCGTTCCCGACGGCCGCCGCGCCGCCCATGAAGACGATCCGCTCGATGTTGCGGACCACTTCCGGATGCGTGCGCAGGAGCAGCGCGATGTTGGTGAGCGGTGCCGTCGGGACGAGGGTGACCGGGCGCGGTGAGGCGAGGATCTCGCGCCGCAGCAGCGTCACCGCGTCGACGTCGGCGGGCTCCCGGGACGGTTCCGGCAGCCCCAGGTCGCCCATGCCGTCGCGCCCGTGCACGTGCTGCGCCGAGCGGGGCGCCTCGATCAGCGGCCGCTCGGCGCCCCGGGCGACGGGAATGGGCGGAGCGCCCGCCTGCTCCAGCACGGTCAGGGTGTTGCGCACGACGCCGTCGACGTCCGTGTTCCCCGCCACGCAGGTGATCGCCCGCACGTCGAGCGCCGGGTGCCGTACCGCGAACAGCAGGGCGAGGGCGTCGTCGACACCGGTGTCGCAGTCGATGATCACCGGGGTGCGCTGGCCGTCCGTCACGGCGGGGACTCCTTCCAGTGGCTCCGCGGGAAAGCTCCGCAGCAGCGACCCTACGACCCCGGCCCCTCCCGGGCTCCGGCCCGCGTCACGACCGGCGTACCGCCGTGACGCCGAAGTCCGGCGTCACCTTCCGGCCGACCATGAGGACGCCGGGCCGGTGGCGCGCTTCCTCCCCGAGCGTGCCCGCGCGGTGCCCGGCATCCCGCTCCTGGTGTGCTGGGTCAACGTCCGGCCCGGCCTGGTGGCCCGGAAGGACGGCGTCACCGTGTCGGTGCTGGCTTTCGACATCGCGGGCGACCGGATCCGCAACGTCCGGGCCGTGCTCAACCCCGACGAGCTCCGCCCAGGACGGCACCCTGACCGGTGCCGCCCGCCACACGAACGGACGCGGCGATGATTCCGGCCCCGCCGGACGGTCGTTACGGGCAGGAGACGACGAAGGAGTCCGCCATGCCCGCACAGCAACCGACGACCGAGCTCGACGCCCGCTACAGCTCCGCGCTCACCCCCCGCCCGGGTGCCTCGGAGGTGACCGCCACCGGGTGGGACGAGGCCCAGGGGCGGCTGGCGGCCGCCGAGATCTTCTGGGTGTCCACGGTGCGGCCCGACGGCCGGCTGCACGTCACCCCCTGCATCGCCGCCTGGCACGACGGGGTGCTGTACTTCTCCACCGGCCGCACCGAGCAGAAGGCGAAGAACCTCGCACACGACGCGCACTGCGCGCTGACCACCGGCGCGAGCTCCCTCACCGACGGGCTCGACCTGGTGGTCGAGGGCACCGCCGAGCCGGTCGCCGACCGGGCGCTGCTGGAGGAGGTGATCACGGCGTACGAGACGAAGTACGGGCCGCACATCACCTCCCCCGAGGGGACGTTCCACGGCATCGGCGACGCGTTCCGCAGCGGCGAGGTGGTGGTGTTCGCGGTGGCCCCGGGCACGGCCTACGGCTTCGGCCGGGACAACGGCGTCTACAGCCACACACGGTGGACGTTCTGACCCCGTCCTACGGCTGGTCCCACAGTTCGCTACCGCGGGCCGCGACCCGGTCGCCGATCCGCCGCAGCAGCTCGGCGGCGGGCAGTGCGTCAAGCCGGCGGCCGTCCCGCAGGCGCGCCGCCACCAGGCCCGATACGGCCTCCCGCCCGCCGATCACCGCCTGGTACGGCACCAGCCGGGCCGCGCGGATCCGGGCGGCCAGGGTGCCCTGCCCGGGTCCGGCGACGTCGGCGCGCAGACCGAGTTCCCGGGCGCGTGCGGCCAGGGTGTCCGCGGCCTCGGCGTGTTCCTCCGCCACCGGCAGGACCGCCAGCTGCACCGGCGCCAGCCACGGCGGGAAGGCACCGCCGTGCTCCTCGACGAGGTGGGCGACCGCGCGCTCCACGCTGCCGATGACGCTGCGGTGCACCATGACCGGGCGGTGCTTCGCCCCGTCGGGGCCGATGTAGTGCAGGTCGAAGCGCTCGGGCTGGTGGAAGTCGATCTGCACGGTGGAGAGGGTGGCCTCCCGGCCGGCCGGGTCGGTGATCTGCACGTCGATCTTGGGGCCGTAGAACGCCGCTTCGCCCTCGGCCTCCTCGTACGCGATGCCGGAGCCGTCCAGGACCTCCCGCAGCAGGGCGGTGGCACGCCGCCACAGCTCCGGATCGGCCACGTACTTGCCGCCCTCCCCGGGCAGGGACAGCCGGTGGCGGGACGCGCGGATGCCCAGGTCCACGTAGGCGCGGCAGATCAGCTCCAGCGCGGCCCGCGCCTCCTGGACGGCCTGCTCCAGGGTGCAGAAGATGTGCGCGTCGTTGAGGGTGATGCCCCGGACCCGGGTCAGGCCGCCGAGGACACCGGACAGCTCCGAACGGTACATGCCGCCCAACTCGGCCATGCGCAGTGGTAGTTCGCGGTAACTGTGGGAGCGGGAGCGGTAGATCAGGGCGTGGTGGGGGCACAGGCTGGGGCGCAGCAGCACCTGCTCGGCGCCCAGGTCCATCGGCGGGAACATGTCGTCGCCGTAGTGGTCCCAGTGCCCGGAGATCTCGTACAGCTCGCGTTTGCCGAGGACCGGCGAGTACACATGCAGGTAGCCGGCCCGGCGTTCCGCGTCGCGGACGTACTCCTCCAGGGCGTGCCGCACGATCGCGCCGTCGGGCAGCCAGTACGGCAGCCCCGCGCCCATCAGCGGGTCGGTGTCGAACAGGTCCAGTTCACGGCCGAGTCGGCGGTGGTCGTGCATGGCGTGACTCCTCGCGGTGGGAAGGCGAGCACCACGCGACGAAGCCCCGGGGCACTCGCCCCGGGGCTTCGGACATCTGGGTCAGCTGTCAGCGCGCCGGGACACTCTCCGGCGTCGTCGTGGAGGACGGGAACGGCTGGACGCGCTGCATGGGCGCGACGGTAACAGGGCCGTGGGGGGCGGGGCGAGGGGATTCCGGCCGGGTCGCACAGGGCCGGCATCGAGGGCCGCCCCGCGGCACGGAGAGTGTCGACGTCCTGGGCGGCCCGCGGGACCCGATCCCCGGGGATCCGGCGGGGCCGGAGCTCCCGGTCCGCTCACCCGGACGGCCCGTATCGCTGGTGGCCGGGCGAGCGCGGTGGTGCCGTAGGAGCACGTACCCGATCTTGGAGAGCCGCCCCGTGCGCAGGCCCCTCCATGAGCCCGCAGGAGGCACCCCGATGACCCACCCCGCGGCCACCCGTGCCCTCCTGGCCTCCACGCTGTCGGCGACCGCCCTGCTGGTCACGGCCGGCTGCTCCGTCGGGGACGAGCCGCGTCCCCGGTGGTTCTCCGCCTCCGCGTCCGCCTCCGGCGCGTCCCCCGCCGTCGAGCAGCCGTCCGGTTCCGGAGCCGCCCTCACCGAGGCGCAGGCCCACGCCGCACTGGTCACCGAGGCCGATCTGGGAGAGCCGTGGGTGCCGTCCCGGGGCGCGCAGACCTGGCGGGACGGACTGCTCAAGGCGACCACGGAGAGTGGAGACTGCCAGCGGCTGCTGGACATCCTCTACACGGAGGAGCCCTTCGGCAGCCCCAAGGGCCCGCAGGCGACGTCCGCGCTCGACGACGGTGACACCGACGCCCAGTTGCGCTACCGGGTCGCCGCCCACCCCCCGGCGGACGTGGACCGCACGCTGGACTGGATGAAGTCACTGCCCGGCACGTGCGGTGAGTTCACGGCGGCGACCACCCGCGGCGGCATTCAGGGCGTGGAGGTCCGCGACCTGCCGCTGCCGCCGGTCGGGGACGCCCGGCAGGCCCTGCGGGTCATGCTGGCCGGCGAGTCGGAGGAGGGCGAACTCACCTACCTCACCATGGACATCGCCGCCGTCCGTGTCGGCCAGGAGGCGATCACCCTCACCAACGCGGGCCTGGGCGAGGTGTACGCGGAAGTCACCCAGCAGGCCGCGCAGCTCGGGGCGCAGCGCCTGGCGGAGATCAGGAAGCAGGGCAGGGCGCAGATCTGACACCCGGCTCCCGGCTCCCGGCTCCCGGCTCCCGGCAGGTCAGTACCGGTCGAACCGCGTGCGGTGGGCGATCACGTCGCGCGCCACCTCGAGGGCCGTGCGCCCGTGCGCGAACGCGTCCGCCCGCAACCGCGCGAGCGCGTCGTCCGCGGCCACGCCCAGCTGCGCCATGATCATGCCGACGGCCTGGTAGACCTCGTCGTGGTCGGTGGCCAGTCCGCTCAGCCAGTCCTCCCCGCCAGGAGTCCCGGGCTCGTCGCCGTGCGGCAGTGCCATCAGGGCCACGGTCATGACACCGGCCACGACGCGTGCCAGGTGCAGCTCGCGGTCGGTGAGCCCGCCCGGACGGTCGCGGTACAGGTCGAGGGTGCCCACGCACACCGGGCCGCTGCCCAGCGGCACCGCGTACACCGCCCGCACCCCGGCCTCCGTCGCCTGCTGGGCGAAGACCGGCCAACGGCCGGCGTCCCGGCCCGTGGTCAGATCACAGGCGAGTACGGGCGCTCCGTCCTCCAGAGCGCTCTGGCAGGGGCCGTCGCCCAGCGTCGCCTGGATCTGCGCCAGGTGCGCGGCCTGCTCGCTGCTCGCGCTCAGCTGCACGGGCATCCCCTCGCTGCGCAGCGACACACTCGCGCCGGTCACCGGCAGCAGTTCCACCGCCACCTCGCACAGCCGGCCCGGCACCTCTCCGGGCTCGGCGCCCCGCATGCCCCTGGCGATGGCGTCGGCGGCCCGCGCTCCGTCCGGGTCCGGGCCGTCACCCCCGGCGCGGCCAGGTCCCTGGTCGCCGTCGGGGGCGTCTGCGGGATCGTCCCTGGGCCGCACGACCACCGCCTCCTTCACTCACCCGCGGCTTGCACCGACACCGGTTTCCGGCCGGAGCACGACGGGGCCGGGCCACGTGCGCCCTGCGGGGCCGTGCTGCGGCCGGCCGCTCTCCTGCCGGGTGCCCGCCGCGCACCGGGCCGGGACCCTGGGAACCGTGCCCGACTACCCGTTGCGGATGGGGCGAAACACCTGCCCGGACGGCGTCGGCGCGGGGTACGGCCTCAACGTTTCCCGTACGGGTCGTATGGCTGTGGCATCCGCCGCGCGGAACCGGCTGCGAGGACCCGGTTCCTCACAGAGGGGGCTGTGCGGGCGCCGGTCCGAGGGTGGTGGTGCCGGGGCCCGGTTCCTCACAGAGGGGGCTGTGCGGGCGCCGGTCCGAGGGTGGTGGTGCCGGGGCCCGGTTCCTCACAGAGGGGGCTGTGCGGGAGCCGGTCCGAGGGTGGTGGTGCCGGGACCCGGTTCCTCACAGAGGGGGCTGTGCGGGAGCCGGTCCGAGGGTGGTGGTGCCGGGGGCCGTGCGGTGTCCGAGGCCCGTCCGGTACGCGTCCAGGGCGGCCTCCACCCGCCCGGTCCGCCGCAGCAGGTCGCCCAGCAGCCGGCACAGGTCGGCCAGGTCACCGGCGGCGCCGGCCCGCTCCAGCAGACTCAGGGCACGGACGTAGTGCTCCTCGGCGTCGTCGGTGCGGCGGGCGTCCTCGGCGATGATGCCGAGCAGCCGGTGCGCGGCGGCGGCGTGCACGGCTCCGCGCTCGGGGGACAACTGCCCGAGGACGTCGTGCAACAGGGCCGCCGCCTCCTCGGACCTGCCGCGCCGGTGGAGCACGTCGGCCAGTTCGACGGTGACCTGGCTGCTGTAGAGGGCGGCGCGCTGGGCCGAGAGCATGCCGAGGGCCTGCCGCAGTTCCTCCTCCGCGCGCTCCAGCCGGCCCTCCTGGGCGTAGACGTAACCGCGCATCCAGTGGCAGTTGGCCAGTTCGGTGCGGAGCTGCAGGCCTCGGTAGAGCTCGGCGGCCTTGGCCAGGGAGGCGTCGGCCTCGGCGAGGCGGCCCTCGGCGACCAGCGTGCGGGCGACGGACCGGTGCATGCGGGCGACCAGGGCGGGGTCGCCGGACTGCGGGGCGAGGGCCAGGGCGAACTCGGCGGCCTGGGCGGCACGTGCGTGGGCGCCCATGTCCATGTACGGGCCGATGGCGCTGGCGTAGAGCAGCAGCAAGGCATCCGGGTCGTGCAGTCCGCCGCGGTTGAGTTCGTCGAGGGTGGTCTCCAGCAGGTAGACGGCGTAACGGAGTTCACCGGCGAGGTAGTGGGCCACGGCCCGGCCGCGCAGGGCCGGGACCCGGGCCGGCAGGGGGGCGCCGGCCAGGCACTCCTCGGCCCGCTCGAAGTACTGCCGCCCGGCCACGAGCTCGCCGGTCTCCAGTGCGCACTCGCCGAGCCCGAGCAGGGCGGCGGACCGCTCGGCGGCCAGGGAGTGCGTCTCGGCCTCGACGAGCAGTTCGGCGTACTGCGCGGCCGCCGCCTCGGCGTCGCCGACGGCGAAGGTGCGCTGGGCCTCGGTCAGCCGCAGCCGCAGGCCGGTGACGAGCCGGGCCGAGCGTCCGCCGGCGAGCTCCTCGAAGGCGACGCCGAGCCGCTCCGCGAGATGCCGCAGGGCGTCGTCGGAGGGCCGTACCCGGCCCGACTCGAGGGTGGAGATGTAGGCGGGGGTGTACACGGGTTCCGCCAACTGCCTCTGCGTCAGGCCGCGTTCCACCCGCAACCGCTGCACCCGGCGGCCGATGGTCCCCGGATCGTCACGCTCCCCCACGCCAACTCCCCCTGTGGCTCTTGCCGTTCGCCCTGAACTGCCCCTAGGTTAAACGGAGTGTTAAGCAGGATTGTCGAACCTGCTTAATACGTTGCCGCCGTAGTCGCCGCCCCTGTTGCGAGGTCGCCGTGCTCGAACGCACACGCACCACCGAGCGGTACGCCCGAGGTCTGACGGCTGCGGTCGTCGCCGTCGCCACGCTCCTGCTGGCGGCGAACACGGGGTCGGCGAGAGCAGGGGAGAGCCGGCCCGAGCCGTCACTTCACAGCGACGTGAGCTACAGGGGCGGGAATCAGCCAACGGAACGATCACGCACTCCCTGATGTCTCACCCGTGCTTCACATGCGTCGCACCGGTCTCAGCTGCGCGGCTGCCCGGGTGACATGTCACCTCAGCGGCTTTCGAACGCCATGAAGCGTTCCAGCCATTCCTTCAGCTGATCGGGCTGCATGTCGGCTCTTCGGCTATGTTCGATTCCAATTGCGATTCTTAACGGGGCAGCACGACCAAACTGCCCCACCAGGCGACCGCCCCATGAGCGGGAGCCTCACCAGGGGGAAACATCGCTCATGCCTTGTCGCTGCCTTTCGTGCACACCGATGTGACCTGTGGTGGTCCCTCGCCGGTGCACCCATGCCCCATCCCCGGCGGAGCGTCGAAGATGACGCGTACGGTCCTGAATCAGCTCTCTTTCGAACAGGAGCACTTGACTTTATGCGCACACTGATACGTTTCATCGCCCCGGCAGCCGCACTTGTCTCCGTTCTCGCCGTCACCCCGCAAGCCATGGCCGATGACCACGGCCCCTCGGGCAGCGGCATGCGCGTCCCCGGGACCAGTGTCGAGTTCTCCGAGAACGGAGCCCGTGACGCGCGGACGCGTGCGATCGCGGCGGAGGACCCTGCCGCTGTCAGCGCCACCGCAACACTGTGCGGATCCGGGTACGAACTCGAGGCCGCCGAACAACTCCCGGACGCGCGCCGCTTCGGCACGCTGTTCACCTACACGAAATCCACGACCACCAGGTCGGGGGCCTGCGCGGTGTTCGACAACAACCTCGGCACGGCGAAGCACATGAAGCTGAAGCTGTGCCCGAACAAGACCGGCGTGGACTGCAAGGTGGACGAGGGGACCTACTCACAGTACGCAGGCCCGGTCAAAGGCGAGGGCAACCACGACTCCGGCTGGAACAATTGCTCCCGGGTGACCGCGATCATGTGGTCGAGCGGCGTCGCGATCATCGACCGGGTCAGGTACGTAGCCCCCTGCGACTGACCCTTCAGAGCGTCCGCGTACCGGCGCGCCATCTTTCACTGCCTCCGCATGGCGAGCGCTTCCCCGCTGCTCAGTCGGGATCCGAGTCGCCAACTCGCTGCGGCGCGGGGCCTGTCGGGGAGAGGCCGCCCCATCGACCGGGGACGGCCGTCCGGACAGCCCGTCCGCGGAACCCCCTCGTTCCCTGCCTCATCCGTGACGTCGGAGGCCAGGGGGACGAAGTCAACTGCGGGCACGACGCATGGGCCTCTGAACTCGCCCCGTCGGCCTTCGTATCGGTGCTCGCCTCGGGGCTTGCCGCCGGCCTGTGACCGGGCCGGCGAGCGGCCGCAACGCACCCGGCTCGGCACCTGAGTACCTCACGGCACTCGCACCCGCGGCGTGCGCGTGCTCGACAGGCAGGACGTCTCGTGCCATGAGCCGGCGTCGTCTGCCTCCGCGCCTCAACCCGTCAAGCAGTCCAGGAGATCCGGCATGGCCGACGAGAAAGTCCTCGAAGCGCAGAAGTGGGTCAACTCGACCTATGCGAGCGTGCCCGGTTACCAGAAGTGCCCTGAAGACGGCAAGGTCGGCTGGCCCACGATGTATGCCTTCATCATGGGGCTGCAGAAGGAACTGGGCATCAGCCCCGTCGTGGCGAACTTCGGCGACGGCACCGTTTCCAAACTCGCAGGGCTCGGCGAACTCAGAGGCGGCTGGGCGAAGAACAAAAACATAGTGAAGATCATCCGATACGGATTGTTCTGCAAGGGTTACACCGGCGGGTACTCCGACACCGGCTACTACGACCCGGACATCGAGCTCGCCGTCAAGAAGATGCAGAGCAACATGGGCCTCTCGCAGAGCGGCACCCTCGAGCCGAAGGTGTTCAAGGCGCTGCTCAACATGGACGCCTACGTACTCACCGCCGGCGGGTCGGAGGAGGTCCGCTCCATCCAGCAGTGGCTGAACGGGCGCTACTGGACGAGGAAGACGGTCGACATCGGCCCGGCCGACGGCCACTACTCCCGCAATGTCCAGCAGAATCTGATGAAGGCCCTCCAGCTGGAAATAGGCATCGCCGAAGCGGACGCCACCGGCAACTTCGGGGCCGGAACGCAAGCCGGCATCAGGTCCAAGGCCGGCGTCTCGGAGGGCTCGTCCGGAATCTTCGTCCAGCTGTTCTCCGCCGCGTGTGTCTTCAACCAGCCGATCGTCACCGTAAACGGAAACGGCGACACGGTTCAGACGAAGACGGTGTTCAAGACGTCATTCGACAGCAATCTGACGTCCTTCGTGACCACCTTCCAGCGGTTCTCCGAAATATCCGCCAACGGCCGTGGCGACTACGCGACATGGGCTCAGCTCCTCGTGTCGATGGGAGACCCGGACCGGCCGGTCACCGCCTCCGACACCGCTTACACCATCACGGCGTCACGTGCCAAGAGAATGTACAGCGACGGGTACCGATATGTCGGCAGGTACCTCAACGAGGCATCGGCCGGCGGCGGGTCGAAGATGCTTGAAGAAGGTGAACTTTCCAACATCTTCAATGGCGGGCTTCGGGTATTTCCGATCTTCCAGGACAACGGCAGGTCCCTGTCCGAGTACTACTGGGGGAACGGGTACGCCCACGCGAAGAAGGCCCACGACCAAGCCGTGCACTTCGGTTTCAACCGAGGGACGATCATCTACTTCGCCGTCGACTACGACGCCACCGATGCCGATATGCCGCACATCCTCGAGTACTTCCGAGGCGTCGCGTCCGGACTCGGGAGCAAGGGGAAGCGGTACGTGCACGGCGTATACGGATCTCGACACGTATGCGCCGAGGTCACCAAGGAGACCTACGCCCGCTACTCGTTCGTGTCCGGCATGTCCTGGGGCTTCTCAGGCAACCTCGGCTATCCCCTGCCGGCGAACTGGTCCTTCAATCAGATCAAGGAATACCAGGTCACCAACGGAACAGACACCTTCTGGCTCGACCGAGACGCTCACCGTATCGGTAGCGACCCCGGCCAGAGCAGCGTCAACAGGCCGTCGTCGCCCGCGGATGAATTCGTCAACTACATCAAGTCCCTCTATGACTTGGCCAAGGCATACGGCAAGGGCAACCCGAACCAGCTCGTCATGGAATACCTCCGTAGCGACGCGTACGACGACAACCAGTGGCGGGCTTTGATCGGGAAGGCGGACGCCGGATTCGTCTCATACGTGAACAGCCGCAACCTGAGCATCTGGCCGGAGTTCAAGGACCCGTTCACCGGTCAGCACCTCGGAATCGAGCACTTGATGGCCACGGCGAACGGCCAGTTCGTCAAACCCAACCCGGCGGGGAACATCAGCCTGGGTGACGTCGCCGGCTGGGGCGGCGACCTGATGACCCTGTACGGCGAATGGCGGCGGGACCACGACTCCTACGCCTCCGGCGCCACCTACATCAACGACAAGATGGGCAAGATCGGTGTCGCGTCCACCTTTGGATTCACCGACCTCGTCGAAGACGCCGACGGGTATCTCATCGCCCAAGCCGTGCGTGGCGGTAAGACCATCGTCGACGCGGTCCGTGATCACTACGTGGGCAGCGGCGGCCTCACCCGGTTCCGGGACTATATGAAACAGCGGTTCGGCGGCACCATCAGCGAAGCAGCCGCTCAGGCGAAGAAGATCCTCACGGACGAGCCCGCCAGCGGGGACGGGGTCATCCTGGTGGCCGGGCGCGCAAGCCTGATCCAGAAGTTCGGCGGCATACCCACCCTGATGCCGCACAACCTTCCAGGCGACCAGCTCAACGCGTGGTGCAACGCGTTCGGCAACAACCTCGCTCAGCACGCCTCCACGGAGACGCTCCGGCGAGCTCAGTACCAAGCCAACCAGAAGCGTCTTCTTGGAGCGAAGTAGCGTCAGGACGCATGGCACTCTTCGCGCTCTTCGGCCCGCCCGCGATCACGCTCCTCCTCTTCATCATCGGAGTGTTCCCCTACGCATGGTGGGTGACCCGGAAGAGGCCCTCGCGGACGGCCCGTCTGGCTGCGGTCGGGAGCGCGGCAGCTCTCGCCGCCTACGGTGCCGGAACCTTCTACGGTCTCGCCTACACACACCCACTCGACCTCTGTGCGACGAAGACCGCCAGTGGTGACTACGTGGACACCGGGCGGGACTACAGCCTGACGTCAGCGACCGTCCACCATTTCCCCCCATCCGTCACCTGCCATTGGAGCAGCGGACACAGCACCAACGACGTGTCGTTCTGGGCCACACCCCTGCTTTACGCGGGGCTGGCCTGCGCCATCGTCTGTTTCACCCTGCTATTCATCAACCGCTCTCAGCACAGAAGGGCCCTCCATGACAACGAGCTTGACGCGTAGACGGGTTCTCGGACTCGGGGCTGGGGCAGCAATAGCCGTCGCGAGTGCCGGCCCGGCACAGGCCGCCCCTACCACCGGCGAGCGTGCCTGGACCAAGCGCGAATCGGCAAACGGCTGGCCCCTCCTCGATCACGCCGGGAAGTTCCGGGTCGAAGGCACCAACGTCGACGTTTCCCTGGCGGGGGGAGACGTCGCAACCGTTCTTCTCTACGTTGCCCGCCGGTTCGCCTATGAAGTCGACATGCTTATGCCCGGTGACCTCCAGGGGCACACGACGGAGCGCAAGATCGGCTCAGCATTCGAGTCGAACTACTTGTCGGGAACGGCCATCGCGATCCGGCCCATGCACTACCCGCTGGGAGCTGATGTCAGGAACACCGGCATGAGCGAAGCCGAGCAGATCGTCGTCACGGACATCCTTGCCGACTGCGAAGGCGTCATCGCCTGGGGCGGGCATCTGAAGCCGGTGAAGCAGTCCCACTTCCAGCTCGCCGTCGAGCCCGGAGATCTTCGTCTCAGGAAACTTGCCGACCGCATCCGGGGATGGAACACGGCACCGGGCAGGGGCGCGGGAACGATCGATGCCTTCGCGCCGGCGAGGCGTCGCCGGGCAGCTCGATTCCAGTAGGTCAGGTGAACACCGGCGGTCCGTGCAAGGCCACGTGCCACAAGGTGGCCTGACTCCGCGAAAGGCCGGTTATCGTCCTCGAGGACGATACCCGGCCCCCCTTGTACGCGAGGTGGTACTCAGGGTGTTATTTCCACGCCTGGGAGATGGCCGAACTGTGCCACCGTGAACTCGATCAGCGGGATTTCCCGCGTGCGCGAGAATCGCGAACACAGCACCATGCGAAGTAGCACACTCCGAGAGCTCCTGCGGCCGCACCGGCACCGCACATCGCCGTCGCCCAGGTGGCCATGTCCCGGGTGATCCACAGCAGGCTCACGACGACCAGGGCCAGGGAGAGGAGGAGTCGTTCTCCGTGGCCCGGTCCGCTGCGGCCGGTCAGTCCCCGGTGGCCGTGCACTTGTACGTCACGCCCTTCATCCTGATGTCCCGCCATCCCGCCTTCACCGAAACATCGGTGGGTGCGACATCGGTTCCGCCACCGCCGCCGCTTTCCTTCTTCCGGCAGTAATAGCCGAGTGCGTCGAGCTTCTTGATGTCGCTCATCGCCTGATACTTCTTGTAGGAGGCGATCATGGCCGCCCGCTTTTCCGCGGGTGTGGCCTCCTTCGCCTTCGTATAGGCGTAGCACCCGACGCTCGCGCCGATCCCCACCCACGACGCGCCCTTGGCCAAGGCCTTGGTGAGGCCTGCCGCGCCGCTGCCGATCCCCAGGACCGCGCAGATCTCGTCCGCTCCGGCGCGCACCTGCGGCTGTGCCGGCGCCGCCTGTGCCGTCTGTGCGCCGACACCGCACAGCGCGCCGGTCACGGCGAAGGCGACGACAGAAGAAATTCCCTTGCTTCGTACGCTCACGAAGACCGTCCCCGATTTTGATGTGCATGCCGAACTGCATGGAGAACCACATGCCGAACTGCCTGATGAATTGCATGGTCAGTGCGAAATCGAGGCTACCCACGGGGAACGGACGGTCGCAATGGAGGAAGTGTGAACATCACCGGGAGGAAATTCAACCGGGCAAAACCTTTTTCAACGCCTCGTCAAGACTCTTCGCCACCTGTGCGTCCCGTGGTCGGGGCGCGCCGGTCGGGCGGGGGCCGCACAGGGCGTCGAGCTGGGTGATGAGGGTCTGTGTGACGGCTCCGTACAGCGGCGTACGGGGCCGTTGGACGGCCTCGCTCAGAGCCGGCAGCAGGACGTCACGGGAGTAGCTGACGCCGCCCGCGAGCAGGTCGGGTGCCTTCAGTTCGGCGCTCTCGCGCGTCGGGGACGCCGAGGCGCTCCCGGAGTACGCGGAGGCGTGCCGGCACTCCGGGGTGGTGCCGGGCGCCTGGTACGCGGAGGTGCGCGTGGCGGCGAACCCGGCTCGCAGCAGGCAGCGTTCACTGTCCGGGTCGGTCAGGAACGCGATCAGCTCGGCGGCCTTCGCGGCGCGCTGCTCGGAGGTGGAGGAGGTGACGGCCAGGTTCTGGCCCCCGAGCACGGCCTTGCCGGGCAGCCGGGTCACCCCGAGGTTCCCCTTGAGCGTCTCGTACAGGGCCGGGTAGACGTACGGCCAGTGCCGCAGGAACGTCGTGCGGCCCTCCGCGAAGGCGCTGAGCGATTCGGCCTCGCGTGACCCGGAGGCCTCCCCGAGCAGGTACGGCGACGCCGTGCGCTCCCGCAGTTCGGTCACGCCGGCCGTCAACTGCTCCTCGTCGGCGGCGTACCGGCCCTCCTCGTCGGTCAGCGCGAAGTCCGGGACGGCCGAGGCGAACGCCTCGATCGCGTTGACCGTGCGTCCCTCGTAGGCGGCGAGCTGTGTGGTCCAGCCGTCCTTGTACCCCCGGGGCTTCGGCCTGTCGTTGACGGTGTCGATGAGGTCGCGGAGGTCGTCCCAGGTCACGCCGCCGCTCAGGTCGGTGCGGGAGGTGCCGATGCTGCGCAGGTGGTCCTTGCGGTAGTACAGCAGACCCACGTCGCTGTTGAAGGGCACCGCGTACCGCTCACCGTCCCAGAACGACGTGCGGTCGACGGACGGGATGATGTCGCCGGGAGACCTCACCGCCCCGCCGGTCAGCGGGCGGATCAGCCCGGCGGCGGCGAACTCCGGGATCCAGGTCACGTCCAGGTTCACCACGTCGTACTCGGCGCCGCCCGACTGGAGCGCACCGAGCAGCTGGCTGCGCTGCTGGTCCGCCGAGCCGGGCAGCTCCACCAGGCGGGCCCGGTAGCCCTGTTCGCCCTCCTTGGCGTTCCAGGCGTCGATGAGCTGCTGGCGGATGCCGTTCTTGCCGGTGACGTCCTGGCCGCTGGCCACCACGATCCGGGGCGGCTCGGCGCCCTGCGGCTGCTGCCGGCCCACGTCCCCGGCGGTGCAGGAGGTGAGCGCGAGAAGCGACGACAGCGACAGTGCAGCAGCCGTCAGACGTACGGCGGCCCGCATGCGGACCCCGGCCGTCACACGTATCGCGGCTTTCCCGCGCACCGCGGCTGTCAGGCGGCGGGCCATCATTCCACCCCCGATCCGGTGCGGGCGACCTCGTCCAGCAGGGCGGGCACCAGGTCGTCCCCGACATCCAGGCAGCGGCCCCGGCCGGCCGCGGCGATGCGGGTGGCGGGACGGCCCCGGTCACAGCCCGAGTTGCGCAGGGACACCATGACGACCGGGGCCCCCGCGTCGCCGCCGGCCCGGTCGAGGACCTCATCCAGTGCCTTGCCCGTCAGGCGGCCGTCGTCCTCGCCGTCGGTGAGGTACACGATCAGCTGCGGCTGCTCGTCGCCCGTGCCGCGCTCCCGCATGAACGCCAGCGCGTCCAGCAGCGCCCCGTGCGGATCGGCCTCGGCGTCCCGCACCTCGGCGCGGTCCAGGGCGCGTTCGGCGTCGGGGCGCTCGTGCGTGCCGAAGTCCAGCAGCTCGGTGTGGGTGCGGCCGCCGGTGCCGTGCACCGCCCACACCCCGTACTCGTCCTCCCCGCCGAGCCCGGGCAGGGTCTGCTTCAGGATGCCGGGGCCGCCACTGGAACCGTCCCAGCGCCCGGCCATCGAGCCGGAGCTGTCGAGGAGGAACAGGACCCGGCCGGGACCGTGTGCGCTGCCGTGGCGTTCCAGGGTCAGGTCCATCTCCGAGGGGTCGGCGGCCTTGGCCGGACGGACCGACCCGGCGAGGCCCGCGGGTGGTTCCTGGGCGGCGAGCAGGCCGCGCTCACCGGTCGCCGACCGGAAGCCGTGCTCGCCGAGCACCGCCCGGCCGCCGTCGCCCGTCAGCCAGGCGCGGAAACGGTCCACGGCGTCGTCCCGCGCGTCGGCGTCCCGGTCGCCGTCCTCCCAGCGCACCCGCACGAACGCCGGCTCCAGACCGGGCACGTCGTCGGGGTAGGCGGCGACGCGCGGGACGCGGGTGACCGGGTGGCAGCCGATGCCGCTCTTCAGCAGGAACTCCGGTACCAGCGCCGCGCCGTGGCGGTCCACGGCGTCGTCGGCGGGCAGCGCGCACAGCAGCCGCGCGGCCGAGGACTCGGGCCGTCCGGCTCGGGCGAGGCGCCGCTCGGCGGCGCGCGCGTCGGCGTCCTCGCCGTACAGGCCCATCGTGGCCAGCAGCGCCGCGTCGGTCAGTTCCGGCGCGGGGCGGTGCAGTTCGGCCTTCCCGTCGACCCGTTCGAGGTCGGTGCGCAGCTGGGACAGCGACCGCCCGGTGGGTTCGAGGCCCGCGCCCAGTGCCTTCGGTACGGCCAGCACGACCGGCGAGTAGGCGATCGGCTCGGCCTCCGCCTCCAACCGGGCGAAGAGGCGGTCCTCCCGCGCCGCCGCCAGGTTGACCCGGTCGAGGTCGGCGCGGGTGGCGGGGATCCACACGTCCGGCTGCGGGCCGATGTCCCGCTGCGGGTTGTCGTCCTCGCGCGGCTGCTGCCAGGCGTCGGTCCGCTTGCCGAGCGCGGTCACGACAGCCGCGGAACCCGCGCTGTTGACGGTGACGCCGCTGCGCCGGCAGCCGTCGCCGGTGGTGTTGGCGTCCGAGGTGACGTAGGCGTCCGCCGCCGCCCGCACCGGCGGCTCCAGGTCGGGGTCGGTGAGGACGCGCAGTTCCAGGGGCGGTGCGCAGGGGCCGTGCTCGCCGGTCAGGGCCAGGATGCCGTAGCCGCCGGCGCCGGTGGCGAGCAGGGCGAGCAGCGCCGCCAGCGTCGTACGGCCGGACCCGGCGACGGTCTTCCGGGCGCGGGCGAGCAGGGCCCGCAGCCTGCGCGGCCAGGAGACGCCCGGGGGAGGAGGCGGGAGCACCGAGGGGCCCGCGGCCAGCAGCACGTCCGCCTCCGGGTCCCAAGGGGGAGCCAGGGCCTGCGGCCGCTGCGGATCGTCGTCCTCCGCCTTGTACCTCGCCGCGGCCATCCGCTCCTTGACCGCGGCGTACAGCCGGGACAGCCACACGTCACCGCCCTCGTCGAGGACGCGGGTGAGTTCGCGGGTGAACGGTGTCGCCGCGTCGGCGTCCCCGCCCAGGATGCAGCGGTTGGGCTGGACGCTCATCAGCAGCTGGATCTTGTGCTTCTTGCGCTTCGGATCGTCGAGGTGGTGCCAGATTCCGGCGGCGTTGCCCGCGTAGCAGCAGTCGAGGATCACCACCACCCGCTCGGCGTGGCTCTCGGCGAGCTCGCCCAGCACCTCGCTGAAACGTACCGAGCCGGGCAGCCCGTGGCCCATGAGCACCCGCGCGGTGCGCATCTGCAGGTGCAGCTCGCTGCCGGAGGTGGAGGTGACGGCGTGCCCGGCGAAGTAGAGCAGCAGCAGCCCTCTGGCCTCGCGGCAGGCGCGGCGCAGCGCCCCCGTGAAGTCGTCCGGGGTCGGTGAGGCGAGGGCCCTCACCTCACCCGCGCCGAACACGCCGCCCCGGTGCAGCGCGTCCTCCAGGGACGTCCGGTTGTGCCGCACGGCCGGGAGCTGACCGTTCACTCCCTGGGGGTCCGGGGCGACATGGTCGTACTCGGACACACCGGCCAGCAGCGCCCTGTTCGCCTTGCCGCGCGGGTCGAAGCGGCTCACCGCCTACTCCCCGTCGGAATCCAGCGGGCGGATCTGCGGCTCGGGGTCGCCGCCCTGCAACCTGCGGCGGTTGTTCGTCCAGGTCTTCACCGCGCGGGCGGTGTACTCGGTGAGCGCCGCGACGGTGACGACGTCACCCAGGATCTCCAGCACCAGGTCGAGGTCGGGCCCGAGCCGTCCCGGGGGCCCGTCGGTGCCGGGCCTGGCCTCGATGCGCAGCTGCCGCCGGGAGACCAGGTCCTCCAGGGGTTCGTCGCGCTTCAGCCACGTCTGCAGGGCTCTGACATCGTCCATGGTCGCGCCGGCGCCCAGCCGTACGCGCACGCCTAAGACAGCCACTTCGTCCCCCTCTGTCATGTCCGACATCATGACATCGGGTCAGGCTCCGGCGGCAGACCCGTGACGTGACCGGCGCGGGCGATCGCACACCCCTTTCACGCCACGCGCACACGGCACACGCGGTTGAGGGGTCCGTGCGCGACGAGCGTCCGGGGCGCGGCCCCTCCCGGCGCCAGGGCCCCTCAGCCCTGGGTCTGCAACTGCCGCATCTGCCGCTGCACATGGTCCAGCGCCCCCTCGCGGCGCCCGGGCACCCGCTCGCGCAACGCGGCGAGCGCGGCGCCCAGTTCGCGGGCGGGGGCGGGGTCGCGGACCTGCCCCCACTGGTGGTGCGCCCGGTCGGCGGCGGCCTCGACGGCGGGGGCGTCCGGCGCCTGCCCGGCGTTCAGGCGGGCGGTGGCGACGGCCAGCCAGGTGCGGCAGCTGCGGGCGGCGTCCCCGGCGAACATCGCCAGGTCGGCCCGTACCTCGGCCCAGTGCAGGGCCTCCTCGGACGCGGGGCCGTGCGCGGCGACGGCGGACTGCTCGTGCCGGGCGGCGAGCGCGTCGGCGTCGGTGTGCCGGCCGGACTGGACGGCGGCGGTGATGGCGGCGTGCGGGTCCCCGCCCGGGGGACCGGGCGGGCTCAGCACCAGGTCGGTGCCCGCGCTCTCCGGCGCGATCCGGGTCAGGGCCTGCTGGTGCAACTGCTCGACCGGCGGCCGGAATCCGCTGCGCAGGATCGTCGCGACGGCCTTCATGTACGCCGGCTGCGCGACGCCCCGTCGGGACGGCGGGGGCGCGATGCGACCGTGAACGGCGTTGCCGCGGCCCGAGTCCAGCGGGGTGGCGCGCAGCAGTTGCCAGGTCTCGGTGTCGGCGTGCAGGTCGAGCAGGAGGGTTGTGGCGCCGGCGGGCCTGAGGCGCAGCTCTTCCCGGAACCAGTGCCAGGGGAATGCGGTGTAGCGGACGGTGGCGGGGGTGGTGCGGGCCAGGGCGAGGTGGGGCAGGCGCTGGCGGCGGTCGAGCTGGAGCTGACCGGTGACGTACACGGTGAGGGGTCCGGGGGCCGCGGCGGCGGCGCGCAGCCGGGTCAGGACGGCCTGCGGTTCCAGCGGGTCGGCGAGTTCGACGACGTTCGCGGTGTCGGTGCCGGACAGCACGGCGGGCGGTACGGCGGCGAGGACGGGGAGCACGGAGGCGGCGTCCACCAGGCGCCCCCTGCCCACCGGCGAGGCCGCCAGCAGCAGCACGGTTCCGGGCATGGCCCCACCCCCTGTGTCGATCACGTACGTCAGCACGGTAACCGCTGCGGCTGCAAAGGTGGGCCTCAGGACCGCAAACGTCCGCCTTCCGGGGCTTCGCGCCCCGTTCTCCTGCGGAGGGCGAAGACGGTCGTGTCGTCGGCGAGGCTCCCGCCGCCGTGCCGCAGGGTGCCGTCGCGTACGAAGGCGGCCAGGCGGGCCGGTTCGGCGGTGCCGGGGTCCTCGGCGACGGCCCGGGCCACCTCGTCGGCGAGCGGGTAGAACGCCCCGGTGCCGTCCCGGGCCTCGGTCACCCCGTCCGTCACCAGCAGCAGTGTCTCGTCGGCGGCGACCCGCCACCGCCGCGCTCGCGGATGCCCGGCTCCGAGATCTCCGAAGCCGAGCGGCAGCCCCGGCGCGGCCGCCAGGGTGCGCACTCCGCCGGGCCCGACGGCGAGCGGCGGCTCGTGCCCGAACAGCATCACGTCCACCGCCTCCCTCTGGTCGTCGGGGAAGGCGAGGAGTACGGCGGTGGCGAACCGGTCGCCGTCCGAGCGGCCCAGGGCGACGGTGTGCCCGCGGTGCCGGATCATCCGCGTCTCCAGCCGTTCGGCGACCGTCGTCAGGGCCGCCTCGTGGTAAGCGGCCTCACGGAACGTGCCGAGCAGCGCGGCCGCCGCCTCGACCGCGCCCAGGCCCTTGCCCTGCACGTCGCCGACCAGGACCCGGGTGCCGTGCGGGCCGGGCTGGATGTCGTAGAAGTCGCCGCCGACGCGGGCGTGGGCGTCGGCGGTGAGGTAGACGCCGGCGTGGTCGAGGCCGCCCCAGCCGGGCGGCAGCGGGCGCAGCACGGTACGGCGGACGGTGTCGGTGACGTCGCTCATGTGCAGCGCGCGGTTCTCGTCGCGCACCCGGACCGCGCAGGCCAGGGTGGCGAGGATGCCGCCGAGGGCGACGAGGACGAAGTCGGCGCGGCCGGCCCGGTATTCGTGCGGCCAGGAGCTGTCGGCGACGACGTATGTCACCAGGGAGAGGACCGCGAAGAGGGCTGTGCCCCACACCCCGCAGATCGAGGCGGCGATGGCCGGGACCAGCACGATCCAGGAGATCATCCGGAATTCGCCGATGGTGTGGTAATCAGCCACCGCGATGGCGACGAGCAGCAGCAGCGGCGGGATCCAGGCCACGCTGCGGCCCCGCACCCGCAGCAGCTCCTGCCGCCGCACGGCGTCGGGGCGACCGGCCCGGGCGTGCCGGACGAGGGGACCGGGCCGGACGTGCGGACGGTGCCGGACGTGCGGGCCGTGCTCCCCGAGGTGGCGGCTCACGGCCCCAGCGAAACACGGGGCCGCACCGGCCGCATCCCGTTCGCGACGCTCGCCGACTTGCCAGGGGCTGTCCCCAGGTGTGCCCTGGTTCCAGGGGCAGGGACAGAGAGGAGAGCTGTCATGGCTCATGCGGCACCCGCCTCACGCAGGATGACCATGCCCGGCCGGAGGCCGGACGTCTTCGGCCCGCGCGTCCACGTCGCCGTGAAGGTCGGCCTGCCCGTGGTGCTCGGGCTCACCTACGGCTACTGGGCCGCCGCCATCCGGCGCGACGCCGGGCCCATCACCGGCTGGAACCTGCTGTTCGGTTTCCTCACGGCGCTCGTGTTCGCCGCGGTGTTCGCCGCGGTGTGCGCGCTGGCCCCGCTGCTGCCCCGCGAGCTGCACGCGTTGTGCTGGTTCGTCTTCGCGGGCGGTGCGACCGGTTTCCTGTACAGCCAGTCCGGTGCATCCGTGATCAGCTCCAGCGGCCTGGGGCTGGCGGTGGGGGCGGCAGTCCTCGTGATGGTGTTCTACCGCTACTACACGCACGAGGACGCCCAGGGCCGGCGCATCGGCTGAGGGACACCCGTTCGGGCGAGCCCGGCCGCGGGCCCGGTCAGCCACTCGTCGCAGGTGGAGCGCGCCGCTGCACGGCAGGCGGGCGGCCGGACGGTGGCCCAGCGCTCGCGGACCGGGCCCCGGGGCCGTTGCCTGGAAGGGTGTCCGAGCACGACCGGGCGCCCGGAGCCGGGAAGGCGCCCCCACGATCACGGAACGCCCTGTCGGCCGTTCTGCTGGTTCTCGCGTGTCTGCTCGTGCCGGCCGGCGCGCTCGCGTCCTGGGCGGCCCACGGCCTGACCGACACCGGCCGCTACGTCCGGACGATGGCGCCGCTCGCCGACGACCCCGACGTGCGGATCGCGATCGCGGACGCCGTCGGCGACGGCGTCCTGCGGGAGGCCGGGCGCCGGGCGGACAGCGGCCCACGGCCCGCCGCGATCGAGCCCTTCGTGCACGACGCGGCACGTTCCTTCACCCGCACCGAGACCTGTCGCACGGCCTGGGACGCGGCGAACCGGGCCTTCCACGAGGCGGTGCTGCGCGCCCTGCGCGACCAGGGCACCCGCGGAGCCCCGGTCACCGTCGACCCCGCCCCCGTCATCGCCCGGGTCAAGCGCCAACTCTCCGACGACCATGTGCCGTTCGCCCACCGCATCCCGGTCACGCACACGCGGATCCCGGTGCTGCCGGCCGACGACACCGACCGACTGCGCAAGGGGTATCACGTGCTGGACACCGCCGCCTTCTGGCTGCCGCTCGCCGCCGCCGTCCTCGCGGTCGCCGGGATCACCGTCGCCGCATGCCGCCGCAGGGCGCTCACCGCCCTCGGCCTGGGCACGGCCCTGGGGGGCGTGCTGCTGGTCCTCGCCGTCGCGATCGGCCGACGTCTGACCCTCGCCGACCTGCCCGACGCCCTGCACCGCCCGGCCGCGGGCGCCGTCTACGACGCCCTGACGGCCACCCTGCGCACGGTGTCCTGGCTGCTGTGCGTGCTGGGCCTGGCGGTGGCGGCCGGTGCCTGGGTCACGGGCCGGTTCGGTCCCCGGCTCGCCGCGCGGCGACGTGCGCGAGGGTCCGCAGTGCCCGGCGCAGATCCGGTTCCGGAGCCGACGCGAGCCCGAGCCTGACGGCGTCGGGTGTGTGCCCGGGGGCGACGG
Source organism: Streptomyces sp. NPDC101110 (assembly GCF_044759525.1). Taxonomy (NCBI): domain Bacteria; kingdom Bacillati; phylum Actinomycetota; class Actinomycetes; order Kitasatosporales; family Streptomycetaceae; genus Streptomyces; species Streptomyces sp. NPDC101110. The sequence goes on along the minus strand of NZ_JBIVZM010000004.1, from coordinate 388,985 downwards.
CGAAGGCGGGGCCGGGCGTGACGGCGATGCCGTGCGCCGCGGCGGCGGCCGTGAAGGTGTCCGCGCGCCATGGGGCGGGCAACTGCCACCAGGCGAAGGAGGACGCCGGGTCGGACCGTACGGCGAAGCCGGCGAGTTCCTCGGCGAGGATCCGCTGCCGCCGTGCCGCGTCCACCCGCTTGGCCGCCACCAGCCGGGCCACCGTCCCCTCCGCGGCCCACCGCACGGCCGCCTCCAGCGCGAACCGCCCCGCGCTCCAGCCGCCCGAGCGCACGGCGTCGGCCACGGCGGCGACCCGGTGCGGCGGTACGATCAGGAACCCGGCGGTGAGCCCCGGAGCGACCCGCTTGGAGAGCCCGTCGACGACGTGGGTGAGGGCCGGGGCGTGCACGGCGAGCGGGTCACCGGGCTCCTGGAGGAAGGACCAGATGCGGTCCTCCACGACCGGCAGATCCAGGTCGTGGACCAGCTGGGCGAGTTGCAGCAGCCGCGGCCGGCTCGTCGTCAGGGACGTCGGGTTGTGAAGGGTCGGCTGCACGTAGAGGGCGGACAGCGGCGCCGTGCGGTGCGCGGCGGCGACGGCCTCCGGGAGCACCCCGGCCGGATCCCCGGCCAGCGGCACCAGGGTGATGCCGAGCCGTGCCGCGATCTCCTTGACCAGCGGATACGTCAGCTGCTCCACCCCCACCCGGCCGCCCGGCCGGACCAGTGAGGCCAGGACGGCGGCGATGGCCTGCCGGGCGTTGCCGGTGAACAGCAGCCGCTCCGGTGCGGGCCGCCAGCCGGGGGTGGTGAGCAGGCCGGCCGCCGCCTCCCGCGCGGCCCGGGTGCCGGTGGCGGCCGCCGGTAACAGCGCCTCGGCCAGCACGTCGGGACGCAGCAGCGGCGCGAGGACGGGGGCGAGCAGCTCCGGCTGGCCGGGCGCGGCGGGGTAGTTGAGTTCGAGGTTGACGGGTGCGGCTCCGGGGGGCCCGGGTTCGACGAGCGCCTGCCCCGCCGGTCCGGCCGGTGCGGCCCGTACGAAGGTCCCGCGCCCCACTTCCCCGACGACCAGTCCGCGCCGCACGAGTTCGCCGTAGACCCGCCCGGCCGTCGACGGGGCGATGCCCCGCCGCCGGGCGAACGCCCGCTGCGGAGGCAGCCGCTGGCCCGGCCGGAGCCGTCCGGTGGCGATGTCGTCGGCGATGCGGTCGGCGATGCGCCGGTAGTCACTCATCGGCCGGTCTCCCCCTTGGATTGCACCGAGAGCAAAGATCTTATTGCACTGAGTAGTTGGGCGGCCTAGGGTCGACGCCATGGCACCCTTCCTCGCTTATGAGGACAAAGGCCCCGATACCGGTCGGGTTCCCCTGGTCCTCGTCCACGGCCACCCTTTCGACCGCACGATGTGGGCTCCCCAGCTCGACCGGTTCCCGGGTACCCGCCGTGTCGTCGCCCCCGACCTGCGCGGCTACGGGGCCTCCCCGACGACCCCCGGCGTGCAGGACTTCTCCGGGTTCGCCCGGGACGTCGAGGCCCTGCTGGACGAGCTGAAGGTGGAGTCATTCGTGCTGGCGGGCCTGTCGATGGGCGGGCAGATCGTCATGGACTGCTACCGCCTGTTCCCCGAGCGCGTGCGCGGCCTGGTCCTCGCGGACACCTTCCCGTCGGCGGAGACCCCCGAGGGCGTGCGCACCCGCGACGCCATGGCGGACCGCCTCCTCGCCGAAGGCATGGGCGGCTACGCCGACGAGGTCCTGGAGCGGATGGTCGCCCCGTACGCGTCCGCCGAGGTCAAGGCGCACGTCCACGGCATGATGACCGCGACCGCCCCCGAGGGCGCCGCCGCGGCCCTGCGCGCCCGGGCCCGCCGCCCCGACTACACCGCCCTGCTGCCGCAGGTCTCCGTCCCGGCCCTGGTCGTCGTGGGAGCCGACGACACCTTCACACCGGTCTCCGACGCCCGGGCGATGCACGCGGCGCTCCCGGACGCGGAGCTGCGCGTCATCGAGGGGGCGGCGCATCTGCCGAACCTGGAACGCCCGGAGGTGTTCGACCGGGCCCTGGAGGAGTTCCTGGGCCGGGTCGACGCCCGGCGACCCTCCACCGTCCCGCCCCGTCTTTGAGGGAGGATGCGGGCACCCCATCCCGCGAACGGAAGGCCGGGCCTTGGACACCGCCGCTGCCGAGTGGACCACCGGGGACGACGGGCAGGAGCACCGCCCGTCCGGACGGCGGTCCGGTGCCGGATGCGCCGGCCTGCTGTTCGCCGCGGTGAGCGTGGTCGTCGGCTTCCGGGTCGCCGACAGCGACGGCATGACCCCCGTCCCGCAGCTGCTCGCCTTCCTCCCCTGGCTGCTCGTCCCCACCGCCGCGGGCCTGCTGCTCACCCTGCTGTCCCGCTGGTGGACCGGAACGGTCTGGGGCGTGCTCCTGCTCGGCCTGCTGGCCTGGTACATCGAGCCGTACGGCAAGGTCGGGGACCCCGTGGGCCGCCCGGTCGCCGACCTCCGCGTCCTCACCTCCAACGTGGAGTTCGGCCAGGGCACCGGCTCCCTCGTCACCGCCGTACGCCGGGAGAGACCGGACGTGGTCTTCGTGTCGGAGTGCGACTACGCGTGCGACGCGCTGCTGAAGCGGGACCTCGCCCGGGACTACCCGCACCGCCGGGCCGTGGAGGGCGGCGGCTCCGAGGGCTCCGTCATCCTCAGCCGCTTCCCGCTGCGGCCCACCGAGGGCGTGCGCGGCACGATGGGCATGCCCGGGGCGGTCGCCGACGTCGACGGGCACGCCGTACGGCTCCAGCTCGCCCACCCGATGCCGCCGCTGCCCGGGCAGGTGGACCTCTGGCGCCGGGAGCTGGGCGCCGTGCGCGAGGCGGCGACCGCCGACCCGGGCACTCCCCTCGTCCTGGCCGGCGACTTCAACGCCTCGCAGGACCACGCCGCGTTCCGCCGCATCCTCGACACCGGCCTGAGCGACGCCTCCCGCACGGACGGCGCCGACCGCACCGTCACCTGGCCGGCCCGGACGGCACCCACCTTCGGCGCGCAGATCGACCACGTCCTTCTCTCGCGGGACTTCGGCGCCCGCCGCACCCGCGTCCTCGACCTGGCCGACACCGACCACCGGGCGGTCGTCACAGACCTCACGCTGCACGAGCGCCGCTGACCCCGGCCCGCACATGCGGATACGGCCGCCCCGCATGGCAGGGCGGCCGCATCCGCATGGGGGTCTCAACGAGGCGACTTCTCCAGGGCCTTGTCCATCGCCGCCGCGAAGCCGTTCGCCCACAGCCTGTTGACCCGGGAGCGCTCGGTCGCGTTCGGGACGGCGTTGGTGCAGGAGGGGCCGGGGCCGCCGCCGGACATCAGCTCACTGCACGGGCCCGTGTAGTGGTCGGGCAGACCGAGGACGTGACCGGTCTCGTGGGCGGTGACCCGCGTGGAGTCGTACTGCTGGTTCTGCCGGTAGTCCAGGAAGATGTAACCGCTTCCGTGGCCGTCGGTGGACGCGTACGAGCCACGGGAGTCGTTGCCCTCCCGGTAACTGAAGTCGGCCGCCGAAGCGGAACCCGACTGGAGCTTCACGTTCGACACCGAGCTGTTCCATATCTGGGTGCTGCGCGCGATCTGGGCGCTGAACGTGGGCGCCCGGGAGGCGTCGTAGACGACGGTGACGGCCGCGGTGGCACTCGGGTTCGCGGCGCGCTTCTCGGCGACGGACTTCAGGACCGCCTGGAAGAAGGCTCTGCTCGCGTCGGAGTCGGCGGACGCGGCGGACTTCGCGACGAATCCGGCGTGCGGCTCCGCGGCCGGGGACGCCGCGGCGGGACCGGCCGTTCCGAGTCCGGCCATCGTCAGGCCGAGGCCGAGAACCGCCAGGGAGGACAGGGGCTTTCGCATCGAAGGACTCCTCGGGTGGGGGTTGAGTCTCACCGGTGAGTCTCGATGGCCGTGCGGCGCCTGTGATGATGGCAACCAGCGATAGGACGGGGCTATCGACTGCCCAATTCACCTGGTTTAGCGATGAATTATGTGGCTGGTTAACGCCGCGATTCCGCTTTAGCCTCACAGAGCATGGAGCTCGAGGTGAGGCACCTCCGCGCGCTGTGCGCCATAGCCGACACCGGCAGTCTGCACCGCGCCGCCCGGCAGCTGGGCGTCGCCCAGCCGTCGTTGAGCACACAGCTGCGCCGGATCGAGCAGGAGCTGGGCGGCCCGCTGTTCCTGCGCTCCCACACGGGCTGCCACCCCACCCCGCTGGGACGTCTGGTCCTCAGCCGCGCCCGCCCGCTCATGGCCGAACTGCACCTGCTGGTCACCGAGGCCAGGGCGGCCGCCACCGGCGGCACCGAGCTCCGCATCGGCTCCACGGCGAGCAAGGCCCTGGCGGGCTGGCTGCGCCGGCTGCGCGCCCGCGGTCAGAACCCCAGCCTCCATATGAACGTCTCCCCGAACGCCCTGCTCCGCATGGTCGCCCACGGGCAGCTCGACGTCGCCTTCGTGCACGAGGTGGAGGGCTGCCCGCTGCGTATCCCCGCCGACCTCCGGCTGCGCGTCCTGGTGGAGCGCGAACCGCAGTGCGTGTCCCTGCCCGTCGACCATCCCGCAGCCGCCAAACAGGAGGTCGAGCTGGCCGACCTGGCCGGCGACCGCTGGATGATCGACCCCACCGTCGACGGTGAATGGGACGCGGTCCAGCGGATGTTCCGCGAGGCCGGCGTCAGCCCGCACGTCCTGCACGGCGACTACCACACGGCCGACGCCCTGGTCGCGACCGGCGAGGTCGTCACCGTCTGCCAGCCCACCCGCGTCCCCGGCCCCGACATGGCGGTGCGCCGCCTGAAGGACGATCCACTCGGCGTACGACTGCTCGCAGCGGCCCGCACCGAGACCGACCTGGACGGCGTCTACCCCGCGCTGGAGGAGGCGTACGGCGAGGTCGCCCGGCAGGCACCGGCCTACCAAGACTGGCACAAGCGGGACTGGCTGGAACCCGGCGGTCCCCGCAGACCCCCGAGCCCGGCCCTTCCCTGACACGCTGCTGCCGCCGCCGCAACGACGCGGACGAACCGCTGCAACCGAACGGCCGGGACGAACCGCTGCAACCGAACGGTCAGGACGAACGACTGCCACCGAACGGCCGGGACGAACGACTGCCACCGAACAACCGGCACCAACCGATGCAACCGACAGCCGGGACCCTCCCTCAGACGCCGATGTCGCGCCCGTCGGCACGCCACACGGCCACCACGGCCGGACGGACGTACGTCCCGGGCCCGTCGGGCCAGCTGCTCGCGGGCTTCTCCACGGACGCGCCGTCGACCTCCCCCGGGTGCTGCACGGACACCAGCACGCGCCGGTCCTGGACGATCGGACCGCAGGTCTCGGCCCCCTTCGGCACGGTCAGGAACTGCTTGAGCTCCCCGCGCCGCTCGCCCCGGGTCGCCACACCGAACAGGCCGTCGTGCGAACCGAGCTGGGCACCGTCGGTGGAGATCCACAGGTTGCCGTGCGGGTCGAAGGCGACGTTGTCCGGGCAGGAGATCGGGCTGACGGAGTCCTTCGGGAACCCGGCGAAGTAGGTCGCCGGGTCGTCCGGGTCACCGGCAACCAGGAACAGCGACCAGGCGAACCGGGTGCTCTCGGGCCGGTTCCACCGCTCGGTGAGCTCCAGCACGTGCCCGTGCTTGTTGGCGTTGCGCGGGTTGGCCTCGTCCGCCGTGGCGTTGGAGCCGACACCGCGGTTGCTGTTGTTGGTCAGCGCGACGTACACCTTGCCGGTCACCGGGTTGGGCTCGATGTCCTCGGGCCGGTCCATCTTGGTGGCGCCCACCTTGTCACCGGCGAGCCGCGTGAAGACGAACACCTCCTCGGCGCTCATCCCCGCCACGTGCGAGACGGCGCCCTTCGCGGTGGCGGTGGCCAGCGGGATCCACTCACCGCCCCCGTCGAACTCACCGTCCTCCGGCAGCCTGCCCGTGCCGTCGATCTCGAGGGCGGGGGAGTCACCGGTGAGCCTTGCGACGTACAGCGTGCCCTCGTCGAGCAGGGAGAGGTTGTGCTCGCGGACGGCCCGGCTGTGGCCGTGCCTCATCCGCTTGCTGCCGACGAACTTGTAGAAGTAGTCGAACCGCTCGTCGTCACCGGAGTACACGACAGGACGCCCGTCGTGCGTCAGCCGCACGGTCGCCGCCTCGTGCTTGAACCGCCCGAGAGCGGTGTGCTTGCGGGGCGTGGAGGCCGGGTCGTACGGATCGAACTCCACCACGTATCCGAACCGGTGCACCTCGTTCGGCTCCCGGGCCACGTCGAACCGCTTGTCGAACCGCTCCCACTTGCGCTCGCCGGCTCCGGTGCCGATCCCGTACCGCTTGTCGGTCGCGCGGCTGCCGTTGGCGAAGTACTGGTTGAAGTTCTCCTCGCCGTGCAGGGTCGTGCCCCACGGGGTGACACCGCCGGAGCAGTTGTTGAGGGTGCCGAGCACCTTGGTGCCGGTCGGGTCGGCGGAGGTCCTGACGAGCGCCGACCCCGCGACGGGCCCGGTGAGGCGGAGCGCGGTGGTGGCGGTGACACGCCGGTTCAGCTGGTGCCGGGGGACGGCGGTGAGCCTCCCGCTCCTGCGGTCCTCCTCCACGACCACGGCGGACAGCCCGTGCGCGGCCCAGGCGATCTCGGCCTGCTCACGCGTGGGGTTCGCCGCGTCGTACCCACGGAACATCAGCAGCTCGTCGGTGTACTCGTGGTTGGCGACGAGCAGCTGCCGGTTGCGCTCCCCGGGCAGCGGCAGCAGGGCGAGGAAGTCACAGTTGTACCCGAACTGTCCGGCCTGGGCCCTTGCGGTCTGCTTCTCCGGGTCGAAGGCGGGCGCACCCCGCAGGATGGGCTCGCCCCAGCGGATGACGACGTTCTGCCCGTACCCGTCCGGCACGGTCACCGCGTCGGCGGTGTTGGGCGCGACCGGCGTGAACCGCAGCCCGCGCGCGCCCTTGCCCGTGCGCCGGGCCGCCTCGGCGGCGGCAGCGGCCGCCGTGGCTCCGGTGGCCGGCGCGGCGGCGGCCACCGGAGCCCGCACGACACCGGAGGCACCCGCCCCCGCGGCGGCCACGGTCACCACGGCCGCGGCGCGCATCATCGACCGGCGGCCGATCGCACCTGCGATCACGTCACCGACGTACTCGTTGGGGCTGGTGTTGGGCACCTCGTGGAAGCAGGCATCACCACAGCGGAAACGACAGGTCATGGCGGACCGGCCGCCGGGGTGCGAACCGGACGGTGTTCCGATCAACGGCAGCAGCTTGTGCACTTTGCTCTCCCCATGGATGCCCTTGGTGTCCTCGTGACCGTAGGGGCACGCACGTGCGGTGATCGGGCGCCCGGGTGAACAACGAATGAACCCCCCGCTGCCGTACGGGGGTTGTGGCGATCCGGCCCTGCGACACCTGCCCGGGCCGGTTGTCCCCTTGACAGGGCGGGCCTGGTACAAGCAACCCTGCCCAAGATCACACAGGAGGGCCGCTAACCTTACGTGTCCGTCCTGGCCAGGGATTGACGGGCTTCAACTCACGCGAAGGGTTGCGCGCACATGGGCATTCTCACTCTCTTGCGGAACGCGTTCGGACGGTCACGCAAGTCACGGACCGCCGAGGCGGAGGGTGCGGCGCGTACGGCGACCGCCGGTGAGACCAGCGGGACCGAGGACCGGACCGCCGAGCACACCGGCCACGACGAGGCCGTCACGCCGGCCGAGACGACACCGGCACAGGCACCGGCCTCCCCCACGGACCCGAAGGTCCCCTCCCCCTCCCCCGAACCGAAGCCCACCCCGACGGCCAACGTCCCCGAACCCCGGACGTCCCCCTCGGACGAGCACGACCTCGTCTCGGCGGCCTTCGACCACGTCGCGGTCCCGAGGCCGACCCGCTCGACGGATGACGAGCAGGACACCACGGCGGACCGGGCGGAGACGAAGGAACCGACGGCTGCGGAGGAATCGGCGGCTGCTGCGGAGGAGCCGGCGACTGCGGAGCAATCGGCGGCGGCTGCGGAGGAGCCGGCCGCTGCTGAGAAGCCGGCCGCTGCTGTCGATGAGGCGGCGGTCGTGGAGAGGGCAGCCGACGAGGAACCTGCGGCTGCCGAGGAGCCGGAGAAGGCGGAAGCCGAGCCTGAGCTGAAGGAAGAGACGCCCGCGGAGCCGAAGGCCGAGACGCCCGCGGAGCCAGAGCCGAAGCCGAAGGCCGAGACGCCCGCAGAGCCGGAGCCGGAGCCGAAGACCGCGGCCGACAAGGCCGCGGAGACGGCGAAGACGGCGAAGAAGTCCCCGACGAAGACCGCGAAGACCGCGAGCACCACGAAGGTCAAGACGGGCAAGACGGCGACGAAGCCCGAGAAGACCCCCGAACCCACGGCCGCCGAGCCCGCCACCCCGGAACCCGCTGCCACCGAACCCGCTGCCACCGAACCCGCCACCCCGGAACCGGCGGCCGCCGAACCCGCTGCCGCCGAAGCCGCGGCCGCCGACGGCGGGACCGCCCCGCAGGGGCCACCCGCACCCGACGACGAAAGCCGCACGGGCGGTGCGGGTGGGAAGACGAAGCCGGACGAAGCCGAAGGCGAGGACGGCCCCGCCCTCCCCCTGACCACCCTCAAGAAGCACGCCCCCGACCTCGCCACCGCCTACAAGGCCGCCACCACCGCCCTCAAGAAGAACGACCTCACCGGCACCCGAGCCAAGGTCTACCTCGTACTCGACCGCTCCGCCTCCATGCGCCCGTACTACAAGGACGGCTCCGCCCAGGCCCTCGCCGAGCAGACCCTCGCCCTCGCGGCCCACCTCGACCCCGAGGCCACCGTCCCGGTCGTCTTCTTCTCCACCGAGCTCGACGGCACCGGCGAGATCACCCTCACCGAGCACGAGAACAAGATCGACGACCTGCACGCGGACCTGGGCCGCATGGGCCGCACCAGCTACCACGCGGCGGTGGAAGCCGTCCTCGCCCACCACGACAAGACGGCGGACCCCGCCACCCCCGCCCTGGTGGTCTTCCAGACCGACGGCGCCCCGGACGCGAAGACCCCCGCCACCCAGGCCCTCACCGACGCCGCCGAGAGCCACCCGGCCGTCTTCTTCTCCTTCGTCGCCTTCGGAGACCCGGAGAACAAGGCCTTCGACTACCTCCGCAAGCTCAAGACCCCGAACACGTCCCACTTCCTCGCCGGCGAAACCCCCCGCGAGCTCACGGACAAGGAGCTCTACGAGGGCGTACTGGCGAACTGGCGCCCGTAAGACTCCCCGGCTCCACCCGGCCGCACGACGCCGCCCGCTTCCCACCCCGTAAAACGGGAGGCGGGCGGCGTACCCGTGTCAGCTACGATTTCAAGGTTCCGTAGACGACCGAGACCACGAGATCGTCACCCCACGTAGCGACTTGGGAGCAGCCCGCGATGGCTCGACACCTCATCACCAGCGCCCTTCCGTACATCAACGGGATCAAGCACCTGGGCAACATGGTGGGGTCCATGCTCCCGGCTGACGTCTACTCCCGTTACCTGCGCCAGCGGGGCCACGAGGTCCTCTACATCTGCGCGACGGACGAGCACGGCACCCCCGCGGAGCTCGCGGCCAAGGAGCAGGGCATCCCGGTGGACGCGTTCTGCACCGAGGCGCACCACCAGCAGAAGGCGATCTACGACGGCTTCAGCCTGGCGTTCGACTACTTCGGCCGCAGCTCCTCCCCGCAGAACCACGAGATCACGCAGGAGATCGCGCGCGAGCTGAAGGCGAACGGCTTCATCGAGGAGCGTTCGATCCGCCAGGTGTACTCGAACGCCGACGGCCGCTTCCTGCCCGACCGGTACATCATCGGCACCTGCCCGCACTGCGGCTACGACAAGGCCCGCGGCGACCAGTGCGAGAACTGCACGCGCGTCCTGGACCCGACCGACCTGATCGACGCCCGTTCGGCGATCAGCGGCAGCAGCGACCTGGAGGTGCGCGAGACCAAGCACCTGTTCCTCCTCCAGTCGGCGCTGGCCGGCGAGGTGGAGGCCTGGGTCGACGAGCGCGCCGACAACTGGCCCGTCCTCGCCTCCTCCATCGCCCGCAAGTGGCTGACGGAGGGCCTGCACGACCGCGCGATCACCCGTGACCTGGACTGGGGCGTCCCGGTCCCCGCCGACACGTGGCCGGACCTGGCCGCGGAGGGCAAGGTCTTCTACGTCTGGTTCGACGCCCCGATCGAGTACATCGGTGCCACGAAGGAGTGGGCGGACCAGGACCCGGAGAACCGCGACTGGCGCTCCTGGTGGTGGGAGTCGGACGCGAACGTCCACTACACGCAGTTCATGGGCAAGGACAACGTCCCCTTCCACAGCGTGATGTTCCCGGCGACCCTGCTGGGCACCCGCGCCCCGTGGAAGAAGGTCGACGTCATCAAGGCCTTCAACTGGCTGAACTACTACGGCGGCAAGTTCTCCACGTCGCAGCGCCGGGGCGTCTTCACGCATGACGCACTCGACATCCTGCCGGCCGACTACTGGCGCTACTTCATGATGGCGAACGCCCCGGAGTCGGACGACTCGTCGTTCACCTGGGAGCACTTCACCGCCACGGTGAACAAGGACCTGGCCGACACCCTCGGCAACTTCGTCAACCGCGTCCTGTCCTTCTCCAGGAAGCGCTTCGGCGAGGAGGTCCCGGCCGGTGCCGAGCCGGGTGAGGCGGAGGCGAAGCTGGGCGAGGAGATCGCGCGCCTGCTCGCGGAGTACGAGTCCCAGATGGAGGCCATCCAGTTCCGCAAGGCGGCGGCCGCGCTGCGCGCCCTGTGGTCGGCGGGCAACTCCTACCTGGAGGAGAAGGCCCCCTGGCTGGAGATCAAGACCAACCCGGAGGGCGCCGCGCTCACCCTGCGCACGGCGATGAACCTGATCCACCTCTACGCCGTGGTCTCCGAACCGTTCATCCCGACGTCGGCGAAGAAGATGCGCGAGGCGTTCTCCCTGGAGAACGACACGGCGACCTGGGTCACCCCGGACGAGGCCCGCTCCCTGACCTCCGTCCCCGCCGGCACCCCGTTCACCATCCCGCCGGTCCTGTTCGCCAAGCTCACGGACGAGGACCTGGAGTCGTACAAGGAGCGCTTCGGCGGCGAGTCCGCCTGACCCGCACCGCACGGCCCGCCCCTGGGAGGATCTCTTCCCGGGGGCGGTGCCGCTTCCCCGGTGGGTCCCGTTCCGCAAGCGGTCCGACGCGAGGAGCTGAGACGGATTGACGCGTCCTGACGGGTACCGGCGGCCGATGAGCCCGCGCCGAAGGTTCCTCATCGCGATCGGCTGCTCGCGCTACGACGACTCCGGCATCGCCGACCTCCCCGGTGTCCCGGACGACATCGGGCGGGTGTGTTCCCTGCTGGAGCCGATGGGCTACGTACGGGTGCTGACCGAGGTGTCGGACGATCCGCCCGCCCATGACGTGGCGCGGGCAGTCGACCGCTGGGCGAACCGGGCCGACTTGGGCCAGGACGACGTCGTGGTGCTCTACTTCGCCGGGCACGGAGTCCGAGGCGAGGACCGCCACTACCTGCTGTGCGCGAATTCCGAACCGGGCCTGTGGAGCACCGCCCTGGCCACCGAGGATCTGGCGCGGCCGCTGGTCAACAGCGCTTTGGGTCATCTGCTCGTCATCCTGGACACCTGCTACGCCGGAGCCGGCATCGGAGAGATCGCCGTCCACGCGCACGAACTGGCCCATATCCGCGGGGGTACGGCCGGCCGGTGCCTGCTGGCCGCGGCCCGGGGGAAGGAGACGGCCGCGGAGAACGTCTTCGTCGAGGCACTGGCCGAGGCCCTCAGCCGGCCCCGAGCGGGTGCCTACCAGGAGTTCATCGGCGTCCGGGAGACGACGGAACGCGTCAACGAGTACCTGCGTCTGCGTCAGGCACGCCAGCACGCGCGGCACGCGGTCGTGGACAGCGACGGCCAGGACCCGTTCTTCCGCAACCCCGCCCACATCCCAGGGCTCCCCGCCGACGAACTGGACGTGGCCACCCTTCATCGGCTCCGGCGGAGCCAGCACGGTCATTTCGATCCCCGGGGCCGCGGTGTGGAACACGCCGGCGAGAAGGGCGACCATTTCAAGGGGCGCGAGCGCGCCCTGTCCGAGCTGGTCCGTTTTCTGTCCGGAGGACGTCACGACCGGAAGGCCAGGGTGGTGACCGGGTTACCGGGCTCCGGCAAGTCAGCCCTCTTGGGGCGGTTATGGGCCCTGTCGGCCCTCGGTGACCCGGTCCGCGGCACCGGCGGTTCGTCCCCCTGCCGCCCGGCCGTTCCGGTCGTCCCGCTGCACGCCCGTCGGGCCACAGCACGGACGCTGGTCACGGAACTTTCCGGTGCACTCGGACTGCCCCACCCGGACCGCGACGATGTGCTGAGGGCCCTCGGCGAGCGTGAGCGGCCCATCGCCGTCATGATCGACGCCCTGGACGAGGCGGGCACCGCAGGCGACGCGTCGGAGGGGGCACGGATCGCCCGGGAACTGCTCCAGCCGCTGAGCGTCCTGCCCGCCGTACGGCTGGTCGTGGGCACCCGGCGCCATCTGATCAGGGCTCTCGGACGAGCCGTTGAGGTGATCGATCTCGACCGCCCCGAGTACATGGAGCCCGACGACATCCCCTCCTACGCCCTCAGCCTGCTGCTGGACGAACACGATCCGGAGAGCCTCTCGCCCTACCGCGGCCGGGAGGCACTCGCGACCACCGTGGCCGCGGGCATCGCCGCACGCGCCGGCCGTTCCTATCTGGTGGCGCGCATGACCGCGCGAGCCCTGGTGCACGGGCAGATCACGGTCGACCCGGCGCGACCGGGCTGGCAGGAAGCCCTGCCCAGCGATGCCGACCAGGCTTTCGCCGCCTACCTCGACCGGTTCGGCCCGCACCGGGCCAGGGTGGAACGGCTGCTGCGCCCCCTGGCGTACGCGCAGGGCGTCGGTCTGCCCTGGTCGACCGTGTGGGCCCCGGTGGCCGAAGCGCTCTCCGGCATGTGCTGTCCTCAGGAGGATCTGCAGTGGCTGCACGAGCACGCGGGCGCCTACATCGTGGAAGCCGCGACACCGGGCGGGTCGGTCTTCCGGCTCTTCCACGAGACCATGGCCGAGTACCTGCGCCGCCCGGGCGGTGACGCGGACGCGCACCGCGCCATCGCAAGGGCTCTGAACACACTGGCGCGCGAGAGTGGATCCCGCTCCGCGGAACCGGACTGGTCCGCGGCCCCCGACTACGTCCGGGAGCACCTCGCCACCCACGCTGCCGCAGGAGGCGCGCTCGACACCCTGCTCGAAGACCCCGGCTTCCTGGTCAACGCCGCCCCCGCCCCGCTGCTGCGCGCGCTGGAATCCGTGACCACTGACGAGGGGCACCGCATCGCCCGCATCTACCGGACCTCGGCGGCCGTCCACGCCCCTGCGGACAACCGTGCCCGACGCCAGATGCTCTCCGTGGACGCGGCCCGGCACGAAGACCGCCGCCTGGCACGGGAACTGGCGGCCGACGATCCGTGGCAGGTGATGTGGGCGACGGGCGCACTGGTCAGCTCCGCGCACCGCGCCACACTGAGAGGGCACGAGGAACTCGTCCAGCAGGTCTCGTGCATCGATGTCGACGGCCGCCCGGTCGCCGTCTCGGTGGGGCACGACGGGGTCGTGGTGAAGTGGGACCTCCTGGACCGACAGGAGACGGACAGGACGCACCTGGACAGTGAGTGGCTGTCCTCGGTGCACTGTGTACGGTTCGACGGCCGCCCGCACGCGTTCGTCGGCACGGCGCACCACACGGTGGAGATCCTTTCCCTGGACGACCTGAGCATCCAAGGCACGCTGCTCGGCCACAAGGGCTTCGTCACAGAGATCGCTCACTACGAGCACCAGGGCGTCTTGCGTCTGGTGACGTCGTCGCGAGACGGCAGCGTCCGTGTGTGGGACCCCGTACGCCGCGAGCAGGTCGCCGTGCTCGACGGGCACGGCAACCACGTCAGCGGCGTCAAGTGTCTGTCCTACGACGGCACGCCGCATGCGCTCACCGGTTCATGGGACGGCACCGTGCGGCTGTGGAATCTGATGGAACTCGGTGCCACGGCTGCTCTCGAGCTCGACGACCCCGTCAATGCGGTGGACTACTGCTGGGTGGACGGCCGACTGAAGGTGCTGGTGGCCCCAGGGGAGTGGGGGGCGGTCGAGATGTGGGATCCGTTTACGGAGCAGCACTCCCTTGAATCGTTCGGATTCGAGGCCGGGGAGAGTGACTCCCTGGCGCACTGCGCCATCGGGGGTGTCCCGTACGTCATCGTCGGAGGCGGTGACGGCATCATGCGGCTGCTCGACCCGACCGGACGGGCCAAGGTCGCCGAAGTCACCGGGCACACCTATGCGGTGACGTCCATCGCCTGCGTCGACGTGGACGATCGCCCGCACGCCGTGACGGCGTCGAGTGACGACACGGTCAGGATCTGGGACCTGACCGACGCGCTCACCAACGAACGACGGGGCGGGCACACCGACTGGGTCGACAGCGTCAGGCTCGTCGAGCCCGAGGGGGAACGTCCTCGGGCGCTGAGCGCCTCCCGCGACCACACGGTGCGTATCTGGGACGCCGACACCGGTGTGGAGGCAGGCCGCCTGAACACCAGGATCGGCTGGCCGCACTCGATCGCGCTTCTGGCCGTCGACGGGCGCACGCACGTCGGCATCGGTCACACGGACGGCGCTCTTCTCTGGGACCTGCACGACGCGATCGACCCCCTCGTCTCCTGGCTGACCGAGGTGGGGCAGGCGGGGTACCTCCAGGTGCGCGGCAACCATTACGCGGTACTGTCCACCGCCTCACAGGCCGCCGAGATCTGGGACGTCTCGAAGCGCGAGAAGCTGTGGGTGGCCGCGACGGCGACCGGCTGGACCTGCGCCGCGGTGGTCGACGGCACCGGGCCGAGTCCCCTGCTCCTGATCGGAACGAGGACGGGACGCGTGGAAGTCTGGGACTTCGATGCGAGAACTCCGCTGACGACGCTCGAAGGCCACACGGACCACATCTCGAGTCTGGCCGTCGCACCGGTGGAGGGCCGCCCTCACCTCCTGTCCGGCTCCTGGGACGGCACGATCGGCGTGTGGGACCTGACCGGCCTCACACCGCGTACGTTCCTGCGCGACCACACCGAACGGGTCACCACCATCTCGGCGTTCACGGCGCACGGCCGGTCCTACGCCGTCACGGGCGGCTGGGACCGGACACTGCTGACGTGGGACCTCGACACGCTCCGCATGGCCGACCGGCTCCGTCTTCCCTTGGAGGTGGAGTCCTCGGACATGCTGGGCAGCCTGCTTCTCGTGGGCGCGAAGAACGAACTCATCGCCCTCCGGGGCCCTCTGTTCCTAAAATGACCGGGGGACACAGCAAACCAAACGGGGGAACACATGGCACTCTTCGGCAACGCACACACCGTCAGCCCGCAGTCCGCCCAGCAGGACTACGCCCGCCTCCTCGGCCACGGCGAGCAGGTCCACGCCGCGTTCCTGCTGATCCGCGACACGATCCTCTTCACCGACCGCCGCCTCATCCTGATCGACAAGCAGGGCATCACCGGCAAGAAGGTGGAGTACCACTCGGTCCCGTACCGCAGCATCACCCACTTCGCGGTGGAAACGGCCGGCACCTTCGACCTCGACGCCGAGCTGAAGATCTGGATCTCCGGCACCCCGACCCCCATCGAGAAGACCTTCACCAAGGGCGTCGACATCTACGAGGTCCAGGCGATCCTGACGCAGTTCGTGGCGGGGTAGAGGAGTCACCGGGGCGGCTTTGTCTCGGCCCGGGGGTCCTACGCGGTCGACACGGGACACCGAACCGTATTCCCACCGACATGGCCGGATAGGCGAGTTGAGTCGGGACGCGACGGGGTGGAACGGCTTGATCAACGAGAGGGGCGCGCCAAGTGGACGCCGGTGTTGCAGCGATACTTGGTGCAGCGATCGGTGCTGTCGGCGGTGTCGGCGGAGGGCTGCTCACCCTCAGCACCCAGCTCCGAAGTCTGGATGCTCAGCATCGTGCTGAGGAGAGGCGTTGGCTCGCGGATCTGCGCCGCGAGACCTATACACACTTTGTCACCTGCGCGAAGCAACTCTCCAATGCCGTCTGGAAGGCGTCCGATCTGCTTCACGGCGAAAGCGGTGTCGAGGACTGGGAAAGTGCCCGCCGCAGCGTGCACGACGCCTGGACTCAGTTCAGTGCCGCTTCAGCGGCGGTCACGATGGCCGGTCCGCACACCGTGGCTGCGGCCGCTGAGGAGCTGCGAGAAGCTCTGAGGCAGTGGGAGCTGGTGACCGGCATCTGGCTTCAAGCCGCGGTCCAGCAGGGTACTGGGAGTCTCGCGGAGCACGACCGGCAATTCATGGCCGGGTTCAAGGCCAAGAAGCCCCTGGAGGTCGCGTTCCAGGTCGCCGCACGGCAGGCGTTGGGAACCGATACCTGATTGATCGCTTGAATCGCGTCGCCGATGGTGCGGCGATGCCGACAAGGGCGAGGATGTGACGGGGGCTTGCTACGACACGGTCCAAGTGTCCAGCATCGCCGCAAGACGGGTAGCGGTCCGCTCGCCCGCCCGTTGCCTGATCAAGCCCTCCTTGGCGGCTGCACGGAGCCTGACCTCCGAGTGGGCCGCTCCGCCCTTGGTCACCCGGGCGGTGACGACCACCGGGTTCATGCCGCCGGCGCCACCGCCGACGACGACACGGATCGTCCGTTGATCCTTACCGGGTCCCGGCGCTGAGCCGACCCTTCGCCCTGCCCGTTCGAGCACGGCGGCAACGCGCTCGACGGTCTCCTCGAACGGCAGGGCTGCGACCAGGTCGATCTCGTGCACGTTCTTCCTCATGAGCTTGGCCACGAAGCGAGTCAAGCCACCCCAGGCCCCGACAGCGGCAGCCAGAGCAGCAAGCTCATCGGCCAGAAGCTCATCCTCACGCTCGTCCATATGCCCCCGTTCTTGAGAGCTGGGTGAGAGCCTTGGATACGGAAGTGGCTCGGAACCGGCGCCGGTTCCGAGCCACTCACAGGCGTTCAGGAGAACGCGATCGGCTACTTGGGCTGCGGCTTGCGCACCGAAAGGTGCAGCTCCTTCAGCCGGGCCTCCTCCAGCTCCGTCGGCGCGCCCATCATCAGGTCCTGGGCGTTGCCGTTGAGCGGGAAGGCGATGGTCTCGCGGATGTTGGGCTCGTCGGCGAGCAGCATGACGATGCGGTCGACGCCCGGGGCGATGCCGCCGTGCGGCGGGGCGCCGAAGCGGAAGGCGCGCAGCATGCCCGCGAACTTCTCCTCGACGGTTTCCCGGTCGTAGCCGGCGATCTCGAAGGCCTTGAGCATGATCTCCGGCTCGTGGTTCCGGATCGCGCCCGAGGACAGCTCGACGCCGTTGCAGACGATGTCGTACTGCCAGCCGAGGATGTCCAGCGGGTCCTGGGTCTGAAGGGCCTCCAGGCCGCCCTGCGGCATGGAGAACGGGTTGTGCGAGAAGTCGATCGCGCCCGTCTCCTCGTCCTTCTCGTACATCGGGAAGTCGACGATCCAGCAGAACCGGAAGACGTTCTCCTCGAAGTGTCCGGAGCGCTTGGCGGCCTCGACCCGGACGGCGCCCATGATCTTGGAGACCTCGTCGAACTCGCCCGCGCCGAAGAAGACCGCGTGACCGGCCGACAGCGACAGGCGCTTGGTCAGCTCGGCGACGTTCTCCTCGGTGAGGAACTTCGCGATCGGGCCGGACAGCGAGCCGTCCTCGGCGACGCGGACCCAGGCCAGGCCCTTGGCACCCTGCGAGACGGCGTAGTCGCCGAGCTGGTCGAAGAACTTGCGGGGCTGGCCGGAGACGTCCGGCACCGGCAGGGCGCGCACATGCTTGCCGGCGAACGCCTTGAACTCCGAGCCCTCGAAGATGTCGGTGATGTCGACGAGCTCGAGCTGGGCGCGCAGGTCGGGCTTGTCGGAGCCGTACTTCAGCATCGCCTCGCGGAACGGGATCCGCGGGAACGGCGAGGTGACGTGGCGGCCGCCGCCGAACTCCTCGAACAGCTCGGTCATGAGCTTCTCGACGGGCTGGAAGACGTCCTCCTGCTCGACGAAGCTCATCTCGATGTCGAGCTGGTAGAACTCGCCCGGCGAGCGGTCGGCGCGCGCGTCCTCGTCACGGAAGCAGGGCGCGATCTGGAAGTACCGGTCGAAGCCGGAGATCATCAGCAGCTGCTTGAACTGCTGCGGCGCCTGGGGCAGGGCGTAGAACTTGCCCGGGTTCAGGCGGGAGGGGACGACGAAGTCGCGGGCGCCCTCGGGGGAGGTCGCGGACAGGATCGGCGTCGCCATCTCGTTGAAGCCCAGCGCCGTCATCTTGTGACGGATCGCCGAGATGACCGAGGTGCGCAGCAGGATGTTCTTGTGCATGCGCTCGCGGCGCAGGTCCAGGAAGCGGTACTCCAGGCGCCGTTCCTCGTTGACCCCGTCCTCGGTGTTGATCGTGAACGGCAGCGGGGCGGCGGCGCCGAGCAGCTCGACCTCACCCACCTCGACCTCGACCTCACCGGTCGGCAGCTCGGGGTTGATGTTCTCGGCGCCCCGGGAGACGACCTTGCCGTCGACGCGGACGGTCGACTCCTTGGAGAGCTTGTCGAGGGCCTCGTAGGCGGGGGTGCCGGGACGGGCCACGAGCTGCGTGATGCCGTAGTGATCGCGCAGATCGATGAAGAGGATGCCGCCCAGGTCGCGCCGATTGTGCAGCCAGCCACTCAGCCGGACGTCGCTGCCGACGTCAGAGGAGCGGAGCTCGCCGCAGGTGTGGGACCTGTACCGATGCATCGTCGTTCATCCAGTCTTCGCTGATCGGGGTCTGTGTTTCACGTGAAACGCCTCCCCAGCGTACCGGGCAGGCGAAGATCGGCTCTCCACAGTTATGGATCGAGTACGCGATCACCGTGGTTCGGGAACCCATCCGCTATCGGTGGCAGCGTTCGAGCGCGTCTTCTTAAAGTAGGGCAATGCGCACTGGCGAGCCTCTGCCCGCCGTGGGGGAGGCCCTCGCCGCCCTCGCGACCGGCCTGTGGCACTGGGACACCGCCACCGGGCTGGTCACGGTCGATGCCGAGGCCGCCCGGTTGCTCGGGCTGCCCGCCGAACAGGTCAGCCTCACGGAGGCCCAGGCCCGGGCCCGGCTGCACCCGGTGGACTGGAACGAGATCACCGGCGTGATCCAGCTGGCCGTGGCCGAGGGAACCCTCGCCGAGGTCCGGATCCGGATCATGGACGAGCTGGGCCGGGTCGTCCGGGTCGTCCGCAGCCGCTCCAAGCCGTCGTTCGACCGGGCCCGCAAGGCGTACCGGTTGATCGGCACCCTCCAGGAGGTCACCGAGCCGACGCCGGGCACTCCGGCCGGGCGCAGCGCGGTGACCGGGGACTGGCGGCGCTCCCGGGAGGCGTTCCTGCTGGACGCGGGCCGGGCACTGGCCGAGGCACGCTCCACCCAGGAGGTCCTGCGGGTCACCGCAAATCTGTCGATGCCCGGCTTCTCGCCGGACGGTCTCGCGGTGTTCGGGGTGTCGGGCGACCGGCTGACGATCATCGGCCACCACGGCCAGCAGCACGGCACCGAGAGCCCGTTCTCGGACATGCCGCTGGACACGGACTACCCGGCCGCCGAGGTGGTGCGGACCGGCCGGGCCGTCTACCTGTCGTCCGCCGAGCAGTACAAGGCCCGCTATCCGCTGACCTGGCCCCTCGCCGAGCGCTTCGGCCGCCGTTCCTGGGCGTTCCTGCCGCTGACGGTGGCCGGCCGGACGATGGGCGCGTGGATGGCGGCGTTCACCTACCCGGTGGCGTTCACCCCGGACGAACGGTCGGTGCTGGCGACGGTGGCGCGGATGCTGGCACAGGCCCTGACGCGGGCGGGTGTGGCCGAGAGCGAGCGGGCACTGACCGACGGGCTCCAGCGCACGATGCTGCCGAGGCTCGGACCGCAGCGCATCCCCGGCATGAGCGTGGCGGCCCGCTACGTCCCCACCGGCGGCGGACTCCAGGTCGGCGGCGACTGGTACGACGTGATCCCGCTGCCCAGCGGACGGTTCGCGCTGGTCATCGGTGATGTGCAGGGCCATGACGTGCGGGCGGCGGGGCTGATGGGCCAGCTGCGGATCGCCCTGCGGGCCTACGCCTCGGAGGGCCACCGCCCGGACGCGGTGCTGTCGCGCGCCTCCCGCTTCCTGCACGGCATCAGCGACGAGGACCCGACCGACCCGCGCTTCGCGACCTGTGTGTACGTCGAGGTCGACCCGGCGTCCGGGGTGCTGGACATCGCCCGTGCGGGGCATCCGGACCCGGCGATCCGGCTGGCCGACGGCACGGTTCTGACCCGGCCGACGTCGGGGGGCCTGCCGCTGGGCATCGACCCGGACGCCGACTACCCCACCACGCGGCTCACCCTGGAGCCCGGCGAGACCATGCTGATCTGCACGGACGGCCTGCTCGAAACCGGCGGCCACGACCTGGAGACCGGCTGGCGGCGGCTGCGCGTGATCCTTGAGGAGCACAAGGGCGATCTGGAGGAACTCGCCGACACCCTGGTGCAGGCGGTGCACGGGCCGTCCTCGCACCACACCACCGGCCCGCTGGCGGACCGCCGCGAGGACGACATCGCGATGCTGCTGCTGAGCCGGGAGGGCGGGGGCTGCGGCTGCGGTGACGCGATGACCGTACGGCCTCCGGTGCGGCGCTCGGTGCTGACCGTGGCGCAGGCCGAGCCCGAGCGGGTCGCGGTGGCCCGGCAACAGCTGCGCGAGCTGCTGCACGACTGGATCTCACGCGACCAGGTCGACTCGGCGGTGCTGCTGCTGTCCGAGCTGCTGACGAACGTCCTCGTGCACACCGACTCCGACGCGCTGCTGGTCGCCGAGATGACGGGCGAGGTGGGCGGGCGGCGGCTGCGGATCGAGGTCACGGACGCCGGTGACGACCTGCCGCACCGGCGCAGGCCCGGGGAGCTGGCGTCCTCCGGCCGGGGCCTGGTGCTGATCGAACTGCTCGCCCACGCCTGGGGGGTGGAGCCGCGCGGCGAGGGCAAGAGCATCTGGTTCGAGCTCCACGAGTCCATGGACGGCACGGGCGACGGGTCCTGGTCGCCGTAGCGGCCACGGCGCATGACAGGACGGCGGCTCCCGGCGGCCGTGGCCGGTCACGGCTCCTGTTCCGGTGACGGCTCCTGGTCTTCGTAGCGCGTGCGCAGTTCCTGGACGACGCCGAAGGCGGCGGCGGTGAGCGGGACGGCGAGCAGCATGCCGAGGACGCCGGCTACGGACGCCCCGGCCGTGATCGTCACCATCACCACCGCCGGGTGCATCTGCACGGTCCGGCTCTGGATCATCGGCTGGAGCACGTGCCCCTCCAGCACCTGCACGGCGAGGACCACGCCGAGTACCCACAGCGCGATGACGAACCCCCGGTCGGCGAGTGCGACCAGCACGGCCAGGGCCCCGGAGATGAACGCGCCGAGGTAGGGGATGTAGGCGCCGACGAAGACCAGCGCGCCCAGCCCGGCCGCACCGGGCACGTCCAGGACGAGCAGCCCGACGGTGATGCACAGCGCGTCGATGAGGGCGATGAGGGTGGTGCCGCGCATGAACCCCTCGACTGCCCTCAGGGCCCGCCGCGCCATGGCCACCAGGGTGTCGGCCGCCCCGCGGGGCGACAAGGAGCGCAGCGTCCCGGCGGCCTTGTCGGAGTCGCGCAGGAAGAAGAAGACGAGCAGCAGTGCGAGGACGGCCATGGCGATGGACTCGCCGACCACGCTGACGCCGCTGATCACGCCGGATGCGGCCGTGCCGCCGAACTTGCCCAGCAGTTCACGGGCGTTGGAGGCGAGGTCGCCCAGCGAGGTGCCGGCCGCCCCGAAGTGCTCGGAGACGCCCCGGGCGGCCTCCTTGAGGGAGGCGACGATCTCGTCGCCGGTGTCGATGAGCGCGGCGACCACGATGTACACGGCACCGCCGACCACGGCGACCACCGCGACACAGGTCAGCCCGGCCGCGACCGACCGGTGCACCCCGGCCTTCACCAGCCGCCGGTGCAGCGGCCCGAGCAGCGCCGTCCCGAGCAGCGCGAGCAGCACGGGCACGACGGCGGTCCGGAACTCCACGACCAGCCGGATCCCGACGTAGACGACGCCGGCGCCGAGCAGCAGCACGGCGCACCAGGCGGCGAATCGCCGGACGGGTTCGGGGAGCAGCGGGGTGGCGGCCTGCACATGCCCAGCCGACCACGCCCCGGGCGGGCCGTCCCGCCAGGGAGGCCCGCCAGGGTGACGGGGCGTCAGCCGCCCCGTGCCGCGTCAGCCCTGAGGACCGCCCGCGGTCATGCCGTGCACGGCCGGAATCGTGCCCAGCCGACCCTTCTGGAAGTCCTCGAAGGCCTGCATGAGCTCGTCCTTGGTGTTCATGACGAACGGGCCGTAGTGGGCCATCGGCTCACGGATGGGCTGTCCGCCGAGCAGGACGACTTCGAGGTCGGGGGTGTGCGAGTCCTGCTTCTCGTCCGCGCGGACGGTCAGCGAGGAACCGGCGCCGAAGACGGCCGTCTGTCCCATGTGGACCGGGCGGCGCTCGGGTCCGACGCTGCCGCGCCCGGCCAGGACGTACGCCAGTCCGTTGAAGTCCTCGCGCCACGGCAGCGTGACCTCGGCACCCGGCGCGATGGTCGCGTGGACCATCGTGATCGGGGTGTGCGTGATGCCGGGGCCCGCGTGCCCGTCCAGCTCACCGGCGATGACACGCAGCAGCGCGCCACCGTCGGGGGTGCTGAGCAGCTGGACCGTGCCGCCGCGGATGTCCTGGTAGCGCGGGGCCATCATCTTGTCCTTGGCCGGCAGGTTCACCCACAGCTGGAGGCCGTGGAAGAGCCCGCCGGAGACGACGAGGTGCTCGGGTGGGGCCTCGATGTGCAGCAGGCCCGAGCCCGCGGTCATCCACTGCGTGTCGCCGTTGGTGATGGTGCCGCCACCGCCGTTGGAGTCCTGGTGGTCGAAGATGCCGTCGATGATGTAGGTGACGGTCTCGAAACCGCGGTGGGGGTGCCACGGCGTGCCCTTGGGCTCGCCCGGCGCGTACTCCACCTCGCCCATCTGGTCCATCATGATGAACGGGTCGAGGTGGCGGTAGTTGATCCCCGCGAACGCCCGGCGCACCGGGAAGCCCTCGCCCTCGAAACCGCTCGGAGCGGTCGTGACGGCGAGCACGGGACGTGCCACGGCGTCGGCCGGCGTGGTCACGCGGGGCAGCGTCAACGGGTTCTCGACGGTCACTGCAGGCATGTCGGTTCCTCCTCGTGTACGCCCAGTTTAGTTGAGCGTTGAACTTCCTGCCACCCCCAACAGAGAAAACCGGGAGGGCATTCCCCACCCGGGGGACGGCGCAGCGAACCACGGGAGACCGGCACGGCGAAAGGCCGTCACCCCGCTGCGGGGTGACGGCCTTCGGTGTCCGGGGCAGGTCAGGCGGCCAGCTCGCGCTCCTCGCCCATGGCGCCGGCCGGGGCGGGCGCCTTGCGGTCCCGCATGACCAGCGTGGCCACGACCGCCGCGGCCAGGACCCCGAGCGCGCTGATCGTGAAGGTCGTCGACATCGAGGCGGTGAAGGCTTCCCGGGCCGCCCGCACCAGACCCGCGTCACCGCCCGCCACCGTCAGCGCCCCGCCGATGGACTCCCGGGCCCGCTCCGGCGCGCCGGCCGGCATCTCGCCGGTGTAGCCGGAGGCGAGCAGGGAGCCGAGGATCGCGATGCCGAGGGCGGTGCCGGACTGCTGGATGGTGTCGTTGAGGGCGGAGCCGACGCCCGCCTTGTCCTCCGGGATGGTGCCCATCAGCGCGGCCACCGCGGCCGGCATCGCCAGACCGGCACCGAGGCCCAGGATTCCCAGCGCCACCGCCGGGACGGTGAAACCGCTGTCGGCGGTGAGGGTGGTCAGCAGGGCGAAGGAGGCGGCCATCAGCAGCATCCCGCCGAGGATGACGAACCGGTTGCCGAACTTCACGGCGAGCTGCGCCCCGGCCGCGTTGCCGGCCAGCGCGGCGACGGCCAGCGGCAGGAAGGCGAGGCCGGCCTTGACGGCGGACCAGCCGAGGACGAACTGGAGGTACTGGGTCAGCACCAGCAACAGGCCTGCGTTGCCGATCTGGACGAGCGCCAGGGAGAGCGAACCGCCGCTGAAGTTGCGGTGCTTGAACAGGACCAGCGGGACCATCGGCGAGGGGGTCACGTTCTGCCAGGTCACGAAGCCGGCCAGGGCGAGCACCGCGACGGCCAGGACGACCAGGGAGCGGCCTTCGAACGCACCGTGCTGCGGGATCTCGATGATCCACCACACCAGGGCCGTCATGCCCACCGCCGACAGCACCGCGCCCAGCGGGTCCGGCTTCTGCCACGGCGCCTTCGACTCCGGCATCAGCAGCACACCGGCGAGCAGCGCGAGCCCGACGATCGGCACATTGATCAGGAAGATCGCCTGCCAGGCGAAGTGATCGATCAGCACACCACCCAGCACCGGGCTGCCCACAAGCCCGAGCATCGACACCGAGCCCCACGCGGCCATGGCCTTGGGGCGCTCGCCCTCGTCGAAGACGGTGATCAGGATCGACAGGGTCGACGGCATGATCAGCGCCCCGCCGACGCCCATCGCGATCCGCACCGCGATCAGCTCACCCGGAGTGGAGCTGAAGACCGCCCCCAGCGAGGCCGCCCCGAACAGCAGCAGCCCGATCAGCATCACCCTCCGGCGCCCGAACCGGTCCCCCAGACTGCCGGAGGTCAGCAGCAGCCCGGCGAAGACCAGGGTGTAGGAGTCGAGGATCCACTGCATGGCCTGGGCGCTCGCGCCGAGGTCCTCGGTCAGGGCGGGCACCGCGACCGTCAGCGCCATGTTGTCGACGACCAGGACCAGCGTGCTGAGGCACAGCACGATCAGGATCCACCAGCGCCGTGGATTGCGAGCGTCCATTTCCTCTTCCCCTCCTGCGAACAACGTTCGTGCGAACACCGTTCCTTCGATGCGAACACTGTACGCAGGACGGAACGGTGTGCGCAACCCTTGAGTTCTGTACGCTGATTGCGCACGCTGTTCGCACGAAGAGGTTCAACAGGAGGAACCCCGATGAGCAGGACGAAGGACAAGAACCCGATCCCGTCCGTATGGACCCGCGAGCAGCGCCGCACCGACCAGCCCGCGCTCAGCCGGGACGCGATCGTCCGCGAGGCGATCGCGATGCTCGACGCGGACGGCGTCGAGGCGCTCTCCATGCGCAAGCTCGGCGCGCGCCTGAACGCGGGTGCGACCTCGCTCTACCGGCATGTGGCGACCAAGGACGAGCTGATGGAGCTCGCGGTGGACGAGGTCGCCGCCGAGATCCACGTCCCGCGGGCGGGTGCCCCCGACTGGCGCGCGGCCGTGACCGAGGCGGCCGGGTCCTTCCGCACGACGGCGCTACGGCACCCCTGGCTGACCCTGGTGCTGGGGCAGGCGGGGCTCGCCTACCTCGGCCCCAACTACATGAACTTCTCGGAACGGCTGGCGGCCCTGTTCACCGCCGCCGGATTCCCGGAGCCGAGCCGGGCGATCGACGCGGTCTTCTCGTACGTCATCGGCATGAGCACGACCGAGGCGGCGTGGCTCACCACGGTCGCCCGCTCCGGCGAGAGCGAGTCGGAGTTCGTGGCCCGGCTGCTGCCCGCGGCCCAGCAGGCCTCGGCCGGCTACGACCACCTGGCGGCCGCCGGGCCGGAGACCAGTGCACAGGCCTCCGAGCCCGCGAAGCTGCGCGACGACAAGTTCGCCTACGGCCTTGAGGTCGTCCTGGACGGCCTGGCGCTGCGCCTGCCGAAGTGACCGGGGCCGGCCCCGGCCGCCTTGATCCAGGCGACAGGTCCTAGCCGTACATCCGGCGCATCGCGAACTCGACCATCTGCTCCACGGCCTTCGCGTCGAAGACCATGCGGTGCTCGCCCTCCATGTCGAGGACGAAGCCGTAGCCGGTCGGCAGCAGGTCCAGCACCTCGGCGCCGGTGATCACGAAGTACTTGGACTCCTTGCCCGCGTACCGGCGCAGCTCCTTGAGCGTGCTGAACATCGGGATCACTGGCTGCTGCGTGTTGTGCAGGGCGAGGAAGCCGGGGTTGTCGCCGCGCGGGCAGTAGACCTTCGACGTCGCGAAGACCTGCTGGAAGTCCTCGGCGGCCATCTGCCCCGTGGTGAAGGCGCGTACCGCGTCCGTCAGGGAGGGCGGGGACGGCTCGGGGTACAGCGGTGGCTGCTGCCCGTATCCGCCGGACATCGGCTGCTGCGGAGGGGCGTACTGCCCTTGCGGGCCCGCTGTCTGGTCGTAGCCGTACATGAGCGCAAGCGTACCGAGAGCGGACCGGCGGGCGGGCCGGTACGGCCGGTCCGGAGAACCGACAGCGAGTCGACAGCGCCGGCCGCGTGGAGCGCGGCGGCCGGTGCTTCTGGCGTCGGCCTATGAACGCACGCGTCGAGGAGGGCCCGCCCGCACCCGACGGGGGCCTCTCCCGCGACCTCCCCGTCCTCGCCCGCGGGGTGCGCGGAGATCCCCGAGGAGACGGCCGGGTGCGGCACCTCCGAGGGCGTGCCGCTGACGATCAGCCTGACGGTGGTGGGCGCGGCCTCCGGCTGCGGGGCACCGAAGAAGGGCGCCGCCGTCTACCTCTGGCAGTGCGACCGGGCGCCTACTCCGTGTACTCGAGGGCGTCACCGACGAGAACTATCTGCGGGGCGTGCGGGAGACGGACGACGGCGGCCGGGCCACGTTCACCAGCATCTTCCCGGGCTGCTACCCGGGCCGCCGGGCGCACCTGCACGACGGCCACGCCGCCGGCGTGCGGAACCTGAGCGGCCTCTCCCTGGAGGACGACGGCGTCTTCGGCGACGGGCACGACCGGCGGCCGGCGACGATGTCGGGCGGCGCGACGGACGGCCACACCGCGGAACTGACCGCTCCGGTGTGACCTGTCACAGATGACGGGTTCGGGGTTGCTTCTTATTACCGACGGGTAGCATCATCGTAGCTACTTGTTGGTACGTGAACTAGCGCGAGGATCCAGTGCCTCGCCGATCTCTCTACGGAGCCGGGAGCCGTCGCCATGGGGCACTACAAGTCGAATCTCCGCGACATCGAGTTCAACCTCTTCGAGGTACTCGGTCGGGACAAGGTGTACGGCACCGGTCCGTTCGAGGAGATGGACGTCGAGACCGCGAAGAGCATCCTGGAGGAGCTGACCCGCCTCTCGGAGAACGAGCTGGCCGAGTCCTTCATCGACGCCGACCGCAACCCGCCGGTCTTCGACCCGGAGACCAACACCGCCCCGGTCCCGGCGTCCTTCAAGAAGAGCTACCAGGCCTTCATGGACTCCGAGTACTGGCGGCTCGGCCTCCCCGAGGAGATCGGCGGCACCACCTCGCCCCGCTCCCTGATCTGGGCCTACGCCGAGCTGATCCTGGGCGCCAACCCGGCCGTGTGGATGTACTCCTCGGGCCCGGCCTTCGCCGGCATCCTCTTCGAGGAGGGCAACGAGGTCCAGAAGCACATAGCCAAGGTCGCCACGGAGAAGCAGTGGGGCTCCACCATGGTCCTCACGGAGCCCGACGCGGGCTCCGACGTGGGCGCCGGCCGCACCAAGGCCGTGCAGCAGGAGGACGGCTCCTGGCACATCGAGGGCGTGAAGCGCTTCATCACCTCCGGTGAGCACGACATGTCGGAGAACATCCTCCACTACGTGCTGGCCCGCCCCGAGGGCGCCGGCCCCGGCACCAAGGGCCTGTCCCTCTTCCTCGTCCCGAAGTACCTCTTCGACTTCGAGACCGGCGAGCTGGGCGAGCGCAACGGCGTCTACGCCACGAACGTCGAGCACAAGATGGGCCTGAAGGCCTCCAACACCTGCGAGATGACCTTCGGCGACCAGCACCCCGCCAAGGGCTGGCTGATCGGCGACAAGCACGACGGCATCCGCCAGATGTTCCGCATCATCGAGTTCGCCCGCATGATGGTCGGCACGAAGGCGATCTCCACGCTCTCCACGGGCTACCTCAACGCCCTGGAGTACGCCAAGGAGCGCGTCCAGGGCCCCGACCTGGCGAACTTCATGGACAAGACCGCGCCCAAGGTCACCATCACCCACCACCCCGACGTGCGCCGCTCGCTCATGACGCAGAAGGCGTACGCCGAGGGCATGCGCGCCCTGGTGCTCCACACCGCCTCCATCCAGGACGAGATCCAGGTCAAGGAGGCCGCCGGCGAGGACATCTCCGCCCTGGAGGCCCTGAACGACCTGCTCCTGCCCATCGTCAAGGGCTACGGCTCCGAGAAGGGCTACGAGCAGCTCGCCCAGTCGCTGCAGACCTTCGGAGGCTCCGGCTTCCTCCAGGAGTACCCGATCGAGCAGTACATCCGGGACTCCAAGATCGACACCCTCTACGAGGGCACCACGGCCATCCAGGGCCAGGACTTCTTCTTCCGGAAGATCGTCCGCAACCAGGGCGCCGCGCTGAACTCCCTCGCCGAGGACATCAAGAAGTTCCTCGCCCTCGGCACGGGCGGCGAGGAGCTGGCCGGTGCCCGCGAGCACCTCGCCAAGGCCGCCGTCGAGCTGGAGGCCATCGTGGGCCTGATGCTCACCGACCTCGCCGCCACCGAGCAGGACGTCAAGAACATTTACAAGGTGGGCCTCAACAGCACCCGCCTGCTGATGGCCTCCGGTGACGTCGTCGTCGGCTACCTGCTGCTCAGGGGTGCCGCGGTCGCCGCCGAGAAGCTGGAGACGGCCTCCGCCAAGGACAAGGCCTTCTACACCGGCAAGATCGCCGCCGCGAAGTTCTTCGCCGCCAACGTCCTGCCGGGCGTCACCCTGGCCCGCAAGATCGCCGAGGGTGTCGAGCTGGACCTGATGGAGCTGGACGAGGCCGCGTTCTGATCCTTCACGTCCTCTGTACGAGGGCCCGTTCCCTTACCCGGGGAACGGGCCCTCGTCCGTCGTTAAAGTGAACCCATGACCGAACGAGCCCGCTTCGACCGCGGCCACACCGACGACCTCATGACCTTCCTGGCGGCGAGCCCCTCGCCGTACCACGCCGTGGCCACGGCCGCCGAGCGGCTGGAGAAGGCGGGCTTCAGGCAGGTCGCCGAGACGGACGCCTGGGACGGGACGAGCGGCGGCAAGTACGTCCTGCGCGGCGGCGCGATCGTCGCCTGGTACGTGCCGGAGGGCGCCGCGCCGCACACGCCGTTCCGGATCGTCGGCGCCCACACCGACTCCCCCAACCTGCGCGTCAAGCCGCTCCCCGACACCGGGGCGCACGGCTGGCGCCAGGTGGCCGTGGAGATCTACGGCGGACCGCTGCTCAACTCCTGGCTCGACCGTGACCTCGGCATCGCCGGCCGCCTGACCCTGCGCGACGGCTCGACGCGCCTGGTGAACGTGGACCGGCCGCTGCTGCGCGTCCCGCAGCTCGCCATCCACCTGGACCGCTCGGTCACCGCCGACGGCCTCAAGCTCGACAAACAGCGACACATGCAGCCGGTGTGGGGCCTCGGCCGTGACGTGCGCGACGGCGACCTGATCGCCTTCCTGGAGGAGACGGCAGGCATCCCGGCGGGCGAGGTCACCGGCTGGGACCTGATGACCCACTCCGTGGAGCCGCCCGCCTATCTGGGCCGCGACCGCGAGCTGCTGGCCGGGCCGCGCATGGACAACCTCCTGTCGGTGCACGCCGGCACCGCCGCCCTCGCGGCCGTCGCCTCCTCCTCGTCGCAGCCGGCGTCCATCCCGGTCCTGGCCGCCTTCGACCACGAGGAGAACGGCTCCCAGTCGGACACCGGTGCGGACGGACCGCTGCTCGGCAACGTGCTGGAACGCTCGGTGTTCGCCCGCGGCGGCTCCTACGAGGACCGGGCCCGCGCCTTCGCCGGCACGGTCTGCCTGTCCTCCGACACGGGCCACGCCGTCCACCCCAACTACGCGGAGCGGCACGACCCGACGCATCACCCGCGCGTCAACGGCGGCCCGATCCTCAAGGTCAACGTCAACAACCGCTACGCCACGGACGGTTCGGGCCGCGCGGAGTTCACGGCGGCCTGCGAGGCGGCCGACGTGCCCTTCCAGTCGTTCGTCTCCAACAACTCCATGCCCTGCGGCACCACGATCGGCCCGATCACCGCCGCCCGGCACGGCATCCGGACGGTCGACATCGGCGTGGCCATCCTGTCCATGCACAGCGCCCGCGAACTGTGCGGTGCCGACGATCCGTTCCTGCTCGCGAACGCGCTGACCGCGTTCCTGGAGAGGTAGAACGGGTCGTCACCGCATGGGTGTTCGCCTCGGGGGTACCCGGTGTTCCGGGACCGGAACGACCGGACCGTACAGGGAGGCGACAGACATGGGCCTCGGCGGATGCATCATCCTCATCGCCGTGGGAGCCATCCTCACGTTCGCGACCGACTGGGACATGCAGGGGGTCAACCTCGACCTGGTCGGCATCATTCTGATGATCGTCGGACTGATCGGCGTCACCACGTTCAGCAGCATCGCCAGGCGCCGGCGCGTGGTGGTGCCCCCGACGACGCCCGGCGTCGTCGAGGACCCGGCGGTCCACCACCGCCGCGACGGCTACAGCGACGGATACGGCGTGTGACGTCCGGGGTGGTCAGGCGTCCGTACCGGCCGGCACCGGCGGAAACCGGTACGCCCCCACTTCGCTGAGACGGACGGGTACACCCCCGGTCCTGCTGGAGTACATGGCTAGCCGGTTACTCGTTGTCCGGGTCGTCGTCGCAAGAGGCGGCCGTCGCGGAGACATGCAGCACGCCCTCCGGTACGTCCGGGTCGAGTTCGAGGGTGCGGGAGAGACCGGTTCCCGCGCCCTCGCCGCCGCGCAGCGGCTCCGGCGGGGTGGCCGAGACGAGGAGACGGGTCGAGGGGCCGTAGCGGGTGACCAGCTTCCGACCCGCCGGAGCCTGGAAGAGCAGGTCCAACTCAAGCCGTCCGGGAGCGACTTCCGTCGACTCCCGTCGCGCGCGGTGGGCCACGCCCGGGACCTTCACGGCCTCCTCCGGCAGCCGCAGCCGCGTCAGACGGTGGCGGGCCGACTCCACGACCACGATGTCGTCTCCGGCGAGCACTGCGTCGCTGGGCAGAAATCCAGGATGACGATGCGTCCTCGCAGGTCGGCGAGGGTGTACTGGTGACCGCCCGTGTTCAGCAGCCGCCCTTGCCGCGGAGTTCGGGGGCGCGTACGCGGGGGCGGCGGGGCGCGGGCCCTCCCTCGTTGCTCATGGGTCCAGAATGCCTGAGAACGCCGAAATGATTCGAACGAAGATTTCAGACATAGAACACATGAGCCACTGGTTTTTGCATATCTGCACTAAATAGATGATCTTGCAGCAAGGTGTGTCAAACTCGAGCGTCGATTGGCACGAGGCGGGGGAGCCACCATGTCAGCACAGACCCCGACGTTCGGTGAGGAACTTCGCCGGCGAAGGAACGAATCCGGGAAATCGCTGACCGACATGGAACGGCTCGTCCATGCGACGAGGTCGCACCTGAGCAAGATTGAGCGGGGCCACCGCAATCCCAGCCTGGAACTGGCCCGCGCCTGCGACGCCAAACTGCGCGCCGACGGCGCGCTCCTCGCCCTGCTGCCCGCCGCCGCGCCGGCGCGTGAGGAGCGTCCCGCCTCGCCCGGCGGCGACGGCGTCCCCTGGTCGCTGCGTGTGTCCGCCGACGGCGAGAGCACCTTCACGGCCAGCGACCCCGAGGCACTGGCGGACGGCCACGCCTCCGCCGTCGTGGCGCACTGGGCCGTCACGCCGGGCAGCCGGGAAGCCGTCTCGGTGGAGGCGTCGCTCCCCGTGTTCCACGCCGTGTTCGACGAGTACCGCCGGCTCGGCCAGTGCTCAGGCCCCGCCCTCGTGATCCCGCTCAGCAGCACGGCCACCGGGGCGCTTCGCGGACTCGCCCATGGCGCCGCGCCCGCCGGCCGGGCCGCCGTGCTCCGGCTCGCCGCGCGCTTCGCCGAGTACACGGGCTGGATGTGGCAGGAGGCGGGCGACGACCGGGCCGCCCGCTGGTGGACCGAGCAGGCCGCACAGCTGGCCGCCTCGTGCGGCGATCACGAGATGGCCGCGTACACGCTGCTGCGCCGGGCCGAACTCGCCCTCTACGCGGGGGACGCGCAGACCACCGTGGAACTGGCGGAGGCGGCCGGCCGGCAGGCCCGCGGCCTGCGCACCAGGGAACTGGCCGCGCAGCGCGAGGCCCAGGGGTACGCGCTCATGGGCAGCGAGACGCAGTGTCTGCGCGCCCTCGACCGGGGGGCCGGACTCGTGGACGCCGCCCGGACGCAGACGGACGAGTCCCCCGCCCTGGGCAGCACCCATCTCCCCGACCTCGCCGCCTTCGTCGCGGCCTGGTGCCTGCGGGAACTCGGCGAGTCCGAGGCCGCCGTCACCCTGCTCGACGCGGGCCAGGACACCATCGCCCCGCACGCCCTGCGGGCCCGGGCCCGGCACGGCGCCCGGCTGGCCCTCGCCCTCGCGGACGCCGACGAGGTCGACCGGGCCTGCGCGGTGGCCCGGTCCGTCGCCGAGGACGTGCGGACCACCGACTCCGCCACCGTACGGGCCGACTTGCGGCAGCTGAGGTCGTCGCTGGCCACCCGGCGGAAACATCCCGCGGTCCGCGACATCCTGCCGGTCATCGCCGCGAGTCTGCGCGGGGCCCGGACGACCTGAGGCTCCCCGCACCACCGCGCCCGGGCCGCGACAGCCGCCCGGGCGGCCTCCGACGACCGCCCCGGTCGCCTGTGTCCTGTTGGCACCGGAAGTGTCAACAGGCAACGCGTTGACCGTCCGTACGGCGGCTGAAAATGTCGGATTTACCCACCGTCGGCGCCGCGTCGGCGGCCCTTCTCCAACTCGCCCGCGGAGCAGACGACTCCGGGCATCGGTCCAGCCCACCCGGGCCTGCCGGGTGCGCGCCCTCTCACGAAACGAGGAACAGCATGGCTCCCCGTCTCTTCGTCAACTTCCGCCGTGCCGACACCGGTACGACCGGTCCGCACCTCGACACGGCGCTCCGGGACGAGTTCGGCGAGCGGGAGGTGTTCCGGGACCAGCGGTCGATCGGCAAGGGCGCGCACTTCCCCGACGAGATCACGGGAGCCCTGCGCAAGTGCGACCTGCTGATCGCGGTCATGGGCCAGCGGTGGGCGACGGCGACGGACGATGCCGGCCGCCGCTGCATCGACGACCCGGAGGACTGGGTCCGCAAGGAGATCGCCCTGGCGTTCGCCTGGGGCATCCGCGTCCTCCCGGTCCTGGTCGACGGCGCGGAGATGCCGCACGCGTCCGAACTCCCCGTCGAGATCCGCGATCTGAGCAGCCGCCAGTGCGTGTTCTTCCGGCCGCACCAGGAACACATCGACTTCCCGCCACTCTTCGAGGCGGTCCACAAGGCGGTTCCCGATCTGCGCCGCAGGCGCCCGCGCCGCCCCCAGGGCGAGAGCGGCGGAGCCACGTACCACATCGAGCGCTTCGACCACGGCTCGGCCAACTTCGGCGGCAACGGCAACACGGCCAACACGTACAACCTTGGCCCCGAGGAAGACGACGAGGAACGCCCATGAGCACGACCGACGACCTCCCCGCACCCGGCGCCCCGGCCCCGGAACCCGCCTCCGAGCCGAGATCGGACGCGTCGCCACCCGGCCACGAGGAACCGCCCGCCGCGGACGCCGGCGCGCCGGAGGACACCCGCGAAGCGACCGGTCCCAGCGCGGACGACGGCCGGGACGACGAGGGCCGGAACGACGAGGGGCGGAGCGACGAAGAGCCCGGCGAGCAGGCCGACTCCCCGCCGGACGACGACCGGCCCCGGAAGCCCGGGCCGCGGGCCCACGACGCGGAGGACCACTTCCGGGCCGAGACCGTGTCCGTCGCCACCTTCCACGAGGCGTTCAACAACGCCATGGCCTTCGGCGGCGACGCCTACACGCTGAACGTCGGTACGGCCAAAGCCGCCGAACTCCACCGCATACGCCTCGACGCCGGGGAGACGGCCCGGCTGCACCAGCTGCACCACCCCGTCCCGCACCAGGACCAGATGGCCGAAACGCTGCGCGAGCACCACCTCGTCGCCCTGGTCGGGCGGTCGGGCAGCGGACGGGAGGACACAGGCACCTTCCTGCTGGCCGACCGGTGCGGCAGCGACCGGGTCTCCGTCCTGCACAGTGCCGACGCCGACCTGCTCCAGGCCCTGATCGCACAGGCCCGGCGCTGCCTGGAGCGGGGGGAGGGCGTGCTGGTCGGTCTGGGCGGCCGGCGCCCCGGCCGGAGCACGCTCCAGGCGCTGAGCCTGCTCGCCCGTGCGCATGGGACGTACGTGGTCCTGGTCGTCGAGGACACCCGGACCGACGACGACCTCCCGGCCCCCTACGCCGTCCGGCACCTGCGCCCCGACCCGCGGCCGGTGCTGGACGCGCACCTGCGGTCCGTGCTGGAGGCGCACCGCACCCGGTGCACCGACCGCGACCGCTGCGAACGGGCACGGCTGCGCCGGTTCGCGGACGGGGTGCTGGACGACGCACGGGTGGGCGCCAAACTCGACGCCGCCCGCTCGATCGACTGGATCACGTCCTTCGCCCGGAACATCGCCGCGTGCCTGCACGGCACCGAGGACGCCCTGGACGTCCTTCTCGACACCCCTCACGAGGACTTGCGCAGCCTCGCCAGACGGTTTCTGAAGCTGTCGGAGACACAGGACACCGAGGGGGAACCGTCCGCCTCGGAGGCCGAGACGCACCACCAGGCCGTGCGGATCTCCTACGTCCTCGGCCACGAACTGCCGCTGTCCGACGTCCTGCGGATGGGCACGCGGCTCAGCGCGGAGATGCTGCGCGCCGAGTACCGGGAGTCGGCGCCCGCCCGGCCCGTCTTCGAGCTGGACCTGGACCGGCTGGTCGCGCCGGGCATGGGCATCGCCGCCGAGGCCGGAGCCCATCTGTCCGACAACCCGCGCCGTGCCCGGCTCACGGACCCGGACTTGATGCCGGCGGTCATCGAGGTGATCTGGCACGGATTCGGCTGGCTGCGCGACCCGCTGGTCGCCTGGCTGCGGGCTCTGGCCGACGACCGTCTTGAACGGGTCGGCGCCCGGGCCGCCGTGATCGTCGGCCATCTGCTCCGGCACGACTTCGACAGCGTATACCGGGACGTGGTGAAGGACTGGGCGCGCAGCCCGTCGGTGCGCGACCGCCGCTACGCCGCCATGGCGCTGTCGGTGGCGATGGCCGCCGACGACCCCCGGATCACGGCCCAGGTCGCCCGTCAGGTGCGGGACTGGTCCGGCAGCCCCAGCCCGCAGCTCCAGGACAGCGCCGCACGGGCCTACGGGACGCAGGTGGGGACCCAGGACGTGCCGGGCACCCTGCGGGCCCTGCAAGGGCTGGGCGGCCGGCCCGCGCTCGACCCCTACGCGTCCGTCGCCTACTCGACCGCGGCGCTGTTCCTCGCCGGGGGCGGCGCGGCACCCGTCGGTGAGGCGCTCGGCCGGTGGATCCGAGCGGGCGACGGGCACCTGCCGCGCCACGCGGTCCGCACCCTGCTGGTCCTCGGCCCCCTGGCTGCGGGACCCGAGCTGCCGTCCCGCCCCACGCTCGCGCACCAGGCGATGGAGGACCCCGGGGGCGAGGAGACGCTGCTGCTGCTGTGGCAGCGCGCGCTGATCGACCCGGCCCACTCGGGCCAGGCCTGGCGCCTGCTGTGCGACTGGCTGGTCGCGGCCGACGAGGACGAGGAACTGGCCCTTTTCCTGGAGAAGTTCGCGCTCCGGATGTGGCCGCCCAAGGACCGCCGCGCCCTGTTCAACCTGCGCCGGTGGGCGCGCCGGCTGCCGGACGCCCGGTTGATCGCCCGGCTTCTGCGCGGCCTGAGCGGCGCTTGAGCCCCGGCGCACCTCGTACCGCCTTCTCCCGACCGGCACCACCCGGCCCCGGCACACCGCACCCGAAAACAGATCCGACCCCACTGGGAGGACCGACATGGCACGACGCAAAGGCCTGTTCGCCACGCTGCGCGAGGCGTGGCGCACCTGGCGACGCAACCGCTACGACGACACCTTCGAGGAGGAGCCGGAGACCTCCGGCTCCGACGACGGGGACGAGACCGCCCGGCAGCCCCGCCGCAGGAAGGTTTTCGTGCAGTCCCTGCCCCCGGAGACACCGCTGTCCATGGCGGCGCGGGACGACGTCTTCTCCTACGAGGTGTTCCCGACGTTCCAGTGGAACAGCTCGGCGATGTCGCGGGAGACGCTGAAGGAACGCGTCGTGCACCACGAGGCGACGGCGCGCGAGGAGTTGCTGCGGGTCGGCTGGTCGGCCGCCCGCGACTGCGACCCGGCCGACCCGGTCGCCGCCGAGCGCGCGATCAACAAGAGGCTGTCGATCGACGGCAACTGGTGCTTCGACGACACCGAGGGCCTCATCCGGTGCACACCCTCGGTCCGGGTCCGGGTCGACCCCGCCCTGCGCGAGCACGTGCTGCCGCACCGTCTGAACGAGCTGACGCTCCGGGAGACCCAGCGCCTGGGCCTGATCAGGGCGGAGCGGGCGCGGGAGCTCACCGAGGCCTGGCTGAAGGTGATCAGCGACCTGGAGCTGATCGGTGAACTCGACGCCCACCAGAGGCGTCTGCTGGTCCCGTTCGCGGCCACGCTCGCCGACCAGGACTTCCGCAAGGTCATGGAGGGACTGCGCAGGCAGCGCCGTACCAGCGTCGACGCGCTGATCACGACGCTGGAGGGGGCGCGCGGCGCCCACCAGGAGGCTGGGCTGTTCGAGTTCGCCGACGCCTACGACAAGGCGATCGGGGCGTTCCGCCGGGAGATGGGGCTCAGCGAGTCGTCCTGGATCGAGGACGCCATCGCTTCCGAGGGGCCGGCCCTGTGAGCGCCGCACGCCGGCTTTCCGCCGCCGTCGCGGTGGTGGGCGTCCTTACGGCCGCCACACTGCTCACCGGCTGCGAGGAAGAGGACGAGAGAGCCGGATGCGCCTGGACGAAGACTCAGGCGCCCACCGCGGAGGCCGGGAACACCGTCGTCCTCGTCGACGGTTCGGCGTCCGTGCGCGTCAAGAAGGCCGGGGCCCGCGGGCCGGACTACGGGGGGACGGCCGACGAACTGCTCGACAAGGAGGACGAGCAGGGGGAGACCGTCTCCATCGGCACCTTCGGCGGACCCGCGGGGGACGTCGTGTGGACCGTGCGGGAGCGGCCCGGGGACTGGAAGGAGAGCAACGACAACCCGCGCAACCAGGAGCTGAACCGCCAGGCGGCGAACGACTGTCTGCGCGAGGACCTCGCCACGGCCCAGCGGGAGCGGCCCGTCGACGGGGGCACCGACGTCCTCGCCGCGCTGGCGGCGGGCGCCGAGACGCTCAGCGACACGAAGGGCGACAAGCACCTGCTCGTGCTCAGCGACGGGCTGTCCACCACGGGCTGCGCCGACCTGCGGGGGGCGCGGTTCGGCTCACCGCAGGACATCAAGTCGATCGTCTCGGTGTGCGCCGCGCGGGGGGAGTTCAGCGAGCTCCCCCGTCTGTCGGGGGTGAAGGTCACGTTCGTGGGCCTGGGGCACTCCGCGGGCGGCCAGCCCTCCGCCGACAGGGCCCAGCGCGAATGGCTGCGCAAGCTGTGGACCACGCTGTGCGAGCGGGCCGGCGGCACGTGCGAGGCCGAGGACTCCTCCGTCATGGCCAAGTCCCCCGCTCCGGCCCGGCCGGGTTCCCCGGGCGAGCCGGTGGTGCGCTACGGCGACAGCCGCTCCCGGACGATCACGCTGCCGGGCGCCGCCCTGTTCGACCCCAACTCGCCGAGGGTGCGGCGGGGAGCCGTCCCCACGCTCGCCGACGTCGCCGCGACCGCACGCACCACCCCCTCGCTCGACCGGGTCGTGGTCAACGGCTACGTCGACCCGCGCGGCGGCTCGGGCAACGACCGCGAGCTGTCCCAGGGCCGGGCGGAGGCGGTGCGGGAAGTCCTCGTCGACCACGGGGTGGCCGCCTCCCGGGTGACGGCGCACGGCCGGGGCCGGTCACCGGGCTGCCCCGAGACCGAGGAGACGGCCGCCGTGGACATGACCCGGGAGCAGCGGTGGCAGTGCGACCGCCGCGTGGACATCGAGATCATCCGGAAGTGAGGCGGGGCGCCATGAAAGTGAACGGCAGCAACGGTTCGAACGGAGGCGCCCGCGAGGCGCCCATACCCTGCCCCGGAAAGACGTTCCTCCCCTTCGTGGGCCCGGACGGCCCCCGGCCCGCCGGGCGGCCGGCCGACCCCGTGGACAGCCGGGAACACGCCGTGCTGATGCGGGCCTTCACACAGGCCAACAACG
Organism: Streptomyces sp. NPDC101110; assembly: GCF_044759525.1. Classification (NCBI taxonomy): domain Bacteria; kingdom Bacillati; phylum Actinomycetota; class Actinomycetes; order Kitasatosporales; family Streptomycetaceae; genus Streptomyces; species Streptomyces sp. NPDC101110. The sequence continues at coordinate 350,498 of NZ_JBIVZM010000004.1, read as the reverse complement.
GCCTGGCCAAGGCCCAGCGGAACCTCGGGGAGCTGGGCACGGCGCTGGTGGAGACGTTCCAGTCGGCGCTCACCGCGATCGACGCCGTGGAGCGTTTCACCGTCGGCCGGACGGCCGGCGAGGCCCGCAACCGGGTCCGCCAGGTACGGGTCCGGCACACCTCGGACGGGCCGGAGGGGCTGCGCCGCAGCCGCCGGCCCTGGTCGTGGCTCCAGTGGGTGATGCTGGGGCTGAGCGCCCTGTTCGACCTGCCCTTCGTCGGCCAGGCCACGGCACAGGCCCTGAGCGTCGGCCCGGGCGACCCGTGGCAGACCGTGGTCTACGCCCTGTCCTTCCTGGTCGCCCTCGGGGTGTCCACGCTCCAGTTCGCGCTGAGCTGCTGGCTGGCGAGGTCGCTGTTCCGGCTGCGGGTACGCGCCGCGCACCGCACCGAACGGGTGCGGCGCGCGCCCTGGCCCGCGCTGCGGCACGCGCTGCGGCTGGACGGGCCCCGCACCGAGACCCGGCGGCCGGACGACCTGGCCTGGTCCGCGCCGGTCCTTCCGGTCCTCGCCAACCTGCTGCTCGTCGGTCTGCTCGCCACGACCGCCTACACGCGGACGGACCAGAGCAACCCGCTGGCCTTCGACACGGCCGGCACGGTGATGGCCGTCTTCCTCATCGTCTCGCTCGGTCTCGCCACCGCGGCGACGGCCGTCCTGGCGCACAATCCCTACGCCGAGGCCGACAAGGCGGCCTCCGGCTCCGCGTCCGCCGCCGAGGAGAGCGCGGACCGGCTCGTGTCCGAGGCGCGGCAGCGGCTCGTCTCGCACAGCACCACCTGGCACCGGCTGCGCTCCGCCCTGGAGCAGGCGGAGGCCGACGCGCACCGGGCCGTGGACGACGCCTGCGTCCGGTTGCTCGAGGAACGGGCCGAGAGCGGCGTCGCCGGCACCCTGGAGCTGCCGCTGCGCGGCTACGCCTGGCCGGCCGGCCCGGACCGGGCCGGGGGCGACGGCAGGACCGCGCTGCCCCGGCTGCGTCTGGAGATGCTGGAGCACGGCGACGGGCTGCTGGACCGGTACGCCCCGACCCGGCTGGAGAACTGGCTGGAGGACACCGTCGAGGAGCTGAACGAGCAGTTCTCACAGCCGGACATCGAACCTCCGGGCACCCCGCCGGCCGAGGAGCCGCCCGGGGCCGGGACCCCGCCCGGGCCCGAGTCCGAGACACCGCCCGAATCCGAGCCCCCGCCCGGATCCGAGTCCGGGACCCCGCCCGGGCCCCAGTCCGAGACACCGCCCGAGACCGGGGCCGGGCCCGGCGGGGCATCCCGCGGATGACCGGCGGCCCGGGCCTCGACGAACAGCGCCTCAAGCACCTGGAGCTGCTCCAGAGCGTGATCGCCCGGCTCGGCAACAACTCGTTCCTGATCAAGGGCTGGTGCATCACGCTGAGCGGCGTGCTCGTCGCGGTCGCGGACCGCAGGCCGGGCTGCGCGACGATCCCCGTCACCCTGGCCCTCGCCGTCGGCTTCTGGCTGCTCGACGGCTACTACCTCCGCCAGGAGCGACTGTTCCGCGCCCTCTACGAGAAGGTCGTCAGCGACCGGGACGACCCGCCGCCCCCGTTCACCATGGACGCCGAGCGCCACGGCGGGACGGTGTCCTGGACCGCCGTGCTGCTGTCCCGGCCGATGCTGTTCTGCTACGGCGTGCTGGCCGCGGCCAACAGCCTGCTTCTCGTCTTCCTCGGCTGAGGCGCACCCGGCCGGGGAGGGGCGGGCTCACCGGCCGGCCGGGCGGGCCGACCAGGGCCGCCGACGCGGGCTCACCGGCCGGCCGGGCAGGCCGACCAGGACCGCCGACGCGGGCTCACCGGCCGGCCGGGCGGGCCGACCAGGGCCGCCGGTCCGGGCCCGGCCGGCGGCTGGCTCCGGCGACCGGTGTCCAGGGCAGCAGGATGCCGTCGCCGTCGCGGCGCGGCACCAGGTGGACGTGCATGTGCCGCACGGTCTGCGTGGCGGCGGCGCCCCGCGACGTGATGACGTTGCAGTCGTCCATCTCGGCGGCGAGTTCCGCGACGCGCCGCATCGTCGCCGCGGACACCAGCGGGTCCGCCGCCACGTCCGGGACGTGCGTTTTGGGCAGCACCAGCACGTGGCCCGCCGTGACGCCCCCGCCGCGGGGCAGGATCGCCAGCGCGTCGGGCCAGTCGCGCAGCACCCGGGCGGGGGCGAGCCCGCGCACGATGCGGCAGAACGGGCACGTGACCCCGGTGCGCGGGCCGTCGGCGGCCGCCTCCTCGGGACGATCGCGGTCCTCTGCTGCCCGGTGCATGTCCCCTCCAGGGTGCGGACGTGACGGCTGTTCACCGTCACCGTACGGTTGCCTTCGCCCCGTTGCGCCCGGGGCCGGTGCCGGTGCCCGGCGGGCCTCGGCCCTTCGGCCTATCGGCGGCGTTTCGGACCGGGCCGCGGGGAAGCCCTGGTCTCATGAGATTCCTCGTGTACGACCGGCTCCTCGGCTTCGGTGACGACTACTGGATCGAGGACGACCACGGCGGCAAGGTGTTCCTCGTCGACGGCAAGGCCCTGCGGGTGCGGGACACCTGGGAGCTGAAGGACACCCAGGGACGCGTCCTCGTCGACATCCACCAGAAGATGCTCGCCCTGCGCGACACCATGGTGCTCCAGCGCGGCGGGGAGCCGCTGGCGACCATCCGCAGGAAACGGCTGTCCCTGCTGCGCAACCACTACCGGGTGGCCCTGGCCGACGGCAACGAGCTGGACGTCAGCGGCAGGATCCTCGACCGGGAGTTCGCCGTCGAGTACGACGGGGAGCTGCTGGCGGTGATCTCCCGGCGGTGGCTGACCGTACGGGACACCTACGGCGTGGACGTCGTCCGCGAGGACGCCGATCCGGCGCTGCTGATCGCGGTGGCCGTGTGCGTGATCCACCTGGCGGAGAAGGAACGGGAGGACTGAGCCGCCCGGGCGTACCCGTGCGCGCAGGGCGTCCTCAGGGCCTGCGCGGCGGCTGGAGTCCCAGCATCCGGTCCTTCAGCGCCGGGAACTGCTCCCGGGTCGCCGCGACCTTCCCCGGGTCGAACTCCACCGTGAGGACCTCCTCGCCGGCACCGGCCTGCCCCAGCACCTCGCCCCAGGGGTCGACCACGATCGAGTGACCGGCCTGGGGAACTCCGGCGTGCGTCCCGGCCGTTGCGCAGGCGAGGAGGAACGACTGGTTCTCCACGGCCCGTGCCTGGGCCAGCAGCGTCCAGTGGGAGCGGCGGCGCTCCGGCCAGCCCGCCGACACCACGAGCGTCTCGGCACCGGCGTCGACGAGACCGCGGTAGAGCTCGGGGAAGCGGAGGTCGTAGCACGTGGACAGGCCGAGGGTCGTCCCGGGCAGACGCACCGTCACCAGCTCCGCGCCCGCGCCCATCAGCACGGCTTCGCCCTTGTCGAAGCCGAAGCGGTGGATCTTGCGGTAGGCGGCGGCCAGGTCGCCGGAGGGGGAGAAGACCAGGGAGGTGTTGTAGAGCGGGCCGTCGGGATCCCGCTCCGGGACGGAACCCGCGTGCAGCCAGACGCCCGCGTCGCTCGCGGCCTTCGCCATCGCCTCGTACGTCGGCCCTTCGAGCGGCTCGGCCTCACGCCCGAACTCCTCGTAGGCGAAGGCACCCGTGGTCCACAGCTCCGGCAGGACGACGAGATCGGCTCCGGCCTGCTCCCGGACCAGCGCCGCCACGCGCCGGCGGCGCGCTTCGACCGATTCGTCCTCGTTCACGGCGATCTGGATCACAGAGGCGCGCACACTACCACCGTCCTGGCATTCGAGCCGTCCACACGGGCCTACGATCGTCACACGAAAGCACTGCCGGGGTGCCTCACAGCAGCGTAACTTAGCTCGCAAGACGCCCGCCGACAGCCGCCACCTCCCACTGGCAACGCCGCCACCACCTGCCCGTGACCGAACCGCCGAGGGGTCCCGTTCCGTGAGTCTGCATCCCACCCTCCAGCCCTATGCCGATGCCTGGACCCACTCCGTCGAAGCGATATCCGAGCTGCTCCAGCCGCTCGCGGAGGCCGAGTGGAACCGGCGGACGCCGTGCCCCGGGTGGTCGGTGCGGGACGTGGTGTCCCACGTCATCGGTCTGGACTGCGAGATGCTCGGCGACCCGCGTCCCATCCACAGCCTTCCGCGTGACCTCTTCCACGTCACCAACGAGCACCAGCGCTACATGGAGATGCAGGTCGACGTCCGCCGCCATCACACGGCGCCGGAGATGACCTCCGAGCTGGAGTACGTGATCATCCGCCGCAACCGGCAGCTGCGGAACGAGTCGCGCGACCCGGGCACGAAGGTGCGGGGGCCGCTCGGCAGCGAACTCACCCTGGAGGAGTCGATGCGGCGGCACGCGTTCGACGTGTGGGTGCACGAGCAGGATCTGCGTACGGCCCTCGGCCGCCCCGGCAACCTCGACTCCCCCGGCGCGCTGGTCGCCCGTGACGTGCTCCTCGGCGAACTCCCTCGCGTGGTCGCCGAGAACGCGCAGGCACCGCGCAGCTCGGCGATCGTCTTCGACGTGCACGGGCCCGTGGAGTTCCTGCGCACGATCCGCGTCGACATCCAGGGCCGCGGCACCCTGGAAACGGCTCCGGCTCTCGGCCCCGCCGCCACCCTCACCCTCGACTGGGAGACCTACGTCCGCCTGGCCTGCGGCCGCGTGACACCGGAGTCGGTGTCCGACCGGCTGAAAACAGAGGGCGACCCGGAACTGACGGCAGCGATCCTGCGCAACTTCACGGTGACGCAGTAGGGGACGCCCCGCCCCCGCTGCGGGCACGTGTGCCACGCGAGCCGCGGGCATGCGTGCCGCTGGTGCTGGGACCGGGAAGGTTCGCCGGGTTGGCGGTTGGACAACGAGATCGGCCTGGCCTGCCGGGACCCTCGGTGGGCGGAAGGCCGTCCCCGCCTGCCCGAGCCTGACGACGAGCGGACCGAGCCGATGCCGGAGCCCTTCCGGACCGGGTCTTCGCCTCGGTCGACGTCGAGCACGCGGGGGGGATCACGGCCTGACCCGTGCCCGGTGCCGCTTCGCGTACGACCAGGTCACCGCGGTCATCAGGACCGGGATGGCGAACAACGGGGCAAAGGTGAAGCCCCAGACGGTCTGCGCCGTACCGCTCGACATGTACGTCCGGCTCTCGACGGTGAAAGCGACCACGAGCTGCCACAGTGTCACCAGGACCAGGACGGCCGACGCGGTCCAGGCCAGTGCGGCGAGGGTCCGGGGGCGCAGCGGCCGCCACCGGTCGCTCACGAGGAGCAGCGGGAACAGGGCGGCCAGTTCGGTGAGGACGGAGAGGCCGACGACGTACGCGACACCCCAGCCCGGAATGTCGAAGACGTCCCGCAGGACCTGGTCGCTGTAGCCGACATGGACACCGGATGCCATGGCGATGCGCCACAGGCCGGACGGGACGGCGCACAGGGCGATGGCATGGGCGGCGCGGCGGGCCCAGACAGGCGCGGCGAGGACAGGAGCGGTTGCTGTCGTCATGATCTACATGCTGGCCGTGGACATGGCAGCCGCGCGTCGTCCGCTACGGCAGACCGTCTCCGCTGTACGCCGGAGGGCGGACCCGCCGGCCTAGGACCTGAGTGGGAGGTGAATCGCCGGACAGGCTGAGTGAAGCCCCCGAGGGGCGGCGCGGGTGGGCGTGGGGGTCCCCTGCTCCAGCGAAGCCGAGAGCTTGGGGGAGGCGCCCCGCTGCGCCGGGCTGCGGACCCGCCAGGCTCCAGCCCCCCCGGGCCTCGAAAACCCCGTGCCGCTGCCCCCCGACCCCCCGTACCGTCCACCCGCATGACCCCACCCCACCGCACCCGCCTCACCTTCCACGGCCCGCTCTCCGAGACCCGCGCAGAGGCTCTCGTACAGCGCCTCACCCGCCACCACCCCACCACCGTCCTGGACATCGGCTGCGGCTCGGGCGAGTTGATGCTCCGTGTCCTGGCCACCACGCCGGAGGCGACCGGCACCGGCATCGACCTGGACACCGACGACCTGGCACGCGGGCGCAAGGCCGCCGCGGAGCGCGGCCTGGCGTCCCGGGTCCGTTTCCTGGAGGAGTCCGCCACCGGCACCACCCGCGGCCCCGCCGACCTCGTCCTGTGCGTGGGATCGAGCCAGGCCCTCGGCCACCGGCTACCCGAGGCCCTGGGCGAGCTCCGCCGCCTCGTCACCGACCACGGCCGCGTCCTGCTCGGCGAGGGGTTCTGGGAGCGCACCCCGACCCCCGGCGAACTGTCCCGCATGTGGCCGGACGCCGCCGCGACGGACCACCCCGACCTCGCGACGCTCACAGGGACGGCCGTCGACGCGGGGTTCCGGCCCGAGTGGACGGAGACGGCGAGCCTCGACGAATGGGAGGCGTTCGAGTCGGGGTACCTCGCGGACACCGAGGTGTGGCTCGCCGAGCACCCCCGCCACCCCCTGGCGGAGGAGACCCGGCAACGCGTCGACCGGCACCGCGCCCGGTGGCTCGCCTACCGCGGCGTCCTCGGCCTCGCGTACCTCACCCTCGTACCGACGGCCGCCTGACGGACGTCACGCGGGCACGTGCACCGTCTCCACGCGGCTGGCCACCAGCCGCTCCCGCTCCCGCCGTTGCGCCCGCTTACGAAGCCGCAGGATCTGGGAGACCCCGAGCGCCTGGAGCACGAACACCGCCGAGAAGGCCAGGGAGTAGTCGTCACCGGTCGCGTCCAGGAGCACGCCGATCGCGAGCAACGTGGTCATGGAGGCGACGAAGCCGCCCATGTTGGTGATGCCGGAGGCGGTGCCCTGCCGTTCGGGCGGGTTGGCCGGGCGCGCGAAGTCGAAACCGATCATCGACGCCGGCCCGCAGGCCCCGAGCACCGTGCACAGCACGATCAGCAGCCACATCGGGGCGCGGGGGCCGGGGTGGGCGAGCGTCGCAGCCCACAGGGCCGCCGTCGTGCCGACCGTGCCGAGCGCGAGTGGCAGCCGGGCCCCGTGGTGCCGGGCGACGATCTGGCCGTAGACCAGGCCCACCACCATGTTCGACAGGACGACGAGGGTGAGGAGTTCGCCGGCGACCGCCCGGGACAGCCCCTGCGCCTCGACGAGGAAGGGCAGGCCCCACAGCAGCAGGAACACCATCGCCGGGAACTGGGTGGTGAAGTGCACCCAGAGGCCGAGCCGCGTCCCGGGCTCCCGCCAGGACGCGGCGATCTGCCGCCGCACATAGGCCGCGCCCTGGTGCGGGAAGGGCTCCGGCTCGTGGCCCTCCGGGTGGTCCTTGAGGAAGAGCAGTACGAGGACGAGCACCACGGCACCGGCCGCCGCGCTGCCCGCGAACGCCGCCGTCCAGCCGATGCCGTGCAGCAGCCGGGCCAGGACGAGCGTGGAGACGAGATTGCCCGCCATGCCGACCAGTCCCGCGAACTGGGCGACCAGCGGCCCCCGACGGGCCGGGAACCAGCGGCTGCCCAGGCGCAGCACGCTGATGAACGTCAGCGCGTCACCGCAGCCCAGCAGCGCCCGGGAGGCGAGCGCCGTGCCGTACGAGGGGGAGAAGGCGAAGCCCAGCTGCCCGGCGGTGAACAGCACCGCGCCGAGCGCCAGCACCTTCTTGGTGCCGAGCCGGTCGACCAGCAGGCCGACGGGGATCTGCATGCCGGCGTAGACCAGCAGCTGGAGGATGGAGAAGGTGGACAGGGCGGAGGCGTTGACGTGGAAGCGGTCGGCGGCGTCGAGTCCGGCCACGCCCAGGGACGTGCGGAAGATGACCGCGACGAAGTAGACCGAGACGCCGGTGCCCCAGACGGCCAGGGCCCGGCGGCCGCCCGGCGGGTCGCCGGGTATCGAGACGGCGCTCATCGGACTTCTCCCCGGGCCAGGTGGGAGAACCAGCCGATGTGGCGGTGGACGAGGCCGACGGCCGTCTCCGCGTCACCGGAGCGCAGTGCGTCGAGGATCTCCTCGTGCTCGGCGAGGGTCTTGGCGATGCGGTCGGGGTGGGAGTGCATGACGGCGACGCCCATGCGCAGTTGGCGGTCGCGCAGCTGGTCGTAGAGGCGGGAGAGGATCTCGTTGCCGCCGCTGCGGACGATCTCGGCGTGGAAGCAGCGGTCGGTGACGGCGGCCCCCGCGAGGTCCCCTGCGGCGGCCTGCTTCTTCTGCCGGGCCAGCAGCTCCTCCAGGCGCTCGATGAGCCCGGCGGGCGCGGGCACGGCCTTGCGCGCCGCGTGCTCCTCGACGAGCAGCCGCGTCTCGACGACGTCGGCAATCTCCTGCGCGGAGACGGGCAGGACGAGGGCGCCCTTCTTCGGGTAGAGCCGGATGAGCCCCTCGACCTCCAGGCGGAGCAGCGCCTCGCGGACCGGTGTGCGCGACACTCCGACGGCCTCGGCGAGCTCGCCCTCGGTGAGGAGGGTGCCGCCCTCGTAGCGGCGTTCCAGGACACCCTGTTTGACGTGGGCATAGACGCGGTCGGCGGCGGGCGGTTGCTTCACGGCCAGGGTCATGCGGACAGCATAGATACAACAGGTACGCATGAAGAGAAACGTCCAGTATGCGGACTTGTATGTCACACATCCGTGGCAAAGCGGGGGTCCCCCTCAGCAACAGCACAACCACGTGTGCTAGTTACGAGTCAGACACGTGCGGCCCCCTTTCCCCTCGTCCTCAACTCGGCCGCATCGTTGGGGCATTCGACGTAATCGGGGTACTTGACTTGATAACCGGCATTAAGGGCACTCGTCTCCGCAGAGCCGCGGCCGTCGCCGTGACCACCGGCGCCATGCTCGCGACCGGTGCCCTCACCGTCGCGCCGGCGCAGGCCGCCTCGGCGCCCTCCATCGCCGCCAAGGGCGGCTACGTGATGAACAACGCGACCGGCAAGTCGCTCTACACCAAGGCGGCCGACACGCGCCGCTCGACGGGCTCGACCACCAAGATCATGACTGCCCTGGTGGTGCTGAAGCAGTCGAACCTGAACATGGACAGCAAGGTCACGATCCAGAAGGCGTACAGCGACTACATCGTCGACAACAACTACGCGTCCAACGCGAAGCTGATCGTCGGCGACAAGGTCACCGTCCGTCAGCTGCTGTACGGGCTGATGCTGCCGTCCGGCTGCGACGCGGCGTACGCCCTCGCCGACAAGTTCGGCTCGGGCTCGACCCGCTCGGCCCGCGTGAAGTCGTTCATCGGCAAGATGAACACCACCGCCAAGAACCTGGGTCTGAAGAACACCCACTTCGACTCGTTCGACGGCATCGGCCACGGCGCGAACTACTCCACGCCGCGCGATCTGACGAAGCTCGCCAGCGCGGCGATGAAGAACTCCTCGTTCCGCACGGTCGTCAAGACGAAGAAGTACACGGCGAAGACGACCACCAAGTCCGGCGGTACGCGGACGATGGCGCCCTGGGAGAACACCAACCCGTTGCTCGGCAGCTACTCCGGCGCGATCGGCGTGAAGACCGGTTCCGGCCCGGAGGCGAAGTACTGCCTGGTCTTCGCCGCCACCCGCAGCGGCAAGACCGTCATCGGCACCGTCCTCGCCTCGACCGGCCTGGACGCCCGCAAGGCGGACGCCACGAAGCTGCTCAACTACGGCTTCACCAAGTAGGACCACGGCCGAGGGGGCCCCGCCGCGGTGTGCGGCGGGGCCCCCTCGGCCGTGTCCGCCACACGGCGGTGCGCTGACGGCGCCGCCCGCCCGCGCAGCCCCCGGAAAAACGCCGGCGGCCCCCCGCCCGGGTGGGCAGGGGGCCGCCGCAGTCGGCTCACGCCCAGGTGATCAGACGCTTCGGCTGCTCCAGGATCGCCGCCACGTCGGCCAGCACCTTCGAGCCCAGCTCGCCGTCGACCAGGCGGTGGTCGAAGGACAGAGCCAGGGTGGTGACCTGACGGGGCTTCACCTTGCCCTTGTGGACCCACGGCTGCGGCTTGATCGCACCGACCGCGAGAATCGCGGACTCGCCCGGGTTGAGGATCGGCGTGCCCGTGTCGACGCCGAACACGCCCACGTTGGTGATCGTCACCGTGCCGCCCTGCATCGCCGCCGGGGACGTCTTGCCGTCCCGGGCCGTCGACACCAGCTCGCCCAGCGACTCGGCCAGCTGCGGCAGCGTCTTGGCGTGCGCGTCCTTGATGTTCGGCACGATCAGACCGCGCGGGGTGGCGGCCGCGATGCCCAGGTTCACGTAGTGCTTGACCACGATCTCCTGGGCGGCCTCGTCCCAGGACGCGTTGACGTCCGGGTTGCGCTTGATGGCCACCAGCAGCGCCTTGGCGATCAGCAGCAGCGGGTTCACGCGCAGACCGGTGAACTCCTTGTCGGCCTTCAGCTCCTCGACCAGCTTCATCGTGCGCGTCACGTCGACCGTCACGAACTCCGTCACGTGCGGCGCGGTGAACGCCGAGCCGACCATCGCCGCCGCCGTCGCCTTGCGGACGCCCTTGACCGGGATGCGGGTCTCCCGCGCGGTGTCGTACGACACCGCGGCCTGGGCCGCGGCCACCGGGGCGGACGCCACCTGGGGCTCGGGGGCCGCCGGTACGGCCGCGGCGACCGCCGCGTGCACGTCCTCGCGGGTGATGATGCCGTCCGGGCCGGTCGGGACCACCGTCGTCAGGTCGACGCCCAGGTCCTTGGCGAGCTTGCGGACGGGTGGCTTGGCCAGCGGGCGCTCCCCGCCGGCCGGGGCGGCCGGGACCGGGGCGGCCGAAGCCGCCGGGGCGTTCGCTGCCGGGGCCGCCGGCGCGTGGCCGTTCAGCTCCGTCTGGATCGCCGTCGAGACCTGCTGGACCGGAACCTCGGGGCCCTTGCGGGGGCGGCGGCGGGTGGAGGAGGTCGCCACCCCGTAGCCCACCAGGACCGGCTGGCGTCCGGAGCCCGCGGCCTTCGGTTCCGCGGCGGGCGCGGCTGCCGCCGGCTGCGCGGCGGCGGGCTGCTCGGCGGCGGGCTGCTCGGCGGCGGGCGCGGCGCTGCCGCCGCCGACGTCCACCGCGATGATCGCCGTGCCCACGTCGACCGTGGTGCCCTCGGGGAAGTGCAGGTCCCGGACCACGCCGTCGTACGGGATGGGCAGCTCCACGGCCGCCTTCGCCGTCTCGACCTCGCAGACCACCTGCCCGTCGGTGACCGTGTCACCGGGCTGGACGTACCACTTGAGGATCTCGGCCTCGGTGAGTCCCTCGCCCACGTCGGGCATCTTGAACTCGCGCACGGACGCTTCCGTCATCGTCGTCACGACCCTCTCCTCAGTACGCCAGCGAGCGGTCGACGGCGTCCAGTACCCGGTCCAGGTTCGGCAGGTACTCCTCTTCCAGGCGGGCCGGCGGGTAGGGGGCGTGGTAGCCGCCGACCCGGAGCACCGGGGCCTCCAGGTGGTAGAAGCAGCGCTCCGTGATCCGCGCGGCAATCTCCGCGCCGGAGCCGAAGAACACCGGGGCCTCGTGGACGACGACCAGGCGGCGGGTCTTCTCCACCGACGCCTGGATCGAGTCGAAGTCGAGCGGGGAGACCGAGCGCAGGTCCAGGACCTCCAGGCTCTTGCCCTCCTCGGCGGCCGCGTCGGCGACCTCCTGGCAGAGCTTCACCATCGGGCCGTAGGCGGCCAGGGTGAGGTCGGTGCCCTCGCGGACCACCTGGGCCTTGTGCAGCGGGCCCGGGATCGCCTCCGTGTTGACCTCGCCCTTGTCCCAGTAGCGGCGCTTGGGCTCGAAGAAGATCACCGGGTCGTCGCTCTGGATGGCCTGCTGCATCATCCAGTACGCGTCCGAGGCGTTCGACGGGCTGACGATCTTCAGACCCGCCACGTGGGCGAAGAGCGACTCGGGCGACTCGGAGTGGTGCTCCACCGCGCCGATGCCGCCGCCGTAGGGGATGCGGACGACGACCGGGAGCTTGACCTTGCCCAGCGAGCGGGCGTGCATCTTCGCGAGCTGCGTGACGATCTGGTCGTACGCGGGGAAGACGAAGCCGTCGAACTGGATCTCCACCACCGGGCGGTAGCCGCGCAGGGCCAGGCCGATCGCCGTGCCCACGATGCCCGACTCGGCGAGCGGGGTGTCGATGACGCGGCTCTCGCCGAAGTCCTTCTGCAGCCCGTCCGTCACCCGGAAGACGCCGCCGAGCTTGCCGACGTCCTCACCCATGATCAGGACCTTGGGGTCGGACTCCAGGGCGCGGCGCAGCGACTCGTTGATCGCCTTGGCCAGTGCCATCTTGTCGGCCATCTCAGTTACCCCCCTCATCGGCGAACGACGCCTGGTACGCGGCGAACTGGGCGCGCTCCTCGTCGACGAGCGCGTGCCCGTCCGCGTAGGCGTTCTCGAAGATTGCGAAGTGGTCCGGGTCCGGCATGGCACGGACCGCCTCGCGCACTCGTCTGCCCAACGCCTCGGACTCGTTCTCCAGTTCCGCGAAGAATCCCTCGTCCGCGTGGTTTGAGGCCTCCAGATAGCGGCGCAGGCGCAGGATCGGGTCCTTGGCCTCCCAGGCCTGGCGCTCCTCGTCGCCCCGGTAGCGGGTCGGGTCGTCCGAGGTGGTGTGGGCGCCCATGCGGTAGGTGAACGCCTCGACGAGGGTCGGGCCCTCGCCGCTGCGGGCCCGCTCCAGGGCCCACCGGGTGACCGCGAGGACGCCGAGCACGTCGTTGCCGTCGACCCGCACGCCCGGGAACCCGAAGCCCTGGGCGCGCTGGTAGATCGGCACGCGGGACTGCTTCTCGGTGGGCTCGGAGATGGCCCACTGGTTGTTCTGGCAGAAGAACACGACCGGGGCGTTGTAGACCGCGGAGAAGGTGAAGGACTCGGCCACGTCGCCCTGGCTGGAGGCGCCGTCGCCGAAGTAGGCGATCACCGCGCTGTCGGCGCCGTCCTTGGCCACGCCCATCGCGTAGCCGGTGGCGTGCAGCGTCTGGGAGCCGATGACGATCGTGTACAGCTGGAAGTTGTTGCTGTTGGGGTCCCAGCCGCCGTTGTTCACACCGCGGAACATCCCGAGCAGGTTGGCCGGGTCGACCCCGCGGCACCAGGCGACGCCGTGCTCGCGGTAGGTCGGGAAGACGTAGTCGTCCTCGCGGGTGGCCCGGCCGGATCCGATCTGGGCGGCCTCTTGGCCGAGCAGCGACGCCCACAGGCCCAGCTCGCCCTGGCGTTGCAGGGAGGTGGCCTCGGCGTCGAAGCGGCGGGTGAGCACCATGTCGCGGTAGAGGCCGCGGAGCTCTTCCGGGGTGATGCCGGCGACGTACTTGTCGTACTCGGCGTTCTTGACGCGCTTGCCCTCGGGCGTCAGCAGCTGCACGAGCTGGGGCTCGGTGCCGGCGTCCTTCTTGGCGGTGGTGCGGGTGCGCTTGGTGCCGGTGGTGCCGGCCTTGCTTCCGGCGCTGCGTCGCGGTGTGCGCGCGGCAGTGCTCTCCACGGTCACGTGTGCTCCTCCGTCGGTCCGGGCCACGGGGTTGCCGGTAGGCCTGGGGGTCCCCCCTTGCTCTTTTGAGCTCGGGGGAGCGGCTCACCTGTTCTCGACCACGGGGCACGGGGTGGGTGCCGCTCGGCCGGGAACGGGCGTGACAGGTGCCCCGGCGAGCGCCCTGCAGAAAGCACGTTACCCAGTGCGCCACATTTCTGTGAAACCCCACCTGACCTGCGATTTTGCTTGGATATCCAAGTAAATCGGAAAGGCGTGGAAGGGGCCCTGGTCACAGCCTTGCAGGAGGCCGGAGCTACCGCACGTTAACCCGGTGACCCAGGTCACGGGAAGAGTCCTCTTTTTGGCGTACCCCGAACGGCACGCGCGCGTGGGCCCCGTCCCCGGGTCCCACGCGCGCGTGGATCATGCCGCTGAGCTGTGGGATCAGCCTTCGCCGTCGCCTGCGCCGCCCACGATGCCCTCCGTGGTGCCGCCGCCGTCGACACCGCCGGTGTCGTCGGTCGGGGTGCCCGGGTCCGTGGGCTCCTCGTCCGTCGGCTCGCCGGTCGGCTCCGCGCTGGTCGGCTCCCCCGTCGGCTCGCCGGTGGGCGAGGCGGGAGCGCTCTGCGACGGCGTGGCGGACGGCTTGTAGGTCGGCGTCCAGTTGCCGTTGCCCGAGCCGGTGCCGGTGCCGTCGTCCGTGGTGGTGTCCGTCGGCTGGCCCGTGTCGTCGTCGCTCGGCGTCTCGCTGGGCGTCTTCTTCTCGGTCGTCTGCGAGGTGGTCGGCTTCTGGTCCTTGCTCGGGCCTTCCTTGCCGCCGCCGGTGTTCTGCAGCGCCAGCGCGACGCCCGCGGCGACGGCGATCACCGCAAGCACGGCGAGGATCCACAGCTTGCCGCGACCGCTGCCCTTGTTGCCGTGGCCCTCGAAGCCGCCGTCGTCCCCGCCGCCGTAGCCGCTGGGCAGGATCGGCGAGGGGATCTGCGTGGTGCCGGAGACGTCCCCGGCGTGTCCCATCACGGCCGTCGCTCCGGCGAAGCCGCCCGACGGGGTGTTGCGGCCCTCGTGCATGTCGACCGGGCCGGTGTTCCAGGTGCCGGTGTGGCCGCCCTGGTCGTACAGCATCTGCAGCGCGTACTGGACCAGCCCGCGCATCTCCTCCGCCGTCTGGAACCGGTCGTCGGGCTCCTTGGCGAGGGAGCGCATGACCAGGCCGTCCAGCTCCGGCGGGCAGGCGTCGGAGGCCTCGGACGGCGGCGTCGGGATGTCCTGGACGTGCTGGTAGACCACGGACAGCGGGGTCTCGCCGGTGAACGGCGGGCGCAGCGCGAGGAGTTCGTAGAGGAGGCAGCCCGTCGCGTACAGGTCGGAGCGATGGTCGACGGCCTTGCCGAGGGCCTGCTCGGGGGAGAGGTACTGCGGGGTGCCCATGACCATGCCGGTCTGCGTCATCGTCGTGGACGCGCCGTGCAGGGCGCGGGCGATGCCGAAGTCCATCACCTTCACGGCGCCGTTGTGCGTGATGATGACGTTGGCGGGCTTGATGTCGCGGTGCACGATGCCGTGCTGGTGCGAGTAGGCGAGCGCCTCCAGGACGCCCGAGACGATGATCAGTGCCTGCTCGGGGCCGGGCGCCTCCGCGTTCAGCAGCAGGTCGCGGATGGTGCGGCCCTCGACGATCTCCATGACGATGTACGGCACGGACTGGCCGCCGACGAAGTCCTCGCCGGAGTCGTACACGGCGACGATCGCGTGGTGGTTGAGGCCGGCCACCGACTGGGCCTCGCGCGTGAAGCGCGCCTTGGACACCGGGTCCTCGGCGAGGTCGGAGCGGAGCAGCTTGACCGCGACGGTGCGTCCGAGGCGGACGTCCTCGGCTGCGAACACCTCGGCCATGCCGCCCCGGCCGAGTCTGCGGGTCAGCCGGTACCGGCCGTCCCCGACCAGTCCGCCGTTCCCCCAGGACTCCGGCGCCTCCGACATGCCGCCGCCAGTCGCCTCGGGGTCGGACGGGCCCTGAGCGCGCTGCTGCTGTGCCATCAGTCCTCGCCGTCGTTTCTGCCCGCGGTGCGCGCGGTGTTGTTACGGTCTCCGTCGGCCACGCTACAGCCTCCGCGCAAGCCACCGGCCCGAGAAGGGGCACCGGGACCGGCACGAGACGGACCGGCCATGAAACCTTCACTCCTTACCGTCGTGCAAATTCTGTGTCCCGCCCGTACGCCCCCGGTAACGCTTCCGCGACGCTTCTTTCGCGTACGGTCACGGAACGGGCACCGAGCTTGACGTGTCAGTGCCCTGGGGCAGACTTGGCCGGGAATGGCGGTTTGGATCAACGACGGATCTGCGGCGGGTCCGCGTAAGTCGGCGGCGCCTCAAGGGCTACGGGGGAAACGGAACATGAGCCAGGACGGCGCACAGGGCCAGTACGCGGGGCGGGCGCTCGCCGGTGGCCGCTATCAGCTGCGTGACCTCCTCGGCCAGGGCGGCATGGCCTCGGTGCACCTTGCGTACGACAGCGTGCTCGACCGGCAGGTCGCCATCAAGACACTTCACACGGATCTCGGACGGGAACAGGCCTTCCGCGAGCGGTTCCGCCGCGAGGCCCAGTCCGTGGCCAAGCTCACGCACACCAACATCGTGTCGGTCTTCGACACCGGCGAGGACACCCTCGACGGCTTGACGACGCCGTACATCGTCATGGAGTACGTCGAGGGCCGCCCGCTCGGCTCGGTCCTCGACGAGGACGTGCGGCAGCAGGGCGCGATGCCCGCGGACAAGGCACTGAAGATCACCGCCGACGTGCTCGCCGCGCTGGAGATCAGCCACGAGATGGGCCTGGTCCACCGCGACATCAAGCCGGGCAACGTGATGATGACCAAGCGCGGCGTCGTCAAGGTCATGGACTTCGGCATCGCCCGCGCCATGCAGTCCGGTGTGACGTCGATGACGCAGACCGGCATGGTCGTCGGCACCCCGCAGTACCTCTCGCCCGAACAGGCCCTCGGCCGCGGGGTGGACGCCCGCTCCGACCTGTACTCGGTCGGCATCATGCTGTTCCAGCTGGTGACCGGGCGGCTGCCCTTCGAGGCGGACTCCCCGCTGGCGATCGCGTACGCGCACGTGCAGGAGGAGCCGCCCGTCCCGTCCTCGGTCAACCGCGCCCTGCCCCCGGCCGTGGACGCGCTGATCGCCCGCGCGCTGAAGAAGAACCCGAACGAGCGCTTCCCCAGCGCCGAGGCCATGCGGGACGAGTGCCTGCGGGTGGCGGCGTCCTTCCAGGCCGCGCCGCCGAGCATCGTCCCGGGCACCCCGGCCCCGAGCGGCGCGGGAGTCGGCTCGGCCGTGTTCCCGCCGGTCGACCAGGCGACCCCGGCGCCCTCGGGCCAGGTCCAGACGCCGTACCAGCCGACCCCGCCCCCGAACCCGTACGGCACGCCCGCCCCGACGGGACCGACCCCGGCGTACGGATATCCCCAGGCGGGCGGCTACCGGACGCCGGCCCCGGCGGGGTACTCCCCGCAGCCGGGCCCGTCGACGCCGCCGCCGTACAACCTGTCGCCCCAGGCACCGGCGGCCTCCTCCGGCGGCCGGAACAAGCCGGTGATCATCGGCTCGGTCATCGTGTCCGTGCTGGCGGTCGGCGGCCTCGTCACGGCGCTGCTGCTGAACGGCGGCAGCGAGGACGACAAGGGCGGCGGCGGCAGCAGCGCGAGCGCCTCGGCCTCCGCGGAGAAGAAGCCCGGCTACCGCGGCCCGGACACCACGAAGACGATCGACACCGAGGAGTGCACGGAGCCGCGGGAGTCGTACAACGACCCCGACAAGATCCAGATCCCGGACTTCAAGTTCAAGAACATCAAGTCGGTCAAGGCCTGTCTCCAGGCGGCCGGCTGGGAAGTGAACGAGAAGAAGGTCGACGAGAACACCTACGGCGACGGCACGGTGATGAACCAGTTCCCGTCCGCCGACACCGACGTCGACCCGGAGGACATGCCCGAGATCGAACTGAGCGTCTCGACGGGCAACCCGCCCTCCTGAGCCCCCCTGACACGCGGAAGGGCCCGGCGGCTTCGGCTGCCGGGCCCTTCGTTCACTCCGTGCGGGGCCGGGCCTCTAGAGGTAGGGGCCGCCGGAGCGGCCGCCCGGGTGCTGCTCGTCGAGGCCGTCGCCCACCCCGGGCGGGAGGGCGCGGCGCATGGACTCCAGCTGGGCGCGGGCCGCCATCTGCTGGGCGAACAGCGTCGTCTGGATCCCGTGGAAGAGCCCCTCCAGCCATCCGACCAGCTGGGCCTGCGCGATGCGCAGCTCCGAGTCGCTGGGAGTCGCCTCGTCCGTGAAGGGCAGGGAGAGCCGCTCCAGTTCCTCGACCAGCTCGGGCGCGAGGCCGTCCTCCAGCTCCTTCACGGAGCTGGCGTGGATGTCCTTCAGCCGCACCCGGCTGGCCTCGTCCAGGGGAGCCGCGCGCACTTCCTCCAGCAGCTGCTTGATCATGCTGCCGATCCGCATGACCTTCGCGGGCTGCTCCACCTGTTCCGTGACCGGGGTCTCGCGGGAGTCATCGTCTGCGCCGCCGCCACCGAGCGCCATGCCGTCCTGGCCCACGACCAGGATCTGCGGGTTCTCCGACGACCGTTCGTTCCTCGGCATCTCCATGTCGCCATTCTGTCGCACGCCTGCACCTCACCTCCGTGGTGCCCCCACGGGACGCTGATCCACCGTGCTGGAGGAGACGAGTCGCTCACGCTCCGGGTTGCTCCGGCGGGGGTGGCTCCGCCCCGCGGGTGAAACGGTGCAGGCGGGCCTCGCAGTGGTCCAGTCGGCGCACCTCGGCCTCCGCGTGGAGGACGAGCCGCTCCACGACGAGCAGCCGGGCCGGCTCCCCCCGGGGGGGCCGGCGCGCGGGCGAGGACCTCGGCCGGCCCGTTCCACGGGGCGTTCGTACCTGGAGCGCGGTTCGGCCCGGCCGGTCTCGGTGAGCGCGTACAGCGTCCGCCCGGCCGCGTCGACGTCGTCCCGGGCGACCATGCCGTCCCGTTCCAGGCGGCCCGCCGTCGTGCAGACCTGCCCGATGTTCAGCGGCCGGGTGCCGCCGGGGCGGGCCTCGAAGTCGGAGCGCAGGCGGGAGCCGTAGCGGGGGCCGGCCGCCGGCAGGGCCAGCAGCCCGTGACGAATCGACATAGCCGGACGGTGCGCGATTCCGTCCGTCGGCCGAACCCGGAGTGCCGGGCGCCCGGGACGGTGTGAGGCTTATTGCCACGATATGACCGAACTTGCCGTTTACGCCCTGCCGGGCACGGCGGGAAGGGGTCACCCCCGTGACTCCATGGCTACGCGCACTGCGGGCGGCGGGACTGGTGCTCGCCCTGGGGGCCGGCGCGGTCGTCTCACCTTTCGCATCCGTCCCGTCGTACGGGGCTGTCCTCGCCCACGACGAGGAGACCGACCCGGAGGGCGCCGAGGGGGCGCGGTCCGGGCCGCTCACCGCCCGGTCCCCGAGGCCCGCTTCCTCGGCCCCGTCGGCCGCGCCGGCCGGACAGACCCGGCCGGCCGTGCAGTCCCCCAGGCCGACTGCGTCGCCGCCGACTGCCTCACCGTCCCGGTCCGCCCCGTCACCCCTGGCGGCCCCGTCGGCCCGGGCGGCTTCCTCGGCGGCGTCCGTGGCGGCGTCCGTGGCGGCGTCCGTGGCGGCTCCCTCCGCCGCCGGTGAGCCCTCCCGGGCCGGGAGCAGGGCGGGAGAGGGCCGGGCGCGGCCGGGACGGCCGGAGGACGCGGTGCAGCGGCCGGACCTCTCCGACGCCACGGCCCTCCCCGAGGAGCCACGGGAGACCGCCCCGGTGCCGTCCGCCCCGGCCGAGCAGCCCGTACGCGAGGCGGCCACCGCCGAACGCCCCGTCGGCCCGGTCCTGCGGATCCTGCCCCTGGGCAGCGGCCTGGTCCTGATCGGCCTGGGGCTGGCCCTGGCCTTCGTCGCACTGCGCCTGCGCCGGGCCTAGGGGGCGGCCGGGCCCAGGAGGCTTCTGACGGACGTCGCGACACCACGGAGATCCGTCAGTAGCCCCACAGGGAGGGCCCAGGAGATGTCCGCGATGTTCCGCCTGCCCCGCGGCGCCCGGCACGCTGTCCGCAATGTCCCGCCTCCGGGCGGACGACGCCACTTCGCAGACACCCCCTGGGGGCGGGGTGGGCTCAGGTGCCCTGCGGGGTGATCAGCAGGACCTTTCCGACGTGGCCGCTCTCCTCCACCACGCGGTGCGCGGCGGCAGCGTCCCGCATCGGGAGTTCGCGGTCGACGACCGGGCGCAGATGGCCTCCCGCGAGCAGGGGCCAGACGTGTTCGCGTACGGCCGCGACGATGGCGGCCTTCTCCTCGAGGGGCCGGGCCCGCAGTGACGTCGCGCTGATCGCGGCGCGCTTGGCCAGCAGGGCGCCGATGTTCAGCTCGCCCTTGACGCCGCCCTGCATGCCGATGATCGCGAGCCGGCCGTTGACGGCGAGGGCCTTGACGTTGCGCTCCAGGTACTTGGCGCCCATGTTGTCGAGGATCACGTCCGCACCGGCGCCGTCCGTCGCCTTCCCGACCTCCTCGACGAAGTCCTGCTCGCGGTAGTTGACCAGGATGTCGGCGCCCAGCTCGGCACACCGCTCCAGCTTCTCCTTCGTACCGGCCGTCACGGCCACCCGCGCTCCGACGGCCTTGGCCAGCTGGATCGCCATCGTGCCGATACCGCTGGAGCCCCCGTGCACGAGGAGCGTCTCGCCGGGCCGCAGGTGGGCGATCATGAAGACGTTGGACCAGACCGTGCAGGCCACCTCGGGCAACGCCGCCGCCTGCGTCAGGCCGACGCCCTCGGGCACGGGCAGCAGCTGTCCGGCCGGGACGGCCACCTTCTCGGCGTAGCCGCCGCCGGACAGCAGCGCGCACACCTCGTCGCCGACCTTCCAGCCGGAGACGCCGGTGCCGATCCCGGCGATCCGGCCGGAGCACTCCAGGCCGGGGTACGGGGACGCGCCGGGCGGCGGTTCGTAGAAGCCCTGCCGCTGCAGGATGTCGGCCCGGTTGACGGCGCCGGCCGCCACCTCGACCAGGACCTCGCCCTCGCCGGGCACGGGGTCGGGGACCTCGTCCCAGACCAGCGCCTCGGGCCCACCAGGTTCGGGAATCGTGATCGCATGCATGCAAGGGACCGTACCCGCCGCTCTGGGACCGAGTCCGCTCCGTCCCGAGGTCCTCCCCGCGTGCGCCGCCGGACCTGTCCCGCCGAAAAAGTCGTGTGCGTCACCGATGAGTTTGCGCGACGGTAAAGGTCTCCCCATGCGTAGCCCAAGCACGCGGAAGGACCCGAAGCATGAGCACGCAGTTGTCCGGCCTGGCGATCGAGACCGCGGGCCTGGTGAAAACGTTCGGCGACACGAGGGCCGTCGACGGAGTGGACCTGTCCGTGCCCGCGGGCACGGTCTACGGCGTCCTCGGCCCGAACGGCGCCGGCAAGACCACCACCGTGAAGATGCTCGCCACACTCCTGCGGCCGGACGGCGGCGAGGCGCATGTCTTCGGCCACGACATCGTCCGCGAGGCGGACGAGGTGCGCGGCCGGGTGAGCCTCACCGGCCAGTACGCGTCGGTGGACGAGGACCTCACCGGCACCGAGAACCTGGTCCTGCTGGGCCGGCTGCTGGGCCATCACAAGAAGGCCGCCCGGGAGCGCGCCGCCCAGCTGCTGGAGGCCTTCGGGCTCACGGACGCGGCCGCGAAGCAGGTCAAGCACTACTCGGGGGGCATGCGGCGCCGCATCGACATCGCCGCGTCGATCCTCAACACCCCGGACCTGCTGTTCCTCGACGAACCGACGACCGGCCTGGACCCGCGCAGCCGCAACCAGGTCTGGGACATCGTGCGGGCCGTCGTCGCCCAGGGCACCACCGTGCTGCTGACCACGCAGTACCTGGACGAGGCCGACCAGCTGGCGTCCCGGATCGCCGTCATCGACCGGGGCAAGGTGATCGCCGAGGGCACCAAGGGCGAGCTGAAGTCGTCCGTCGGCGCCGGGTCCGTCCACCTGCGGCTGCGCGATGCCGACCAGCGTGATCTCGCGGCCGGCCTGCTGCGCCGCGCGCTCGACGCGCAGGTGCAGCCGGAGCCCGACCCGGTGGCCCTCACCGCCCGCCTCGGCACGGCGGCGAACGACGACTCCGCCGCCGAGCAGGCCGCCCGCGCGCTGAACGAACTGGCCCGGGCCGGCATCACCGTCGACAACTTCTCGCTGGGCCAGCCCAGCCTGGACGAGGTGTTCCTCGCCCTCACCGGGCACGACACGCACGACTCCACCGACCGCTCCGACGACCCGAAGGACGAGGTGGCGGCATGAGCACCGCGACGACCACCGAGAGCAAGGAACTCGCCCCGGTCAGCGCCGAGTCGCTCGCCGCCCTGCTCGTCGCCAGGGAGCGGCCGCCGCGGCCCAGCGCGTGGTCGGCGTCGATGACCTTCGGCTGGCGGGCGATCCTCAAGATCAAGCATGTGCCGGAGCAGCTCTTCGACGTCACGGCGTTCCCGATCATGATGGTGCTGATGTACACGTACCTGTTCGGCGGGGCGCTGGCCGGCTCGCCGGAGGAGTACATCCAGTTCCTGCTGCCGGGCATCCTCGTGATGTCGGTCGTGATGATCACCATGTACACGGGTGTCTCCGTGAACACCGACATCGAGAAGGGCGTCTTCGACCGGTTCCGCAGCCTGCCGATCTGGCGGCCGTCGACGATGGTCGGCTATCTGCTCGGTGACGCCCTGCGGTACACGATCGCCTCGGTCGTGATGCTCACCGTCGGCATCATCCTCGGCTACCGGCCGGACGGCGGGGTCCTCGGCGTGCTCGCCGGGATCGCCCTGCTGGTGGCCTTCTCGTTCGCCTTCTCGTGGATCTGGACGATGTTCGGGCTGATGCTGCGCACCGAGAAGTCGGTGATGGGCGTCAGCATGATGGTGATCTTCCCGCTCACGTTCCTGTCCAACGTGTTCGTCGATCCCAGGACGATGCCGGGCTGGCTGCAGGCCTTCGTGAACAACAGCCCCATCACCCATCTGGCGTCGGCGGTGCGCGGCCTGATGGGCGGCGACTGGCCGGCCGACGAGGTCGCCTGGTCGCTGGGCTGGGCCGCCCTGTTCGTGCTGGTCTTCGGGCCGGTCACGATGCGGCTGTACAACCGGAAGTAGCCCTCGGGGTCCGGCACTTCGGCCGGCCGTCACGCACTGCTCGGGGTGCGGTCCGGCCGGCCGGGCGCTCAGCCAGGGTGCGGTTCGGCCGGCCGGGCGCTGCGCGCGTCAGTTGTTGCGGGGCATCGGGGGCATCGGGCGGATGTCCGGTGCGACCTGGGTGGCCGGGGTCGCGCGCACGATCGTGATGAGACGGTCGGTCAACTCCAGCCTGCCGACGGCGGGATCGTCGTAACCGAGCACCCGGTGACCGCGTATGACGCTCACCACCAGGTCGGCGACCTCCCGGGGCGTCTTGCCCACCTCGGCCTTCACCACCGGCCGTTCCACGATGTCGAGGCCGCTGCCCTGCTGGATGAGGTCCTCCATCACCATGCCGGCGGAGGGGCTGAGCACGGACAGCCCGAGCAGCCGGCCGGCGGCGCTGGCGCTGGTGACGACCGCGTCCGCGCCTGACTGCTTGAGCAGCGGAGCGTTCTCCTCCTCCCGCACGGTGGCCACGATCTTCGCCCCGCGGTTGAGCTGGCGAGCCGTCAGCGTGACCAGGACCGCCGTGTCGTCGCGCTGGGTCGCGATGATGATCTGCCGCGCCTTGTGCACCTCGGCCCGGGTGAGGACCTCGCTGCGGGTGGCGTCCCCGACGATGCCCGCGTAGCCCTCGGCGGTCGCGGCGTCGATCACCTTGGAACTGGGGTCGACCACGACGACCTGCTCCTTCTTCAGGCCCGTCGCACAGACGGTCCGGATCGCCGATCTGCCCTTCGTGCCAAAGCCGATGACGACGGTGTGATCGCGCAAGGTGGACCTCCAGCGGGTCAGCCGCCACTCCTCCCGGGTGCGTTCGGTGAGGGCTTCGAGCGTGGTGCCGACCAGGATGATCAGGAACAGCACGCGCAGGGGCGTGATGACGAGGATGTTGGTGAGCCGGGCGCTTTCGCTGGCCGGGGTGATGTCACCGTAGCCGGTGGTGGAGAGGGTGACGGTCGCGTAGTAGAACGCGTCGAGGAGGCTGATGCCGCCGCCCGCGTTGTCGTTGTAGCCGTCGCGGTCGGCGTAGACGATCAACGCGGTCAGCACGAGGACGAACAGCGCCATGGAGAGCCGTTTGGCGACCTGGCGGATCGGGTGCTCCACCACTTTCCTCGGGAGTTTCACCCGATGGGTCACCAGATGTTCGTCGGCCTGGCGGGCGATCGCGTCCTGGCCCGGAAGTTTCACGTGAAACACACCCCGATTCCTCCGGACGCCCAGGGCAGGTCGAGCAGTTCCGTCTCCTGTCCCGTGCCTGCACCGCCCGGCGGGACCACGGCCAGCGCGTCGGCCGCCGCGATACCGCGCAGCATGGCGGGGCCGTTGTAGTGCAGCGGTACGGCCTCGTCGCCGCGCAGGACGACGGGGACGAGCCGCGTGTCGTGCGGGTGCCCGTGGACGCCCTCCCGGAGCGGCATCGTGTACGGCTCGGGGGCCGGGCGGGCCGTGAGGATCCGCAGCAGCGGTTCGGCGAGGGTCAGCAGGCCGGAGACGGCGGCGAGCGGATTGCCGGGCAGTCCCACGAGGTGCTGGGTCTGCGTGGTGCGGGCCAGCAGCATCGGATGGCCCGGGCGCACCTTGACCCCGTCCACGAGGAGTTCGGCACCGATCCGGCGCAGCGTGGGATGGACGTGGTCGACGGGGCCCGCCGCGGTGCCGCCGGTGGTGAGGAGAACGTCGGCGTCGGAGGCGGTGACGGCCTCGTACAGCGCGTCGGCGTCGTCGCGGATGCGCCGGACGGCGGTGACCTCGGCGCCGAGCGCCCGCAGCCAGGGCGGCAGCATGGGGCCGAGCGCGTCCCGGATCAGGCCGCCGTGCGGCAGGCCCGCGGTGAGCAACTCGTCACCGAGCACCAGGACTTCGGCACGGGCCCGGGGGACGGCGGTGACGGTGTCGTATCCGGCCGCCGCCGCGAGCCCGAGGACGGCCGGGGTGACGAGCGTGCCGACGGCGAGCAGCTGGTCGCCGGTACGGCATTCCTGGCCGCGTGGGCGGATGTCCTGGCCGGGGACGACGTCCCTGGTCGCGTAGAGGCGGCCCTTGTCGTCGGTGCGGCCGTGCTCGCTGCGCAGGACCGCGGTGGTGTCCGGCGGGATGCGGGCGCCGGTGGCGATCCGGACGGCCTCGCCGTCGGTCAGGGACCCGGGCGCGGCGTGCCCGGCCAAAACCCCCTCGTCCCGTACGCGCCAGGGTGCGGGGCCGCAGACCGCCCAGCCGTCCATCGCGGAGGTGTCGAAGGAGGGGAGGTCGGTGAGCGCGTCGAGCGGGGCGGCGAGGGTCAGGCCGAGGGCGGTGTCGAGGGGTGCGGAGACGGGGGCCCGACGGGCGGCCCGGGCGGCGTCGCGGCCGGCGCGTTCGGCGACGGCCCGGGCCTCGGGCCACGCGGTGGCGCGGTGGTGGCTGTCGGGCCGGGCCGGAGTGTCCGGCTGGGACGCGGTGCGGGCACTGTCCTTCCCGCCTCCGGCCGCGGGGCCGGGCAGGTGGTCGCCGTTGCTGTTCCTCACGAGGGCGAGCACCTCCTCGACATCGAGGTCCTCGGCGTCCTCTCCGGCGCGGGCGCCGTGCCGGCTCATCCGGCGTCCGGCCGGGTGTCCGGCGTGGCGTCGGGGGCCACATCGCCCTGCGGGGGCTGCGTGGCGTCGGCGGCCGCGTCGCCCCGGGTCTGCTGTGCGCCTTCGGAGGCCACGCCGCCGCCCTGAGGCTGCTGCGAACCGCCGTCGGGGGGTCCGGCCTCGGACGTCTTCTCCTGTGCCCAGCGCGCGGCGAGCGCCACGGCCTTGCGGGCGGCCTCGGCGACCGCCTCGGGGCCGCCGCCGGCCTGTGCGGCCGCGTAGCCGACGAGGAAGGTGGTCAGCGGCGCCGCGGGCCGGGCCACCCCGTGGGCGGCGTCGCGGGCGAGGTCGAGCAGGCCGCGGGTGTCGACGTCGAGGTCGATCCCCAGTTCGTCCTTGACGGCGGAAATCCATTCATCCAACACGTGCCCATGCTCCCTGATACGTGCCCTGGCGGTGGCGATGTCGTCCCAGGTGTCGCAGTCGAAGGACGCGACCGGGTCGGAGATACGGGTGAGGTTCAGCTCGGCGGTCAGACGCCGCAGGGGGAGACCGGTGAGAGCGTCGTGCCGGCCGGTGAGGAGCGCGAGTTCCGCACGCAGCCGCGACGCCCGGTAGGCGGCCACGAGGGGCTGGTCACGGCCGCCGGGGTCGGTCAGCAGCACGCCGTCGGAGCCGCTCGTCCGCAGCGCGCTCAGCAGGCGGCTCACGGTCGGCTCCCGGAGGAACGGCAGATCGGCGGAGAGCACCACGAGGTGCTCGGCCGTGGTGTGGCGCAGCCCGGCGTCGAGCGCGGCGAGCGGGCCGCCGCCGGGTGGGTCCTCACGCGCCCAGGTCACGGGCCGTGCGGTCGGTCTGGGCGCGGCGACGACGACGGTGGTGCGGGCGGTGGCGCAGGCCGCGAGCACCCGGTCCAGCAGGGGCCGTCCGCCGACCCGCACACCGGGTTTGTCCGTGCCGCCCAGCCGCCGGGCGGCACCGCCGGCGAGCACGACGGCGTCGTACCGGGCGGGCCCGGCGTTGTACCGGGCGGGCCCGGCCCCGTGCGCGGGCCCGGGGGCGGCGCCGGGTTCACCGGGGGGCTGGTAGGCGGTCACCCTCCGAGTATGCGTGCCCCCGCGATCACACGGAACGCGGGGGAAGCGACGCGATCACCTACAGCGGCTCGGACGAGGAACAGGAATCACAGCGTCCGCAGCAGCACCGCCGGCTGTTCCACGCAGTCCGCGACGTACCGCAGGAAGCCGCCGGCCACGCCTCCGTCGCACACCCGGTGGTCGAAGGTGAGCGAGAGCTGCACGACCTGCCGCACCGCCAGCTCGCCCTCGTGCACCCACGGCTTGGGAACGATGCGGCCGACGCCGAGCATCGCGGCCTCCGGGTGGTTGATGATCGGCGTGGAGCCGTCGACGCCGAAGACCCCGTAGTTGTTCAAGGTGAAGGTCCCGCCGGTGAGTTCGCCCGGTGTCAGCGTCCCCGTGCGGCCCGCCTCGGTCAGCCGGGCGAACTCTGCGGTCAGCGACTCGGCGTCCCGCG
This sequence comes from Streptomyces sp. NPDC101110, assembly GCF_044759525.1. Classification (NCBI taxonomy): domain Bacteria; kingdom Bacillati; phylum Actinomycetota; class Actinomycetes; order Kitasatosporales; family Streptomycetaceae; genus Streptomyces; species Streptomyces sp. NPDC101110. The sequence goes on along the minus strand of NZ_JBIVZM010000004.1, from coordinate 323,734 downwards.
CGTGCGCGTCCCGCACGACCGGCACGACCAGGCCCCGGTCGGTCTGCGCCGCGAACCCCAGGTGCACGTGGTCGAACCGCACGATCTCCCGCGCCTGCGCGTCGACCGTGGAGTTGAGCTCGGGGAAGCGGGCGAGGGCCGCGGTGCAGATCCGGGCGAGCAGGGCCAGGAGGGAGATCTTCGGTCCGCCGGCCGCGTTCATGGCCGCACGCGCCCGCATGAGCTCCGTGGCGTCCGCGTCGACCCAGCAGGTGGCGTCCGGGATCTCCCGGCGACTGCGCGCCAGCTTGTCGGCGACGGCGCCGCGGACGCCCTTGAGCGGGGTGCGGATCTCGCCGGTGAGCGGAGCGCGGGTCTCGCCGTGGGCCGCCGTCGCGGAAGGGCGGGAGGCGAGAGCCGGGCTCGGTGCGTGCTGCACCTCGTGCGGGCGCGGCACGGCCGGCGATTCCACCGGGGCCCCCTGGGTGCCCGCGACGCGCAGCGCGTCCTCCACGTCCGCCCGCAGGATCAGCCCGTCGGGGCCGGACCCGGTCAGCGCCCGCAGGTCCAGGCCGTTCTGCCGCGCCAGCCGGCGCACCAGGGGTGAGATCACGGGGACGGGGCCGTCTGCGGCACCGAGGCCGTCCGCCGTGCCGGGGCCGTCGGCCCGGCCGTTCACGGTCGTCACGGAGCCGGCGGCCTGCGCTTGGGACGCCGGGGAAACCGGCTCCGTGGCCGCCGCGGCGTCCGCCCGCCCGGTCGGCGACCCGGCGGCATCGGCCCGACCGGCTGTCGCGGACGCGCCGGACAGGGGCCGGTCCTGCCGGACCCGGCGGCGCCGCGCGGGCGCCTCGGAGGTGCCGTAGCCGACCAGGACGTTGCCCGATTCCCCGGAGCCGGTGTCCTCGTCGCCCGAGGCGGGCCGCTCCCCCACGGCCACCGTGATCAGCGGCGCCCCGACGGGCAGTTCCGTGCCTTCCTCGCCGAAGCGGGCCGTGACCACACCGCCGTAGGGGCAGGGCACCTCGACCATGGCCTTGGCCGTCTCGACCTCGACGACCGGCTGGTCGATGGCGACCACGTCGCCGACCTCGACCAGCCAGCGCACGATCTCCGCCTCGGTCAGCCCCTCACCGAGGTCGGGCAGCTTGAACTCCAGCACCTGTGCCATCAGCTCTCGGCCTCCCACTGCAGACGCCCCACGGCATCAAGGATCCGGTCCACACCGGGCAGGTGGTGGCGCTCCAGCATGGGCGGCGGGTACGGGACGTCGAACCCGGCCACGCGCAGCACCGGCGCCTCCAGGTGGTGGAAGCAGCGCTCCGTGACCCGCGCCGCGATCTCCCCGCCCGGGCCTGCGAAGGAACCCGACTCGTGGACGACGACCGCCCGCCCCGTGCGCCGCACCGACGCGCTCACCGTCTCGTCGTCGAACGGCACCAGGGAACGCAGGTCGACGACTTCGAGGTCCCAGCCCTCGGCCCGGGCCGCCTCGGCCGCCTCCATGCAGACGGGCACGGACGGCCCGTACGTGATGAGCGTGGCGCTGCGGCCCGGGCGGCGCACCACCGCGCGGCCGATCGGCTCGACGGGCGCCGGCTCCTCGGGGTTCCAGGAGTCCTTCGACCAGTACAGCCGCTTGGGCTCCAGGAAGACGACCGGGTCGTCGGAGGCGATGGACGCGCGCAGCAGCCCGTAGGCGTCGGCGACGGTCGCGGGCGTGACGACGTGGAGCCCCGGAGTCGCCGTGTAGTACGCCTCTGAGGAGTCACTGTGGTGCTCGACGCCGCCGATGCCGCCGCCGTAGGGGACGCGGATGGTGATCGGCAGGGGCATCCTGCCGCGGGTGCGGTTGCGCATGCGGGCCACGTGCGAGATGAGCTGCTCGAACGCCGGGTAGGCAAACGCGTCGAACTGCATCTCCACGACCGGCCGGAGACCGTACATGGCCATGCCGACCGCGGTGCCGAGGATGCCGGCCTCGGCGAGCGGGGTGTCCGTGCAGCGGTCCTCGCCGAATTCCTTGGCGAGTCCGTCGGTGACGCGGAAGACGCCGCCGAGGGTGCCGACGTCCTCGCCCATGACGTGCACGGCGGGGTCGGCGGCCATGGCATCGCGCAGCGCGCGCGTGAGGGCCTGCGCCATGGTGGCCGGCTTGACGGCGACGGTGGTCATCGGTGCGTGCCCCCCTCGGACTCGGCCTCGGCCTCCAGCTCGGCCCGCAGCTGTTCCCGCTGTTCCAGCAGCTGGGGCGTGGGCTCGGCGTAGACGTGATCGAACAGGTCCATCGGGTCGAGGACCGCGTCCTTGTTCATCTGCTCGCGCAGGGCCGCGGCCATGGTCTCGGCGTCCTGGCGGGCGGCCTCGATGCCGGCTTCGTCGAGGAGGCCGCGTCCGGTCAGCTCACGCTCCAGCAGCCGGATCGGGTCGTGCTCGCGCCAGGTCTCGACCTCGGCGTCGCCGCGGTAGCGGGTCGCGTCGTCGGCGTTGGTGTGGGCGTCGACGCGGTAGGTGATCGCCTCGACGAGGGTGGGGCCGCCGCCCGCGCGGGCGTGGCGTACGGCGTCGGCGAGCACCTCGTGCACGGCCGCGGCGTCGTTGCCGTCGACCAGGCGGCCGGGCATGCCGTAGCCGACCGCCTTGTGGGCCAGCGACGGGGCCGCGGTCTGCTTGGCGAGCGGGACGGAGATGGCGAAGCCGTTGTTCTGCACGAGGAAGACGACCGGGGCCTGCCAGACGGCGGCGAAGTTCAGCGCCTCGTGGAAGTCGCCCTCGCTGGTGCCGCCGTCGCCGACCATGGCCAGCGCGACCACGTCGTCGCCCTTGAGGCGGGCGGCGTGCGCGAGGCCCACGGCGTGCGGCAGCTGGGTGGCGAGCGGGGTGCACAGGGGGGCGACCCGGTGCTCGTGCGGGTCGTAGCCGGTGTGCCAGTCGCCGCGCAGCAGGGTGAGCGCCTCCACGGGGTCCACGCCCCGGGCGACCACGGCGAGCGTGTCGCGGTAGCTCGGGAAGAGCCAGTCACGCTCCTCGAGGACCATGGCGGCGGCGACCTCGCAGGCCTCCTGGCCGGTGGTGGAGGGGTAGACCGCGAGACGGCCCTGCTTGGTGAGGGCGGTGGCCTGCGCGTTGTAGCGGCGGCCCTTCACCAGCTGCCCGTACAGCGCCCTCAGCAGCTCGGGGTCGGCCTTGGCGGCCGCCTCGGTGCCGAGGACGCGGTACGGCTCGGCGTCGGGCAGCAACGGCGCGGGATCCGTCCGGGGCTGCCAGGCGGGCGGCGGGGTCGGCTTGTACGCGCCCCGCTGCTCCATGACCGTCATGACGGCACCTCCTCGTGGGAGCGGCTCGAAGAGACGCGTCGGCTGTGACTCGCCTCACCTACCGATTGTTCGGTCGACGGCACAATTTGGCTATGGGTGGCCCCAGGCTGTGGACAAACGGTTCTCCACAGCCTGAGATGGACGCAGTACGTCCATGGCAGGGAGGTCGGCGCAGGTGGCATCTGAACAAATGGCCGAAGGACCGGACGACACTGGCGTGCTGCCGCCGCCGCGACCCCTGGACGCCATAGATCAGGACATCCTGCGCATGTTGCAGGCGGACGGCCGCGCGTCGATCCGGTCGGTCGCCGAGCGGGTCCACGTCTCCCGGGCGAACGCCTACGCCCGCATCAACCGGCTCGTGGAGGACGGTGTCATCCGGGGCTTCGGCGCCCGGGTCGATCACCAGCGGGCGGGACAGGGCACGTCCGCGTACATCACGCTGAAGATCGTCCAGAACTCCTGGCGCACGGTCCGCGAGGAACTCAGACAGCTGCCCGGCGCCTCCCACATCGCCCTGGTGGGAGGCGACTTCGACGTGCTGCTGCTGGTCCACGTCTCCGACAACCGGTCCCTGCGCGAGCTGGTCCTGACCCGGCTCCAGGCGATCCCCCAGGTGCTCAGCACACGCACCCTGCTGGTGTTCGAGGAGGAGGACCTGGAACCGCAGGGCTGACGGGCCGGGCCGCGCCCGTCAGCCCGCGGCCACCGCGACGCCGAGCAGCACCGCGAACGCCACCGGGAGCAGGGCACAGCCGAGCCCGGTGCCGGCGGCCGCGATCCGCAGTCCGCGCAGGGAACGGCGGTGCGGCAGCACCCAGGCGAGCGCGAGCAGGCCGGCCGCCCAGAACAGCACGCCCGAGAAGGCGCCGGGGCCGTCCTGGGATGCGAACCAGCGGTACTCCAGCACGAGGAGCGGCAGGCCGGGCAGGGTGGCCGCGAGCGGTGCCCGCCACCAGGTCCGGTGGGCGGTGCGAAGGGGCGGTGTGTCGTGTCCGGGCATGCGCACCACCCCATCACCGCCGGGTGGCCGGGACATCGTCACACGTACTCAGCCCGCCCGTCGCGGGTACTCACGCGCAGGGCACCGTCACCCGGCCTTGCGCAGACCTCCGAAGGCCAGCTGCACCACCGCGTCGGCCACCTCGCGCTCGCTCATGCCGCGCCCGTCCGGGCGGTACCACTCGACGATCGAGTTGATCATGCCGAAGACCAGCCGGGTCACCAGCCGCACCTCTATGTCGGCGCGCACGTCCCCGTCCGCCGCGGCCGCCTTGAGCAGGTCGGCGACCCGGTGGTCGAAGTCGCGGCGCCGCTCCAGGGCCCACCGCTCGGTGTCGGTGTTGCCGCGCACCCGCAGCAGCAGGGTCACGTAGGGCAGTTCGGAGATCAGCACCTCGACCATGCGCCGGACCACGTACTCCAGCCGGTCGGAGGCGCGCCCCACGCGCGCGTGCTCCTCGTCGAGGATCCCGAAGAGCCCGTCCAGGGCCCGGTCGACGGCCCGGCGCAGCAGCTCCTCCTTGCCGGTCACGTGGTGGTAGATCGACGACTTGGAGATGCCGGCCGCCTTGGAGAGGTGCTCCATGGAGGTGCCGTCGTAACCGCGCTCGTTGAACACCTGGACGGCGACGGACAGCAGGGTGTCCGGGGTGTAGGTGTCGCGCTTGGCGGTGGTCATGAGGCGGTGCCCTCCCGCTTGTCGGAGGCGTGGGCGTGGCGGTACAGCGCCAAGGAAGGCGCGTAGCGCCCCGAGGGGTCGCGCAGGTGCAGGTCGTCCAGCAGCGCGTAGGCCCAGGAGCGGCCGAGCCGGCGGCTCCACTCGAAGGGGCCCAGAGGGTAGTTGACGCCGAGGCGCATCGCGGTGTCGATGTCCTCCTCGGTGGCGACGCCCTTGGCGACCGCGTCGTGCGCCAGGTCGATGATCCGCGCCACCGTACGGGCGACGATCATGCCCGGAACGTCGCCGATGACACTGACCTGCTTGCCGAGCGCCTGGAAGAGGCCGATGGCCTCGGAGAGGGTCTGCGGGGAGGTGTCCTGGGAGGCGGACAGGGCGATCCGGGTGGCCGCGCGGTAGTCGAGCGCGAGGTCGAAGTAGACGACGTCGCGGAACTCCACCGAGGTCTGCCCGTCGGCGAGCGCGAGCTGCCCGCCGCTCGGCAGCACCAGGCGGCTGCCGCTGTCCTCGTCCTCGTCGCGGACCGGGATGCCCGTCTCGCGGATCAGCGTGAGCAGCTCGGCGGCCGGCCCGAGGTCGCCCTCGGCGACGACGTAGGCGGGCGGCTGCCGCTTCTCGGCGGTGTCCGGCTCGGGGCGCTCGGCGCCGTCGCCGTGGTCGTACCAGCCGTGGCCGGTCTTGCGGCCGAGCCGGCCCGACTCCACCAGACGCCGCTGGGCGAGGGACGGCGTGAAGCGCACGTCCTGGAAGAAGGACTCCCAGACCGACCGCGTGACCGACTCGTTGACGTCCTGGCCGATCAGGTCGGTCAGCTCGAACGCGCCCATCCGGAAGCCGCCCGACTCGCGCAGCACGGCGTCGATGGTGGCCGGGTCGGCGCCCTGCGACTCGTACACCGCGAAGGCCTCGGCGTAGAAGGGCCGGGCGATGCGGTTGACGATGAAGCCGGGGGTGTCCGCGCAGGCGACCGGCGTCTTGCCCCAGGCGCGGGCGGTCTCGTAAGCGCGCGTGGCGTACGTGACGTCGGTGGCGAACCCGGAGACGACCTCGACCAGCGGCAGCAGCGGCGCCGGGTTGAAGAAGTGCAGGCCGACGAACCGGCCCGGGACGCGCAGGGCGCCGCCGATGGCGGTGACCGACAGCGACGAGGTGTTGGTGGCGAGCAGGCAGTCGTCGGAGACGACGCCCTCCAGCTCGCCGAACAGCTCCTGCTTGACGTCCAGCCGCTCCAGGACGGCCTCGACGACCAGGGCGCAGTCCGCGAGCTCGGCGAGGGTCCCGGCGGGCAGCAGCCGGGAGCGGGCGGCGTCCCGCTCGGGGCCGGTGAGCCGCTCCTTCTCGACGAGCCGGTCAAGACGGGCGCCGATCGCGTCGGCCGCCTCCCGGGCCCGCCCGGGGACGGTGTCGTACAGCCGGACGGGATGGCCCGCGACCAGCGCGACCTGGGCGATTCCCTGGCCCATGGTGCCGGTGCCGACGACGGCCACGGGACTGCTGAGGTCGAGTGCTGTCATGTGCGCGATCCTCCCGCACGGGGTTTTCCACAGATGCGGCGGACCCCCTTGAACCGACCGATCGTTCGGTTACTCTAGCTCTGTCCGAGTGTTCCTGCCCAGGTTTCTGCCCAGGTCATGAACTCGACGAGGAGTTCTTGAGACGAGGAGTTGGTCATCCATGACCGCCGCACTCTCGGCGCACGAGCTGATCGCCCGGCACCGGTCCACCCTCGACCAGGCGCTGGAAGCGATCCGCACGCGCGCCTACTGGTCCCCGCACCCCGAGCACCCCAAGGCCTACGGGGAGAACGGCAGCCTGGACGCGGCGGCGGGCAAGGCCGCCTTCGACGCCCTGCTCGGCTCCCGCCTCGACCTCGGCCAGCCGGGCACGGACGACTGGGTGGGCGGCGAGACGTCCCCGTACGGCGTCGACCTGGGCGTGACGTACCCGCACGCGGACCTCGACGTGCTGCTGCCCGCCATGAAGGCCGGCCAGCGCGCCTGGCGGGACGCGGGCGCCGAGCAGCGCGCGGTGGTCTGCCTGGAGATCCTCAAGCGCATCAGCGACCGCACGCACGAGTTCGCGCACGCGGTCATGCACACCTCCGGCCAGGCGTTCATGATGGCGTTCCAGGCGGGCGGGCCGCACGCGCAGGACCGCGGCCTGGAGGCGGTGGCCTACGCCTATGTGGAGCAGGTGCGCACGCCCGACAACGCCGAGTGGACCAAGCCGCAGGGCAAGCGCGACCCCCTGGCCATGAACAAGCAGTTCACGCCGGTCCCGCGCGGCATCGCCCTGATGGTCGGCTGCAACACCTTCCCGACGTGGAACGGCTACCCGGGCCTGTTCGCCTCCCTCGCCACGGGCAACGCGGTCCTGGTCAAGCCCCACCCGCGCGCGGTGCTGCCGCTCGCCCTCACGGTCCAGGTCGCGCGCGAGGTGCTCGCGGAGACCGGCTTCGACCCGAACCTGGTGGCGCTGGCCGCCGAGCGCCCCGGCGAGGGCATCGCCAAGACGCTCGCGCTGCGCCCCGAGATCCGCATCATCGACTACACGGGCTCGACCGAGTTCGGCGACTGGCTGGAGGCCAACGCCCGCCAGGCCCAGGTCTACACGGAGAAGGCCGGCGTCAACACCGTCGTCGTCCACTCCACGTCCGACTACAAGGGCATGCTCTCCAACCTGGCCTTCTCGCTGTCCCTGTACAGCGGCCAGATGTGCACCACCCCGCAGAACCTGCTGGTCCCCCGCGACGGCATCACCACGGACCAGGGCCCCAAGTCCTACGACGAGTTCGTCGCGGACCTCGCCCGGGCCGTGGACGGGCTGCTCGGCGACGACGCCCGGGCGAACGCCCTGCTCGGCGCGATCGTCAACCCGGACGTGAAGGCCCGCCTGGAGGCCGCCGCGGGGCTGGGCGAGGTCGCCCTGGCCTCCCGCGAGATCACCAACCCGGACTTCCCCGGGGCCGTCGTCCGCACGCCGGTGATCGTCAAGCTGGACGGGGCCAAGCCGGACGACGAGGCCGCGTACATGAGCGAGTGCTTCGGACCGGTGTCCTTCGCCGTGGCCGTCGACTCCGCGGCGGACGCGGCGGAGCTGCTGCGGCGGACCGTCCGTGAGAAGGGCGCGATGACCGTCGGGGCGTACACGACCGACCCGGAGGTCGAGCAGGCCGTGCAGGAGGTCTGCCTGGAGGAGGCGGCGCAGCTGTCGCTGAACCTCACGGGCGGGGTGTACGTGAACCAGACGGCCGCGTTCTCCGACTTCCACGGGTCCGGCGGCAACCCGGCGGCCAGTGCGGCGCTGTGTGACGGGGCGTTCGTGGCCAACCGGTTCCGGGTGGTCGAGGTGCGCAGGGAGGCCTAGGAGCTCGGGGGTGCTCGTCCTCGCGCGGGTGACCGGTGCGTTGTGGTTGCCCGCGCAGGTCCCCGCGCGCCTGTACGGGTGCCCCGAGGGCGCTTCTAGAGGGGCGCTCCGAGGCTCCAGTGGTACAGCGTCATCGCCACACTGGTCGCCAGGTTGTAGCTGCTGACCTGAGGGCGCATCGGCAGGGACAGCAGGTGGTCGGCCCGGGTGCGCAGTTCGCCCGACAGTCCGGTGCGCTCGGAGCCGAACGCGAGGACGGCGTCGTCCGGGAGCTTCACCCCCCGGATGTCGTCGCCCTCCGGGTCCAGGGCGAACAGCGGGCCCGGCGGCAGTTCGTCGACGGCCAGCCGCTCCACGGTCGTCGCGAAGTGCAGCCCCGCCCCGCCCCGCACGACCGTCGGGTGCCAGGGGTCGAGCGTCCCGGTCGTCACCACGCCGGTCGCCCCCAGACCGGCGGCCAGACGGATCACCGCGCCCGCGTTGCCCAGGTTGCGGGGGTTGTCCAGGACCACGACCGGGGCCGCGCGGGGCATCCACGCGAGCTTCTCCACATTGGAGGCCCGGGTCGGCCGTACGGCGAGGGCGGCCACGGCCGTGGGATGCGGGCGCGGCACGAGCGACGCGTACGTCTCGTGCGGCACCTCAGCCAGCAACCCGGCCAGCGCGTCCCGCACGTCCGGGGCCAGCGCGTCGGCGAGGCCCAGCGCCGCCGCCCGGTCGGCCGTGACCGCCAGCGGCACCTCGGCACCGAAGCGCAGCGCGTGCTTGAGGGCGTGGAACCCGTCGAGCAGGACGGTGTCACCGGCGAGCCGTCGCCAGGTGGTCACGGGGTCGGTCATGCCCCGAAGCCTACGTGCGTGGCCTCCGGGCTCTCGCGGGTGCGCTGCCCGGGCAGCTCCGTACGCCCGCCCCGCCGCAGCCGGTCCCGCGCGCGGACCGCCCGGCCGCCCAGGCGGCGCAGGAAGCCCGTCGGCAGGAACACCGCGTCCGCCGCGATCATCGCCAGCGAGAAGAACGGCAGCCCGAGGACCACGGCGATCACGGCGTGCTCGGTCATCATGACGGCCAGCAGGACGTTCTTCACTCGCCGGTTGAACAGCGTGAACGGAAAGGCGACCTGCACGAGGACCGTCCCGTAGGTCACCAGCATCACCATCGTGCCGCTGGCCGACAGCAAGTCCGCGAGCGCCGGCCAGGGCGAGAAGTACTCCAGGTGGAGCGGGTAGTAGACCGCCGTGCCGTCCTGCCAGCGAGAGCCCTGGACCTTGTACCAGCCCGCTGTCGCGTAGATCAGGCACGCCTCGGCCATGATCACGAGCAGCGCGCCGTTGTGCGCGATGTTCGCGACGACGTCCAGCAGGATCCGCGGCTCACCGGTCCCGGCCCGGCGTCCCACCAGCCACCACAGGCCCAGCACCACCCACACCGTCCACAACAGGACCGGTATGAGCCGGTCCCCCTGCATGCGGCCGGCCAGGGTGACCGCGACCAGCACGAACCCGAGCACGCCCCACAGCACCGGCCCGGTCCGGTCCGTGACCCGCTCGCCCCGCGCGCGGGCCGCCCTGTCCCGCACGGCCCGCCGGGCGTCCAGCGACCACACCTGGGCGCAGCGCGTGAACACCAGGTAGATCGACATCAGGTGCAGCACATTGTCGCCGCCGTCGCCCATGAAGACGCTGCGGTTCTGCAGCGACAGCACGCCGACCATGAACAGCACCGACATGGTGCGGGTGCGCCAGCCCAGCATCAGCAGAGCGCCGGAGAGGACCGCGAGCGCGTAGACGATCTCGAACCAGACCCGGCCGTCCGACCACATCAGGACGGTGAAGGAGCCGTTGGAGCCGACCAGCTGCTGGGCGAGATCCCAGCTCCAGGGGCCGTCGGGACCGTACAGCTCGTGCCGGTGGGGGAGTTCGCGGAGCAGGAACAGCAGCCAGGTGGCGCTGAAGCCGATGCGGACGACGGCCGTCTGACAGGGGCCCAGGGCGGCCTCGGTGACCCGGGCGATGCCGCCCGAGACGGCCAGCGAGAAGCGGTTCACCGCATTCCTCCCTCGGCCTCGTCCCGCGGCACCTTCCACCACGGCAGCTCCCGGTAGGACGGTGTCGTGGAGACCTTCTCCCGGCTCCACGAGGGCGGCGGCACGTTGCTGGTCCGGGAACGCACCTGCACCCGTTCGATCACCCCGGCGCCCCCGGTCGCGGCCCGCACCGCGTCGTCCTCGGTGAGGCGCAACACCATGATCCGGCGCAGATAAGTCTCCGAGAGCGCACCCCGCAGCCCCACCGGGCGGTTCTCGCCGTCATGCGTCGCGACGAAGAAGTCCCAGGCCCGGCGCAGCTCGTTCTGCTGGGTGTGGCTGGGCAGCAGGTTGCCGTCGATGGCCCTGCCGTCCTCGGCGGACAGGTCGTACCAGCCAGTGGTCAGCGTCATGCCGTCCGGCCCGCGAACCCCGGCGCGGACCTGGATCGAGATGTTCTGCTGGAGCGGGTTCGGAGCGAAGAGCTTCCAGTTCTGCTCGAACTCCGGATAGATCCAGTCGTCGACGGCCTTGCCGTGCGCCCTGGTGACCGTGTTCGCCGGCGCGACGTGCAGGAACGTCATCCCTAGATGCACACACACCCCGATGGCGACCACCGCGAGGGCCAGGGCGACACCGACCTGGTAAGGCAGGGAGAGCGCGGCGACGCCGGTACTGGGTTCACCGGGCGGGCACGGCACGGGCGGACCGGCCGGCACCGGCTGTCGCTGGGGCGGGGTCGGGGGGCCCGGCGCGTCCGGGCCGTGCCGGGCGCTCGAGCCCTCGTCGTACGCGTCCATTCCGCCCCGTTCCACGATCCCGGTCCGTCGTTCCGTCCGCCCGGTCGCGAGGGCGTCGTACCGCCCGCGCTGCACCGCGCGGCATCGGCACCGGCACGGTACTCAGGACACCCACCCGCGCACAGCCCCTGCCCGCCCCTCCCGCAGTGGCCGTCGCCACACCACGGAGGATGACCGTACGGCGCGGGCGACCATCCGGGAGCCGCCGTCCCCGTGGTCCACAGGGGACCCCCGCAGGTTATCCACAGGGCGCCCCGGCCGGTCGCCGACGGGAGTGACACCCTACGGTGCCCGCCCGTACACCCATTCCCTTCTTCTAGAACCTGTTCTATCTTGACGCCCCGTCAGCTCATCGGGACCCGCCGGGAGGACAGGCACCGTGGACTTCACCTTCACCGAGGAGCAGCAGGCGGCGGCCGAGGCGGCGAAGGGCGTGTTCGCCGGGGTCGCCCCCGACGCCGTGCCCAGCCCGGCTCTCACCCCGGGCGCCGTCGCCGAGACCTACGACCGCGCCCTGTGGGCCAGGCTCGCCGAAGCCGACCTGCTGAGCCTGCTGCTCGACGCGCGGTACGGCGGGGCCGGCCTGGACGCCATCGCACTGTGCCTGGTGCTGCGGGAGTCGGCGCGGGTACTGGCCAGGGTGCCCCTGCTGGAGAGCAGTGCGGCAGCCGCGACCGTCCAGGCCTTCGGCGGGGAGGAGGTGAGGGCGGACCTGCTCGCCCGGGCCGGCCGGGGAGAGACCGTGCTGACCGTCGCCGCGCACGGCCGCACCGGCCACGACCCGGCCGAACAGTCCGTGACCGCCCGGCAGGACGGCGGGGACTGGGTGCTGGACGGGGTGCAGACGGCGGTGCCGTGGGCCTACGACGCGGACGTCACGCTCGTCCCCGCGCACACCGGGACCGGCCGGACCGTACTGGCCCTGGTGCCGCGCGGGCACGAGGGCGTGCGGCTCGCGGAGCAGTTCTCCACCAGCGGCGAACGGCTCGGGGAGCTGCGGCTGGAGTCGGCACGGCTCGCGTCCCGGGACGTCATCGACGCCGACGGGGCATGGGAGTGGCTGCGGGACCTGCTGGCCACCGGCACGTGCGCGCTGGCGCTCGGACTCGGGGAACGCGTGCTGCGGATGACCGGGGAGTACACGGGCAAGCGGGAGCAGTTCGGGTTCCCGATCGCGACCTTCCAGGCCGTCGCCGTGCAGGCCGCCGACCGCTACATCGACCTGCGCGCGATGGAGGCCACGCTGTGGCAGGCCGCATGGCGCATCGCCTCGGGGGCGCCGGGCCCGCTGCCCGCCGCCGGAGACGTGGCCGTGGCCAAGATCTGGGCGGCGGAGGGCGTCCGCCGGGTCGTGCAGACCGCGCAGCACCTGCACGGCGGGTTCGGCGCCGACGTGGACTATCCCCTGCACCGCTACCACGCCTGGGCCAAGCACCTGGAACTGTCACTCGGCCCGGCCGCGGCACACGAGGAGGCCCTGGGCGACCTGCTGGCGGCCCATCCGCCCGCCTGACCCGACAGCCGGGTCCGCCGGGGGCCCATGCGGGGTCACCGGTCGGCCGTCCCCGGTCGGCCGTCGCCGTCGGGAGTCTCTGGACGGGCGCCCTTAGTCGGGAATCCCTCGTCGGGAGTCGCCGGTCGGCGGGTTCTGGAGTCCCCGGTCGACGGGCCCCAGAGTCCCCGGTCAACGGGCCCTAGAGGACGAACCCCTGCTGCCCGTCGTCCGTCACGACGGGACGGCCCGCCGCCTCCCACACCTGCATGCCGCCGTCCACGTTCACGGCGTCGACGCCCTGCTGGGCCAGGTACATCGTGACCTGGGCGGACCGGCCGCCCGAACGGCAGATCACATGGACGCGGCCGTCCTGCGGGGCGGCCTCGGTCAGCTCGCCGTACCGGGCGACGAACTCGCTGATCGGGATGTGCAGCGCCCCTGCGGCGTGGCCGGCCTTCCACTCGTCGTCCTCCCGGACGTCCAGCAGGAAGTCACCGTCCTTGAGGTCCGCGACCGCGACCGTGGGCACACCAGCTCCAAAACTCATACGCCCGACGCTACCGGAACCGGCCGCAACACCGGCCCGGGCACGGCTCAGCCCTGCCGCTCTCGCCGACCCGGGCCCTGGCCACAGCCACGGCCCCCTACTCCCCGGCCCTGGCCCTGGCCCTAACCCTGGCCCTGACCCTCGCCCTCGCCGAGCAGCGTGGCCAGCTCCGTCTCCCGCTCGGTGACCTGGGCGAGCAGCCCCTGCCCGATCTCGTCCAGGAGCCGGTCCGGGTCGTCCGGGGCCAGCTGCAGCATGTGGCCGATGGCGCTGTCCTCCAGTTCCCGGGCGAGCAGCCCGAGCAGTTCCTTGCGCTGGGCGAGCCACTCCAGGCGGGCATAGAGCTCCTCGGCGCGGCTCGGTCCCCGTTTCAGCTGGGGTCCCTCGGCCCATTCCGCGGCGAGTTCCCGCAGCTCCTTCTCGTCTCCGCGGGCGTAGGCCGCGTTGACCCGTGTGATGAACTCCTCGCGCCGGCGGCGTTCCTTCTCCTCCTGCGCCAGGTCCGGGTGGGCCTTTCGGGCCAGGTCCCGGTACAGCTTGCGGGCCTCCTCGCTGGGGCGGACCCGCTGCGGGGGCCGGACCGGCTGGTCCGTGAGCATCGCCGACGCCTCGGCGAACAGACCGTCGCCGTCCATCCAGCCGTGCAGCAGTTCCTCGACGCCGGGGATGGGGGCGAGCCGCGCCCTGGCCTCCTCCGCCCGCTGCCGGTCCGCGGGGTCGCCGCTGCGGGCGGCTCTGGCCTCCAGGATCCGGGCGTCCAGCTCCTCGAGCCGGGCGTACAGCGGGCCGAGCTTCTGTTCGTGCAGCCGGGAGAAGTTCTCGACCTCGACGCGGAAGGTCTCCACGGCGATCTCGTACTCGATCAACGCCTGCTCCGCGGCCCGCACGGCCCGCTCCAGCCGCGCCTCGGGCCGTGCGGCGTCGCCACCATCCTGCTCAGCTTCCGGGGTCGTCACCCGACCAGCCTAGGCGACGCACCGACCGCGCCCACGCCCCGGAGACGAACGGCCCAAACCACGGCCAGGTGCGTCCCGCGCCCCCGCGCCCCTGCACCCCTGCACCCCTGCACCCCTGCACCCCTGCACCGAGACTCGCCCGTCGGCCGTGGCGCCCCTACACCCCCAGCTCCGCCGCCACCTTCCCCGCCTTCACCCCGGCCAGCAGATCCGCGTGGTCCGCCTCCGTCCGGTCCGCGTAGGTCACGGCGAAGGCCGCCATCGCCTCGTCCAGCTCCTCGTTCTTCCCGCAGTACCCGGCGATGAGCCGCGGATCGGCGCTGTGCGCGTGCGCCCTGGCCAGGAGGGCGCCGGTCATGCGGCCGTAGTCGTCCAGCTGGTCGGTGGCCAGGGCGGCCGGATCGACGCTGCCCTTGCGGTTGCGGAACTGGCGGACCTGGAAGGGCAAGCCGTCGACCGTCGTCCAGCCCAGCAGGTTGTCGCTGACGACCTGCATCCGCTTCTGGCCCAGCACGACCCTCCGGCCCTCATGGCCGGACTCCGGCGTCTCGAAACCGGCCGTCGCCAGATGCGGCACCAGCGCCGACGCCCGCGCCTCCTTCACCTGGAGCACCAGCGGCTCGCCCCGGTGGTCCAGGAGCAGCACGACGTAGGACCGGGTGCCGACGCTGCCCGTGCCGACGACGCGGAACGCCACGTCCTGCACCGCGTGCCGGGCGAGGAGTGGCAGCCGGTCCTCCTGCAGCGTGCCGACGTACTCCTCCAGGGACGCCGCCACCGCCGCGGCCTCGGCGTCCGGGACGCGCCGCAGCACCGGTGGAGCGTCGACGAAGCGGCGCCCGCCGTCCTCGGTGGCCTCGGTCGACTTGGCGGCGAAGCGGCCGCTGGTGTTGTGGCGGGCCTTCTCGGCGACCCGCTCCAGCGTGCCGAGCAGATCATGGGCGTCGGTGTGGGAGACGAGCTCCTCGTCCGCGATGGCGTTCCACGCGTCCAGGACCGGGAGCCTGGCCAGGAGCCGCATGGTTCTGCGGTAGGCGCCCGCCGCGTCGTACGCCGCCTTGCGGCACTGGTCCTCGTCGGCGCCCGCCACCCGGCCCGCGAGCACCAGGGAGGCCGCGAGGCGCTTGAGGTCCCACTCCCACGGGCCGGGCACCGTCTCGTCGAAGTCGTTCAGGTCGATGACCAGCCCGCCGCGGGCGTCGCCGTACAGGCCGAAGTTGGCCGCGTGGGCGTCGCCGCAGAGCTGGGCCCGGATTCTCGTCATCGGCGTGCGCGCGAGGTCGTACGCCATGAGTCCCGCCGAGCCGCGCAGGAACGCGAACGGGTTGGCGGCCATGCGCCCGACCCGGATCGGGGTCAGCTCGGGCAGCCGCCCGCGGCCCGATTCCTCGACGGCGCTCACCGCGCCGGGCCGGGAGGCGTCCAGGTCGAGCGAGGCGTGGGCGCTGCGGGGGATCCGCTTGCGCAGGGCCTTGCCCTCGTCCTTGGGCGAACCGGCGGCCGGCCACTCGGCGAAGCCGCGTACCCGGGGCAGCCTGCGCGGTGCCCCGCCTTTCGCCGTGCTCCCGCTCTCGTCCTGAGCTCCAGCCCTGGTCATCCCGACCGCCTCCCCCGCACGCGCACGAACATCAACTCGTGCCGACCGTACAACCGGCGGCCGAAACGCGTCAGACCCTGTGGACAACTCCACGACTGTGGACAGCCCCCGCCGAGCCGGACGGCACCGAGCCGGACCGCACCCAGCGAGGCCGGACCGCTCCGGCCCGAGCAGCACCGGCCCAGGCAGCACCGAGCCGAGCAGCACCGGGCCTCGCGGCCGTGCTCAAGCCCCCGAAGCCACGGTCGTCTGCGCGGGCACGGCGGCCCGGGCCGGCACGGCCGCGCCCTCCTCCGTCAGCACCTGCGCCAGCACCCGCTCGGCCCGCTCCACCGAGATGTCGAGCCTGGCCAGCACCGCCGGCACCGTGATGCTGGGCAGGAAGTGCTCGAACAGCACCACGACCCGGCGCTCCAGATCCTGCCGCTGGCAGCGCAGCTGGGACAGCAGCTGCACCCCGGAGAAGCTCCCGACCAGCAGCTCGGCCGTCTCCGCCACGTCGACGTGCTGGAGCAGTTCGCCCCGCGCTTTCGCCTCGGTCAGCATCTGCGTGTTCTGGTCGATCCACATCCGGAAGGCCGGGGTGCGGTCGAGGTCCATGGCCCCCTGGTCGAGGGCGAGCCCCACACTGGCCCGTACCAGCGGTTCGGACCGCAGGCGGCGGGCCATCACCAGACCGGAGTCGACGAGTTCCTGGAGCTTGCTGGTCTGCGGCGGGAGCGTGATCGCGAGCTGCTCCTCGAACACCCCCACCGCCAGCTCCTCCTTGGAACCGAAGTGGAAGTACAGTGCGCCCTTGGTGACGCCGGCCCGGTCCAGGATCTCGCCGATGGTCGCCGAGGTGTAGCCGCGTTCGTCGAAGACGGCCGCTGCCGCCTCCAGGATGGTCCGCCGGGTGCGGATCGCGCGCTCCTGTCGCGCCATCGGATGCCTCCTGATCTCCGTCGATCCCTGTGAAGTCGCTGTGTGGCGAGGGCGCGAGAGCCTGTTCCAGCGGCTTGGCTCACCCTTTGAAAAAAACCGGCTCGTCCGTATCTTAGTCAGGCGTCGACCGCGGCCAGGCAGCCGATCCTGGGGGTTCTCATGCCGCAGACAGGGCCTTTAAGCCCACTCACGGAGGATCAGACCGGACATGAGGGCAGTCCGGCAAACGCAACGGCTACGACCGTCGAGAACACGCCACAGCACACCGCCCTCCGAGAGCGGCGGGCACCGGCGATCCCGGCAGCGACCGGCACACCCCCGTCAGCCCTCTCGGCCCCTTCGGCCCCCTCAGCAACGAACGAGCCCATGTCATCGACCCGCACCACCCCGGCCACCGCGGCACGCCCCACCACCGAAGCCCGCCCACCACGGTCCGCGCCCCCTGCCGACGGCCGGTCCGCACCACAGATCCCCGTCACCGAACCCCCCATCACCGAAACCCCCGTCACCGAACTCCCCACCCCCCGCTCCCACACCGGCGTCGTCACCACGGAACTCGCCCATCGCACCGCTGAGACGGACGTCTTCCCCACCCGGTGGACGCGAATCTCCGACAGCCGCTTCCACTTCACGGGGCACTGGCCGGCCGACCACCGCTTCTTCGGCCCCGTGGACGACCGTCACCAGGACCCGATGGTCGTGGGCGAAACGTTGCGGCAGGCCTCGATGGTGCTCGCGCACGCCGAGTTCGGTGCCCCGGCCGACACGCACTTCGTCATGTGGGACATGACGGTCCACGTCGACCCGGCCGCGCTCCTGCTCGCGGACGCCGCCGAACCCGTCGAGTTCGACGTCGTGTGCTCCGAGATCCGCCGCCGCGGCCGCGGGCTGCGCAGCATGCGGACCACGATGGAGTTCCGCCGCGCGGGACGACTCGTCGCCCGCGGCACCGGAAGCACCGGCTGCACCCCACCGCGCGCCTACCGCCGGCTGCGCGCGGGCAGGCTGCACGCCCTGGACATACCGGTGCCGCTCCCGGCGGGCATCGCGCCGCGGACCGCGGGCCGGGCCCGCGCCGAGGACGTCGTCCTCGCTCCCGGCGACCGCCCCGGCGTCTTCGACCTGCGCGTCGACACCGGTCACCCGGTGCTCTTCCCGCGCCCCAACGACCACGTCCCCGGCATGGTCCTGTTCGAGGCGGCCCGCCAGGCCGCGACCGCCGCATCGGGCCTGCACCCGTTCCTGCCGCTCAGGATGACGGCGGAATTCGCCCGCTACGCCGAACTGAACAGCCCGTGCCGGATCGAGACCGAGGTTCTCGACCAGCGCCCCGGGGAGGTGACCGTACGGGTGTCGGGGCGGCAGGACGGCGAGCCGGTCTTCACCGCCGACCTGACCTCAACCCGCCCCGCGCGGGTACGGTCCCTGCCGTGACGCTCAAGATTCTGATCACCGGCGCGACCGGCTTCGTCGGCGGCCGGGTCGCCGCCACCGCGAAGCGGCAACCGGGCGTCCGCGTGCGCCTGTTGTCCCGGCACGCACCGCCCGGGCCCGAGTACGTGCACGGCGACCTCTGCGCCCCGCCCTCCTTGCGCGGCGTCTGCGCCGACACCGACGTCCTGGTGCACTGCGCCACGCGGGTCGGCGGCGACGCCGAGACCGTCGAGGCGGTCAACGACCACGGCACCCGGGCCCTGGTCGAGGAGGCCGTGCGCGCCGGAGTGCGCCGGATCGTGTACGTCAGTACGGCCGCCGTGCACGGCCGGGGCCCCTTCCGCGGCGTGCGCCCCGGGGAGGCGCCGATCGCGCCCGCCTCGCCCACCAGCCGCACCCGGGCCGCCGCCGAACGGTACGTCCTCGACGCCGGCGGCCTGGTGCTGCGCCCGCACCTCGTGTACGGCGAGGGCGACCGGTGGGTGATCCCCGGGCTGGTGGGGCTGATGAAAGAGCTGTCGGCCACCCTGACCGGCTGCGAGGCACTTCAGTCGATGATCGACGCCGACACCCTGGGCCGTGCCGTGGTGGCCGCCGCGCTCTCCCCGGCATCCGGCGGCGGTGTGCACCACGTCGGCCATCCCGAGCCGGTGGCTGTTCCGGACCTGCTGGAGGCCGTGTCCCGGGAGCTCGGGGAGCCCGGCGGCGGCGCGGCCGTGGACGTCGCCACCGCCCTCGACCGGGCCGCCGGGTCACCGCTCGCCCTGCATCACCTCGGCATGCTCACGGTCGACCACTGGTTCGTGGACGACACGTTCTGGAAGGCCTTCGACTGCTCGCCCGGTGAGGGGTTCACGGTCGGCTTCCCCCGCGCGGTGCCCTGGTACCGCGCTTTCCTCCAGGGCCGGAAGGTCTCCTGATCATTCCGGCGCCGCCTCCGGCTCCCGCTCGGACTCCGGTCGCGAGCCGGGGCGCCTGCCGTGCAACAGGACCGGCAGTTCCTGGTGGCCGGTGGAGATGATGGACCGCAGCCGCTGCGGCGGGCGCGACGGATCGGCCAGGGCCAGCCGCGGGAAGCGTGCGAACAGCGACGTCAGGGCCACGGTCGCCTCGGCCATGGCCAGGGGCCGGCCCAGGCAGTGGTGCACCCCGTGGCCGAAGGACACGTGGTCGCGGCTGGTGCCGCGGGTGATGTCGAACCGGTCGGCGTCGGGCCCGTGCCGCTCGGGGTCGCGCCCGGCACCGGCGAAGGAGACCACCAGCGGGTCGCCCTCGGGGATGGTCAGGCCCGGCTCGATCTCGATGTCCTCCACGGCGTAGCGCAGCCCCGACATGGCACCCGGCGCCTCGAAGCGCAGCGACTCCTCCAGGGCGTCCTCCCAGGTCGCCCGGCCGGAGCGGACGAGGTCGAGTTGCTCGGGGTGGGCGAGCAGACTGTGCACGGTGTTGTCGATGAGGTTGACCGTCGTCTCGAAACCCGCGGTGAGCAGCAGGATCAGGTTGTCCATCAACTCCTGCTCACTCAGGGCACCTTGGTCGTGCGCGGCGATCAGCGCCGTCGTCAGGTCGTCGGCCGGGTGCTCGCGCTTGTGCTGGAGGAACGCCGTCAGCGTGCCGTAGAGGTCGACGGCGTTGGCCTGCGCGTCCTCCAGGGAGATGGCCGTGTCGAAGAAGCGGTTGATGATGCGGTAGAGGTCCGCGCGCGGGCCGTCCTCGCCGCGCGGTACGCCGAAGAGTTCGCACACCACCTCGTGCGGGACGGGCGCCGCGAACGCCGCCCGCAGATCCACGACTTCGCCTTCCGGGACGCGTTCCAGTGCGTCCAGTGCCTGGTCGACGATCTGCCGGACGCGCGGCAGCAGCGCCTCGACGCGGCGTTTGGTGAAGGCGGCGGCCATCGGTTTGCGCAGCCGGCTGTGGTCGGAGCCGTAGGCGGTGACCATGTTGCGCACCGAGACCCAGATGGCGAGCGGCCAGGTACGGGAGATGTCCCCGTTGATCCAGGCCGGCCAGTGCTGGAAGGCGTCCTTGCTCGTCTCGGGGCCGGCCAGGAGCCGCTTGTTCAGCTCCAGGCCGTTGATCCACCACGCCCGTACGCCGCCGGGGAGTTCGACCTCCACGGCCGGGCCCTGGGCACGGATGCGGGATATCTCGCCGTAGAGGTCCTGACCGGACGGGTCGATCGACAGGAAGGGGCAGGCGGGCTGAGTCATGGCTCATCGCTCCTCGGTCCAGAGACTGGGAGACCATCCTGCGATCAGCCGGCCCGAAAAACTTGCCATCCGGTTTGTTTTGGTCACGGCTCGGCGGCGTGCTCGGCCGGGGGGCGCATCCCTACCACAGCGCGAGCCCCACACCGCACGCCTGCGCCCGGACGCCCGGAGAGTCCGGATCGTCCGCCCCGCTCCCCACCGGCCCCGCTTCCGCCGACCGTCCGGCCTCTGACCTACAAGCCACCGGCTCACTCCCCGCCGACCCGCTCACCGGCGATCCATTCGCCGCCGATCCACTCGCCGCCGATCCGCTCCCCGCCGGGTCCAGCGCTCCGGCCAGGCGCGGTGCCGCCAGGCACGGCAGCAGCAGGTGCCACAGGTCGGTCAGCGAGGGCCGGGCGAGCCAGCCGCGGTCCTGCCTGGCCAGGACCTCGATGCCGGTCGTGGCGGCGAGGACTACGGCGCCGGTGCGCTGCGGCGTCACACCGGCGGCGAGTTCGCCCCGTCCCTCCGCCTCGGCCAGCAGCCCCTGCACGCACTCACGCCACTCGCGGCGCAGGTCCCTCGTCCCCCCGCCGTACCCCTCGGCGTTCAGCCGCAGACCGGCCCGCACCACCACGTCGGCGCACAGCAGCCGGGCGACGTGGTGGGTGACGTCCACGAGCCGCTGCAGGGCGCTGCCGCCGGCGTCCCGGCCGTATCCCGCCGCCTCGCGCAGGGCGCCGACGGCCGCGTGCTCGACGGCCTCGGCGACGGCGGCCTTGTTGGCGAAGTGGAAGTGCAGCGCCCCGGAGCTGACGCCGGCGCCCGCGCTGATCTGCGCCAGACCTGCCCGGACGTATCCCCGGGCCTCGAACTGCTCGGCCGCGGAACGGATCAGCGCGAGACGGGTCCGGACGGCCCGGTCCTGTTTGGTCACCCGTGGCTCCCCTGCAGGGCTCTGATGGCGACGCAATGAAACCAACTCGCTGGTTTTAATACAACGTGCGCACCACGCACGGCTCTTGGGGGGGGTTCCTCGGGGTCGTCCCGTACGGGTGCGCACTGCCGTGCCGCCGAGTGAAAGACCGGACGCAGTCCCCGTCAGCCCCGGCCGAGCACGCAGAACTCGTTGCCCTCCGGGTCGGCCAGGACGACCCAGGGGACGTCGCCCTGCCCCACATCGGCCCGGGTCGCGCCGAGCCCTTCGAGCCGGGCGACCTCCTTGGCCTGGTCCTCGACCGGGTCGGGCCTGACGTCGAGGTGGACGCGGCTGGTGACGACCCGGTCGTCCGGCGTGCGGCGAAACTCCAGGTACGGCCCGACACCCTCGGCGGAGCGCAGCAGGGCGCGGTCGTCGGTCAGTTCATGGACGGTCCAGTCGATCGCCTCTCCCCAGAACCGGACCATGGCCCGCGGGTCGGCGCAGTCGACGACCACGGCGGCGATGGGCCCGGTGTCGCGGTAGAGCTCCCGTGGCTCCAGGACGCTGAACACGTTGCCCTCCGGGTCGGCCAGCGTCGTCCACGGCACATCGCCCCGACCCGGGTCGACGGGCGTCGCCCCGAGGTCCTTCAGGCGTGCGACCAGCTCCGCCTGATGGGCGTCCGAGGTGGTGGCGAGTTCGAGGTGGACGCGGTACCGCACCGACTCCGGGTCCGGGACGCGGACGAGATCGACGCAGACGGCGGACGGGTCCGGCCAGTCGAAGCCCACCGGTTCCAGGTTGGTGACCCCGGGGCCCTCGCTGGAAACGCCCCAGCCGAGCACCTCCGCCCAGAACCGGCCGAGCGCCGAGTCGTCCCGGGCCTTGAAGTTCACCTGAACAAGTTGCAGCGTCATGCCTGCACTCTATGAGCGGTGCTGTTGACCCGTCAGTCCCGCTTATCCGCCCCCCTTCAGGTTCTCGGATCCGCCCCGTCGGGCCCCGGGTCCGCCCCGTCGGGCTCCCGGATCCACCCCGTCAGATCCCCGGGTCCGCCCCTTCGGACCTAATCGCACGCCCTGTCAGCCCCGCGGAAGCACCCGTCAGGACCGCAGATACGCCAGCACGGCCAGCACCCGGCGGTGCGTGGCGTCGGCCGGGGGCAGATCCAGCTTGGTGAGGATGCCGGAGACGTGCTTGCCCACGGCCGCCTCGGAGACGACCAGTTCGCGGGCGATGGCGCTGTTGGACCTGCCCTCGGCGATCAGCGCCAGCACCTCCCGCTCGCGCGGGGTGAGCCGCTCCAGCGGGTCGCGGCGGCGGCGCAGCAACTGCCGTACGACCTCGGGGTCGACGACCGTGCCGCCCTCCGCCACCTTGCCGAGCGCCTCGACGAACTCCTCGACCTGGCCGACGCGGTCCTTGAGCAGATAGCCGACGCCCGTGCCGTCGCCGGAGTCCAGCAGCTCGGCGGCATACCGGCGCTGCACGTACTGGCTGAGGACCAGCACGGGCAGCGTGGGCCGCTCCTGTCGCAGCCGCACCGCCGCGTGCAGGCCCTCGTCCTGGAACCCGGGCGGCATCCGCACGTCCGTCACGACCACGTCCGGGTCGTGCTCCGCGACGGCCGCGACCAGCGCACCGGCGTCCCCCACGGCCGCGACGACCTCGTGCCCACAGCGCTCCAGCAGTCCGACGAGCCCGTCCCGCAGCAGGACGCTGTCCTCCGCCAGGACGACCCGCAGCGGGCGCTCAACTCGCAGGGTCACAAGGGATCTCCACACACAGCAGGGTCGGTCCGCCGGGCGGACTGGACAGGGAAAGTCTGCCATCGAGCACCGACACCCGGTCGGCGAGCCCGGTCAGCCCGCTGCCCTCCCCGGCCCGCGCCCCGCCGCGCCCGTCGTCGCGCACCCGCAGCAGCAGCCGCCCGTCGCGGTGCTCCCCGCTGACCTCCGCCCGGCCGGCCCCGCTGTGCCTGCCCACGTTGGCGAGCGCCTCGCACACCACGAAGTACGCGGCGGCCTCGACCGCCGGGGAGAGCCGTCCGGGCAGCTCCAGGTCGACGTCCACGGGCACGGCCGATCGGTCGGCCGCGTCGGCCACCGCCGCTTCCAGACCGTAGTCGGCGAGGACCTTGGGGTGGATGCCGTGGATGAGTTCGCGCAGCTCCTCGAGGGCCGTTCCCGCCTCTTGGTGCGCCTTGGCGAGCTGGTCGGCGAGCGGGCCGGGCGGGGCGTCGAGGCGCGCCAGCCCGAGCGTCATCGTCAGGGCGACGAGCCGCTGCTGCGCCCCGTCGTGCAGATCGCGCTCGATCCGCCGCCGCTCCGCCTCGAAGGCGTCCACCAACCGCACCCGGGAGCGGGCCAGTTCGACCACGCGGGCCCCCAGCTCGGCCTCCCGCGGCGCGATCAGCAGCCGGGCCAGCCCGGCCCGGGCCCCGGCCACGACACCCAGCAGACAGCCGCCCAGGGCCAGCAGCACCAGCCCGAGCACAGCCCAGCCGACGGCAGCCGGCCAGCCGGTGACCAGCCACACCTTGAGGACCTTCGCCTCACCGAAGCGGGCCAGCTGCAACGGCGTCGCCACCACCGACAGCGGCCCGAGCAGCAGGACGGCGAACGCCAGGGTGTCCGCCGGCCACAGCAGCCCCGCGAACAGCAGGGCGTGGCCCAGCTCCCGCCAGGTGGCCCGCTCCCGCAACCGCGTCACCAGCCAGGCCCGCAAACCCGGCTCCGCGGGCTCCTCGTGCGGGTCGGGCGCCGGCTCCTCGTCGACCAGCCGCAGCCGGTACCGCTCCAGGGCCGCCACCGGGATCCCCGCCAGGGCCGCCCCGAGCAGCAGCGGCAGCCCCACCAGGGCGAGCGCGAGCACCCCGCCGGCCGCCAGCCCCAGCACGATGCCCACCAGCACGACCATGCCCGTGACCGCGCCGGTGAGCAGGTAGGCCGCCGACCGCCAGGGCCACGCCGACAGCAGGTAGCCGGGGCGGGACAGGGCCTGCCACACGTTCCGAGGATGCATGCGGATCACCGTAGGAGCCGCCCTGTGCCGTGGCCATGGGCGCAGGCAGAGGCCCGGGGGTATGCCTGGCCCTACCCCGGGTCTAGGCCCTGCCGCAGTGCGCCGGCCCGCCCCGCCCGGTTTCGTGGAAGCCACACCGACACCAGGGGGAACCCATGACACACGACGCCGTCCGGCTGGACTCGCTCACCCGGAAATACGGGCCCCTGACCGCACTCGACGCGGTCTCGCTCGCGTTCCCCGCCGGGACCTTCACCGCCGTCATGGGCCCTTCCGGCTCCGGCAAGTCCACGCTGCTCCAGTGCGCGGCCGGCCTGGACCGGCCCACCTCCGGGTCGGTCACCGTGGGCGGCACCGAGCTGACCGGGCTGAGCGAACGGCGGCTGACCCTGCTGCGGCGCGAACGCGTCGGGTTCGTCTTCCAGGCGTTCAATCTGCTGCCCTCACTGACCGCCGAGCAGAACGTGGCCCTGCCCCTGCGCCTGGCCGGCCGCCGCGTCCCCACGGCCCGGGTGCGCGAGGCGCTCGGTCAGGTCGGGCTCGCGGACCGGGCCCGGCACCGGCCGGCCCAGCTCTCCGGCGGCCAGCAGCAACGCGTCGCCCTGGCCCGCGCATTGATCACCCGGCCCGACGTGCTGTTCGGCGACGAACCGACCGGCGCCCTGGACACCCGCACCGGCCGTGAGGTGCTCGGCCTGCTGCGCGGCATGGTCGACCGAGAGGGCCAGACGGTCGTCATGGTCACGCACGACCCGGTGGCCGCCGCGTACGCCGACCGTGTCGTCTTCCTCGTCGACGGCCGTGTGAGCGGCGAGTTGACGGGCGCCGACGCCGAAACCATCGCCGGCCGCATGACCCGCCTGGAGGCCGTGCCGTGCTGAGCGTCACCCTGCACACCCTGCGCGCCCGCTGGGCCACCTTCACCGGCAGCTTCGTCGCGCTCTGCCTGGGCGTGGCCCTGCTCACCGTGATGGGCCTGGCCCTGGCCTCGACGCTCACCGCCCCGGAGCGCGCCCCCGAACGCTTCGCCGCCGCGCCGGTCGTGGTCAAGGGGCAGGACACCCTGCGCGTACCGACTCCGATCGGCGTGCGCGCGTCCCGGCTCGCCCACCCGCGTTCCGTACCCGCCACGACCGTCGCACGGCTGCGGACGCTGGGCCCGGTCGTCGAGGACCGCTCGTTCCCCGTCCGCGCACCCGGCGCACCCGCGGGCCTGGTGGGCCACCCCTGGTCCATCGCCGCGTTCGCCCCGTACGACCTCGCCACCGGCCGCGCCCCCCGCGCGGCCGACGAAGTCACCGTCACCGGCGACTGGGCCCGCCCGGGCCGGCGGATCCACACCGACGCGGGCACCGTACGCGTCGTGGGCACGCTGACCTCGCGCGGCTTCGAGAACGCCGTGTTCTTCACGGACACCCGCGCCGCACAACTGCACCCGGCGACGGACCAGTTGGTCGTGACGGCCGCCCCGGCGTCCGTACGCGCGGCGGTGGGCGACAGCGCCCGGGTCCTCACCGGCACGGCACGCCGCCTCGCCGACGCCGACCCGGACCGGGACCGTGAGGCGCTCACCGCGATGAACGCCCTCTTCGGCACCGCCGGCGGCGTCACCGCGTTCGTGTCCGTGTTCGTCGTGGCGTCGACCTTCGCCTTCGCGGTCGCCCAGCGCCGCAGGGAGTTCGCCCTGCTGCGCACCGCCGGGGCCAGTCCCGCTCAGCTGCGCCGGGCCGTCCTCACCGAGGCCCTCGCCGTCGGCGTGCTCGCCTCCGTGGCCGGCTGCGCGCTGGGCTCCCACGGGGCGCCGCTGCTGGCGGCCCGGGTGGTCGAAGAGGGCCTGGCCCCAGCCTGGTTCACCGTCGGCGAGCACACCTGGCCCTACCACGCCGCGTTCTGGACGGGCCTGTTCGTCGCCCTGTGCGGAGCGGCCGCGGCCTCCTGGCGGGCCGGCCGCACCGCCCCCGCCGAGGCCTTGCGCGAGGCCGCCGCCGACAGCGGACCGCTCACCCGGGGACGCCTGCTCTGCGGCACGGCCCTCCTGCTCGTCGCCGCCGTGACCCTGACCCTTTCCCTCACCACCGACCCGGGCGACCTGCTCCACCGCAAGACGTACATCAGCCGCCCCATGCTGCTGATCACTGCGGCCGCCCTGCTCGCCCCCCTCGTCCTGCGCCCGCTGACGCGCCTGCTGACCTGCCTGCCCTCGGCCCTGGGCACCGTGGTCCGCGGGAACACCGTCACCGCCGTACGCCGCACCGCCGCCCTCGCGGCCCCCGTCCTGGTCACGGTCGCGCTCGCCGGTTCACTCCTGGGCGCCACCGCGACCCTGAACCGGGCGAAGTCCACCGAGACGAGCGAACGCACCACCGCAGACTTCGTCGTCACCCCCGCCGCCGGGCAGGGCTTCGACGCCGCCGCCCTGGACAGGCTGCGCGCCGTGCCGGGCGCGCGGATCTCCCCGACGTCGTCGACGGCCGTGCACGTGCTGGAGGACGGGGTCGCCCTGGTCCGCTCCGAGGCCCGCGCCGCGACCCCCAGCGATCTGGCGGCCACCACCCGCCTGCCGCTCGGGGCCGGCCGCGTGAGCGACCTCGACGACGACTCGATCATCGTCAACGAGGAGTGGGAACGGCACCGGGTGGGCGACCGCGTCCGGGTCTGGCTCGGCGACGGAACCGCGCGCACCCTCCGCATCGCCGCCGTGATGCCCACCGGCACGGGCGGCTACGGCGTCTACGTCACCCCGCGCAACGCCCCGGGCACCACGGTCGACCGCGTGGACGTGGCCCTGGAGCACGGCACCGCCCCGGCAGCGGCGGCCACCGCGCTGCGCGAGGCGGCCGGTCCGGGAGGCGCCCGGGTCCTCACCCGGGAGGCATGGCTGCACGCCGTCCAGCCGGAGACCAACCGCACCACCCGCCTCGGCCTCCTCCTGGTTCTCGGCATCGCCCTGCTCTACACGGGCATCTCCGTGGCCAACACCACGGTCATGGCGGCCTCGGACCAGGCCCGTGA
Organism: Streptomyces sp. NPDC101110; assembly: GCF_044759525.1. NCBI lineage: Bacteria > Bacillati > Actinomycetota > Actinomycetes > Kitasatosporales > Streptomycetaceae > Streptomyces > Streptomyces sp. NPDC101110. The sequence goes on along the minus strand of NZ_JBIVZM010000004.1, from coordinate 296,462 downwards.
CCTGGCCGTGCTGCGGCTGGCCGGAGCGACCCGCCGGCAGGTGCTGCGGCTGACCGCGGCCGAGGCCCTGACGGCCGTCACGGCCGGCGCGCTGCTCGGCCTGCTGGTCACCGGCGTCAACCTGGCCGGCATGGGGGCCGCGCTCGCCCTGCTGTCGGTGCCGCCCACCGTCACCGTCCCGTGGCAGGCCCTCGGCGCGACGGCGGCCGCCTGCGCCCTCCTGGCCGTGGTCTGCGCCACGGTGCCCGCGGCCCTCGCCCTGCGCCGCTGCCCGGCGGAACTGGCGGGCATGCGCACATAGCGGTCCGGGCGGCGATGGTCGATCTCATCATGAGACCGGCGTGGCGGCCGCCTTCTACAGTGAACCCATGCGACGGACCTCGTTCGGCACCTGGCCCTGCTCGATCGCCCGCACCGCCGACATCCTGGGCGACGCCTGGACTCTCCTGGTGCTGCGCGAGGTCTTCTACGGCGAATCCCGTTTCGACGGCTTCATCAACACCCTGGGCATCGCCCGCAACACCCTCACCGACCGGCTGCGGCGCCTGGAGGCCGAGGGCCTGCTGCACAGGCGCGTCTACCAGAGCGACCCGGTCCGTCACGAGTACCTGCCCACGGACAAGGGCCGAGACTTCTTCGGTGTGCTCGCCGCGATCAACGCCTGGGGGGACCGCTGGCTTGCGGACGACGCGGGCGCCCCCGTGGTCCTGCACCACCGGCCCTGCGGCCACGACACCGAGGCCCGGGTCATCTGCTCCGCCTGCGGCGAGGTACTTCACCAGAGGGACATGAGCGCCCGCACCGGCCCCGGCTACCCGCCCCGTCTCCTCCACGACCCGTCCGTCCGGGACCGCTTCACACCGGGGCGCACCCTGGGGGACGGCCCCGCCGACCGACCCTGAGAGCTTCCTCACACGCCCCGCCCACGCCTCCGAACCCGTCCCGAGAGGACCGTCACATCCGGATACACGAAGAATGCTGATCGCGCCCCACGGGCCCGATGCGTGGACGGTTTCCCGCGCTGTTGTCGCAGTTTTCCCGGGACGCAGGTCAGGAGCTCAAAGGCTCCGCGCGTCCAGCACCCGCAAGGCGTCCGCTTCCGGTACCGGCAGAGTGCCGTTTATATGCCCGCCCAGCTATTCCCGAGTTCACTTGCTCTCTCCACTCCTTTTTCCCATCCAGGACTGGCAGACCCATCGGGCGAGCACTCCTGCCAGAACGGCAATGACGATTGCCCCCCAGTCGATGACATGCGGAAGCCCAGGGAAGAAAGCGAAAAAGGCGAGTGCCACGACGAGACCCGCCACGAATGCGGCGATCCCAGCCGACCGGCGCCTCGCATCCCATCGCTGATCCCGCCCCTGCTGTTGATCAATCATGAACGGCTCACTTCGTGATGTGGTGACACTGGCTCACTCGGCGCACCCCGTTGACGTGGAGATGCGCGCACGCCTTTCCATAACGAGGCAGCATCTGAGGAGAGTTGCTCCGCATCGGATCGATCTTGCACTCAGGATGCGTTCGCCCCCGGGAGGTCCTGTACGTCTTGTTGTTGGTGCTCGCGTAGGTGAAGTCAATTCGCCAGTTGCAGAAGCCGGTGCCGAGCGCGGCGACAAAAGCACAGTCGACGCCGGCGTTCTGATAGGTGATCTTCTTCCCACCGCCTCGGATGATGTGTGTGAACATGCAACCGGTCGGAACCTTCATCGCCATGCCGCCAACGCTGTAATCGAAGGTTCGAACAGGAGTCGATCCGACAGCGCCGGCCTGCGCCACCGAGGAACTCGTCAGCACGAGAGCGCACGCAGCGGCAAGAGCCATGAAGAGTTTGTATCGACAGAGCGCGAACATGAACAAGCCCCTTCCAGTGGAGAATCTCTCCGACCGGAAAAACTTCGATACCGCGATCATGTTTCTGGTCGATGGAATGGTTCACCGACTTGAGTGATCAAGGAGTAATGAGCTGACCAGCTGATTCGTTTCTTCGACCCAGCCCGTCGAACTACCTGACAATCAACCGGGACGGGAGCCAGGACCACAGCGCAGCTCAGCCTGCGTGATCCCGTCGACGACTGGCGCACAGTCATGCGCAAGCATCAGCCCGAAGCCGTGGGCCGCCGCCGCGTGACGTGCCCGGCCGAGGACAACCGGACCCAGTGCCCCTCAAGGCACGCGTCCATGGCAGCGTCATGTGCCTCCGGCTGCGCAACAGGAACGAAGGCATCAAGGGCTGTGCCAACGCCCCCTCTCCGAACGCCTCGAAGACGCGGGCATCCGCCGGATCCGCGGCATCGCCGCCCAGACCCTCCTGCTGACCTTCCAGCTCGCCCACGCCAACCGCCGCAAGCTCAGAACCTGGGCCGACTCCCCCGCGCTCCACGACGACCGACCGGCACACCCACCGGGGCAAGGCCAAGCCACCGGGGAACTGGACTCCCAAGGGCTACGTCATCCAACCCTGAGACCTTCATCACAAGCCGGCCCTGGCCTGGGAAGCACAACCGAAGATCCACCCGAACAGGACCTCCGACGGCCTCCGCCGTCGACGGTCCCCGCGTCTTAGCCCATACAAAGAGGAACGGGCGGCATCTGATCGATGCCGCCCGTTCCGACGGTGCGCGAGGGGGGAGTTGAACCCCCACGCCCTTGCGGGCACTGGAACCTGAATCCAGCGCGTCTGCCTATTCCGCCACCCGCGCATTGGGTGTGCCCTGGGCGTCTGCCCCGTTGGGGCGGGCGCCTTCCGACACCCAGAACATTAGCACGCTGGAAGGGGTGGGTTCACATCCCTTATCCCCGCAGGCAGACCCCCCTGCCGAACCGTCGATGTCCCTGTCACGTATCAACCCGTACCGGTTCACGTATCAACCTCGTACCGGTCCCCGCCGTCTCCGCAGGAGGGGGCGGGGTCCACAGTCAGGTGCGGGACACTGGTCTTCAGCCGCCTCTACGATCCTTGTCAGGCATACCGGAGGCGGATACGCGCAGCAGTACCACCGGAGGAGTTCGAAGACGAGCTCCACAGGGAACTTCGTCATGCGTCGACACCCGTCGGCGGGGCTGACAGGGGGAACCAGCCGATCGAGCGGCGCGTGGATACGATCAGTAAGCAGTACCAGCAGTACCCGGCAAGCGGCCCGCAGGGCAGTACACAGGACGGCAGCCAAGGAGGAGGTGCCCCATGGGAGTCCTGAAGAAGTTCGAGCAACGTCTCGAAGGTCTGGTCAACGGCACCTTCGCCAAGGTGTTCAAGTCCGAGGTCCAGCCCGTGGAGATCGCGGGAGCTCTCCAGCGTGAGTGCGACAACAACGCCACCATCTGGAACCGCGACCGGACGGTCGTCCCCAACGACTTCATCGTCGAACTGAGCACTCCGGACTTCGAGCGGCTCAGCCCCTACTCCGGGCAGCTCGGCGACGAGCTCGCCGGCATGGTGCGCGACTACGCCAAGCAGCAGCGCTACACCTTCATGGGCCCGATCAAGGTGCACCTGGAGAAGGCGGACGACCTCGACACCGGCCTGTACCGGGTGCGCAGCCGCACGCTGGCCTCCTCCAGCAGCCAGCAGGGCGGCCCGGGAGGCGGCGCCGCCGCACCCGCGGCCCCGCAGGGCGGACGCCCCGGTGGCTACGGCTACCCGCCGTCCGCTGCGCCCTCCGGCGCCCCGCCCATGCCGTCCGCGCCGCCGCCCGGCGGCCGCCCCGGCGGCTACGGCTACCCGCCCGCCGCGAGCGGCCAGCGGCCCCCGGCCGCCGGCGGACGCACCCGCCACTGGATCGAGATCAACGGCACCCGCCACCAGATCTCCCGCGCGACGCTGGTGATGGGCCGCAGCACCGACGCCGACGTGCGGATCGACGACCCCGGCGTCTCGCGTCGGCACTGCGAGATCCGGACCGGAACGCCCTCGACGATCCAGGATCTCGGATCCACCAACGGCATCGTGGTGGACGGGCAGCACACCACCCGCGCTACGCTCCGCGACGGCTCGCGGATCGTCGTGGGCAGCACCACCATCATTTACCGGCAAGCCGAAGGGTGAAGCGGGGGCAATGTCAGAGCTGACCCTCACGGTCATGCGGCTGGGTTTCCTGGCCGTACTGTGGCTGTTCGTGATCGTGGCCGTGCAGGTCATCCGCAGCGACCTGTTCGGTACGCGTGTCACGCAGCGCGGATCGCGCCGCGAGGCAGGCCGGCAGCAGCAGGCCGCCGCCCGCCAGGCGCCGCCGCAGCAGCGCCAGCAGCCCGCCGGCGGACGCCGGGGCCGAAACGCCCCCACCAAGCTGGTCGTGACCGAAGGCACCCTCACCGGCACCACGGTCGCGCTCCAGGGCCAGACCATCACCCTGGGCCGGGCGCACGACTCGACGATCGTGCTGGACGACGACTACGCCTCCAGCCGCCATGCCAGGATCTATCCGGACCGCGACGGCCAGTGGATCGTCGAGGACCTCGGCTCCACCAACGGCACGTACCTGGACCGGTCCCGGCTGACGACTCCCACACCGATTGCGCTGGGCGCGCCGATCCGCATCGGCAAGACCGTCATCGAGCTGCGGAAGTAGTGCTACATCATGGATAGGCGCGAGCGGAGCGAGCACGCAGTGGCGGGCCCCACCCCGGCCCCCCGCGCGCTCCCGACCGGAGGGTGGGCAGTGTGGCTCGACACGACCGGCTGTACCCGGAGCCGACAGGCGAGGTGCGCATGAGTCTGTCACTGCGCTTCGCGGCCGGATCGCACAAGGGCATGATCCGGGAGGGCAACGAGGACTCCGGATACGCCGGCCCGCGCCTGCTCGCCATCGCCGACGGCATGGGCGGCGCGGCGGCCGGTGAGGTCGCCTCCTCCGAGGCCATCTCCACGATCGTCGCCCTCGACGACGACGTCCCCGGCTCGGACCTCCTCACCTCGCTCGGCACCGCGGTGCAGCGCGCCAACGACCAGCTGCGCTCGATGGTCGAGGACGACCCCCAGCTGGAGGGCATGGGCACCACCCTGACCGCCCTGCTGTGGACGGGCCAGCGCCTCGGCATGGTGCACGTCGGCGACTCGCGCGCGTACCTGCTCCGCGACGGCGTCCTCACACAGATCACCCAGGACCACACCTGGGTGCAGCGCCTGGTCGACGAGGGCCGGATCACCGAGGAGGAGGCGACCACGCACCCGCAGCGCTCGCTGCTGATGCGCGCCCTCGGATCGGGCGACCACGTCGAGCCGGACCTGTCCATCCGCGAGGTCCGCGCCGGCGACCGCTACCTGATCTGCTCCGACGGCTTGTCCGGCGTGGTGTCCCACCAGACCCTGGAGGACACCCTCGCCAGCTACCAGGGCCCCCAGGAGACCGTCCAGAACCTGATCGAGCTGGCCCTGCGCGGCGGCGGTCCGGACAACATCACGGTCATCATCGCCGACGTCCTCGACCTCGACACCGGCGACACCCTCGCGGGACAGCTGTCCGACACCCCCGTCGTGGTCGGCGCCGTCGCCGAGAACCAGCACCAGCTGCACGACAACGGCATCATGCAGACCCCCGCGGGCCGCGCCTCCGGGCTCGGCCGGCACGGACGGGGCGGCGGCAGCGGCGAGTTCGGCCCGCCCGGCTCCGGCGACACCACCGGTTACATCCCGGCGGACGGCTTCGACTACGGCGACGACGACTTCACCAAGCCCCGCCGCAAGAAGGGCCGCTGGCTGAAGAGATCCTTCTACGGCGCGCTCGCTCTGGCCGTCGTCGGCGGCGGTCTGTACGGCGGCTACCGCTGGACGCAGACGCAGTACTACGTCGGCACCGAGGACGAGCACGTCGCCCTGTACCGGGGCATCAGCCAGGACCTGGCCTGGGTCTCGCTCTCGAAGGTCGAGAAGGACCACCCCGAGATCGAACTCAAGTACCTGCCGCCCTACCAGCAGAAGCAGGTCAAGGAGACGATCCCCGAGGGCGGGCTGAAGAACGCCCAGGCGAAGATCCAGGAACTGTCGGTGCAGGCCTCCGCGTGCAAGAAGGAGGCGCAGCGGCGCGAAGCCGAGAGCAAGAACAACTCCAAGACCGGCGAAGGCGAGGCCGGGGGCACCACGGGAACCACTCCCGCCTCCTTCACGTCCAAGGCCACACCGACGCCGAACCCGTCCAGCCCGTCGGGTTCACCGTCGGCCCCGGAGAAGTCCACGCCCCCGACCACGACCGCACCCACCCCCAGCCCCGGCCCCAGCCTCTCGGAGGAAGAGCAGAAGGTCGTCTCGCTGTGCGGTAAGCAGTAGCCGTGAGAGGCCCTGTCACACGATGAGCGGTACGAATACGTCGCCCTCGGCGACGCACCACACGTCCACGATCGGCGCCATCGGCGCGCCGAGCCGGCGCAACACCGAGCTCGCACTGCTGGTGTTCGCCGTCGTCATCCCGGTGTTCGCCTACGCCAACGTCGGCCTGGCACTCCACGACTCGGTGCCGCCGGGCCTGTTGAGCTACGGGCTCGGGCTCGGTCTGCTCGCGGGCGTCGGGCACCTCGTCGTCCGGAAGTTCGCGCCGTACGCTGACCCGCTGATGCTGCCGCTGGCGACCCTTCTCAACGGGCTCGGACTGGTGGTGATCTGGCGGCTGGACCAGTCGGAGAAGCTGCAGGCGAGCAGGACCTTCGTCGAGGCGGCTCCGCGCCAGCTGCTGTACTCGGCGATGGGCGTCGCGCTGCTGGTGGTCGTGCTGATCTTCCTCAAGGACCACCGGGTCCTCCAGCGGTACACCTACATCTCCATGGCCGCGGCCCTGCTCCTGCTCGTGATGCCGCTGATCCCCGGTCTCAGTGCTCCGACCTACGGCGCCAAGATCTGGATCAAGATCCCCGGCCTCGGCACGCTCCAGCCCGGTGAGTTCGCGAAGATCGCCCTGGCGGTGTTCTTCGCCGGCTACCTCATGGTCAAGAGGGACGCCCTGGCCCTGGCCAGCCGTCGCTTCATGGGTCTGTACCTGCCGCGTGGCCGTGACCTGGGTCCGATCCTCGTCGTCTGGGTGATGTCGATCCTGATCCTGGTCTTCGAGACCGACCTCGGTACATCCCTGCTGTTCTTCGGGATGTTCGTCATCATGCTGTACGTCGCCACCGAGCGGACCAGCTGGATCGTCTTCGGTCTGCTGATGTCCGCGGTCGGCGCGGTCGGCGTGGCGAGCTTCGAGCCGCACATCCAGACGCGTGTCCAGGCCTGGCTGGACCCGATGCGGGAGTTCGAGCTCTCCCGTGCTGCCGTCCAGGACGGCGTCGTCCACTCCGAGCAGGCCATGCAGGCACTGTGGGCCTTCGGTTCCGGCGGCACCCTCGGCACCGGTCTGGGGCAGGGCAACTCCGACCTCATCGGCTTCGCCGCCAACTCCGACTTCATCCTCGCCACCTTCGGCGAGGAGCTGGGTCTGGCGGGCGTCATGGCGATCATGCTGCTCTACGGTCTGATCGTCGAGCGCGGCGTGCGTACCGCCCTCGCGGCCCGTGACCCGTTCGGCAAGCTGCTGGCGATCGGCCTGTCCGGCGCCTTCGCCCTCCAGGTGTTCGTCGTGGCCGGCGGTGTGATGGGCCTCATCCCGCTGACCGGTATGACGCTGCCGTTCGTGGCGTACGGCGGTTCCTCCGTGATCGCCAACTGGGCGCTGATCGGCATCCTGTTGCGCATCAGCGACACCGCCCGCCGCCCGGCCCCCGCCCCCGCCGCCAACCCCGACGCCGAGATGACCCAGGTGGTCCGCCCGTCATGAACAAGCCCCTGCGCCGGATCGCGATCTTCTGCGGCCTGCTCGTTCTGGCACTGCTGATCCGCGACAACTGGATCCAGTACGTCCAGGCCGACGAACTCCGGACCAACAAGAACAACCGCCGCGTCACCATCGAGCGCTATGCCTCCCCGCGCGGCAACATCATCGTCGGCGGAAAGGCGATCACCGGCTCCGCCGAGTCGTCGGGCAGCGACTTCAAGTTCAAGCGCACCTACAAGGACGGCCCCATGTGGGCGCCGGTCACCGGCTACGCCTCGCAGGCCTTCGGCGCCACGCAGCTGGAGAACCTCGAGGACGGCATCCTCACCGGCAACGACGACCGGCTGTTCTTCCGCAACACCCTCGACATGCTCACGGGCAAGAAGCAGCAGGGCGGCAACGTCGTCACCACCCTGAACTCCGCCGCCCAGAAGGCCGCGTACAACGGCCTCGAGAAGCAGGGCGGCAAGGGCGCCGTAGTCGCCCTGGAACCGTCGACGGGCAAGATCCTCGCCCTGGCCTCCTACCCGTCGTACGACCCGTCGTCCTTCGCCGGCAACTCCACGACGAAGGACAGCAAGGCCTGGACGAAGCTGCAGAAGAAGAACAACCCCGACGACCCGATGCTCAACCGGGCACTGCGGGAGACCTACCCGCCCGGCTCCACGTTCAAGGTCGTCACCGCGGCCGCGGCGCTGGAGGACGGTCTGTACACGTCCGCCGACGCCAAGACGAACTCGCCGGACCCGTGGATCATGAAGGGCACCACCACCAAGCTGCCCAACGAGGGCAACATCCCCTGCGAGAACGCGACGCTGCGGGTGGCCCTCCAGTACTCCTGCAACACCGTCTTCGGCAAGATCGGCTCGGACCTCGGCAACGACAAGATGCTGGACATGGCCAAGAAGTTCGGCTTCGACGAGGAGCACTTCACGCCGGTCCGCGCCAACGCCTCGGTCTTCTCCGACGACATGAACCCGTCGCAGACCGCGCTGTCGTCCATCGGGCAGTTCAACACCGCCGCGACCCCGCTGCAGATGGCCATGGTCGCCTCGGCCGTCGCCAACGACGGCAAGCTGATGAAGCCGTACATGGTCGACGAGCTCCAGTCGCCCGGCCTCGACCCGATCACGAAGACCGACCCGGAGGAGCTGAGCCAGCCGCTGTCGCCGGAGAACGCGCAGATCCTCCAGTCGATGATGGAGACGGTCGTCGACAAGGGCACGGGCTCGAACGCCAAGATCCCCGGCGTCACGGTGGGCGGCAAGACCGGTACCGCCCAGCACGGCGTCGACAACAGCGAGAACCCCTACGCGTGGTTCATCTCCTACGCCAAGGGCGACGACGGCAGCTCGCCGGTCGCGGTGGCGGTCGTCGTCGAGGACGACAACGCCGTCCGTGACGACATCTCCGGTGGCGGCCTCGCGGCGCCGATCGCGAGGAACGTGATGGAGGCGGTCATCGACAGCAAGAAGTGACCCCGCTCACGCCTGCTTCACATCGGTGCACGTTGCGATACCGGTCCTGTATCGGCTGACGGGCTTGGCCAGGTCACATAAAGCGAGCCGGGTACGGTAGGCCCGGACGGCAGCCTCCGACCGTACAAGCGTGCCGGTCGGGACCGACGGAGAGGGCTGGTAGGTAGCTATGGAAGAGCCGCGTCGCCTCGGCGGCCGGTACGAACTGGGCCAGGTGCTCGGGCGTGGTGGCATGGCGGAGGTCTACCTCGCGCATGACACCCGCCTCGGCCGCACCGTGGCGGTGAAGACGTTGCGTGCGGATCTCGCGCGTGACCCTTCCTTCCAGGCCCGGTTCCGCCGGGAGGCCCAGTCGGCCGCCTCGCTCAACCATCCCGCGATCGTCGCGGTCTACGACACGGGCGAGGACTACATCGACAACGTGTCGATCCCGTACATCGTCATGGAGTACGTGGACGGCTCGACCCTGCGTGAGCTGCTGCACTCCGGCCGCAAGCTGCTGCCGGAGCGTGCCATGGAGATGACCATCGGCATCCTCCAGGCCCTGGAGTACTCCCACCGCGCCGGCATCGTCCACCGCGACATCAAGCCGGCCAACGTCATGCTCACGCGCAACGGCCAGGTCAAGGTCATGGACTTCGGCATCGCCCGCGCCATGGGCGACTCCGGCATGACGATGACGCAGACCTCCGCGGTCATCGGCACCGCCCAGTACCTCTCGCCGGAGCAAGCCAAGGGCGAGCAGGTCGACGCCCGGTCCGACCTGTACTCCACCGGCTGTCTGCTGTACGAGCTGCTGACCGTCCGTCCTCCGTTCGTCGGCGACTCCCCGGTGGCCGTGGCCTACCAGCACGTCCGGGAGGAGCCGCAGTCGCCGAGCGTCTTCGACCCCGAGATCACCCCCGAGATGGACGCGATCGTGCTGAAGGCGCTCGTCAAGGACCCGGACTACCGCTACCAGTCGGCCGACGAGATGCGCGCCGACATCGAGGCCTGCCTCGACGGCCAGCCGGTCGCCGCCACGGCAGCGATGGGCTCCGCCGGCTACGGCGGCTACCCCGACGACCAGCCGACGACGGCCCTGCGCGCCGACTCCGGCGCCGGCGCCACGTCCATGCTGCCCCCCATGAACCCGGACGACGGCGGCTACGGCTACGACGACCGCCCCGACCGGCGCCGCGGGCAGCAGCGCAAGTCCAACACCTCCACGATCCTGCTGGTCGTCGCCGGCATCCTGGTCCTGGTCGGGGCGATCCTGATCGGCCGGTGGGCGTTCAGCGGCGACGGAGGCGCGGGCAACGACGCGCTCGCGGCGCCCAACTTCGTCGGTGAGTCGAAGAGCAGCGCCCAGCAGCTGGCCAAGAACTCCGATCTGGAACTGACCTTCTCCAGCAAGCCCTGTGACAGCCAGAGCAAGGGCAAGATCTGCTCCCAGGACCCGAAGGCCGGGGTGCAGGTCAACAAGGGCGACACCATCTCCCTGGTGGTGTCGACGGGGGCGCCGAAGGTGACGGTGCCCAGCGTCACCGGCCTGACTCTGGACGAGGCGAAGGCCAAGCTGGAGGACGACAAGTACAAGTTCGAGGTCGAAACGAAGACCCGGACGTCCCCCGAGAAGCCTGGCACCGTTCTGGAGCAGGACCCCACCACGGGCGCAGAGGTGGAGAAGGGCTCCACGATCACCCTGACCATCGCCAAGGAAGCGGAGAAGTCCACCGTCCCGGACGTGCTCGGCCAGACCTGCGACGCGGCCAAGCAGCAGATGCAGGCCAGTGACCTGATCGGCAACTGCACCGAGGTGGAGACCGACGACGACAGCCAGGTGGGCAAGGTCATCCAGACCACCCCGCAGGCCGGCACGTCGGTCGACCCGAACTCGTCGGTCAACATCCAGATCGGCAAGAAGAAGCAGAAGCAGAAGGTCAAGGTCCCGCAGGTCGTCGGCCAGACGGTCGGCCAGGCCAAGCAGACCCTCGCGCAGCAGGGCTTCACCAACATCCAGTTCGCCGAGGGCAGCGACCAGAGCGACAACGCCCTCGTCGCCGGCCAGAACCCCGGCGCCAACCAGGAGGTCGACGACCCGGCAGGGACGACGATCACCCTTCAGACCGTCGGCTTCGGGAACAACGGCGGCAACAACAACGGCGGCGGCGGAAACGGCGGCATCTTCGGCGGCATCACCGGCAGCAACGAAGACGACTGACGGCTCACCGCACCACGGTGATGGCCCGGGCTCCCACGGGGAGCCCGGGCCATCACCGTTTGTTCAGACGCTTCCTGATGATCCGTTGGTCATCGGACCATCCAGAGACGGGGACGCTCATGAGGCGGACTGCGCGGGTGTTCGATGGAAGCTGAACTCCTGCATCGAGTGGTCCTGACGACCGTCGGTTCCGGCCCGGGGGTACGCCGGTACGGCGCGCCTTCGGGCCGTCGTCATGCCGGCGGCTGCTCTCCCGCCGGGAGTGCCGTCAGCGCAGTTCCTTCGGCGGCGTGCGGTCCGCGTCCACCTTCTCCACGCGCTCCAGCTCACCCCACACCACGTACCGGTACGTGCTCGTGTACACCGGCGTGCAGGTCGTCAGCGTGATGTAGTGGCCCGGCTTCTTCCGGCCCGACTCCTTCGGGACCTGCGAGAGGACCTTGACGTTGAACTTCGACGTCTCGGGAAGGATGCCGTAGACCTTGTAGACGTACCACTTGTCCTTCGTCTCGAAGACGATCGGGTCGCCCTTGCCGATCTTGTCGATGTTGTGGAACTTCGCGCCGTGGCCGTCGCGATGGGCGGCGAGGGAGAAGTTGCCGTTCTTGCCCGACATCGGCAGGGTCGCCTTCACCGGATCGGTGTAGTAGCCGGCGACACCGTCGTTGAGGATCTTGTTCGACGTGCCCTTCTCGACCAGCACCTCACCGTTGCGCATCGACGGCACGTGCAGGAACCCGATGCCGTTGTGCGTGTCCAGCACACCCGGGCCGCCCCGGCCGTGTGCCCAGTCCTCACGGACCTGGTCCGCCTGCTTGCCCGCCGCACGGTCGGCGACCACGTTCGTCCACCACAGCGAATAGACGACGAACAGGCCGAGGACCAGGCCCGCGGTGATGAGGAGTTCCCCGAAGAAGCTGACCGCCATCGCGACCGGCCCGACGCGGCGTCGTGCCGCGTGCGGCCGGGACCCCCTGCCGGTGTGCTCTTCGTGATCCGTGTCGGTGGTCGCTGCCACTGGTCATCTGCCCTTAACTGACGAGCGCATCCGGCTTGCCCTTGCTGCGCGGCCGTTCCTCGACCATCTTGCCCCAGACGATCATCCGGTACTTACTGGTGAACTCCGGCGTGCACGTGGTCAGCGTGATGTAACGGCCGGGCTTGGTGAATCCCGACCCCTTGGGCACCGGATTCAGCACGCTCGTGTTGCTCGGCGGCGTCACCGGCAGGATCGACGCCATCTTGTAGACGAAGTACTCGTCCTGCGTCTCCACGACGATCGGATCGCCCGGAGCGAGCTTGTTGATGTACCGGAAGGGTTCTCCGTGGGTGTTGCGGTGACCCGCGAGCCCGAAGTTGCCGCTCCTGTCACCGGGCATCGCCGTCTTCAGCGCACCCTCGGCGTAATGGCCGACCATGCCCCGGTCGAGCACGCCCTTGCTGCTGGTCCCCTCGGCGATCGGCACGACCACGTCCAGCTTCGGAATGTGCAGGATGGCGAAACCCTGCCCCGGTTCGAAGGCGCCCGGGTTCCGTTTGCCGCTCGCCCAGTCGTTCTGGAGGCTGCTGGCCTCCTTGCCGGCCTGGGCGTGCGCCCGCACGTTCGTCCACCACAGCTGGTAGGTGACGAACAGCAGCATCAGGACGCCGGTGGTGATGAACACCTCGCCGATCGCCCGGCTCGCGACAACCGCCGCCCCCGGTTTGCGCGCCCGTGCCTGCCGCCGCGCCTCGACCCGCGACAGCGGCGCCCCTCCCCGGCCCCCGCTGCCGGTGCGGGCGGACGGGGTGTCCGACGTGTCCGAGGCTCCGCCATGGCGCCCGTGACGGCGCTTGGCGGCCTTTCTGCGGGCCGCGCGCCCACCGTGGGCCGGTCCGTCCCGGCGCGTGGCGGAGGAAGCGGCAGAGCCCGTCGTGGGGCCGCCACCCTCCGGCAGGGGATCCGGTATCCGCAGCGCCACCGTCTCCTCGTCGGCGGGCGGCAGATACCTCTCGTCCGGCACGGGCTCGTACGACGCGTACGGCTGCTGCGGCTGGGAGTGCGGGGTCACCCCGTACGACTCCCCGCCCGACCACTCCTCGAACGCGCCCCGCGCCCCGTACGACTGCTGCCCGTACGAGGTGTCGGACTCGCGCTCGGGGCGCAGCGCGGTCACGCCGAGGCCCTGCCCACCACCGGGGCGAGCCCGGCCGACCTCGCCACCGCGCCCTGGTCGCCGCACTCCACCAGCCAGTTGGCCAGCATCCGGTGCCCGTGCTCGGTCAGCACCGACTCGGGGTGGAACTGCACTCCCTCGACCGGAAGTTCGCGGTGCCGGAGACCCATCACGATGCCGTCGTGCGTACGGGCCGTGACCTCCAGCTCGTCCGGAACCGTGGCCGGCTCGGCGGCCAGGGAGTGGTAGCGCGTCGCCGTGAAGGGCGAGGGCAGGCCGGCGAAGACGCCGCCCCCGCTGTGCTCGACCAGCGAGGTTTTGCCGTGCAGCAGCTCCGGTGCCCGGTCCACCACACCGCCGTACGCCACCTGCATCGACTGCATGCCTAGGCAGACACCGAAGACCGGGACACCGGTGTCCGCACAGTGCCGGACCATGTCGACGCACACGCCGGCCTGCTCCGGCGTGCCGGGCCCGGGGGAGAGCAGCACCCCGTCGAAACCGTCCTGGGCGTGCGCCGTCGAGACCTCGTCGTTGCGCAGGACCTCGCACTCGGCGCCCAGCTGGTACAGGTACTGGACCAGGTTGAAGACGAAGCTGTCGTAGTTGTCGACGACGAGAATGCGCGCGCTCACTGGTTGTCCACCGTCACATCGTTGAAGGGCAGCAGCGGTTCCGCCCACGGGAAGACGTACTGGAAGAGGACGTAGACCACGGCCACGACCAGGACGAGTGAGATCACTGCCTTCACTCCCGTGTTCCCCGGCAGATGCCGCCAGATCCAGCCGTACATGCCGTCCCTTCCGTCGTACCACGGCACCAGACCCACGCCGTACAGCCACCAGACTAACGGCGCAGCGCCTCTGGTTTCCCGGCCTCCACGGGCTGGGTGGAGTCCAGGTGCGCCCAGACGATCAGCCGGTGGCTGTGTCCCCATTCCGGTTCACACGTGGTCAGCGTCAGGTACCGGCCCGCACGCGTGTACCCGGATGTACGTGGGACAGGGTCGATCACCTCGATCTCCGAGGGCACTGTTTTGTACGGGCCTTTGTCGATCCGATACGTGAACCAGGTCGTGCCGTCCGTCAGCACCACCGCGTCACCCCGCCTGAGCTCGGGAAAGTCCTTGAAGGGGTCGCCGTAGGTGCGGCGGTGGCCGGCGACGGCGAAGTTCCCCTGCTGCCCGAGCTGAGCGGTCTGCGCATAGTGCCCCAGCCCTTTCTTCAAGGTGCCGGTGGCGGTGCCTTCGAGCACGGGCTTGTTCCACGTGAAACCGAGCCGCGGGATGTACATGATCGCGAAGGGCCTGCCCTTGGCGTGCGGCGCTGGCTTCACCGGCCCGGCAGGGGAGGCGCCGGCCGGCGGACGGGGTTTCGACCACTCCTTTTGGAGCAGGTCGATCTGGTCGTCCATGACGCCGTCGGCCCGCACACCGGTCCAGAAGAGCACGTAGACGACGAACAGCACGATCACGCTGCCGACGGTGACGCACAGTTCGCTGACGGTTCTGACGATCACGCGCACCGGCAGCTCCCCCGGCCTGGCCGCTACTCCACGGGCTTCGCGTAGTGCAGATCCACTGTGCCCGAGTAGCCGGGCAGAGTCACCGGGCCGTTCTCCTCGACTTTCCAGCCGAGCCCGTAGACATTGACGTAGACCATGTAGTTCTGGATCGCGGCGGAGGCCGCGAGCGCGTTCTTCAGCCTGTCCGGGTCACCGACCGCCGTGATCTTGTACGGCGGCGAGTACACGCGCCCCTGGAGGATCAGGGTGTTGCCCACGCAGCGCACCGCGCTGGTCGAGATCAGCCGCTGGTCCATGACCTTGATGCCCTTGGCCCCGCCCTGCCACAGCGCGTTCACCACCGCCTGGAGGTCCTGCTGGTGGATGACCAGGTAGTCCGGCTGCGGCTCGGGGTAGCCCGGCAGCTTGGCGGTGGCGTCCGGCGGAGCGTCGTTGAGCGTGACCGTGAGCGAGTCGCCTTTGAGCTTCTGTGTACCCGCGCGCTTCTCCAGCGCGCTGAGCTTGTCGTCCTCCGCCTTGGTACTGCCGTCGTCCCGCTCGGCGAGGGCCTCTATCTCCTGGCGCAGGGTGCCGTTGGTCTCGTCCAGTTCCCCGTTCTCACGGCTGCGCTCGTGGATGAGGTCGGACAGCTTCAGCAGCGAGGTGTCCGTACGGATGTTGGTGCCCTTGGCGGTGTTGAAGCTGGTGAAGAAGATCAGCCCCGCGAGAGCGAACACGGCCGCCGTGAGGATGCGCACGGGCCGGAAACGGCGCGCGCGCTCAGGGGTGGATCCCGTCCCGGGGGAGTCGGCAGAATTGCTCAACGTACCCTTATCTCCTTCGGCGCGGCGGAAGCACTACGCTAACGGACGCCCGGGGGAGCAATCGGAGTCCCCTTACGCTGCCCCGAGACCGACCCAGTTACCTGCGCGGCCACGCAGCGCATCGACAGGAGAGACCCTCGTGCCGAAGTCACGTATCCGCAAGAAGGCCGACTACACGCCGCCGCCTGCCAAGCAGACGACCGCGATCAAGCTGACCAACCGTGCCTGGGTCGCGCCCGTCATGCTGGCCATGTTCCTCATCGGTCTGGCCTGGATCGTCGTCTTCTACGTCACCGACGGAACGCTGCCCATCGACTCGCTGGGCAACTGGAACATCGTGGTGGGATTCGGCTTCATCGCCGCCGGATTCGGTGTCTCGACCCAGTGGAAGTAGCGGTCACCGGGCGGTGAACGCAGCTCTGCCCAGGGGTGTTCGCTGAGTTATCCACAGCGGTTTTCCACATGGGGATAATGAAGACGATCTGTGGATAACCCGTTGGACGTTGACGCCGGTATGACGGAAGTACCGGCACTCGAAAACTTGTTCGCCCCCTGCCTGGCCTGCGGAAACGCAGGTCAGTGACAGGGGGCACATGTGTTCCCGCACCGTATGCACAAGATCCGGCACCCGCTGTGGACAACGCCTGGTCAGGCGAGCTGCGCCGTCCTCAACACGGTCATGAGCACGACCACGCCGAGGACCAGGGCACAGGTGCCGAACTGGACCAGTGCGCGGCGTTCCCGCGGGGCGTGGACCATGGCGTATCCGACGACGACTCCGGCGACCAGGCCGCCGATGTGGGCCTGCCAGGAGATGTTGAAGCCGGGGCTGAAGGTGAAGATCAGGTTGATCACCAGCAGCGCGATGATCGGCCGCATGT
This sequence comes from Streptomyces sp. NPDC101110, assembly GCF_044759525.1. Taxonomy (NCBI): domain Bacteria; kingdom Bacillati; phylum Actinomycetota; class Actinomycetes; order Kitasatosporales; family Streptomycetaceae; genus Streptomyces; species Streptomyces sp. NPDC101110. The sequence goes on along the minus strand of NZ_JBIVZM010000004.1, from coordinate 279,681 downwards.
CGTACTTGAGCCGGCGCATCAGCACGGCCGTCGCGCCGAAGAGGCCGAAGATCGCGCCGGAGGCGCCCAGGGTCGCCGTGGTCGGGGATGCCAGCAGATAGGCCAGGGCGCTGCCGGCGAGGCCGGAGATGAAGTAGAGGGCGAGGTAGCGAGCGCGGCCGAGGGCCGCTTCGAGGGGACCGCCGAGCCACCACAGGCTGAGCATGTTGAACGCGACGTGCCAGATCTCCTGGTGCGTGAACATCGACGTGACCATGCGGTACCACTCGCCTCCGGCCACGCCCTGGGTGGGCGTGAAGGGTGCGGGCGGCCAGGCGCCGAGGAGGAAGATGTCGGTCAGCAGCGACTCGTGGACCCGGACGGCGATGAACACGGCCAGGTTGATACCGATGAGGATCTTGGTCAGCAGCCGCGGGTCGGCGGCGACGGAGCCTCCCGCGATCGTCCGGGGCATGGCGGCCGTGGGCGAGTGGCCCGTGCCGGAACCGGTGCGGACGCATTCGGGGCACTGGAAGCCGACGGAGGCGTTGACCATGCATTCGGGGCAGATGGGGCGCTCGCAGCGGGTGCAGCGGATGCCCGTTTCGCGGTCCGGGTGGCGGTAGCACATGGGGACGCTGTGGGCGTCCTGCGGGCTGCCCGCAGCCTGGTCGTCCATGGTCTCCCCTAGGTCGTGTGAGAAAAGCCCGCCCCGCTCATCCTTACGGATGAGCGGGGCGATTGGTTCCCTGCGGGCGCCTTCGCATGACGGCCTGCGGGGCCGTCACGGGGTTCCCTGCGGAAGCCCTCGCGCTCAGCGGGTCTCGATGACGACCGACTCGATGACCACGTCGTTGAGCGGACGGTCGGTGCGCGGGTTGGTCTGGGTCGTGGCGATGGTGTCCACGACCTTCTGGCTGGCCGCGTCGGTGACCTCGCCGAAGATGGTGTGCTTGCGGTTCAGCCACGCCGTCGGGGAGACCGTGATGAAGAACTGCGAGCCGTTGGTGCCGGGGCCGGCGTTGGCCATCGCGAGCAGGTAGGGCTTGTCGAAGCGCAGGTCGGGGTGGAACTCGTCCTCGAACTGGTAGCCGGGGCCGCCGGTGCCGTTGCCCAGCGGGTCACCGCCCTGGATCATGAAGCCACTGATCACCCGGTGGAAGACCGTGCCGTCGTAGAGCTTGTCCGTGGACTTCTGTCCCGTCTCCGGGTGCGTCCACTCCCGCTCGCCCTGGGCGAGCTCGACGAAGTTCTTGACCGTCTTGGGCGCGTGGTTCGGCAGAAGCCGGACGTCGATGTCGCCGTGATTGGTCTTCAGGGTGGCGTAGAGCTGCTCGGCCACGATCTGCCTTCCGTTGTCTTTCCGTGACTCCCCGATCCTCGCACGGACGGGCCTCCGCGTCGCCCGACCTCGTGGCAGCGGGGGGAAACCCTCGGCGGGTGTACGCAAAAAGAAGTCGAGTAGTCCCGGGGCGGGAGCGCTCGGCTGCGATCCGTGGCATTGTCGACGACAAGCTCCTGTTGTCCCCCATTCATCCGCTATTGCACGTGATCGGCGTCCTTCGGACGCCGGTTCCCGTGACCCGGATGCCCTTCCGCGCATGCCTGGTCGTGTGCCGGGAGGCATGATCCGTAAAAGGGTGGAAAGTCGAAATACCGTACGCCACCGAGGAGGAGGAACCCGTGACCCGCATCGACAGCGTGCGCGCCGCGACTGGTTCGGCGAAGGACAGCGTGCTGCACGCCGCGGAAGTGGTGGCGCCCTACGCCGACACGGCCAAGGACAGGGCCGCGCACTACGCGCACGAGGCACGCGTACGGCTAGCGCCCAAGGTGACGCAGGCCGCAGGGCAGGCTCGCGTCCAGTACGGCACTCATGTGCAGCCGTATCTGGAGCAGGCCCGCACGCATGTGCCACCGAAGGTCGACCAGGCCGCCCAGGAGGCTGCCGAGCGCACCCGCAAGGCCGCTCGCCAGGCGGCGGAGTACTCGCGTCCGAGGATCGAACAGGCGGTGGCCGCGGCCGTGCCTGTCACGACCGAGGCCGCGGCCCGGAGTGTGGCCGCCCTGTCCGCGCTGCGCGGCCAGGTCACGCCCAAGGAGATCCAGAAGCTGGTCCGCAAGCACGAACGGCGGGCCAAGGCCGGTAAGGCCATGAAGACGCTGGTGATTCTGGGCGCGGTCGCCGGTGGTGCTTTCGCCGCGTGGAAGTGGTGGGACAAGCAGGCCAACCCGGACTGGCTGGTGGAGCCGCCGGCCGCGACGGAGGTCCCCGAGTCGGGGCGTCTGTCGTCCGTGGACGGCACCGGCCCGGCGGTCCTGGATCCGGAGGTCGAGGCCAAGCAGGCCGAGGACGAGGCCTCCCGGCGCGATGACAATTCCTGAGGGCGCCTGATCTAACAGCCCGGCGGGGCGGGAGACTTGAGGGTCTCCCGCCCCGCCGGGCTGTTTCACGTGAAACAGGCGCCCCGCCGTCCGCGCCGACATGCGAAATGCCCCCGAGACCGCGTTTCCGCAGCTCGGAGGGCATATCCGGAGTGGAGCCTAGGGGAGTCGAACCCCTGACATCTGCCATGCAAAGACAGCGCTCTACCAACTGAGCTAAGGCCCCGGAAGGGGACGTCCGACCGGAGAAACCGCGTCCCGGCGGGCGTCGGAGACCAGAGTACCGGGTCTCCCCCGTGGTTCCGCAAAAAGATTGGGGGTCCCCGTCATCGACCACTCTCCGTAAGATGCTCGGCGTGGTTCGCTACCGCGAACCGCCGTACATGGGGAAGCGATGGGGAGACGCAATGGACGCCGCACAGCAGGAAGCGACCGCAAGAGCGCGGGAACTGCAGCGGAACTGGTACGGGGAGCCACTGGGGGCGCTCTTCCGTAGGCTCATCGACGATCTTGGTCTCAACCAGGCTCGTCTCGCGGGGGTTCTGGGACTGTCCGCACCGATGTTGTCGCAGCTGATGAGTGGTCAGCGGGCGAAGATCGGCAACCCGGCCGTGGTGCAGCGGGTGCAGCTGCTGCAGGACCTGGCGGGGCAGGTCGCGGACGGCAGTGTGAGCGCGGCCGAGGCCACCGAGCGCATGGAGGAGATCAAGAAGTCGCAGGGGGGCTCGGTGCTGAGCAACACCACGCAGACGACGAGCAGTTCGGGGGCGCCCACGGTCAAGCGCGTCGTGCGCGAGATCCAGTCGCTGCTGCGGTCGGTCGCGGCGGCGGGCGACATAATCGACGCCGCCGACACTCTCGCCCCGAGCCATCCGGAGCTGGCAGAGTTCCTCCGGGTCTACGGCGCCGGCCGCACCTCGGACGCCGTCACGCACTACCAGTCCCACCAGAACTGATCCCACCGCCCGACCGCCGAAGGGGGTTCGGCGACGGGCTCGGGTGAGGTGACGGGGGATGCGTCACGGTACGGGCGGACACGTGGGGGCGTGGTCCGTACGGGGGACCGGTCGACGCGAGGGGGACGTATCACTCATCGGGGATGCGGGTCGAGACAGCCTGGGTTCGGGGGAGCCCGGAAATTCCAGGGGTTCGGGGGAGCCCGTGGGTTCGAGGGGGATCAGGATTCGGGGGACTCGGGGGAGGCGTTTCGCCCCGTCGGGGAGTCGTAGCGCTCGCCGAGGGGGAAGCAAGGGGGGAAGCCGCAGGGGGAGGAGCGACGTACAGCCATGGGTGAGGTCTTCGCCGGCCGGTACGAACTGGTCGACCCGATCGGGCGCGGAGGGGTCGGTGCCGTCTGGCGCGCCTGGGACCACCGCCGTCGCCGCTACGTGGCCGCCAAGGTCCTGCTCCAGAGCGACGCGCACTCGCTGCTGCGCTTCGTACGGGAACAGGCCCTGCGGATCGATCACCCGCATGTGCTCGCCCCGACCAGCTGGGCCGCCGACGACGACAAGGTCCTGTTCACCATGGACCTGGTCGCGGGCGGTTCGCTCGTCCACCTCGTCGGTGACTACGGCCCGCTCCCGCCGGCGTTCGTCTGCACCCTGCTCGATCAGCTGCTGGCGGGCCTGGCCGCGGTGCACGCGGAGGACGTCGTCCATCGTGACGTGAAGCCCGCCAATGTCCTACTGGAGGCCACGGGCACGGGCCGGCCGCGGCTGCGGCTGTCCGACTTCGGCATCGCGATGCGGCTGGGCGAGCCCCGCCTGACGGAGACCAACCTTGTGGTGGGGACGCCCGGTTACCTCGCGCCCGAACAGATGATGGGGGCCGAACCGGACTTCCCCGCCGACCTGTTCGCCGTGGGACTGGTCGCGCTGTATCTGCTGGAGGGTGCCAAACCGGACAGCAAGGCGCTCATCCAGTACTTCGCCGAACACGGGACGCCCGGTGCGCCCAAGGGCATTCCGGAGCCGCTGTGGCAGGTGGTGGCCTCGTTGCTCCAGCCGGATCCGGAGGCGCGCTTCCGTACGGCCACGGGGGCACGTAAGGCGCTCGCCGCCGCCGCGGAGCTGCTTCCGGAGCCGGGCCCGGACGACGAGCTGATCGAGATCTTCGACCAACTGGGCCCGTTGCCAAGAGGGTTCGCCCCCGAGGGTCCGCTGGAGAGAGCGAAAGGTCTGGGCCCGAGGGAGGAGCCGTCCGACCCCTCGGAGGGGGGCGGGGAGAGGTCCTCGCAGCGGCGGGCCGAGGGGAAGGCGTCGGAGCCGGGCGGGCAGCAGGTCTCCGAGCACGACCGGCACCACGCATGGGTGACGCCGTCCGATCCCCGGCACACCGCCGACCCGGCGCAGCCGGCCTCCATGTCGGACACCGGCAGCTTCCATCTGCCGCCGCCCCAGCCCACCGTCACCTCGTCCCCCGCGGCCGGACGGGCCCGTCCCGCCCCGGTCCACGCCCCGCCCGCGCAGGCGCCCGTCTCGCCCTACGACACCACCCACCGGCTGTCCCCCGCCCAGCCGCTCCCACCGGTGTACCCCGGCCCGCATGTGCCTCCCGCGGAGCAGTACCGTGCGGACGCCTCCACAGCCTCGTACACCGCCCGGACACCGGCGGCCCCACCGAGCGGCCCGGCACCGTCACGGCACCGGGCTCAGCGGCCCTCGCGACCAGGTCCTCCGGCCAGGGTGGCGGTGCCCCTGCTGCTCCTCGCACTGGCCTGCTACGCCGTGGGTTTCTGGGCCCTGTCCCGCATCTGAGCGGCCCTGACGCGTACACCACTCGGCGAGGCCGGCAGGACGGCAATGGGGAGCCCGGGGCGCCGCAGCGAACCGCCGGCCCATCGGAGCTCCCCTCAGGCGATACTCCGCGCGCCGCAGCGAACCGCCTGGGCGGCCGGCGGAACCCCTCTCAGGCGATACTCCGCGCGCCGAGGCAGACTGCCCGCGGCCCTCGGCGCTCCCCTACGCGACACTCCTGCGCCGGGCCACAAGGGTCCACACGCCGAGCCCCACGAGCAGCGCGCTCCCGGTGCCGATGCCGCCCACGGCGAGCACCCTCATGGCGGTGTCACCGCCCGCGGCCACGCCCTCCGCAGCCGCCTCCCGGTCCTGCTCCGAGACCTCGAAGACGCCGCTCGGCACGGACTCCCCCTCGTAGTCGGGCCCTCCACGCGGCTCCCCGCTCACCGTCACGCGCAGCGTCATCTTGAACGGCCCGTCCCCGAAGCTGTCGGCGACACCGCGGGCGAGATGGGCGACGAGGTAGTAGGAGCCGGCGAAGCGCATCGCGCTCACCTGGGCGATGGCGGAGTGGCGGTTGGCGTGGTCGACCGGGGGCAGGGGAGGCAGGCTTCCGGACTTCTGGTCGCCGTCGTAGCCCACGGCCACATCGGCGACATCACCGCGCGCGGGGTTGTAGAGGACCAGGTCCAGCGCGTCGGACGTGTACCCGGTGCCGCCGGAGTCGGAGCTGCCGAGGTCCGCGGTGACGGAGACCTGCTGTCCCCAGTCGACCGGCACCTCGTAGAAGAGGGTCTGGCCCGGCCGGATGTCGTCCCGCCAGACGCCCTGGTCCAGGGGCGTCGCCCCGGTGAAACCCGCTCCGCCCTTGCGGTGCCCGGGCTCACCCTGGAGCGGCTGGGGCGTGGCGGAGTTCCATCCCTCGGGCGCGCCGGTCGCCCCGGTCTTCGCTGTTCCCGGTTCCGTCGTGGCCAGGAGTTCCAGGCCCCAGGCGTCGGGTGAGGAGCCGTCGCCCTCGGGGTCGACGCGCTCGACGGACACGTAGTAGGCACCGGCCTTCCGGCACAGCGGCCGGTTGGGCGAGATCTCACGCATCCCCCACGCGGCGATCGGGTGGGGGCTGCGGGCGGTACCGAACCTCTTGGTGTCATCGGAGCAGGTGTTGCCCTCGGCGTCCTGCACGGTCACCCTGACCCCGTCGATGACGGAGACGGTGGTGTCGGGGGAGGGGACGGCCGTGACGGAGACGTACGCGTTGGACGCGGCGTCGAGGTCGAGGCGGTAGCTGACCCTGCCGGTGCCCGGCAGAGAGCTCTTGTAGGCCTCGCCGGGCTTCAGAAGGGCGGCGTCACCGGTGCTTCTGGCTCCTTCGATGCTCCGGGCACCGTCGGCGAAGGCGTAGGGGCTCGGCGTACCGGAGGCCGTCGCAGCGGTGGCGGAGGCCCGCGCCGCGGTGGCGGAGGCCTGCGCCGCGATGGCGGAGGCCCGCCCCGCAGCCGCTGCCTCGTTGCCCGCAACCGCTGCGGCTGTCGTCGGCAGCGCTGCCGTCGTCGTCCCCAGGACCAGCGCCGCGGCGCCGACGCGCACGGCCACGGCCGGACGGCCGCGCCACGCCCCCGTGTGCCGTCGCCACGCCGTACGACACCGTCCCCTCACGCGCCACCCCTCACCCTCGCCGGACCGCAGAGCCGTGAAGCCGTGGCCCATCCTGCCGCGTGCACCGGGTTCACGACCGGCCCTCGGCACACAAAACCCCGACCGCGAGGCGGCCGGGGTGTGCTCGGTATGAGTTGTCGTGACTCACGAACCCGTGGGCACGGAGTCAGTCGCCTCCGTCCACAGATCCTGCTCGGCGCGATCCGCCTGGATCTGGCGGTACACGAGGAGCCCGCCGATGGCGGCCAGTGCGACCAGGAGAAGCTTCTTCACCGCGCGACCTCGTCTTTCCTTGACGTAGGGGACCTCTGGCGCCCGACTATACACACCGGCCGAGACCGATCGGTGACCTGCGTCGGCCCTCAACTCCCGTCCCGGAAGCCGGGATAGAAGCGGAGTGCAACGTTCCGATCAGAGGGTGACCACACGCCGACGGAAGGTTACTTTGACCCTCCTTCGGCGCTTTCCTCATGTTTTCAACCGCCCTGCACCCATCCGGGTGGTGTTCATCAGAACATCGACGCGCCACGGGCGGAGGTCCACCACTTCTCGACCCCCATACACATCATGAGGAAAGTACGCAAATCGCCCAACCCGAAAGTGAGGGGCCATGGCCCGGAACAAGGTCATGAAGCTGTGGACCACCATCGTCACCGCCTTCCTCGCGCTGTGCACGGCGCTCGGCCTGATCACCACGACCGCCGCCGCGGCCGTACCGCAGACCGAGCAGAAGAGCAACAGCAACGGCGCGAGCATCCCGCAGCAGCGGACGGCGGCACCGGTGATGTCCCCCTGGTCCTCCCCCAGGGCCCTGCCCCCCACGATGAAGCAGCGCATCCGTGCCGAGGCCCACGGCAAGACCCCCCGCTGCCGGCACCGCTCACCCGCGGACACGGCCGCCTCCCCCGGCACCGACGGCACTGACGAGGACCCCGGCTCCGACCCCGAGGCGGACCATCTCACGCCCCTGAAGCGCTGAACCTCTGAGAACGACGTCCCGGCGAACTGCGTACAAAGCCCGGCAGCTCCGCGGAGCGGCCGGGCTTACGCATGTCCTGCTCCAGAGACCTCGGATCAGGGCGTGCCCACCGGATGAGAGCCATAGCCGTCGGCCAGAACCATCGGCCATGGCCTTCGACCGTGACCGTCGGCCGTAGCCGTCGGCCACAGAGCCGTCCACCTGAACACCGGCCACGGACACCGAAAGACCCCCAGTCGCATTCGACTGAGGGTCTTCTCGCTGGTGGGGCTAACAGGATTTGAACCTGTGGCCTCATCCTTATCAGGGATGCGCTCTAACCAACTGAGCTATAGCCCCGCCGCGCTCTGCGGTGTGTGTCCCGCGCGCTGACTCCTGAAGATTAGCGCACGACATGGGCAGTCCCAAAATCGGTTGTCAGAGCACCGTCAGGACAGCTCGTCAGGAGAAAGACGAAGGTGACGTCACTCGTCCTCGGCGAGCGTCAGCTCCACCCCGCCCACGAAGCCCGCGGACAGGTTGTAGATGAACGCGCCGAGCGTCGCGAGGGCGGTCGCCAGGACCACGTCGATGACCGCGATGACCGACGTGAACATCAGGACGTTGGGCAGCGACAGGAAAGCCTGCAGGTCGAAGCCGTTGGACTCGTTCGATCCGGTGGCTTCGGAGATCGTGCCGCCCACCGTTGAGAAGACGCCCATCGCGTCCATGACCATCCACAGCACGGCGGACGCGACGATCGTGCAGATGCCCAGGGCGATGGAGAGCAGGAAGCTGACCTTCATCACCGACCACGGGTCGGCCTTCGCCACGCGGAGCCGCGCCTTGCGGACGCGGGGCGTGGTGCGCGCCCCCGTGCGAGGACGCCGTACCGCCTCGGCGCCGGCCCCGGCCGCCGCCTGCTGCGCCGGGTAGGCCTGCGGCGGGTGGTACGGGCCGGCAGGCTGCTGCGTCTTGCGTTCGCCCGGCAGGGGCGACGCCGTGGCCGGTTCCTGCGCGGCCGGCTTCGGCTGCGCGCCGGAGGCGGACGTCCCCGCACCGGACTTGGCCTGCTGAGTCTGCGGACCTCGGGTGTCCGTCACAGTTCCCCCCTGTGATTCGTGCGCGTCCGGCGACGGCTCGTCCTTGGTCGGGGACTTGATCGCCTTCAGGTTGGTCGTGTGCGGGTCCGCCGCACGCGCGGCGGAGCCACGGCCGCCGTCGTCCGCTTCCGTACCCCTCGAGGTTCCGGCCGGTCCGGCGCCCGTGGCTCCGCTCACGCTGACTCACTCCTCGTGCCTACTCGGCCGAGGGCGCCTCACCCTCGTCCGTGCCGCTGGTCGCGGCGCTCTCGGCGTTCTCGTCGACGACCACATCGCCGTCGACCTCCTCCGCCTCACGCCCCGCCTCGGCGTTGCGAGCGATGCCCACGACGGCATCGCGCTTGCCCAGATTGATCAGTTGGACGCCCATGGTGTCACGGCCGGTTTCCCTGATCTCGTTGACTCGCGTACGAATCACACCGCCCGACAGCGTGATGGCGAGGATCTCGTCGGTCTCCTCGACCACCAGCGCGCCGACGAGGGATCCACGGTCTTCGACGATCTTGGCGGCCTTGATGCCGAGACCGCCGCGACCCTGGACGCGGTACTCGTCGACGGCGGTCCGCTTCGCGTACCCGCCGTCTGTGGCAGTGAACACGAACGTACCGGGTCGAACAACATTCATCGAGAGCAGCTCGTCGCCTTCGCGGAAGCTCATGCCCTTGACGCCCGAGGTGGCACGGCCCATGGGCCGCAGGGTGTCGTCCGATGCAGTGAACCTGATCGACTGCGCCTTCTTGCTGATCAGAAGGAGATCGTCATCCGACGAGACGAGTTCGGCACCGATCAGTTCGTCGTCGGACCCGTCCTCCATCGCGCGAAGGTTGATCGCGATCACACCGCCGGAACGGGGCGAATCGTAATCCTTCAGAGGCGTCTTCTTCACAAGTCCGGCCTTGGTGGCGAGCACGAGGTAGGGGACCGCCTCGTAGTTGCGGATCGCCAGGATCTCGGCGATCGACTCGTCCGGCTGGAAGGCGAGCAGGTTCGCCACGTGCTGACCGCGCGCGTCCCGGCCGGCGTCGGGCAGCTCGTAGCCCTTCACGCGGTAGACGCGGCCCTTGTTGGTGAAGAACAGCAGCCAGTGGTGCGTGGTGGACACGAAGAAGTGGTCGACGATGTCGTCTTCCTTGAGCTTCGTGCCCCGCACGCCCTTGCCGCCGCGCTTCTGGGCACGGTAGTCGTCGGTCTTGGTGCGCTTGATGTAGCCGCCCCGGGTGACCGTGACGACGATGTCCTCCTCGGCGATCAGGTCCTCGATGGACATGTCGCCCTCGTAGGGGATCAGCGTCGTCTTGCGGTCGTCGCCGTACTTCTCGACGATCGCGGCCAGTTCGGCGCTGACGATGCCGCGCTGGCGGACGGGGGAGGCGAGGATCTCGTTGTACTCGTTGATCTTCGCCTGGAGCTCGTCGTGCTCCTGGACGATCTTCTGGCGCTCCAGGGCGGCCAGTCGGCGCAGCTGCATCTCGAGGATGGCGTTGGCCTGGATCTCGTCGATCGTCAGCAGGTCCATCAGGCCGCCGCGGGCGATCTCGACGGTCTCACTGCGCCGGATCAGCGCGATGACCTCGTCGATGGCGTCCAGGGCCTTCAGCAGACCGCGCAGGATGTGCGCCCGCTCCTCGGCCTTGCGCAGCCGGAAGCGCGTACGGCGGACGATGACCTCGATCTGGTGGGTCACCCAGTGGCGGATAAACGCGTCCAGCGAGAGCGTGCGCGGCACGCCGTCCACCAGCGCCAGCATGTTGGCGCCGAAGTTCGTCTGCAGGTCGGTGTGCTTGTAGAGGTTGTTCAGCACGACCTTGGCAACCGCGTCCCGCTTCAGCACGATGACCAGGCGCTGACCGGTGCGCGAGGAGGTCTCGTCGCGGACGTCCGCGATGCCGCCGATCTTGCCGTCCTTCACGAGGTCGGCGATCTTCTGCGCGAGGTTGTCCGGGTTGACCTGGTACGGCAGCTCCGTGACCACCAGGCACTGGCGGTTCTGGATCTCCTCGACCTCGACGACCGCGCGCATGGTGATGGAGCCGCGGCCGGTGCGGTACGCCTCCTCGATGCCCCGGCGGCCGACGACGAGCGCGCCGGTCGGGAAGTCCGGGCCCTTGATGCGCTCGATGAGCGCGTCCAGCAGCTCCTCGTGGGAGGCCTCGGGGTTCTCCAGGTACCACTGGGCGCCGGCGGCGACCTCGCGCAGGTTGTGCGGCGGGATGTTCGTCGCCATGCCGACCGCGATACCGGCCGAGCCGTTGATCAGCAGGTTCGGGAAACGGGCCGGCAGGACGGTCGGCTCCTGGGAGCGGCCGTCGTAGTTGTCCGTGAAGTCGACGGTCTCCTCGTCGATGTCGCGGACCATCTCCATCGACAGCGGCGCCATCTTGCACTCGGTGTACCGCATGGCCGCGGCCGGGTCGTTGCCCGGGGAGCCGAAGTTGCCGTTGGAGTCGACGAGCGGCATGCGCATCGACCAGGGCTGGGCGAGGCGCACGAGTGCGTCGTAGATCGAGGAGTCGCCGTGCGGGTGGTAGTTGCCCATGACGTCGCCGACGACGCGGGCGCACTTGTAGAAGCCGCGCTCGGGGCGGTAACCGCCGTCGTACATGGCGTACAGCACGCGGCGGTGGACGGGCTTGAGGCCGTCGCGGACGTCGGGCAGCGCACGCGAGACGATGACGGACATCGCGTAGTCGAGGTACGAACGCTGCATCTCCGTCTCGAGCCCGACGGGCTCGACGCGCATGGCCAGGGCGTCACCCTCGGGCGTCGTCACGGGAGTGTTCTCGTCGGTCATTGCTGGTGAAGATCCTTCCTGGTGCGGTCAGCTGAGACCGACTCAGATGTCGAGGAAGCGGACGTCCTTGGCGTTGCGCTGGATGAACGCGCGACGGGCCTCGACGTCCTCACCCATGAGGACCGAGAACAGGTCGTCGGCCTGAGCGGCGTCGTCGAGGGTGACCTGGCCGAGGACGCGGTGCTCCTGGTCCATGGTCGTGATGCGCAGCTCCTCGGCGTTCATCTCACCGAGACCCTTGAAGCGCTGGACGGAGTCGTCCTTGATGCGCTTGCCGGCGTTGCGGCCCATCTCGATCAGGGCGTCGCGCTCGCGGTCGGAGTAGGCGTACTCGAAGTCGTCCTTGCCCCACTTGATCTTGTAGAGCGGCGGGCGGGAGAGGTACACGTGACCGGCCTCGACCAGGGGCCGCATGAAACGGAACAGGAAGGTCAGCAACAGGGTGTTGATGTGCTGGCCGTCGACGTCGGCGTCCGCCATCAGGATGATCTTGTGATAGCGCAGCTTCTCGATGTCGAAGTCCTCGTGGACTCCGGTGCCGAAGGCCGAGATCAGCGCCTGGATCTCCTGGTTCTGCAGGATCTTGTCGATCCGCGCCTTCTCGACGTTGAGGATCTTGCCTCGGATCGGGAGGATCGCCTGGTACTGCGGATTGCGGCCGGACTTGGCCGAGCCGCCGGCGGAGTCACCCTCGACGATGAAGATCTCGCACTTGGTGGGATCGTTCGACTGGCAGTCGGAGAGCTTGCCGGGCAGGGACGCCGTCTCCAGCAGGCCCTTGCGGCGGGTGAGGTCACGGGCCTTGCGGGCCGCCACACGCGCGGTGGCCGCCTGGATGCCCTTGCGGATGATGTCCGCCGCCTCGTTCGGGTTGCGGTCGAGCCAGTCCGCGAGGTGCTCGTAGACGACCTTCTGCACGAAGGTCTTGGCCTCGGTGTTGCCCAGCTTGGTCTTGGTCTGGCCCTCGAACTGGGGCTCGCTCAGCTTGACCGAGATGATCGCCGTCAGGCCCTCGCGGATGTCGTCACCCGTGAGGTTGTCGTCCTTCTCGCGCAGCAGCCTCTTGTCCCGCGCATACTTGTTGATCAGCGAGGTCAGCGCGGCGCGGAAGCCCTCTTCGTGCGTGCCGCCCTCGTGGGTGTGGATGATGTTGGCGAAGGAGTACACGCCCTCGGTGTAGCCGCCGTTCCACTGCATGGCGACCTCGAGGGACAGCTGCCTGTCCTTGTCCTCGGCCTCCAGGTCGATGACGGTGGGGTGCACCGCCTCGCCCTTGCGGGAGTTGAGGTACTTCACGAAGTCGACGATGCCGCCCTCGTAGTGGTACGTGACCGTCTTGACCTCGGCGGTCTCGTCCGCCCCCGCCTCGTCCGCCCCCGACGTGGCCTTCGCGGACTCGCGCTCGTCCGTGAGCTTGATCGTGAGGCCCTTGTTGAGGAACGCCATCTCCTGGAAGCGCCGCGAGAGCGTCTCGAAGGAGTAGTCGGTGGTCTCGAAGATGTCGCCGTCGGCCCAGAAGGTGACCGAGGTGCCGGTCTCCTCGATGGCCTCGTGCTTGGCGAGCGGCGCCGTGGGGACGCCCATCTTGTAGTCCTGCGTCCAGCGGTGGCCGTCGGTCTTCACCTCGACGGAGACCTTGCTGGACAGGGCGTTCACCACCGAGACGCCGACGCCGTGCAGACCACCGGAGACCGCGTAGCCGCCGCCGCCGAACTTGCCGCCCGCGTGCAGCACGGTCAGCACGACCTCGACGGCCGGCTTGCCCTCGGACGGGACGATGCCCACCGGGATGCCACGGCCGTTGTCGACGACGCGGACGCCGCCGTCGGGGAGGATCGTCACCTGGATCGTGTCCGCGTGCCCGGCCAGCGCCTCGTCGACGGAGTTGTCGACTACCTCGTACACGAGGTGGTGCAGGCCGCGCTCACCGGTCGAGCCGATGTACATGCCGGGTCGCTTGCGGACCGCGTCCAGACCCTCGAGGACGGTGATGGCACTGGCGTCGTACGAGGCGGTGACCTCGCTGCTGGAGGTGATCGCCTCGCTGCTCACGCCTTCGTCGGTGGACGGGATGTTCTCGTTGGGGTTGCCGGAATCGGCCACGAAGCGCCCTTTCTGGCACAGCACGAGCCAGGCTCGTCGGCGGGTTGCCGGAGCGGCTGCGGCATGTTGCGTTGGTAAGCCTTGATCAGCGTTGCTCAGCTTTTCCCGGACGGTCCCCAGCGAGTGGGGCGGGATTGCTTCCAGTCTACCGGTAGCACTGACACTGATGGGGGTTTGCCGGTACCTGAGTCCGCATGTGCCGCCCTCGACGGGTCTTGTCCGACTCCCGATATGCGGAAGGGGGCTCCAAGAGGCTCACGGAGGCACTCAGCGCTTCCGGCCGTCAACCCTTGGCTACTTCGGAGTCAGGTCGCGATTCGCAACCGTGTGCGGGCACGCGACAAGAGGGCCGCCGACGCACCGACAGGGCCGCCGCAAGCCCCTGATGTGATGTCAGTCACGTGCTGCCGACCAGTGGGAAAACCGGTGCCGATCAGCCGTAGGTGTCGCCCGGCCCGGTGCTGCCGGGTGCGCGCAACGGGCCGTAGCGGCGGGTGGGCCCGCCGGGGCCCTGCACCTTGATCAGCTTCACCCTGCCGTGGCCCAGGTCCTCGTTCAGCCGCGCGACCAGCGTGGGCGCCAGCAGCCGGAGGTTCGTCGCCCAGGCCGTCGAGTCGCAGCGCACCGTCAGGACGCGCTCGTCCTCGTCGTACCTCTCCGGCACACAGTGCTTGGCCACGTCCTCGCCGACGATCTGCGGCCAGCGGCCCATCACGCCGCCCACCGCGGCCGGCGCCTCCCAGCCTCGTTCGTTGATCAGCCGGTTGATCGCGGACCCGAGTGCCATGGGGTCGCGTCCGTCGGCTCGCGCGCCGGACCGCAGACCGCCACGGCGTGCCTGCTTCTTCTGCTGCGCAGCGTCCCCCCGCGCGCGTGCCGCTTCCTTGGCCGCGCGCAGTGCCACGCGCGCGAGGTCGACGCCGGAGGGCTCGGGGGCCTTGGAGGACTTGGACGGCTGGGGGGCGTCACCGGGTGTGTTCTCCGTCATACCCGCTCCACCGTCCCCTCGGACACGGCGAACCGCGTCCCGGACAGCACATGCGGTACGTCGTCGTCGACCGCGGCCGTCACCAGCACCTGCTCGCCGGGCGCGACCAGCTCGGCCAGGCGCTCACGGCGACGGGTGTCCAGCTCGGCGAAGACGTCGTCGAGCACCAGCACCGGCTCGTTGCCCTCCGCCCTGAGCAGGTCGTACGAGGCCAGACGCAGTGCCAGCGCGTAGGACCAGCACTCGCCGTGGGAGGCGTAGCCCTTGGCCGGGAGCTGGCCGAGCTTGAGCTGCAGGTCGTCGCGGTGCGGGCCGATCAGGGTGACACCTCGCTCGATCTCCTGCTTGCGGGCCTCCGCGAGCGCCGCCATCAGCTGCTCGTAGAGATCCTCGCGGGTGTGCGCCTCGCCCGGCGCGGACGGCTTGTACTCCAGCGCGATCGGGCCGCCACCGGGCGCGAGCTGCTCATATGCCTTGTCCGCCAGCGGCTGGACCGCGGCGATCAGGTCCAGGCGCTGCGCCAGCAACTCGGCGCCCGCACGCGCGAGATGCTGGTCCCACACGTCCAACGTGGACATGTCCATGGTGCGGCCGCCGTGCCGACGGGCCAGGGCGGCGGACTTCAGCAGTGTGTTGCGCTGCTTGAGGACCCGGTCGTAGTCGGAGCGGACCCCGGCCATGCGCGGAGAGCGCGCGGTGATCAGCTCGTCGAGGAAACGGCGCCGCTCGCCGGGGTCGCCCTTGACCAGCGCGAGATCCTCGGGCGCGAACAGCACGGTCCGTACGATCCCCAGCACGTCACGCGGTCTGACCTGCGAGGACCTGTTGATACGCGCCCGGTTGGCGCGCCCGGGGTTCAGCTCCAGCTCGACCAGCTGCTGCCGTTCGCCCTGCCGGACCTGGGCCCGGATGATCGCGCGCTCGGCGCCCATGCGGACCAGGGGGGCGTCGGAGGAGACCCGGTGGCTGCCGAGCGTGGCGAGATAGCCGACGGCCTCGACCAGGTTGGTCTTGCCCTGCCCGTTCGGCCCGACGAAGGCGGTCACCCCGGGGTCGAGCGGGACCTCGACCCGGGGGTACGAACGGAAGTCGGCCAGCGACAGATGCGTGACGTGCATGGTCGTTTCGCCGACCTCCCCGGGCGTTCGTGGACTGCCGTACAGCCCTGTGGACTACTTCTTCTCGACCGCGTGGCCGCCGAACTGGTTCCGCAGCGCCGCGATCATCTTCATCTGGGGCGAGTCCTCCTGGCGGGAGGCGAAGCGCGCGAACAGCGACGCGGTGATCGCCGGCAGCGGCACCGCGTTGTCGATGGCGGCCTCCACAGTCCAGCGTCCCTCGCCGGAGTCCTGTGCATAACCCCGCAGCTCGTCCAGGTGCTCGTCCTCGTCGAGCGCGTTGACCGCGAGGTCGAGCAGCCAGGAACGGATGACCGTGCCCTCCTGCCAGGAGCGGAAGACCTCCCGGACGTCGGTCACGGAGTCGACCTTCTCCAGGAGCTCCCAGCCCTCGGCGTAGGCCTGCATCATCGCGTACTCGATGCCGTTGTGGACCATCTTCGCGAAGTGGCCCGCGCCCACCTTGCCGGCGTGCACCGAGCCGAAATCGCCCTCCGGCTTGAGGGCGTCGAAGACCGGCTGCACCTTGGCGACGTTCTCCTTGTCGCCGCCGTACATCAGCGCGTAGCCGTTCTCCAGGCCCCAGACGCCGCCGGAGACACCGCAGTCGACGAAACCGATGCCCTTGGCCGCCAGCTCCTCCGCGTGCCGCTCGTCGTCGGTCCAGCGGGAGTTGCCGCCGTCCACGACGACGTCGCCGGGCTCCAGCAGCTCGGCGAGCCGGTCGATCGTGGTCTGCGTGGCCTCACCGGCAGGGACCATCACCCAGATCACGCGCGGGCCGCTGAGCTTGCCCACAAGCTCTTCCAGGCTGTGGACATCGGCGAGGTCCGGGTTGCGGTCGTATCCGAGGACGGTGTGGCCTGCGCGGCGGATCCGCTCGCGCATGTTGCCGCCCATCTTGCCGAGGCCGACGAGACCGAGCTCCATCAGTTGTGTTCCTTAGGTTCTGCGACGTGGCGTGGCGGCACGTGCGTACCGCGAGGCACTTTCGTACCCACGTCCGAGCCTAAACCCGGACGCTCGCGCACATCTGTGGGCATACGCGCTCACTCGTACGCCCTCACCTGCGGCTTTGTCCTCAACCTGTGGACAACCGCCGGTGATCCCAGCCTGCCTGCGGCCCCGGGCCCGGCTCAGCCGCTGAGGCGCACCGGCATGATCAGGTACTTGTAGGCGTCGTCCGCCTCGGCGTCCAGCGCCGGCTTGCCGCTGAGCAGGGCGGGCTTGGTGGACGTCGTGAACGACAGCTGGGCCACCGGGGAGTCGATGGCGCTCAGGCCGTCCAGCAGGAACGTCGGGTTGAAGGCGATCGAGATGTCGTCGCCCTCGAGCTGGGCGTCGACCCTCTCCACAGCCTGTGCGTCGTCGCTGGAACCGGCCTCCAGGATGAGCACGCCCTGCTCGAAGCTGAGCCGCACCGGGGTGTTGCGCTCGGCGACCAGGGCCACGCGCTTGACGGCCTCCACGAAGGGGGCGGTCTCGATCACGGCGACGCTGTTGAACTCCGTCGGGAAGAGCGTGCGGTACTTCGGGAGGTCGCCCTCCAACAGCCGGGTCGTCGTGCGGCGGCCGGCACCCTCGAAGCCGATCAGGCCCTCGCCGGAGCCCGAGCCGGACAGCGCCAGGGTGACCTGGTCGCCGCTGGTCAGGGCCTTGGCGGTGTCCAGGAGCGTCTTGGCGGGCACCAGGGCGACCGCGGAGGCCTCCGGGTTCTCGGGCTTCCACAGGAACTCGCGGACCGCGAAGCGGTAGCGGTCGGTGGACGCCAGCGTGACGGTGTCGCCCTCGATCTCGATGCGCACACCGGTGAGGACGGGCAGCGTGTCGTCACGGCCGGCCGCGATGGCGACCTGGGAGGCGGCGGAGGCGAAGACCTCGCCGGGGACGGTGCCCGTCGCGTTCGGCATCTGGGGCAGGGCCGGGTACTCCTCCACAGGCAGGGTGTGGAGTGTGAACCGGGAGGAGCCGCAGACCACGGTCGCCCGTACACCGTCTGTGGAAATCTCCACCGGGCGGTTGGGCAGCGCGCGGCAGATGTCCGCGAGCAGGCGGCCGGAGACCAGGACCGTGCCCTCCTCCTCGACCTCGGCATCCACGGAGACCCGCGCGGAGACCTCGTAGTCGAAGCCGGACAGGCTCAGCTTGCCCTCCTCGGTCTTCAGCAGGAGGCCGGCGAGGACAGGCGCCGGCGGACGGGCCGGGAGGCTGCGTGCCGCCCAGGCCACTGCCTCCGCGAGTACGTCGCGTTCCACCCGGATCTTCACTGTTGCCGCCTCCTGCTGTTGCCGGCGCTTCTCGCTCTGCCTGGCCCTCGTCGTCTGTCTCGGTGTCGACGGTCCCTGTGACGGGGAGGACACCGGGGACCAGTCTGACGCACGGCACTGACAGTAGGTGCCTCTCGGGGTCAAGTCGTGACGAGGGGCGGCCGGGCACCGAAGAGCGAGTTGTGCACAGGGCCCCCTTCGAAACGGATTCCCAGCTCTCTCTAGTCGGGAGTAGTAGTAGGGCCTGTGGATACCGTGGATAACCTCGTTTGCCCAGCTCAAGGCAGGAATTTTGTCCACGGGTCCTGTGGGTGGAGGCGGTGGACAACCGGGCGTATCTGTGGAGAACAGAAAGTTCTGCACACGCCGTGCACAGGGTGAGGCGAGTTCTCCCCAGCGCCATCCCCAGCTTTACCCAGCTTTCCCACAGCCCAACCCGGCACCTTTGTGTGACGCCTTTCACTCGACCCGGTGAGGAGGCGCGTCGGGTTGCCGAACAGTGGACAGTCATGTGGAGAAGCGACCGTTTGCTGGGGACAACCGCCCCCAGCCTGTGGGCAGCCGGTGGACAACTCGGTGCACAGCCTGTGGATCATCTCGTCGTCCACAGTCTGTGGAGATCCTTCGTCCACCAATCCACAACCACCTGAGCTGGTCTGATGGTCTTTCAACAGCGGCGGCTGTGGACACGATCTGGACAACTCCCCGGTCCCCAGGATGTGGACGGCAGAAAGTCACCGAATCTGTGGAGGGAGGCCGTAACCCGGCGACTAATCGAACAGCGGGTTGCGGTCGGGTGCCGGGAGGATGCTCGGCGCGGTGCTCGCCGGCCCCCCCGGGGCATGAAGAAGGGCGCCCCCGGAAGCACAGGAGGGCGCCCTCAGCGGCGTTCCGCCGGCGGCGTCAGCCGTTCTTGATGCGGTTGGTCAGCTCCGTGACCTGGTTGTAGATGGAGCGGCGCTCGGCCATCAGATTGCGGATCTTGCGGTCCGCGTGCATGACCGTGGTGTGATCGCGCCCGCCGAACAACGCGCCGATCTTCGGCAGCGACAGGTCCGTCAGCTCACGGCACAGGTACATGGCGATCTGCCGGGCGGTCACGAGGGCGCGGCCGCGCGACGTGCCGCACAGGTCCTCGACGGTCAGCCCGAAGTAGTCCGCCGTGGCGCCCATGATGGCCGTCGAGGTGATCTCGGGGGCCGAGTCCTCGCCCCCGGGGATCAGGTCCTTCAGAACGATCTCCGTCAGGCCCAGGTCGACCGGCTGCCGGTTGAGCGAGGCGAACGCCGTGACCCGGATCAGCGCGCCCTCCAGCTCACGGATGTTCCGTGAGATCCGGGACGCGATGAACTCCAGCACCTCTGGCGGCGCGTTCAGCTGCTCCTGCACCGCCTTCTTGCGGAGGATCGCGATCCGCGTCTCCAGCTCGGGTGGCTGGACGTCCGTGATCAGGCCCCACTCGAACCGGTTCCGCAGCCGGTCTTCCAGCGTCACCAGCTGCTTCGGCGGCCGGTCGGAGGAGAGCACGATCTGCTTGTTGGCGTTGTGGAGCGTGTTGAAGGTGTGGAAGAACTCCTCCTGCGTCGACTCCTTGTCCGCGAGGAACTGGATGTCATCGACGAGCAGGATGTCCATCTCGCGGTACCGCTTGCGGAAGCTGTCGCCCTTGCCGTCGCGGATGGAGTTGATGAACTCGTTGGTGAACTCCTCCGAGCTCACGTACCGCACCCGCGTTCCCGGGTACAGGCTGCGCGCGTAGTGCCCGATCGCGTGCAGCAGGTGAGTCTTGCCGAGCCCGGACTCCCCGTAGATGAACAAGGGGTTGTACGCCTTCGCCGGCGCCTCGGCCACGGCGACCGCGGCCGCGTGCGCGAAGCGGTTGGAGGCGCCGATGACGAAGGTGTCGAAGAGGTACTTCGGGTTCAGGCGGGCGGTCGGCTCACCCGGGCCGGTCGCCGGCGCGGGCTGCGCGGCCAGGGGGCCGGGCGCACCGGTCGTCGGCAGGTTCGGACCGACCGGGCCGCCCCGGTGCACGTGGCCCGAACCGGCCGGGGGCTCGGGCAGCTCCCGGCGCCCCGCGTCACGCTGGTCGTATTCACCCCGCGACGTGTCGTAGTCGGAGCGTTGCGGGTCGTAGGAGGACCGCTCGACGGGCTGCGGGCGGTAGTCCTGGGAGGGGGAACCGTAGGAATCCTGGGAGGGCGGGCCGTAGGAGTCCTTGGACCCGTACGTGTCTTTGGCTCCGTAGGAGTCCTGGGACCCGTAGGTGTCCTGCGAGCCGGAGCCGTACGAGTCCTGCCCGGGTGACGCGTACGGATCACGCTCGGGAAAGCCGAGGCGCTGCTGCTGCCAGCCGTACTCGTCCTGCTGCGCCGGCCGCGGCCAGGCGCCGGGCTCGGGGCGCTGGTACTCGGAGGGGTATGCGGGACGGGGCGTCGGCAGCTGATCTGCGCGCGTAGGCGGAAGCTGGTCGCCGGCCGGCCCGGGCAGCGGCTCGGCGCGGTGACGGCCGTACCCCTCATATCCGTCGCGGTCCGGGCGCTCGTACCCGTCACGCTCCTGGCGGTCGTACGCGTCGCGGTCCTGGCGGTCGTACGCGTCGCGCTCCTGACGGTCGTATCCGTCACGTTCGGAGCGGTCGTACCCGTCGCGGTCCTGGCGCGCGGACGGGAGCTCGGGCTCCTCGTAGCGCTGCTGGGGGCGCGCCGGGGGCGCGAGAGGGGCGGGGGGCTCGCCCGCGGAGTCGTCGACGGTGATCGCGATCCGGATCGGGCGCCCGCACTCGCGGCTCAGCGTCTCACTGACGACCGGCGCCAGCCGTCCCTCGAGTACGCCCTTCGCGAACTCGTTCGGCACGGCGAGCAGCGCGGTGTCCGCGACCAGCGCGAGCGGCTGGCAGCGCCGGATCCAGTGCTCGTCCTTCCCCTCGACCCCTTGGCCGCGCCCCTCCCCGAGGAGCTGCTCCAATACGCGTGGCCACACTGCGGCAAGATCGGCAGGTACGTCAGCCACAGGGCACGCTCTCTCACAGGTCCCACGAACGTGTGGTTCTGGGACGGCTCGGGATGTAAATCGGGTGGGGCAGGGATAAGGGAACGAATCGGAGCTCCGTCACGGTAGTCAGCGCGGCCGGTACGGTTCAAGTTGTTGTCCCCAGCCTGTGGACAAGTGTCTCCCGGCGACTCCCGGTTTGACCGGATGGCGTAGCCGCGCGTACCGTAACCAGGTCGAGTTGTCGATGGCTGCTGCCGCCTGCCTCCGATGGGCACAGATCATTTGGGTGATCGGTAAGCGGTGCACTCGGGCGTAACTGCGAGCTACTCGTGGGCGCACGGTGACAGCCAGGACGGCACCCCGCAACCACCGATTCTTTCTGGAGCCCCCGAGTGAGCAAGCGCACCTTCCAGCCGAACAACCGTCGTCGCGCGAAGACCCACGGCTTCCGGCTGCGTATGCGCACCCGTGCCGGCCGCGCGATTCTCGCGTCCCGCCGTAGCAAGGGTCGCGCCCGTCTGTCCGCCTGATCCCGATCAGGTCATGACGTCGTGCTGCCCACCGAGAACCGGCTGAGGCGGCGCGAGGACTTCGCGACCGCGGTACGGCGAGGACGCCGGGCAGGACGCCCGCACCTCGTCGTCCACCTTCGAAGCGGTGCCACGGACCCGCATGCGCCTGGGGAGAGCGCTCCCCCGACGCGTGCGGGTTTCGTCGTGAGCAAAGCCGTGGGTGGTGCGGTCGTGCGCAACAAAGTCAAGCGCAGGCTTCGCCACCTGATGCGCGAGCGAGTCGCCCAGCTGCCCCCCGGTAGCCTGGTAGTCGTACGAGCGCTGCCCGGATCGGGCGACGCCGACCATGCACAGCTGGCCCGAGACCTGGATGCCGCTCTCCAGCGGTTGCTGGGAGGGGGCGCGCGATGAAGTACCCGCTGCTGGCTCTGATCAAGCTCTACCAGTGGACGATCAGTCCGCTGTTGGGGCCGGTCTGCAAGTACTACCCGTCGTGCTCCCACTACGGCTACACGGCCATCGACCGGCATGGTGCCATCAAGGGAACGGCACTCACGGCCTGGCGCATCCTGCGGTGCAATCCGTGGTCGCTGGGCGGTGTGGACCATGTCCCGCCGCGCAAGCGCCCGCGGTGGCACGAAACGCTGCGTAACGCGTGGCGTGCACGCAAGGGCGGGTCCTCCGCCGCCGAACCGGCCACCGAGGGACCGACTTCTCCCACAAGTCGGTCCGGCCCCTCGAGCCCGGCCGCAGAGACACCGTCCCATGCCCAAGGAGCATGATTAGTGGACACGATTGCCAGCCTCTTCAGCTTCATCACCACACCCGTCTCCTGGGTCATCGTCCAGTTCCACTCGGTGTACGGCGCCATCTTCGGCCCCGACACCGGCTGGGCCTGGGGCCTGTCGATCGTGTCCCTGGTGATCCTGATCCGTATCTGCCTGATCCCGCTCTTCGTGAAGCAGATCAAGGCGACCCGGGCCATGCAGACGCTCCAGCCCGAGATGAAGAAGATCCAGGAGCGCTACAAGAACGACAAGCAGCGTCAGTCCGAAGAGATGATGAAGCTGTACAAGGAGACGGGCACCAACCCGCTCTCCTCGTGCCTTCCCATCCTGGCGCAGTCGCCGTTCTTCTTCGCCCTGTACCACGTGCTCAACAGCATCGCGAACAACGACACCATCGGTGTCATCAACCAGAGCCTGCTGGAGAGCGCGCAGAAGGCGCACATCTTCGGGGCCCCGCTGGCCGCGAAGTTCACCGACAGCAGCGCTGATGTCGCCGCCCTCGACGCCTCGCTGACCACGGTCCGCATCGTCACCGCGGTCATGATCGTCCTGATGTCGGCGTCGCAGTTCTACACGCAGCGCCAGCTGATGACGAAGAACGTCGACACCACGGTGAAGACGCCGTTCATGCAGCAGCAGAAGATGCTGATGTACGTCTTCCCGGTCATGTTCGCCGTCTTCGGCATCAACTTCCCCGTCGGTGTCCTCGTCTACTGGCTGACCACGAACGTGTGGACCATGGGCCAGCAGATGTACGTGATCCGCAACAACCCGACTCCTGGTTCCAAGGCTCAGGCCGCGTACCTCGAGCGTCTGGTCAAGCACGTCACGCAGCACGACAAGGTCGGCAAGCGCCGCGACCGGGCCATCGTCAAGGCGATCGTCGTCAAGGGCCGCGACCGCAACGAGTTCGAGCGCAAGTTCATCAACGGCCTGAGCAAGGCCGGCCTCGCCGCCCAGGCCGACGGAACCGTTATCAAGAGCGAGAGCGCGGCCGCGGCCCAGGCCGAGGACGGTACGCCGACCACCGCCGCCGGAACCCCGAAGCGCCAGCAGCCCAAGCGGCAGAGCAAGTCGCAGCGGCAGCACGGCGGTGCCGTCGTCCCGAAGGCGGCCGGGGAGAACGAGCCGAAGACGTCGCTCACCAAGTCCGACCGGTCCGAGGACAAGCCCGCCACCGCTGCGAAGCAGGGCGGTCCGAAGCCCGCTGGCGGTACCCGCAGCAAGGCCCAGTCCGGACAGCGCAAGGGTCCGCAGCGGCCCAAGTCCCCGTCCAAGAAGTAAGAAGGAGTCCATCCCGTGACGGAAGGCACCACCTCCGCCGCTGCCGAGGGTGCAGACACCCTGACTCGCCTGGAGCAGGAAGGCGAGATCGCGGCGGACTACCTGGAGGGTCTGCTCGACATCGCCGACCTCGACGGCGACATCGACATGGACGTCGAGGCCGACCGCGCCTCCGTCTCGATCATCAGCGACATGGGCGGCCGCGACCTGCAGAAGCTGGTCGGCCGTGACGGCGAGGTGCTTGAAGCGCTCCAGGAGCTCACCCGCCTGGCCGTGCACCGGGAGACCGGTGACCGCAGCCGTCTGATGCTCGACATCGCGGGGTACCGGGCACAGAAGCGCTCCGAGCTGTCCGAGCTGGGCGCGAAGGCCGCCGCGGAGGCCAAGAGCAGCGGTGAGGCCGTGAAGCTGAAGCCGATGACGCCCTTCGAGCGCAAGGTCGTGCACGACGCGGTCAAGGCCGCCGGTCTGCGCAGCGAGTCCGAGGGCGAGGAGCCGCAGCGCTTCGTCGTCGTGCTGCCCGCCTGATCGGCCCCTACGTTCCCGGCCCCGTCTGTTGCGCAGGCGGGGCCGAACTTTGTCAGCCTGATAGTTCTGGTGGTTCTGGTGTCGGCGCCGGGTGCGCCGACGCGGTACGGAAGGACGGTCCCCCGTGACGGAGGCAGCGGAGCTTCCCCCCGCGCCCGAGCAGGCGCGCGAGGTGTTCGGTGATCGCTACGCGGATGCGGTGCGGTACGCCGAGCTGCTCGCTGAGGCGGGCGTGCAGCGCGGTCTCATCGGCCCGCGCGAGGTGCCCCGCCTGTGGGAGCGGCACCTGCTGAACTGCGCGGTGCTCTCGGAAGTCGTGCCCGACAACGTGACCGTGTGCGATGTCGGCTCCGGCGCCGGCCTCCCCGGCATTCCGCTGGCACTGGTCCGTACCGACCTGAAGATCACGCTCCTGGAACCGCTGCTGCGGCGCACCACCTTCCTCACCGAGGTCGTGGAGCTGCTCGGCCTCGACCACGTGACGGTCATGCGAGGCCGGGCCGAAGAGGTCATGGGGAAGATCCAGCCCGTCCACGTGGTGACGGCTCGAGCGGTTGCGCCTCTCGACCGGCTCGCAACCTGGGGCATTCCGCTGCTGCGGCCCTACGGGGAGATGCTCGCGCTCAAGGGCGACACCGCCGAGGAGGAGCTGAAGAGCGCGTCGGCGGCGCTGAGCAAGCTGGGCGCGGTGGAGACGTCCATCCTGCATGTGGGTGAGGGTGTGGTGGACCCCACGTCCACCGTCGTACGGGTCGAGGTCGGGGAGAGCCCCGGCGGTGTGCGCTTCGCCGCGAAGCGCGCCAAGGCGGCTCGCACGGGGCGGACGCGCCGTAGGCGCTGAGGAGATCCTTCCGGAGTGGCTCTGATCCGGCCTGAGGTCCTGATTCGGCCTGAGGTCCTGATTCGGCCTGAGGTCCTGATCCGGCTTGAGGTCCTGATTCGGCTTGAGGTCCTGATCCGTCCTGCGGGTCTGATCCGTCCTGAGGAAGAGACGTACTCCACACAAGCTGCCAAAGCCGTGCATGCCGGAGTGTCGCGACAGTCCGGCCACGGCTGCTGTGCATCGTGTTTCACGTGAAACGTCGCTCACTGCTGCACGGCATCATCAGTCGGGGCCGCGCTGCGGCCGAACCCCGCGACCGAAAGCCTCTCGGTTCACTCGATGAGGGACCTGAGGTATCCACAGAGGTGGATTTCTCCACAGAACGCCAGGCCTCACTGGTTCGCGACCCCGAAGACATGGGAGGCTCTGTTCATTGCGAGCCTGAAGTCGAGGAGAGTGAATCCTTGCGGTCCGACGCCAACATCGCGGGACCGATGACCGATCCGGTCCCCGGTCCCCGTACCGAGTCGATGGGGGCGGATGTTTCACGTGAAACACCGCCTCCGATGGACGACACTCCCATCGGTCGTGCTGCCCAACTGGCGGTGGAGGCTCTGGGGCGTGCCGGCGAGGGCCTGCCACGACCCGAGCAGACGCGAATCATCGTGGTCGCCAACCAGAAGGGCGGTGTGGGGAAGACGACGACGACCGTCAATCTCGCCGCATCGCTGGCGCTGCACGGTGGCCGGGTCCTGGTGGTCGACCTCGATCCTCAGGGCAATGCCTCCACCGCTCTGGGTATCGACCATCATGCCGAAGTCCCTTCGATCTACGACGTGTTGGTCGAGAGCAGGCCGCTCTCCGAGGTCGTCCAGCCTGTCCCCGACGTCGAGGGGCTTTTCTGTGCCCCCGCCACCATCGATCTCGCCGGTGCGGAGATCGAGCTGGTGTCCCTGGTGGCTCGGGAGAGCAGGCTGCAGCGCGCGATCCAGGCGTACGAACAGCCGCTGGACTACATCCTCATCGACTGCCCGCCCTCGCTCGGCCTTCTGACGGTCAACGCTCTCGTGGCAGGCCAGGAAGTCCTGATTCCCATCCAGTGCGAGTACTACGCGCTGGAAGGCCTCGGGCAACTGCTGCGCAACGTCGACCTGGTGCGGGGGCACCTCAACCCCGCCCTGCATGTGTCGACCATCCTGCTCACCATGTACGACGGCCGGACGCGTCTTGCGTCGCAGGTCGCGGAAGAGGTGCGCACCCACTTCGGCGACGAGGTACTACGGACGAGCATCCCGCGCTCCGTCCGGATCTCGGAGGCGCCGAGTTATGGGCAGACGGTACTGACTTACGATCCTGGATCGAGTGGTGCCCTCTCCTATCTTGAGGCGGCACGAGAGATCGCGCTGAAGGGTGTGGGGATCAGCTATGACGCGACGCACGCCCATATCGGCGCACAGCAGAACGACCCGAGCATGGTGGAGGGCATCCAGTGAGCGAGCGACGAAGGGGGCTGGGCCGTGGTCTCGGCGCACTGATCCCTGCCGCACCAACGGAGAAATCGGTGGCCCAGGCCGCGGCGGGGAACGCTGTTTCCACGTCCCCCGCGGCAGTGCCTGCGCTGCCGCATGAACGCGGGGTGGCCGCAGCGAAGGTAGCAACACTGCCGTCTGTTTCACGTGAAACGGAGGAGCCGACGCACTCGAGCGCTCCCGTCACGTCTGCGGCACCAGTCGGTGCGCATTTCGCCGAGATCCCTCTCGACTCCATCACGCCGAACCCGCGCCAGCCGCGTGATGTCTTCGACGAGGACGCGCTGTCCGAGCTCATCACCTCCATCAAGGAAGTGGGGCTCCTCCAGCCGGTCGTGGTGCGGCAGGTGGGTCCGGCCCGCTATGAGCTCATCATGGGCGAGCGTCGCTGGCGGGCCTGTCGTGAGGCAGGGCTGGAGGCGATCCCGGCCATTGTGCGTGCCACTGAGGACGAGAAGCTCCTCCTGGACGCCCTGCTGGAGAACCTGCACCGGGCCCAGCTCAACCCGCTGGAAGAGGCAGCCGCCTACGACCAGTTGCTGAGGGACTTCAACTGCACGCATGACCAGCTGGCGGATCGCATCGGCCGATCCCGTCCTCAGGTCTCCAACACTCTGCGTCTGCTGAAGCTCTCACCGGCCGTGCAGCGCCGGGTCGCCGCTGGGGTCCTCTCCGCCGGCCACGCGCGGGCCCTGCTCTCTGTGAATGACTCGGAGGAGCAGGACCGGCTGGCTCACCGCATCGTGGCCGAGGGACTCTCAGTACGGGCTGTCGAGGAGATCGTCACGCTGATGGGTT
This sequence comes from Streptomyces sp. NPDC101110, assembly GCF_044759525.1. Classification (NCBI taxonomy): domain Bacteria; kingdom Bacillati; phylum Actinomycetota; class Actinomycetes; order Kitasatosporales; family Streptomycetaceae; genus Streptomyces; species Streptomyces sp. NPDC101110. The sequence goes on along the minus strand of NZ_JBIVZM010000004.1, from coordinate 252,336 downwards.
CACGGCCCCAGAAGGCGCAGAAGCCCAAGGGCCCGCGTGCCGGCGCGCGGGTTTCTCCCGCCCTGTCCGACCTCGCCACACGGCTCTCCGACCGCTTCGAGACCCGGGTGAAGGTCGACCTGGGGCAGAAGAAGGGCAAGATCACCGTCGAGTTTGCCTCGATGGAGGATCTTGAACGGATCCTCGGCTCACTCGCTCCCGGCGAGGGACCGGTCCTGCAGAAGAGTCTCCTGGAGGGTGATTCCGAGGAGACCGATTCCTGAGGCTCCGGCGGGAACCTCCACTGTGCAGGAGAGGGAGCGGGCCATGTCCGGTATGTGCCGGAACATGGTCCGCTCTTTCCTTTCTGGCGGTATCGATGCAATCGCATCGTGGATACGATGCGTCGGGTACGGCGCAACCACTTGGCAGCACCTCTGAGAGGGAGGCAGGGGCCATGCGAACCATGAGGCGCACCGGACTGGTGAGCGCCGGTTTGGGGCTGGGAGCAGTCGGTGGGTTCATCGGCAGTCTCCTCAGGGAACGGAGCGTTCTGACAGCCGCCCGCGATGCGGCGGCGGGCGAAGGAAGCGAGGATCAGCCTTCATGGGCCGCCGGGTCGTACCGCTCACGCTGGACAACCTCCAGGACCTTCCCAAGCGTTGTCGCTCGTGCGTCTTCTGGGAACTCGACCCAGTCAGCGGTGAGGCCGCGGTAAAGGCGGGCACCTCCGCCCCGGAGAAGGAAGCCTGGATCTCAGCGGTTCTGCTGGACTGGGGCTCCTGCGGGCGTGTGGTGTACGTCGACGACGTGCCGGTGGGTTTCGTGCTCTACGCCCCACCCGCCTATGTTCCTCGCTCCACGGCGTTTCCCACGAGTCCTGTCTCGCCCGACGCGGTGCAACTGATGACCGCGTTCATCGTGCCCGGCTACCAGGGGCAGGGACTGGGTCGGGTGATGGTGCAGACGGTGGCCAAGGATCTGCTGCGGCGAGGCTTCAAGGCGATCGAGGCGTTCGGCGACGCGCGCTGGAAGGAACCGGCCTGCCTCCTGCCCGCGGAGCATCTGCTGGCTGTGGGCTTCAAGACGGTTCGCCAGCACCCCACACACCCCCGGTTGAGACTGGAACTGCGGTCGACGCTCTCCTGGAAGGAAGACGTCGAGATGGCGCTGGACCGTCTTCTGGGAGCCGTGCAGAAGGAACCGGCGCTGCGACCGCTGTAAGGGACGCAAACGAATGGGCCAGCCCTCGCGGGCTGGCCCATTCGTGTTTCACGTGAAACATGCGTCGCCGGTGCGACGACTCAGCCGATTCACTCGGCGATGAACTCCTCGAGGTCGCGAATGATCGCGGCCTTCGGCTTCGCGCCCACGATGGTCTTGGCGACCTCGCCACCCTGGTAGACGTTCAGGGTGGGGATGGACATGACGCCGTACTTGGCGGCCGTACCCGGGTTCTCATCAATGTTCAGCTTGACGATCTCGATCTTGTCACCGTACTCGGAGGCGATCGCCTCAAGGGACGGAGCGATCTGGCGGCACGGTCCGCACCAGGCGGCCCAGAAGTCCACCAGAACGGGCTTGTCGCTCTTGAGGACGTCCTGCTCGAAGGAGTCGTCGGTCACATTCTTCAGGGTGCCGGCCACGGCGGGCTCCTTAACTGTTGGTGCGTGGGGCGGGTAGGGGGAGGTCAGACAGGGGTCTTCTCGGGCTCGGGCTGCTCCTCGTCCGCCAGGGCGGCGAGGTAACGCTCGGCGTCGAGAGCTGCGGAGCAGCCGGTCCCGGCCGCGGTGATCGCCTGTCGGTAGGTGTGGTCGACCACGTCACCGGCACCGAAGACACCGGTCAGGTTCGTGCGCGTCGACGGCGCCTGAACCTTCAGGTACCCCTCTTCGTCCAGGTCGAGCTGACCCTTGAAGAGCTCGGTGCGCGGGTCGTGGCCGATGGCGATGAAGAGTCCGGTGACCGGCAGGTCCGAGATCTCCCCCGTCTTGAGGTTGCGCAGCTTCAGACCCGAGAGCTTCGGGTCGCCCTGGATCTCGGCGACCTCACTGTCCCAGACGAAGGAGATCTTCGGGTCGGCGAAGGCGCGCTCCTGCATGGCCTTGGAGGCGCGCAGGGTGTCACGACGGTGGACGACGGTCACGGACTTGGCGAACCGCGAGAGGAAGGTTGCCTCCTCCATCGCGGTGTCGCCCCCACCGATCACGGCGATGTCCTGGTCCTTGAAGAAGAACCCGTCACAGGTGGCGCACCAGGACACGCCACGGCCGGAGAGGGCGTCCTCGTTCGGGAGACCGAGCTTGCGGTGCTGCGAGCCGGTGGCGACGATGACGGCCTTCGCCCGGTGCACGGTGCCGGCCGTGTCCGTGACGGTCTTGATCTCACCGCTCAGGTCGACGGCCACGATGTCGTCCGGGACGAGTTCGGCTCCGAAGCGCTCCGACTGGGCACGCATGTTGTCCATGAGCTCGGGGCCCATGATGCCGTCCTGGAAGCCCGGGAAGTTCTCGACGTCGGTGGTGTTCATGAGCGCACCACCAGCGGTCACGGCACCCTCGAACACCAGGGGCTTCAGCGACGCGCGCGCGGTGTAGAGCGCCGCCGTGTAGCCGGCGGGCCCGGAGCCGATGATGATCACGTTACGGACGTCGCTCACGGCTTGATTCCTCGTCTCTGGACTGCGTCGTTCGACCGGTGGGAGCTTCTCTCGGAGCTCTCACCCCACCCAACGGATCCTAAGGGGCGCGCATTCCCACTGTGTCCGGGCACACGGAGATGCGGCACCAAGCGGTGACCCTGCGAGGTGAAGACGAGGCGTTTGGTCAGGCGGAGGGATAGGTGCGTTCCAGGAGCACCTCGCCGGTGACCGTGGACGGTGCGTGATCCACACAGGTGGCGTCGACGATGTAGGCGGTGACCCGAGTGGCGTCGGAGGCATCGGGAAGCAGTACGAGCATGGCCTTCTTCCCTTGATACGTGCCGTTCTTGGTGGCCAGGGCCGCATCGTCGCGCCCGATGCCGTCTCGCACGCAGCCGGGCACCACGGGTTCCCGGAAGACCCTGGGCTGGTTGCTGCCGGGGGCCGTCGCCGCGCCCAGCGGGGTGCGGGAGCCACCCTCCTTGGTCTTGTTCTGGGACAGCAGATCGGTGACCTGCTTCTGCAGCTTTCCTTCGGAGAAGGTGTCCGCGGCGGTGGTCTTCCGTTCGCCTGCCGTGTCATGGGAAGGCTTGTTGTCGCCGAGCGACGACAGCAGTACGGAGCCCAGCCCCAGGGCGGCCACGGTGAAGACGGTTCCCAGGACGGCGATCCTGCGTCGCCCGAGGCGGGGGCGGCCCTTGCGGCCCGGGCCCGTGGTGGAAGAGCGGGGGCGGCCGGCAGGTCGATCGGCTGTCGTCGTTTCACGTGAAACACGCACACCGCTGTCGTCCTCGGGGGTGGCACGAGGGGCACTCACCGACTCAGGTGTCTCGGACGAATCCGGGCCGGACGTATGGGGGCCGCCGGCGTTCAGCAGAGCTTCGGCGGCAAGTGCGGCATCGATACGCCCCGCGACCTCAGCAGGCATGCGCGGCGGGCCCGGCAGTGTGCCGAGCAGGCCACGGATCTCCTCCAGGGAGCTGTACACGTCCGCACAGAGCTCGCACTCATCCAGGTGCCGACGCAGGTCGGTGGTCCGGTCCGCTGGGAGGAGCCCCTCGGCGAGGTCGGAGATCTCCGCGACGTCCGGGTGCCCGGCCATGTCTGTCGTCGACGTCACGCTCGTCCACCTCCGCCCTTCACTGCAGCTGGGTCGCTGGGTCCCTTGGCCGGGGGGCCCGCTGGCGGCGGCCCCGCTGCGGGTGGGACGGCCGACCCTTGCGTCCGGTTCCGTTCTCCACCCGGGTTCTTGCCCTCACCGCCCTTGTCCGGCCGCAGGTGGGTCAGCAGCGGCAGCAGTCTCGCTCTTCCGCGCGCGCATCTGCTCTTCACCGTGCCGGTGGGCACGTCGAGGATGCGGGCGGCCTCGGCCACCGGGTAGCCCTGCATGTCCACCAGTACGAGCGCGGCACGCTGGTCGGCCGGGAGGGTCCCCAGGGCTTCGATGAGCTGCCGGTGGAGATCGTTGCGCTCGGCGGGGGCCGAGGCCGACTCGTGCGGCTCCAGGAGCTGCTCCAGGCGCTCCGTGTCGTCCACGGGCGAGGTTTTCCGGGAGGCGGCCTTGCGTGCGCGGTCCAAGCAGGCGTTCACCGTGATCCTGTGCAACCACGTCGTGACGGCCGACTGGCCCCGGAAGGTGTGGGCGGCCCGATAGGCGGACACGAGGGCGTCCTGCACGGCGTCAGCGGCCTCCTCGCGGTCACCGAGCGTCCGCAGTGCGACGGCCCAGAGCCGATCACGATGCCGCCGCACGATCTCACCGAAGGCATCGGGGTCGCCTTCGACGTGCCGGGCGAGCAGATCCTGATCGCTCACTCCGTCATATCCGGTGCCGTCTGCCATCGGCCTCCTTCCTCGAGGCAGATGCCGTCAGCTGGTCACCTTGATGTCCGCCACCCGGCCGCGCCACTTGCCGTCGTCCGGCTGCAGCGGCAGCTTCGTCAGCCACACGAGGAGGTACCTGCTCTTGAGGGTCTTGTCGGGCTTCAGCTGGACGGTCGTCCCCGTGCCTTCGGCGACTTTGGAGTAGGCATCAAGGGAGGTGGGTTCGGAGCCCGCGCCCGGGCCCGCACTGCGGAGCTCGACCGAGGTGTCCCCCACGAACGTGACGGTCACCTTCCCGACCTGCTGGGTCTTGCCGAGGTCGAGGATGATGCCGACGCCCGACTTCAACCGGCCGAAGTCCGGGCTCAGATAGAAGTCGGTCTGCCAATAGGTGGCCGTGCTGTCGTCGTAGACCTTCCCTATGTCGGACGGCTTCTCCGTCTGATCCCCGAGAGGGTCGAAGTCGCGGGCACTGCTGATGGCGATCGGCCTGCCGGACGCGGGCTTCTTCGGGCTCTTGTCGTTCCCGTCGTTCGTCTGCGTCTGGCCCGGATCCTCGTTCTTGCCCCCCTGGTCCATCAACGCGTCCGCCAGCTGCCAGCTGCCGAGGCCCAGCGCTGCGATCAGCAGTGCGGAGACGGCCCACTTCAGGGCCTTGCCCGTGCGGCTCTGGAGCGGGGGCGGCGGGGCCGGCACCGGCTGGGTGCTGCCGGGAAGCGGGGCCTGACGGCCGTACGTGCCCTGCTGGTAGGTCGTGCGCTGGTACTCGGGTGGGGCGGTGAACGCGGGCTCCGGCGGGCGAATGCGCGGCATCTCACCGATCGCCTTCACCAGCTCCTCCGGCGTGGTGCACGGCGACTCGTGCCGGGAGGCGGTGGCACCGTCGTTGGCGAGCGCGCGCATGGAGAGCTCGGACAGGCCGCGGTGCACACCGGCCCGCACCTGGTCGGGCGCGATGAGCCCGATGTCCTTGGGGAGGCCCGACAGACCGTAGGCGTCGCTCTCGTACGGCCAGCGCTGTGTGAGCGCCGCGTACAGCAGGGCGCCGATGGCCTCGGTGTCGGTGCGCTGCGGCGTGTCCGACGAGACGCCGCGCAGGGCGGCGTTGACCGCGAGGCCGCGGATGCGCCACTGGCCGGTCGAGGCGCGCAGCACGGCGTTGGGGTTCAGCCGCAGATGGGCGAGACCCTCACGATGGGCGGCCGCCATGGCGGAGGCGACCTGACTGACCATCTGGTAGGCGTCGTAGGGCTCCAGCGGGCCGGAGGTGAGGAGCGTGGTCAGTTCCGTCGCGTCGGGAAGCCACTCGTGGACGACGTAGACGACGTCGTTCTCCTCGACTGCGTCCAGCACCTGAACGAAGCGGGGGTCACCCAGGAGGGCGGAGGAACGGGCGGCGGCCAGGACGGAGCGGGCCCGCGAGTGGTCGGCGGGCAGGATGTGCACTCCGACGGCACGGCGGAGCTTCTCGTCGACGGCACGCCAACTGCTGAAACCGTCCAGTCGGGTAACGCACTCCTCGAGACGGTAGCGTCTGGCGAGCTTGTGCCCACTGTGCAGTTCGGGCGGCGAGGTCGTTCCGGCACCGTCGGTCCTGGTGCTCTCCTGTACCTCGTCGCTGTCCGTGTCCCGCTCCCGGTTCTTGGCCACCCCGTCGGCCGTGGACTGGTCCGCCTCTGCGGTCAGCGACGACTCGCCGCTGTTGTCTGCCACGTCGACGGCAGCCGTACTCCGATCCGCCACCGTCGTTCCTGCCTCCCCATCCATTACGCCCCGGCCGGCATCCACTGCGCGCCGTCCGACGCCGAAACCAATTGTGCCCACACTCCGCCGCTATGCACGACACGCGGTGGCTGACGATGGTTGTGCGCCTACCCCCCGACTCAGCGTCCCAGGCGTCCGCGGACCATGCCCACCAGGGAGTTGAGCTCCTCGATGCGCATGCGGCGGGCGGCGACGAAGAAGATCCCGAGCAGCACGGCGCCGCCTGCCAGGACGGCGGCCAGCGAGCCGGCGGGGCCCTGGCCGAGCGTGTGGCCGATGCCGTAACAGGCCGCGCCGCTGAGCAGGGCGGCCGGGACCGACGCGATGCACAGGCGGGCGTAGGTCCGCAGGACACGGGCTCCGTCGAGGTCCCCGCCCAGCCGCTTGCGCAGCCGTCGCCAGGCGACGCCGACGCCGATCGCGTAGGCCAGGCCGTACGAGGCGGCCATGCCGACCACGGCCCAGCGGGAGGGGATGACGAAGAAGCAGACAGCTGAGGCGCCGGCGTTGACCGCGGCCACGATGACCGTGTTGTAGAAGGGAGTTCGGGTGTCCTCATAGGCGTAGAAGGCACGCAGGACCACGTACTGCACGGAGTACGGGATCAGGCCGAGACCGAACGCCATCAGCATGAAGCCCATGTTGGTGGCCTCGCTGGTGCCCGAGGAGCCGAACATCAGCGTGCACATCGGGATGCCGAGGGAGAGGAAGCCGAACGCGATCGGCACGATCGCGACCGCCGTGGTGCGCAGGCCCTGGGAGATGTCGTCCCGGACGGCGCCCCCGTCGCCCTCGGCGGCCGAGCGCGACAGACGCGGCAGCAGGGCGGCCATGAGGGAGACCGTGATGATGGCCTGCGGCAGGCCCCAGATCAACTGTGCGTTGGCGTAGGCGGCGAAGCCGGTGCCGTCGACCGGCGAGGCCTTGCCCGCCGCGGTGGAGAGCTGGATGACGATCATGGCACCGGCCTGGTTCGCGAGGACGAACAGCACGGTCCACTTGGCGAGCGTGACGGCCTTGCCGAGGCCCTGACCCTTCCAGTCGAAGCGCAGGCGCAGCCGGAAGCCGGTCTCGCGCAGATAGGGGATCATCGCGAGTGCCTGGACCACGAGGCCGAGCAGGACGCCGATGCCGAGCAGACGCTGGCCCTCCGGCGGGATGGTGGAGGCCTTCATCCCGGAGTCGGCCGCGGTGCCGTAGACGTAGATGAACATGCCCAGCGTCACGATGATGACGATGTTGTTCAGGACCGGAGTCCACATCATCGCGCCGAACTTGCCACGGGCGTTGAGGATCTGGCCCATCACCACGTGGATGCCCATGAAGAAGATGGTGGGCAGGAAGAACTGGGCGAAGGTGACGGCGACCTCGTTGGCCGCCGGGTCGCTGGCGACCGGGTCGGACAGGACGCGGATCAGGAGCGGTGCGCCGAGGACCGAGAGCGCGGTGAGTGCGCCGAGCGTCACGATGACCAGGGTGAGCAGGCGGTTGGCGTAGGCTTCGCCGCCGTCGTCGTCCTCCTTCATGGCACGCACGAGCTGCGGCACGAAGACGGAGTTGAGACCACCGCCGACGGTGAGGATGTAGATCATCGTCGGCAGCTGGTAGGCGACCTGGAAGGTGTCACCGAGGAGGCCGACGCCCAGTGCCGACACGATCAGCGCGGAGCGGATGAAGCCCGTGAGGCGGGAGACCATCGTGCCCGCGGCCATCACGGCGCTGGACTTCATCAGGCCCGCCGCGCGGCCGCTCTTCTTCGGAGCTGGAGCTGGAGCTGGAGCGGAAGCGGGAGCGGGCGCGGCCTCAGGCTCGGGATCCCGTGCCTCGTCCACGAGGTGCGGTCCCGCCATGGTCTGGTCGGTGGCCGCGTACGGGCCCTGTGCCGCGTACGGGCTCTGCGCCGGCTGCCCCGGGGCCGGCGACGGGCCGGGGACCGACGGCGGTTCGTACGACGGGTGACCGCTGCCCTGCTGCTGGTCCCGGAAGAGGTGCGCGAACGCGTCCTGCTCCTGGCGCGGCTCGCCCGCCTGGGAGACGAGGTCGTCCACGCCTACGAACTGCGTGGTGCGGGGGTCGTCGCCGTAGGGCAGATGCCGGGTGGGGCCCTCCGGCTCGGGAGCGGGCGTCTGGGCCCACACCTGCGGGTCCGGCGCGTACGGCGACTGCGGCGGCCGGCCGTAGAGCTGCTGCTGCGGCTGGTACGTGCCGGGAGCGGGCGGCGGGTGCGCCGCGCGGTCGTAGAGCGCCTCGCCGACCGGGTCCTGCGCGGAGAGGTCCTGCGCGCGGTAGGGATCCTGGCCGTAGGCGTCCTGGAGGTACATGTCCGTGGGCGGCTGCGGCGGCACCTGGCCGTGCTCGGGCGGTGAACCCTCGGGTTCGCCCGCGTCGGGGTAGCCCGAGCTGCCCGCGGCACGGCGGTCACCGTCGTACGGCGCGTTCATGATTACCCCACCTCATCGTCCCGGGCCCACCGGCCACGATTTCTCAACGGTCCACTCTCTCACCCGTGCCGGACGGGTCGGCGCTTTCCGCTGCGGTGTCCGGGGCCGGGTCACTCGGCTGCTCGGGGGTTTCGGCGCGTGAGCCGGCCTCCACCTCCTCCGTGGGACGTGTGCCGGCGGCTTCCGGGTTCTGTGCAGCGTCTGCCTGGCCTTGCGGGCCGTCGGCCTCGTCGTCGGCCTCGGTGGTCTCGTCCTCGGCGGTCTCACGGGCGGCGGCGCGCTTGCGCTGGGTGTACATCCGGAAGCCCGCGAGGACCAGGAGCAGGACGCCACCGCCGATGACCAGCATCACCGTGGGAGTGACCTCGGTGACCCGTACGTCGAAGGTGACCGGGGCGCCGTACTTCTGGCCGTCCTCCGTGTACAGCTGGGCGACGACCTCCGCCCGGCCGTTGGCGTTGGCCGACGTGGTGAACTTCACCGACTGGGCGTGGCCGCCGTTGACGGTGACGGGCTGCTCCTCGTAGGCGTCGCCGTCGATCTTGAGTCGCGTGGGGTTCTTCGACGTGAGCCGCAGCTCCAGGTTCTCGACGCCCTGGACCAGGTTGTTCTGGACGGTCACGGGGATCGTGGCGCTGCGGCCGGAAAGCTTGGTTTCCGACTTCTGGATCAGCTTGACCCCGTCGATGAGTCCGTTGAGGTACGACTCGATGCCATCGCGGTACCCCACCGCCGCAACACCCCGGCCACGCCACGACGTGGACATCTCGCGGTTCATGGCCCGCCCGAACGGGGTCACCACCCGGGCCTGGCGGGTGAGGATCACCTTGAACTTGTCGAGCTTGGCCTGGGTCCTGGCGATCTGCTCGAAGGCGGCCCGCGGCAGTTCCTGCTTGCGCAACGCGGAGGGATAGGCGGAGGCCGAGGGCACCTTCGTGTTGGCGGACGGGTCCGGCTTGGCCTTGGCGGCCGCCGTGAGGTCCTGCGACTCGGACCAGTTCCCGACCTGAAGGGCCCCCACCGCCTCGGCCATGGCCTGTGCCTCGCTCACGGACGGCATGCGCTGCGGGGCAACGACGACGCTGCGCTGCTTGCCGGTCTGCAGGCCGAGCGTCAGGCTCTGGGCCAGGAACCGCTGCACGGCGAGCGTGGATGCGGAGGCCCTGGTCAGGTCGCCCTGGAACGCCGTGGACATCCGGGAGTCCGCGACGACGGCGGTGGTGCCGCCGCCGATGGGCCGGGCTGCGGAGGGCGTGTACGACAGGTTGTCCTGGAGGCTGTCGCTGCGGGTGATCACCTTGTCGGCGCCCGCGGATGTGGCGACCTTCACGATCGAGGGGTCGACAGCGCCGTCCACCGGCCACACGAAATCCGTGGACGGTTTCACGTGGAGGATGGTCTCCACCGTGTCGTCGGCGACGTCGGTGGCCTCCTTGAGGTGGTTCAGCGAACCGGTGACGTTCGTGCCGTTGTGGGCGAGGGAGGCCAGGTCCGGGTCGCCGAACGGCAGCGCGGTGACCTCCTTGCCCGTGACCGCCTGCTGGAGCTCGGCCAGCCAGTGCTTGGCGATCTCCTGGTTCTTTCCAGGGGTGGTGGTGCCGTCCGCGCCGCGGACCTCGTAGCTCCCCGTCATCGCGTCGACGGACGCCAGCAGGTCCGGGTCGATCACCCAGGTGACGTCGAGGCCCTTGCCCAGCGACACCATCTGGTCGAGGCGGCCGCCCGGGGCGATCTGGTCGGCGAGCTCGTCATCACGGAAGACCGGCGTCTGCTGTTCGTTCGACCCGGTCTCGGCCGCCATGTGCGCGCTGGAGACCAGCGGCCACAGGAACGTGGTCTTCGTCTTTGTGCCGGCCTCCTCCGGCTGCCACGGCAGGAACGTGCGCTGGACACCGAGAACCTGGTCCCAAGGCTGTGCCGCGGTCTCACCGGAGAGCGCGACGGCCAGCTGGTAGACACCGTCGCGGCCGAGATCAAGCTTGTCGGCCGGCACGGAGATGCTGAACGGCTCCGCGACGCCGGGGGTGAGCGTGGAGAACTTCTCGCTGTACTTACCGCCGAGCTTCTCTCCGGAGGGGCCCTGGAGATCGTCGCTCTTCTTGGCGAGGGTGTCGATCGCCGAGCGGGTCTCCAGCGGTGGGCCCACCTGTAGGTCGACGTGGGCACCGGTGACCGTCTGCTTGCCGTTGTTGGTCACCGTCCCCGACACGGTGACCGTGTCCCCCTCGGAGGGGGCGCTGGGGCTCAGTGAGTCGACCGCGACCGCCACCGAGCCCTTGCCGGCGGCAGCAGCCTGCGGGGACTGCTGTCCGGCCGCGCCCGCCGGTGTCGCAGCGGGCAACTGGAGGAGCCCGGCCAGCAGGGGCGCGCCGGTGAGCAGTGCCCCGGTGCGCCGCAGCCAGCGGCGGGCAGGTGAGGCACTGGCCCCTCGGAAGTCTGCCGCCTCGGCCACGCGCTCGTCCGTCCCTCGTCGTCGTCAGTGGTCGTCGGAATGTGCGTCCACGCATGGTAACGATGCGCGCTGAGGGGAAGTGCCATGGTCCGCTTCACAAGATCGCGGGCGGGCACCGCGCTGTCCGGTATATGGCTCTTTGGAGAACAGCGCTCTTTACTGCTCAAGGCTCTGCTTGTGCGCGTATGGCGGACGTGTCCCCATGCTTGTGCCAGCAGAATAGGAGGAGCTCCCGGTGGCGCGGGCCACGTACCCTCTTCTGTTGTGCCGAACGCCAACGAAGAATCGTCCAACGCCCTCAGCCAGGTGCAGCACCGTGCGGTGAGTGAACTGCTGCGGGTCGCCCCTGTCGCCGACGACCTCGCCCGCCGCTTCCAGGAGGCCGGGTTCTCCCTCGCCCTGGTCGGTGGATCGGTCAGGGACGCGCTGCTCGGTCGGCTCGGCAACGACCTGGACTTCACCACGGACGCGCGACCGCAGGACGTCCTCAAGATCGTTCGGCCCTGGGCGGACGCCGTGTGGGAGGTCGGGATCGCCTTCGGCACCGTCGGTGCGCACAAGGGCGGCTACCAGATCGAGGTGACCACCTACCGCTCCGAGGCCTACGACCGCACCTCGCGCAAGCCCGAGGTGTCGTACGGGGACTCCATCGAGGAGGACCTCGTTCGTCGTGACTTCACGGTGAACGCGATGGCGGTGGCACTGCCGGAGAAGGAGTTCGTCGACCCGCACGGCGGGCTGGGGGACCTCGCCGCGCGGGTGCTGCGTACCCCCGGCACTCCGGAGGAGTCGTTCTCGGACGACCCGCTGCGGATGATGAGGGCCGCGCGCTTCGCGGCTCAGCTCGACTTCGAGGTCGCCCCCGAGGTCGTCACGGCGATGTCGGAGATGGCCGGGCGTATCGAGATCGTCTCGGCTGAGCGGGTGCGGGACGAGCTGAACAAGCTGATCCTCTCCCAGCAGCCGCGCAAGGGCCTGACGCTGCTCGTGGAGACGGGCCTGGCCGAACGCGTGATGCCCGAGCTGCCGGCCCTGCGCCTGGAACGTGACGAGCACCACCGTCATAAGGACGTCTACGACCACACGCTGATCGTTCTGGAGCAGGCGATGGCACTGGAGGAGGGCGGCCCCGACCTCACGCTGCGCCTGGCCGCCCTGCTGCACGACATCGGCAAGCCCCGTACGCGTCGCTTCGAGAAGGACGGCCGGGTCTCGTTCCACCACCATGAGGTGGTCGGGGCGAAGATGACCAAGAAGCGTATGACGGCGCTGAAGTACTCCAACGAGCTGGTGAAGGACGTCTCACGTCTGGTCGAACTCCACCTGCGCTTCCACGGCTACGGCACCGGCGAGTGGACGGACTCGGCGGTCCGCCGTTACGTCCGTGACGCCGGGCCTCTCCTCGACCGCCTCCACAAGCTGACCCGCTCGGACTGCACGACCCGGAACAAGCGCAAGGCGGCGGCTCTGTCGCGCGCCTACGACGGGTTGGAGGAGCGGATCGCCAAGCTGCAGGATCAGGAGGAGCTGGACGCGATCCGTCCGGACCTCGACGGCAACCAGATCATGGAAATCCTGGGCGTGGGTCCCGGCCCGGTCATCGGCCGCGCCTACCAGCACATGCTGGAGCTGCGTTTGGAGCACGGCCCCATGGAGCCTGATGCCGCGGTGGCGGCGCTCAAGGAGTGGTGGGCCGGCCAGGAGGGCTGAGGCTGGGAAACGGGTTCATGTTTCACGTGAAACATGAACCGGCGGAGAGCTGCCGCCTGCTGGGCACAGCCCGAGGGGCACTGTTTCACGTGAAACAGTGCCCCTCGGTGCGTCTGTCTACTTCTTGTAGTCCTTCAGGCACAGCAGGAAGTCCTTGCCGTCACCGCTCTCGGTGTACGTGTACTGGAAGTCCTTGGCCTCCGCCTCGCACTTGCTGGAGGCCAGGGTGTCTGTGAGGAACGAACCCTCGATCTTGGCCAGCACCTTGTACTGGGCCTTGGCATCGTCGCAGTTCACGACTTCCAGGTCCGGGTTGTTGTCGCTGCTGCTGCCTCGGTGCATGCAGTCGCCCACGGCGGCGGTGTTGGCGTCGTCCCGGCTCGTGACGTAGCCGACGACGGCGATGGTCGCCACGGCTATCACGACGACGATGTTCTTGATGGTCTTGAAGCTGAGCTTGCGGCCGGCCGGCTGCGGGGGGACCGGAGCGTACGGAGCGGCGCCCTGGGGCGGGAAGCCGGGCTGACCGGGCTGCTGCGGGTAACCGCCCTGGGGCGGGAACGGAGCCTGCGGCGCAGCCGCGGGCTGTCCCTGCGCGAACGGATTGCCCTGGGGCGGCGGAGTAGTCACTTGGGGGTCCCCCTAGAACATGGTGAGTGACGCGAACATGTCGCGAGATAAGACCCACGTAAGGTAGCGGTCTCCACTGACAACGCAGTAGCCAGAAGTGGCTCTGTGTCATTGATGTGACACTTACTGACGGCCAAACCGTGCCATAGCCCCAGCTACTGCCGCGTAGATAACGGCGATCGTGATCACCAGCGGCACGGATCGGCCGTCCGGTGGCAGCATCACGGCGGCGACGGCGGCCGCGCCGACGAAGAAGACGTTGAAGAGGACGTCGTAGACCGAGAAGATCCGGCCACGGAAGCCGTCCTCGACGGAGGACTGGACGATGGTGTCCGTGGCGATCTTCGCGCCCTGAGTGGTCAGTCCCAGGACGAACGCCGCGGCCAGGAGCGGGGCGGTGGCGAAGGGCAGCCCGAGAGCGGGCTCCAGCAGCGCTGCGGCTCCCGCGCACACCACGATCCAGCGCCCCGGCCCAAGCCTCCCGGCGGCCCAGGGGGTGACCACGGCGGCCGCGAAGAACCCCGCTCCGGAGACGCCCAACGCCACTCCCAGCAGGGCCAGTCCGTCGTCCGTGGTCGAGGTGAGCGCGTACCGGCACAGCATCAACAGCATGACCAGCAGGGCGCCGTAGCAGAACCGCATCAGCGACATCGCCGCGAGCGCCCAGGCGGCTTGCCGGCGCTGTGGAGCGGCCAGGTGACGTACGCCTGCCGCCAGGTCACGGGCCGTTCCCGTGAGGGCCGTCCCGAGCTGCTCGCGCGCCAAGGGCCGGTCAGGTCCGAGCAGTTCCCGCGCCATGCTCAGCGACGCCAGGGCCGCGCACAGATACAGCCCGGCTCCCACGAGCACCACCGCGGCGTCCGAGTCCGCCACCGCCAGGCGTACGACGAAGGCGAGCCCGCCGCCCGCGGTCGCCGCCAGCGTTCCTGCGGTGGGGGAAAGGGAGTTGGCGATGACCAGGCGATCGGCGTCGACCACCCGCGGCAGGGCGGCGGACAGGCCCGACAGCACGAATCGGTTGACCGCGGTGACGCACAGCGCCGAGACGTAGAAGAGCCAGTCCGGAGCCGGGCTGAGGATGAGCAGGGCCGTCGCACCGGCCAGCAGAGCGCGCAGCAGACTCCCGTACAGCAGGACCTGCCGACGCCGCCAGCGGTCCAGCAGGACACCGGCGAACGGGCCGACGAGTGAGTACGGAAGCAGCAGTACCGCCATCGCGGAGGCGACCGCCGCGGCCGAGGTCTGCTTCTCCGGCGAGAAGACCACGTACGCGGCGAGCGCGACCTGGTAGACGCCGTCGGCCCCCTGGGACAGCAGACGCACGGCGAGCAGGCGCCGGAAGCCCTGGAAGCGCAACAGGACGCGCAGGTCACGGACGACGGCCATGGGGCCCAGCCTCACATACGGGGAGGGTCCCCGGGTCGTACGACCCGGGGACCCTCACAGCCCTGGCAGGAGCGACTGTTGTGCGCGTCAGCGCTCGACCTCACCCTTGATGAACTTCTCGACGTTCTCGCGGGCCTCGTCGTCGAAGTACTGCACGGGCGGGGACTTCATGAAGTAGCTCGACGCGGAGAGGATCGGACCACCGATGCCGCGATCCTTGGCGATCTTCGCGGCGCGCAGGGCGTCGATGATGACGCCGGCCGAGTTCGGGGAGTCCCAGACCTCGAGCTTGTACTCCAGGTTCAGCGGGACGTCACCGAAGGCGCGGCCCTCGAGGCGGACGTAGGCCCACTTGCGGTCGTCCAGCCAGGCGACGTAGTCGGACGGGCCGATGTGGACGTTGCCCTCGCCCAGCTCGCGGTCGCGGATCTGGGAGGTGACGGCCTGCGTCTTGGAGATCTTCTTCGACTCGAGGCGGTCGCGCTCGAGCATGTTCTTGAAGTCCATGTTGCCGCCGACGTTCAGCTGCATCGTGCGGTCCAGGATGACGCCCCGGTCCTCGAACAGCTTCGCCATCACGCGGTGCGTGATGGTGGCGCCCACCTGGGACTTGATGTCGTCACCGACGATCGGGACGCCCGCCTCGGTGAACTTGTCGGCCCACTCCTTGGTGCCGGCGATGAAGACCGGAAGGGCGTTGACGAAGGCGACCTTGGCGTCGATGGCGCACTGCGCGTAGAACTTCGCCGCGTCCTCGGAACCGACGGGCAGGTAGCAGACGAGGACGTCGACCTGCTGGTCCTTGAGGACCTGGACGATGTCGACCGGCTCCTCGGCGGACTCCTCGATCGTCTCGCGGTAGTACTTGCCGAGGCCGTCGAGGGTGTGGCCGCGCTGCACCGTGACACCCGTGCGGGGCACGTCGCAGATCTTGATGGTGTTGTTCTCGGAGGCGCCGATGGCGTCCGCCAGGTCCAGGCCGACCTTCTTGGCGTCCACGTCGAAGGCGGCGACGAACTCGACGTCGCGCACGTGGTAGTCGCCGAACTGGACGTGCATCAGGCCCGGCACCTTGGACGCCGGGTCGGCGTCCTTGTAGTACTCGACTCCCTGCACCAGCGATGCGGCGCAGTTGCCCACACCGACGATGGCTACGCGAACCGAACCCATTCCGGTTGCTCCCTGTGTGTACGAGTGAGGCCCTGAGTGGGCTCTCACGTGGCGGTGTCGTCGGGCGCATCCGGCCGGGGGGCGTCCCCCGGCCGGGGCAGGACGCCCGACGCTCCAGATGTGGTGTCACGCGAAACGGGCTCTCCGGCGGCCGGACCCTGGAGGTCCCGCCCCGCCCGCTCGCTCTCGATGAGCTCGTTCAGCCAGCGCACCTCCCGCTCCACGGATTCCATCCCGTGGCGCTGGAGCTCCAGCGTGTAGTCGTCGAGACGCTCCCGGGTCCGGGCCAGGGAGGCGCTCATCTTCTCCAGCCGCTCCTCCAGCCGGCTGCGGCGTCCCTCCAGCACGCGCATGCGGACATCGCGTGAGGTTTGCCCGAAGAAGGCGAAACGGGCTGCGAAGGTTTCGTCCTCGTACGCGTCGGGCCCGGTCTGCGAGAGCAGCTGCTCGAAGTGCTCCTTACCCTCCGCCGTGAGCCGATAGACGATCTTGGCGCGGCGCCCCGCGAGGGGGGCGGCGAGGGCGTCCTCGGTGGTGCTGCCCGTTTCCTCGATCAACCAGCCGTTCGCGACCAGCGTCTTGAGGCAGGGGTAGAGCGTTCCGTAGCTGAACGCACGGAACACACCCAGCGATGTATTGAGCCGTTTGCGCAGCTCATAGCCGTGCATCGGAGATTCGCGGAGCAGACCGAGTACGGCGAACTCGAGGATCCCGGAACGCCGGCTCATGGTCGCCTCCTCTCGCCGCGGTGCGCGTGTATCAGTCCGATGTGTCGGGCCGATGTGTCGAGCTGATGTATCGAGTCGATACATCACGACGATAGAACGGCCTTCCGGATGCGACAAGAGGGGGGTGGGTGAACGGGATCACATCACCGATTCATCCGATGCGAGTTGCCTGATTTGAGGTGAACTTCTGGGCTCGGCGGGTTTTGACGGTGCGTAGTCTGTGCGCCATGCACATCACCGGGAACCGAGTGACGCCTGAGCGCGTCGTCATCTTCGGTGTAGTACGGGTGCATGCGGGACCGATGAATGCGGAGCCGACCGCATCCGTACTTCGGGGGGACCGGAAACAAGCCGCCGTTTCCAGGCGCGCAGGGGTGCGCCTGCCCGAGGAGTAGTCGTTCGATGAGCGAGCACCGTCGCAAACCGCAGCAGCCGCAGGGAGGCGGACGTGCCGCGGCCCGACGCGGCACGTCCGCCTCGTCCTCCGGCCGCCGTGCGGCACCGCGAGGCGCCACCGGGTCTCCGTCCGACTCCTATGGGTCGGGCTCGTACGACTCGGGGGGTGAGGAGCGTCAGTACGGCGGCCGTGCCGAGGCCCGTCGTGCTGCGCAGAGAAGTACGGGTGGCAGCCGCCGCAGAGCCCCCGAGCCGGCCCGTGGCGGCCGGCGCGCCGCACCCGGAGGGCCGGCCGGGCCCGGCCGGGGCAGGGGACGCGCGGCCGCCGTCCCTGACAAGAAGCGGATGATCGACTATCCGCGCGCCGGCAAGTACGGCTGGCAGCGCTGGATGCCGTCCTGGAAGCTCGTCTCCGGACTGTGCATCGGCTTCTTCGGCAGTCTGGTGGCCGTGGCGGGCATCGGCTACGCCATGGTGGGCGTCCCCAATGAGGAGAACGCCGCGGCGCTGTCGCAGAACAACGTCTACTACTGGGCCGACGGCAGCCAGATGGTCGCGGCCGGCAGTGGCCAGAACCGGCAGAACGTCACGATCGACCGGATCCCGAAGGCCATGCAGTGGGCGGTGATCTCGGCCGAGAACAAGAGCTTCTACGACGACTCCGGTGTCGACCCCATGGGCATCGCCCGCGCCCTGGCGAACATGGCCCGGGGCGGCGACACGCAGGGCGGTTCGACGATCACCCAGCAGTTCGTCAAGAACACCTACCTGAGCCAGGAACAGACGGTCACCCGTAAGTTCAAGGAGATGTTCATCTCCATCAAGGTGGGCACCAAGGTCTCCAAGCCGTTGATCCTCCAGGGCTACCTGAACACCTCGTACTACGGCCGTGGCGCCTACGGCATCCAGGCCGCCGCCCAGGCCTACTACGGCAAGGAGGCGAAGGACCTCACACCGAGTGAGTGCGCCTTCCTCGCCGCCCTGCTGAAGGGCCCGACGTACTACGACCCCGCGGGTAACGACGGCATCGACAAGACGGCGACCGCCAAGGCCAACCGCAAGCGGTCCGAGGACCGTTGGGGCTGGATCCTCGAGCAGATGCACAACGACAAGAGGATCACGGACAAGCAGTACCAGGACGCGATCAAGAAGTACCCCATGCCCCAGGACCGCAAGGCCTCCAAGGGCATGAGCGGCCAGATCGGCTACCTCGCGGAGACGGCCAAGAAGTACGTCCTGAACCACTCCAACATCTCCGAGAAGCAGTTCGACCTGGGCGGCTACCAGATCAAGACCACCTTCCAGAAGGGCAAGGTCGAGGCGCTGGCGAAGGCCGTCAAGAAGGTCGAGAAGGAGAAGCTGGACCCGAAGAACCGTGAGCTGGACAAGCACGTCCAGTTCGGTGCGGCGTCGGTGAAGCCCAAGGACGGCGCGATCGTCGCGCTGTACGGCGGTGCGGGCTACGAGAACGGTCACTTCAACAACAACGCGGACACCTCGGGTGTCCCCGTCGGTTCTACGTGGAAGCCGTTCGTGCTGGCCGCCGCGATGGAGCACGGCACGTACCGGAGCAACGGTCCCCTCTCGCCGCTGAGCAAGTACAACGGCAACGACCACCTCAAGGTCAAGAACAACGACGGCACCTACGTGCTGAAGAAAGACAACACCCCGTTCTTCCAGGAGAACGAGAGCGACCATCCCTGGGGCTACATCTCCCTGCGCAAGGCGATGGAGCAGTCGGTCAACACCCCGTTCGTGCAGCTCGGCATGGACGTGGGGATGAGGAACGTGCGGGACGTGGCGGAGAAGTCCGGCATCCTGGACTCCAGCTTCGCCACCCTCAACCCGTCGTTCGCGCTCGGTACGTCGACTCCCAGTGCGATCCGTATGGCCGACGCCTACGCGACGTTCGCAGCGGCGGGCAAGCAGGCCGCTCCGTACTCGGTGACCAGCGTCAAGTACAACGGCCAGGAGGTCGAGGGGTTCGACAAGCCGAGGGTCACGCAGGCCATGCCGGAGAACGTGGCCAACAACGTCACGGACGTTCTGGAGAACGTCATCCAGAACGGTACGGGTAAGAACGCTCTCTCCCTGGGCCGTACGGCGGCCGGCAAGACCGGTACCACCGACGAGAACAAGTCGGCTTGGTTCGTCGGCTACACCCAGCAGCTGTCGACCTCGGTCGCGATGTTCCGTGAGGACCCCAAGAGCGCCAAGCTGCTGTCCATGAACGGCACCGCGGGTGAGGAGTCCATCCACGGCGGTGACGTCCCGACGCTGGTGTGGACCGAGTACATGAAGGCCGCACTGAAGGGCAAGGCCGACCTCGGCTTCCCCGAGGCCGAGAAGATCGGCGAGATCCAGGACGAGGTGGGTGCTCCGTCGCCGAAGCCGACGCCCAGCGTGGAGCCCAGCCAGACCGTGACCGAGTCGCCGAGCCCCACGCCGACCGAGAGCCCGTCTCCGTCGCCGTCGCCCAGCGACACCTGTGGGTTCTTCGGCTGTGAGGAGGACGGTGGCGCGCAGAACGGCGGCACCGGCAACGGAGGCACGGACGGAGGAGTCTCCCCCGAGCCCACGCCGACCGATACGAACCTGGACGGCGGCAACAGCAGAGGCAACGGCAACGGAGGCATCTTCGGAGGCCCCGAAGGGTAGCCGCAGACAGATCGCCCGGCTTGGGTGTTTCACGTGAAACGCGAGGGTGTTTCACGTGAAACAAGGGCCGCCGTCCCCGCGGGGTACGGCGGCCCTCGGCGTTTTCCCGGACACGTACGGCAGGATGTGCGGCATGCCCAGTGCAGAATCGACGCAAGCGAGCGTCCATGAGCGGGAGCCGGTGGGGCCGACCAAGGAGGACGAGGTCGCCGCGGCCGGCAGCGAGCTGATCGGCGGTCCGCTCGGGCGCCGTGCCCTGCTCGGGTCGTCCTGGTGGACGCCCGTGCGGGTGATCGCGCTGGTGGCGATCGGCATGTTCGCCCTCGGCCTGGTCCAGAAGGCGCCCTGCTACAACGGCGCCTGGTTCTTCGGAGCCAGCTCCCAGTACACGCACGCGTGCTACTCGGACATCCCGCACCTCTACCAGGGGCGCGGCTTCGCCGACGGACTCGTGCCGTACTTCGACAGGCTCCCCGGCGACATGGAGTACCTGGAGTATCCGGTGCTCACCGGTGTCTTCATGGAGGCCGCCTCGTGGCTCACGCCCGGCAGCGGCACCATCCAGGACCAGGAGCAGTGGTACTGGATGGTCAACGCCGGGATGCTCATGGTGTGCGCGTCGGTCATCGCCGTCTGCGTGACCCGTACCCACGCCCGGCGCCCCTGGGACGGCCTGCTCGTCGCCCTGGCGCCCGCCGCCGCACTGACGGCGACCATCAACTGGGACCTGCTGGCGGTCGCTCTGACCGCCGCGGCGATGCTGATGTGGTCACGTGGCCGCTCCCTCGCTTTCGGCGTCCTGCTGGGGCTTGCCACGGCCGCCAAGCTCTATCCCTTCCTGCTCCTCGGGCCCCTGATGGTGCTGTGCTGGCGCGCGGGCAGATGGCGCGAGTTCGGGACGGCGTTGGGGGGCGCGATCGTCGCCTGGGTCGTCGTGAATGGGCCGGTGATGCTCTTCGCCTTCGAAGGCTGGTCGAAGTTCTACACGTTCAGCCAGGAGAGGGGCGTCGACTTCGGCTCCTTCTGGCTGATCATGGCGCAGAACTCGGACGACCCGCTCAGCACCGACACCGTGAACACCCTGGCCACGCTGCTGATGCTGGTGTGCTGTGCGGCTGTCGCGGCGCTCGCACTGACCGCCCCGCGCCGCCCACGGTTCGCCCAGCTCGCGTTCCTGATCGTCGCGGCCTTCATCCTCACCAACAAGGTCTACTCGCCGCAGTACGTGCTGTGGCTGGTGCCGCTGGCCGCTCTAGCCCGGCCGAAGTGGCGGGACTTCCTGATCTGGCAGGCCTGCGAGGTGGCGTACTTCCTGGGGATCTGGCTGTATCTCGCGTACACGACCAGCGGAGAAGCTCACAAGGGACTGCCCACCGACGGCTACCACTGGGCCATCGGCCTGCATCTGCTGGGGACGTTGTACCTGTGCGTGATGGTCGTGCGCGACATCTTCATGCCGGACCGGGATCCGGTGCGCCGGTCCGGTGACGACGATCCCTCGGGCGGTGTCCTCGACGGGGCCGACGACGTCTTCGTCCTCGGCCCGGCAGCCCGACCCCGGCAGCACGTGACCGCCGAGTTCGACGGGACGCCGGTCGAGTGGGGCGGGCCCCGTGCCACGGGAGGTTCGCTCTGAGCGAACCTCCCCCGGGACGCCGTGGCCCGGGAACGCAGAAGGCCGTACACGGGGCACCGTGTACGGCCTTCTTGCTGCGCTTCGTGCGACGGTCTCTCGCGACGGTCAGCGGTCCACGATCCGGTCGAACTGCGTGGTGGTGTGGCGCAGATGGGCGACCAGTTCCTCACCGACCGTCGGCTCCGGCGCGTCCGCCGGTACGAAGAGGATCGAGACCTGCATGTGCGGCGGCTCCGCGAACCAGCGCTGCTTGCCGCCCCAGACGAACGGAGAGAGGTTCCGGTTCACCGTCGCGAGACCGGCGCGGGCGACTCCCTTGGCGCGTGGCATGACGCCGTGCAGCGCCTTGGGAGCCTCCAGGCCCACTCCGTGCGACGTGCCGCCCGCCACGACCACCAGGAAGCCGTCCGAGGCCGCCTTCTGCTGCCGATAGCCGAAACGGTCCCCCTTGGCGACGCGTGTGACGTCCAGGACCGCCCCGCGGTACTCGGTGGCGTCGTGGTCTCCCAGCCACAGCCGCGTGCCGATGCGGGCCCGGAAGCGGGTCTGCGGGAACTGCTGCTGGAGCCGGGCGAGGTCCTCGGCCTTGAGGTGGCTGACGAACATGGTGTGCAGGGGCAGCCGGGCGGCACGCAGCCGGTCCATCCAGCCGATGACCTCCTCGACGGCGTCCGAGCCGTCGGTCCGGTCCAGCGGGAGGTGGATGGCGAAGCCTTCGAGGCGGACGTTCTCGATGGCCGCGTGCAGCTGGGCCAGGTCCTGCTCGCCGATGCCGTGCCGCTTCATCGAGGACATCACCTCGATGACGACGCGCGCACCGACCAGACCGTAGACACCGTCTATCGACGAGACGGAGCGGATGACCCGGTCCGGCAGCGGCACCGGCTCCTCGCCGCGCCGGTACGGCGTCAGCACCAGCAGGTCCCCGCCGAACCAGTCCTTGATCCGGGCGGCCTCGTAGGTCGTGCCGACGGCCAGGACGTCCGAGCCCAGCCGCGTGGCCTCCTCCGCCAGCCGCTCGTGCCCGAAGCCGTAGCCGTTGCCCTTGCAGACCGGCACGAGGCCCGGGAACTGCTCCTGTACGTGCTTGTGGTGCGCACGCCAGCGCGCGGTGTCGACGTAGAGCGTGAGCGCCATGGCCGGACCTGGAACCTTTCTCGCGGTGCCGTGTATCGGCGGTTGCCGTGTATCAGAGGTATAGAAGCACTGAACGGGACATCAGCGGCGCGACATGTAGATGTCGAGCGCCTTGTGCAGCAGCTTGTTCAGCGGGAAGTCCCACTCGCCGAGGTATTCGGCCGCCTGGCCGCCGGTACCCACCTTGAACTGGATCAGACCGAAGAGGTGGTCGGTCTCGTCCAGCGAGTCGGAGATGCCCCGCAGGTCGTAGACGGTGGCACCGAGCGCGTAGGCGTCGCGCAGCATCCGCCACTGCATCGCGTTCGAGGGCCGCACCTCGCGGCCGATGTTGTCGGAGGCCCCGTAGGAGTACCAGACGTGCCCGCCGACGATCAGCATGGTCGCCGCCGACAGGTTCACGCCGTTGTGCCGGGCGAAGTACAGCCGCATGCGGTTGGGGTCCTCGGTGTTGAGGGCCGTCCACATGCGCTGGAAGTACGACAGCGGGCGCGGCCGGAAGTGGTCGCGCACGGCCGTGATCTCGTACAGCCGCTGCCATTCCTCGAGGTCCTGGTAGCCGCCCTGGACGACCTCCACGCCGGCCTTCTCGGCTTTCTTGATGTTGCGGCGCCACAGCTGGTTGAAGTTCTTGTGGACCTCTTCCAGGGAACGATTCGCCAGCGGCACCTGGTACACGTAGCGCGGCTGGACGTCACCGAAGCCGGCGCCGCCGTCCTCACCCTGCTGCCAGCCCATGCGGCGGAGCTTGTCGGCCACCTCGAAGGCACGCGGCTCGATGTGGTCGGCCTCGATGTCACGGAGGCGCTTGACGTCCGGGTTCTGAATGCCCTGCTTGATCGACGGGGCCTCCCAGCGCCGGATGATCACCGGAGGCCCCATCTTCACGGAGAAGGCCCCCTGCTGCTTCAGGTGCGCCAGCATCGGTTCGAGCCATTCCTGCAAGTTCGGCGCGAACCAGTTGATGACCGGGCCCTCGGGCAGGTAGGCGAGGTAGCGCTTGATCTTGGGAAGCTGCCGGTAGAGGACCAGACCCGCGCCGACCATCTCGCCGGTGCGGTCGTCGAACCAGCCGAGGTTCTCGGAGCGCCACTCCGCCTTGACGTCAGCCCAGGCCGGGACCTGCATGTGGCTCGCCGACGGCAGGCTCTGGATGTACGCCAGATGCTGCTCGCGACTGATGGTCCTCAGGGTCAGGCTCATTTCGGGGCGCTCCTCGGGCTGGTGTGTCCCCATGGGGTCAGGGGCTCCGGCTCTCGCGCGAAGCCTACTGCGCCTTGGGAGCGCGCCGGTTGGGCGTACGGGGCCCACGCCCCGGCCCGAGGCCGACCGGGGCGTGATCCGGTCTTCGGATGTGGAGGTGTCCCTGGCGTCAGCCGATGAGGCCGCCGTGCGCCATGCCCAGGAAGAACCCGACGCCCGATGCGCCCAGGCCGAGGATGAGACCGAAGCGCTCCCGGGTCGTCTCCGAGATCCACTGGCCGTACGCACCCGTGAGGATGCCCACCAGGCCCGCCCAGGAGCTGAGCAGATGCAGGTCTTCCTCGATGATCGCCGTGAGGAACGACAAGAGGCCCAGTACCAGGGTCACCGCGAGCAGGGCGTCCTGGAGGGGATGGGGCTTGCCGTCCGTGGCGAAGAGGCCGCCACCGGTGTTGGGTCGCAATGCCTGTGCCATAGGGCACCTCCTGCGAAAGTCGGCGCATCGTAGCGCCATACACACCCGATGTGTACAGATTGGCTGCCCTGACGGCCGGATTTCAACCGCAAGCCGCTGTGCGGGTACTCTGTAGCGTCCGCACCGGTGTCTGCCCACGTCATGGCAGGGGCTTCTCTTCAGAACCCCGATTGTCAGTGGTGGCCGATACCGTTGCCTACGCATCACAACCCTCCTGCCACGGAACGACCGTGGCCGCTGAGTCCAAAGGAGGTGGGTTCCACATGCGTCACTACGAGGTGATGGTCATCCTCGACCCCGAGGTCGAGGAGCGCGCTGTCTCTCCGCTGATCGAGAACTTCCTCTCTGTCGTCCGTGACGGCGGCGGAAAGGTCGAGAAGGTCGACACCTGGGGCCGTCGTCGTCTCGCGTACGAGATCAAGAAGAAGCCCGAGGGCATCTACTCGGTCATCGACCTGCAGGCCGAGCCTGCGGTCGTCAAGGAGCTCGACCGCCAGATGAACCTGAACGAGTCGGTCCTCCGGACCAAGGTCCTCCGTCCCGAGACCCACTGAGCTTCCCGGCTCAGCTGATTCCGGGATTCGAGTAGCAAGCAGCCAGAGCAAACCCGCCGAGAGGTTCCCCCATGGCAGGCGAGACCGTCATCACGGTCGTCGGCAATCTTGTCGACGACCCCGAGCTGCGCTTCACCCCCTCCGGTGCGGCGGTCGCGAAGTTCCGTGTCGCGTCCACCCCCCGCACCTTCGACCGCCAGACGAACGAGTGGAAGGACGGCGAGAGCCTCTTCCTGACCTGCTCGGTCTGGCGTCAGGCGGCGGAGAACGTCGCCGAGTCGCTCCAGCGAGGCATGCGCGTCATCGTGCAGGGCCGGCTGAAGCAGCGGTCCTACGAGGACCGTGAGGGTGTCAAGCGCACGGTCTACGAGCTGGACGTCGAGGAAGTCGGCGCCAGCCTGCGCAACGCCACGGCCAAGGTCACCAAGACCACCGGCCGCGGCGGACAGGGTGGCCAGGGCGGCTACGGCGGTGGCGGCGGCCAGGGTGGCGGCGGCTGGGGCGGCGGCCCCGGTGGCGGTCAGCAGGGCGGCGGCGCTCCCGCCGACGACCCGTGGGCCACCGGCGCTCCCGCCGGTGGCAACCAGGGCGGTGGCGGCGGCTGGGGTGGAAACTCCGGCGGCGGCGGTGGCGGCTACTCGGACGAGCCCCCCTTCTAAGGGCGGGCTCGCACCCACACTTCTTGATCACACAGGAGAAACACCATGGCGAAGCCGCCTGTGCGCAAGCCGAAGAAGAAGGTCTGCGCTTTCTGCAAGGACAAGGTCACGTACGTGGACTACAAGGACACGAACATGCTGCGGAAGTTCATTTCCGACCGCGGCAAGATCCGTGCCCGCCGCGTGACCGGCAACTGCACGCAGCACCAGCGTGACGTCGCCACGGCCGTGAAGAACAGCCGTGAGATGGCGCTGCTGCCCTACACGTCCACCGCGCGATAAGGGAAGGGTGACCGACACATGAAGATCATCCTCACCCACGAGGTCTCCGGCCTCGGTGCCGCGGGCGACGTCGTCGACGTCAAGGACGGTTACGCTCGCAACTACCTGATCCCGCGGAAGTTCGCTATCCGCTGGACCAAGGGTGGCGAGAAGGACGTCGAGCAGATCCGTCGTGCTCGCAAGATCCACGAGATCCAGACCATCGAGCAGGCCAACGCCGTGAAGGCCCAGCTCGAGGGCGTCAAGGTCCGTCTGGCCGTCCGCTCCGGCGACGCCGGTCGTCTCTTCGGTTCCGTCACCCCGGCCGACATCGCTTCCGCGATCAAGGCTTCCGGTGGCCCCGAGGTCGACAAGCGCCGCATCGAGCTCGGCTCGCCGATCAAGACGCTGGGCGCTCACGAGACGTCCGTCCGTCTGCACCCCGAGGTTGCCGCCAAGGTCAACATCGAGGTCGTCGCGGCCTGAGTGCCGCGCTCGCTGAGGCAGTGAGCGAAGGGGCCGCACCCTGTGGGGTGCGGCCCCTTCGTGTCTCCCGGGCGGCCCTGTCGAGCGAGGCCATGTTTCACGTGAAACACGGTGTTTCTGTGGAGCATCCCCTGTTTCACGTGAAACACAGAGCGTTCCACGTGAAACAGACAGCGCTCTAAGTACAGGGTCAGCGGGTTGCACCTGTCACGATCCAGCGCCCCGAGCGGGTGCGGAGCCACAGGGTCAGCATTCGAACGGTCATCATCAGCGTCATCGTGGCCCAGAGGGCGGTCAGGCCGCCGCCCAGTACCGGGACCAGGACCGCGGCCGGTGTGAACACCGCCAGGGTGAGCAGCATGGCCCAGGCGAGATACGGGCCGTCGCCGGCGCCCATCAATACGCCGTCCAGGACGAAGACGATTCCGGAGATCGGCTGTGAGAGGGCGACGATGATCAGGGCAGGCAGCGCCACGTCCGTCACGGCTGGGTCGCTGGTGAACAAGGGCAGGAAGGCCGGTCGGGTGAGAACCACCAGAGCGCCGAGGACGACGCCGACGGCGATGCCCCACTCCACCATGCGACGGCACGCGTCCCGGGCGCCCTGGGCGTCACCGGCTCCGAGATAGCGCCCGATGATGGCCTGTCCCGCGATGGCGATGGCATCGAGGGCGAACGCCAGCAGGCTCCACAGCGAGAGAATGATCTGGTGGGCAGCTATGTCGGCATCTCCCAGACGGGCGGCGACCGCCGTGGCGATCATCAAGATGGCCCGCAGCGAGAGAGTGCGCACCAGCAGGGGTACGCCGGCTTGAGCGGAGGCCCTGATCCCGGCGGCATCCGGGCGCAGTGAGGCCCCGTGCTTGTGTGCTCCGCGCAGAACCACCACGAGATAGACCGCGGCCATGCCGCACTGGGCGATGACGGTGCCCCACGCGGAACCGGCGATCCCCAGACCGGCCCCGTAGACCAGGCCGGCGTTGAGGACGCCGTTGGCGACGAAGCCCGCGATGGCGACATAGAGCGGGGTGCGGGTGTCCTGCAATCCGCGCAGGACACCCGTCGCGGCCAGGACCACGAGCATGGCGGGTATGCCGAGCACAGAAATGCGCAGATACGTGATCGCGTGAGGAGTTGCCGCGTCCGAGGCGCCGAACAGGTCCACGAGGTGGGGGGCTGTCGGCAACGCCACTGCGATGACGGCGGCACCGAGGAGCAGGGCCAGCCAGATGCCGTCCATGCCCTGTCGGATGGCGGCTTGGAGGTCGCCCGCGCCGACACGGCGTGCCACGGCGGCCGTTGTGGCGTAGGCGAGGAAGACGAAGACGCTCACGGCAGTCATCAGCAGGGCGGAGGCGACGCCGAGACCGGCGAGTTGGGCCGTACCCAGATGACCCACGATGGCGGTGTCGGCCATCAGGAAGAGAGGCTCGGCGACCAAGGCTCCGAAGGCCGGCACGGCCAACGCGATGATCTCTCGGTCGTGCTGTCTCCGGCCGGTGGGACGGCGCGCGGGGGCCTGTGTCATGTGCACCAATCTAATCGTCCACAGGTAAGAGATGCAAAGGCCTTACGGCCCTTACTCTGCGTCCTGGCGTGCGCACTGCCGTGCCCTGTTCGAGGTGATCTTGGGCCGGTTGGGAAAGTTTTTCTTCTGCACAGCCCGTGGACGGTGAAAGTGCAGGTCAGGGGGTCTTCTTCGCCGACGGGTGTCGCTTGTTCACAGGCCTGTCCACCGGCTCGTGCACAGGTTTCGCGGAGTTCTCCACAGCATCTGGGCCGTCGTCCACATGGCCTGTGGATAACCAGATTGGCTGACGGTGCCGACAGGCCTACGGTGGTCCGGCGCCCGCTCCGTCCGCCGGTTTTCAGAACGCCACAAAACCGGCGCGTGCCAACCGGAGTTGGGCCTCTTATTTGTCAGTGCCGTGCCGTAGAAAAGAGGGGCACGGCTAGGTCTGCTTCGGCGGACGGGAGGAGGTGGCTCGGTGAGCATTTCCGAGCCCTTGGACGACCCGTGGGCCGACAGCGGTCCCAGTGATCGTCTGCCCGCCTCCCGCCGACGGGACGACGGAGCCCGGGGCCGCGACGAACAGCACGAGCGCGGCAGGGACAACGGAGCCTGGGACGGCGGATCGTCCCCGTCGTTCGAGCGGGTACCGCCGCAGGACATCGACGCCGAGCAGTCCGTCCTCGGCGGCATGCTCCTGTCCAAGGACGCCATCGCCGACGTCGTGGAGATCCTCAAGGGCCACGACTTCTACAAGCCGGCCCACGAGACGATCTACCAGGCCGTCCTCGACGTCTACGCCAAGGGCGAGCCGGCCGACCCCATCACGATCGCGGCCGAGCTCACCAAGCGCGGCGAGATCAACAAGGTCGGCGGCGCCTCGTACCTGCACACCCTCGTCCAGACGGTGCCGACGGCCGCCAACGCGGCGTACTACGCGGAGATCGTTCACGAACGGGCCGTTCTTCGCCGCCTGGTCGAGGCCGGCACCCGCATCACGCAGATGGGATACGCGGCCGACGACGACGTCGACGAGATCGTCAACCGCGCCCAGGCAGAGGTCTACGCGGTCACCGAGCAGCGCACCAGTGAGGACTACCTCCCGCTCGGCGACATCATGGAGGGCGCGCTCGACGAGATCGAGGCGATCGGCTCGCGCAGCGGCGAGATGACCGGCGTGCCCACCGGGTTCACCGACTTCGACTCGCTCACCAACGGTCTGCACCCGGGCCAGATGATCGTCATCGCGGCCCGCCCCGCCATGGGCAAGTCGACGCTGGCCCTCGACTTCGCCCGGGCCGCGTCGATCAAGCACAACCTGCCGAGCGTCATCTTCTCCCTGGAAATGGGGCGCAACGAGATCGCGATGCGTCTGCTGTCCGCGGAGGCCCGCGTCGCCCTTCACCACATGCGGTCCGGCACCATGACGGACGAGGACTGGACGCGTCTGGCGCGCCGGATGCCCGAGGTCTCCTCCGCACCTCTGTACATCGACGACTCCCCGAACCTGTCGATGATGGAGATCCGCGCGAAGTGCCGTCGGCTGAAGCAGCGCAACGACATCAGGCTGGTGATCATCGACTATCTGCAGCTGATGCAGTCCGGGGGATCCAAGCGCGCCGAAAGCCGTCAGCAGGAAGTCTCGGACATGTCCCGTAACCTCAAGCTCCTGGCCAAGGAGCTGGAAGTTCCGGTGATCGCCCTCTCCCAGCTCAACCGTGGTCCCGAGCAGCGCACGGACAAGAAGCCGATGGTGTCCGACCTGCGTGAGTCGGGCTCCATCGAGCAGGACGCCGACATGGTGATCCTTCTGCACCGCGAGGACGCGTACGAGAAGGAGTCGCCCCGTGCGGGCGAGGCGGACATCATCGTGGGCAAGCACCGAAACGGTCCGACGGCGACCATCACCGTCGCCTTCCAGGGGCACTACTCGCGCTTCGTGGACATGGCGCAGACCTGATCCAGCCCGGCTCTCACAGGCCCAGCCCCCGAATGTGCTCGACTGGGGGACACCGGGCCAGGTGGACTGTGCCCATGACGACATTTCAGGGAGAGCTGCTTCCCGGCACACGTCGCGCTCTGCTGCACCGCATCGCCGTCGCGCAGGCCGAGGGCCGGACCCCGTCGCTCGTCGCGGCCGTCGTACGAGACGGCACGACGGTTTGGACCGGCGCACGGACCTCGGTGGAAGGGCACGCGCCGGACGAGAACGTGCAGTACCGGATCGGCTCGATCACCAAGACCTTCACAGCGGTTCTCGTGCTGCGGTTGCGCGACGAGGGCGCACTCGATCTCGAGGACCCGCTTGAGAAGCATCTGCCGGGCACCGGCGTGGGGGAGGCGACCATCGCCGAACTCCTCGCGCATACGGGAGGGCTGCCGGCCGAGACGCCGGGCCCATGGTGGGAGCGAAGCCCCGGGGACCTGCGGCCCGAACTCGCCGACGTCCTCGGCGACCGCCCTCTTCTGACCCCGCCGGGGCGGCGATTCCACTACTCCAATCCGGGCTACGCCCTGCTCGGCGCTCTCATCGAGAAGCTCCGTGGGGCTTCCTGGGAGGAGGTCCTGCGGCGCGAGGTGCTCGAACCTCTGGGGCTGCATCGCACGAGCGTGCGGCCTGCGGCCCCCCACGCGGGGGGCTGGGCCGTGCATCCCTGGGCCGACGTGATGCTTCCCGAGCCCACTGAGGATCTGGGGCGTATGGCTCCTGCCGGTCAACTGTGGTCTACGGGAGGTGACTTGGCGCGTTTCGCCGCCTTCCTGCTCAACGGCGACGATCGGGTGCTGAGCGCCGAGTCGCTGCGAGAGATGAGGACACCGGCCGCGGCTCACGAGGCGGCGGACGTGGCGAGCGGTTATGCCTACTGCCTCGGTATGGAGATCCGGCGTCGGAACGGGCGCTCCCTCGTCGGCCACACCGGTTCGCTACCGGGCTTCCTCGCCTGCCTCATGATCAGCGCCGAGGACGACGTGGCGGCGGTCACCCTGGCCAACTCCACCTCAGGGCCGCTGCTGTTCCCTGTCGCGGCCGATCTGGTCCGCATCGTCGCCGAGGCGGAGCCGCGCATCCCCGCCCCGTGGAAGCCGCTCCGTGAGGTCGCCCCGTCGCTGCTGGAGCTGGCGGGGCAGTGGTACTGGGGGACGCACGCCTTCGCCCTGCGCCTCACGGCGGACGGGCTCGTCTCGCTGGGGCCGTTGACCGGTGGAGGCCGTCGCTCGCGGTTCCGCCCGAACGGTGACGGCACGTGGACGGGACTGGAGGGCTACTACGCCGGCGAACTGCTGCAGGCCGTACGGCGGCCTGACGGAGCCGTGAGCCACCTGGACCTCGGTTCGTTCGTCTTCACGCGTCAGCCGTACGACGAAGGCGCTCCTGTGCCGGGTGGTGTCGATCCCGAGGGGTGGCGCGGAATCGGGTAGACGACTACCTGCGCGGGCGCCCTGTTTCACGTGAAACAGCGCGCCCGCGCATCTCGGTCACAACGGGAGCTTGAAGCCCGTATGGGAAGCCGTGAACCCCAGCCGCTCGTAGAAGCGGTGGGCGTCGGTGCGGGTCTTGTCGGAGGTCAGCTGGACCAGTCGGCACTCCAGGCTCCGGGACTCCTCGATCGCCCACTCGATGAGCTGGGTTCCCAGGCCACTGCCGCGCTCGTCCGCGTGAATGCGGACGCCTTCAATGATCGACCTGGTGGCGCCGCGCCGGGAAAGGCCGGGAACGATCGTGAGCTGGAGCGTGCCGACGACCTTGCCCTCCCTGGCCGCCACGACCAGACGCTGGTTGGGGTCGGCGCTGAGCCGCTCCAGAGCGGCCAGGTACGGGTTGAGGTCGTCCGGTGACTCGCGCTGTGCACCCAGTGGGTCGTCCGCGAGCATGGCGACGATCGCGGGGACGTCGCCGGCCACGGCAGCACGTATTTCAAGATCTCCCATGGACGTACCTTACGAAGCGGCGTTGCCGCCCGAGGGCCTCTGCGGACTGAATAGAGCGCCCTATGCGGGCACCGGAGCCTTCAGCGTCTCCACGACTCGCACCAGTGGTGCCAGCTCCGGGTTCTTCGCCGCTTGGTCGAGGGCCTCGCGCAGGGCGGCGTCATTGGTCGGACGCGCGGCCTCCAGCAACTCGAGGCCCGCCGCGGTGACGTTCGTGTAGATGCCCCGGCGGTCGGTGGGACACAGGTAGCGCTCCAGAAGCCCCCGGTCTTCCAGCCGGGTGACCAGGCGTGTGGTGGCGCTCTGGCTGAGGACGACCGCGTCGGCGACCTGCTTCATCTGCAGATGTCCCCCGTCCCCGTCGTGCTGTCGGCTGAGCACGTCCAGCAGGGAGTACTCGCGCGCGCTGAGGTCGTGACCGGCCTGCAGAGCGCGCTCGATGTGGGCCTCGATCCTCCCGTGCAGCAGGGAGAGGGCGCACCAGCTCTGGGCGAGAGCGGTGAGCGCGGGGTCCGTCGCTGTCATTGGCGTTTCCTCCGTCCCGGAGCGGCTGACACCCAGGATAGAGCAGCTCCGCAATTGACGGCGGTTGCATATAGCCCGCGTCTGCAACTATTGTGAACGCACGCAAAGCGCTCCTGCAATCGTCTGGGAAGGTGCCCCTCCATGCCTCTCGCGCTTCTGGCCCTCGCGATCGGGGCCTTCGGGATCGGAACGACGGAATTCGTGATCATGGGCCTGCTGCCCGAGGTCGCGGGTGACTACGGGGTCTCCATCCCCACGGCCGGCTATCTGGTGACCGGCTATGCGCTCGGCGTCATGTTCGGCGCCCCGCTGATGACCGTGCTCGGCACCAGGATCTCCCGCAAGCGGATGCTGATGCTGCTGATGGGGTTGTTCATCGCGGGCAACCTGCTCTCGGCGCTCGCCCCCGCCTTCTCCGTCATGCTGACCGGCCGGATCATCGCCTCACTGGCCCACGGCGCCTTCTTCGGCATCGGGTCGGTCGTCGCCGCGGACCTGGTCGCCCCGGACAAGAAGGCCGGAGCCATCGCGATGATGTTCACCGGTCTGACCGTCGCCAACGTCGTCGGCGTCCCGCTCGGCACGCTCGTCGGACAGTCTGTCGGCTGGCGGGTGACCTTCGGCATCGTCGCCGCCCTCGGAGTCATCGGCCTGGCCGGCATCGCCCGGCTCGTCCCCGACATGCCGAAGGTGGAGGGCGTACGGCTGCGGCACGAGCTGGCCGCCTTCAAGAACGTGCAGGTCCTGCTCGCGATGGCCATGACCGTCCTGGGCTTCGGCGGTGTCTTCGCGGCCATCACTTACATCGCGCCGATGATGACCCACGTCGCGGGCTTCGCCGACGGCTCCGTCACCTGGCTGCTGGTCCTCTTCGGCCTGGGCATGGTCGGCGGCAACCTCGTCGGCGGCAGGTACGCCGACCGCGCCCTGATGCCCATGCTGTACGTCTCGCTGGGCGCCCTGGCGGTCGTCCTCGCCCTGTTCACCGTCACCGCCCACGACAAGGTGCTCTCGGCGATCACGGTCGTGCTGATCGGTGGCCTGGGCTTCGCCACCGTGCCGCCGTTGCAGAAGCGCGTTCTGGACCAGGCACACGACGCCCCGACCCTGGCCTCCGCCGTGAACATCGGCGCCTTCAACCTGGGCAACGCGCTCTCCGCCTGGCTGGGCGGCCTGGTGATCGCGCAGGGCCTCGGCTACAGCGCGCCCAACTGGGTCGGTGCCGCTCTGGCCGCAGGTGCCCTGGTCCTGGCCTTCGTCTCGGCCGTCCTGGATCGCCGGGCCGACGGCCCCAGCACCGTCGTCACGGGCTCCGCTCCAGCCGAACAGCGAGCTGCCGTCCACCACTGAGCAACCGCCCCCACGGGCCTCACGGCCCGAACGACCGTCAGTCTTCGAGGAGACCCCTTCATGAGCACCACCGCAGTCGTCCCGCTCACCACCCAGGACGCCGACGCCCTCGTGGCCGCCGCCCATCGTGCCGCCGAGTCGGCGGGCGTCACCGTCAGCGTCACCGTCCGCGACGCGGGCGGCCATCTGCTGGCTTTCCGGCGGGACGACCGTGCCGTTCTGATCTCCGGCGAGACCAGCACCCGCAAGGCCTACACGGCCCTCCAGCTGAACGCGCCCACCGCCGGCCTGGTGGACGCGGTGCAGCCCGGAGGTCTCTTCCACACGCTGCCGACCGCCCTCGACCGGCCGCTGCTGTTCATCGCCGGGGGCGTGCCGGTGCACCGCGACGGTCGCCTGATCGGCGCGATCGCTGTCGGCGGCGGCGCCCCCGAACAGGATCACGGCATCGCCACGACCGCCGTGCAGGCACTCGTCTGACCGGCCCCTCCTGCGAGACGACGCCGGCCCCTGATTCCCGGGGCCGGCGTCGTCGTGTCGAAGGCGGTCAGCCCGCCGCGACCGTGACCGGCGCGAACCGTCGGCTCCAGTCGCCGGGCAGCTCCGTGATGCCGTACGTCATCACCGCGTTGAAGGCGACGGACTGCAGACCGCGCTCCTTCACCCACGTCAGAAGCTCCTCGTGCCGCACGTCGATGTCGGTGCGCAGAGGACGGTCGGTGTGGGCGGCTAGGGAGCTGATGAGTGCCTGGGCCACCGAGGTGTCGCGTGCGATGAGCGGACCGACGACCTGGGTGTCCATGTTGGGCCAGGAGGCCGCGTACCCGATGATCCGTCCGTCCTCCTCGGCCACGCGCAACTGGTCGGCGAAGGCCGGCAGTCGGGTGACGATGTGCGTGCGGTCGCTCCCGAAGACCTGCTCGTCGAGACGGAGGATGGCCGTGAGGTCCTCGGCGGTCGCAGCGCGGGTGGCGACCTTCGGCTCAGGCCCGCCGGGAGTGAAGTGGCCGAGGACCATTTCGGCCTGTCCGGTGACCTTGAAGCCGAGTTCCTCGTAGAGGGGCCGGCCGTAGGGCGTCGCGTGCAGCGTGAGGGGCGTGGAGCCCATGGCCGAGACGACATGACGCATCAGCCGGCGTCCCACGCCCTGCCGAGCATGCCGCTGGGCGACCAGCACCATGCCGATCGCGGCAAGGGCAGGGTCCTGCGGTCCGTACTCGGTGACGACACAGGCGCTCACCAGGCCACCTTCAGGGTCGTCGATGCCGTAACCCTGCCCGGCCGCGAGCAGGAAGCTCCACTTGTGCTCCTCCCGTGGCCACCCCCGGTCCTCGGACAAGTCGGCGCAGGCGGCGTGATCGTGCAGTGTCAGGCGACGAATGGGCAATGAGGCAAGGGAAGGA
Source organism: Streptomyces sp. NPDC101110 (assembly GCF_044759525.1). Taxonomy (NCBI): domain Bacteria; kingdom Bacillati; phylum Actinomycetota; class Actinomycetes; order Kitasatosporales; family Streptomycetaceae; genus Streptomyces; species Streptomyces sp. NPDC101110. The sequence goes on along the minus strand of NZ_JBIVZM010000004.1, from coordinate 217,428 downwards.
GTCGGCACGCAGGTCAGGCTGTCCGACAAGAGCCCCTGACGTCCACCTGTTTCAGCGGAGACGTACGAGCTTTTGGCCAGTTGTCACCGCTCGCACAGGCCATGGACCGACGCTGGATGTTTCACGTGAAACAGGTAAGAAGGCCAGACGTTCGATCGAAGCGCTGAACACGGGCTTCCCACCTCCCGGTTGACGGGCTCGGTGATGCGCGTCGTGCCCGCAATCGTGACGAGAGAAGGGGGGACTTGTGTGCACGGCGGTGGCCGGTAGGGTCGAGTCCGGTTCGCATCCGAGACAGGACGCCTCGTCCTGTTTGGGGCAGTGCAGGGTAATGCAGCCTAACGGGACGGAGAGATCGAAGACCCGTGTTTCCGGGTATACGCCAGAAGCGACCACGCGAGTGGGAACCTCGATGAGAGTCACTGCGGCCAATGTCACACTCTCGCCTTACTTGTCCGTACGGAGCCGGATTACAGGTTGAATGTGGCCGCATTGGCCGAGACAAGGATGGGAACGCAGACCGTCCACGGGGGAAGCAGGCACATTCCGGCTACGGAAGTGCGCAGACCGACCGAAAGATGCTCGAGGCGAGGCACACCATGGACGCTCCGACCACCACGTCGGCCGACAACGGCACTTCCGGCGGCGGGGGCGACTGGTTCACACCCCGCAACACCCCGAGCCCCGACGGGCTCGACCAAACACGCGAAACCCCCGACGCGACACCCCACCCCGTCACTCCGCCCGCACCACACACTCAGCCCCCGGTCGCAGACCCCACTGCTGCCCCGTCGCCGGGTCCCGCACCGACGACGCTCACCCCGGCGCCCTTCACGTCCACCGTGACTCCGCCCCCGGCTGCCGCCGAACAGCCGGCGCCCTCCCAGGAGCACGCCCCGGTGCAACCGCCGGAAGAGGCCGCCACCGGGCCGGCCGGAGCGGCCTCCCCGGACGCCCTCCTCATCCGCCACACCATGGCGGAGGTCACGCCGGTCGCCGACAAGGTCACGTCGTACTTCTACGCCCTGCTCTTCGTGCGCCACCCCGACCTGCGGTCACTGTTCCCAGCCGCGATGGACACCCAGCGGGACCGACTGCTCAGAGCGCTGCTCACGGCCGCCGAGCACATCGACAACAGGGACGTGCTCGTCGACTACCTGCAAAAGCTCGGCAGGGGCCACCGCAAGTACGGGACGCGGCCCGAGCACTACCCGGCCGTCGGCGAGTGCCTCATCGGCGCACTGAGCAGGTACGCGGCCGGAGTGTGGAACGCGGAGACGGAAGCGGCCTGGGTCCGGACCTACACCACGATCTCCCAGGTCATGATCGACGCAGCGGCCGCGGACGAACTGCGTGCACCGGCCTGGTGGTACGCCGAGATCGTCGCGCACGACCTGAGAACGCCAGACGTAGCGGTCGTCACTGTCCGCCCCGACCAGCCCTACCCCTTCCTCGCCGGGCAGTACACGAGCGTGGAGACACCCTGGTGGCCCCGGATCTGGCGGCACTACTCCTTCGCCTCGGCGCCGCGGTCCGACGGTCTGCTCTCGTTCCATGTCAAGGCCGTCCCGGCCGGCTGGGTCTCCAACGCCCTGGTGCATCGCGCCCGCCCCGGCGACATCATCCGGCTCGGGCCGCCCGCGGGGTCCATGACCGTCGACCACACCACCGACAGCGGCCTGCTCTGCCTGGGCGGCGGCACGGGTATCGCGCCCATCAAGGCCCTGGTCGAGGATGTCGCCGAGCACGGGGACCGCCGGTCGGTCGAGGTCTTCTACGGTGCCCGTACCGACCACGACCTGTACGACATCGACACCATGCTCCGCCTCCAGCAGACCCACCCGTGGCTCTCGGTCCGCGCGATCATCGACCAGCAGGCGCACCTGCAGTTGCCGGACGCCATCCGCACCTACGGGCCCTGGGACGAGTTCGACGCCTACCTCTCGGGCCCGCCCGGGATGATCCGCAGCGGCGTGGACGTCCTGAGGGACGTCGGCGTCCCGTCGGAGCGCATACGCCATGACTCCGTCGAGGAACTGGTCGCCGCGGGAAGCTGACGGACGGCTCAGCCCAGGTCGGGCGCGTGCATGGCGAGCACGCCCTCGATGTTGCCGTCCAGGTAGTGCCGCAGCGACAGCGGCACGAGATGGACCGAGGCGATCCCGACCCGGGTGAAGGGCACGCGCACGATCTCGTACTCGCCGACCGGCTCGTCCACCTCGGGGCCATGGCGCAGGGAGGGGTCCATGGACTCCAGGCGGCAGACGAAGAAGTGCTGCACCTTCACACCGGTCGCGCCACCGTCCTCCCCGATGTGCTCCATGGTGTCCACGAAGCAGGGCACCACATCGGTGATCTTCGCCCCGAGTTCCTCGTACACCTCGCGGTGCAAGGCGTCGACGACGGTCGGGTCGCTGGGCTCGACCCCGCCGCCGGGCGTGAGCCAGTAGGGATCCACACCCGGCTTGGTGCGCTTGATCAGGATCAGGTCGGCACCGTCCAGCAGAACGGCGCGGGCGGTGCGCTTGACCACGGGTCGGACGGTCATGAGTGAAATGTGGCCCGGCTGGTTCCACGTGAAACATCGCGAAACGTCACCGGGCGAGCTCCCAGAGTGAGACAGGTATCTGAGCTCCCGCGACCCACCTCACGCACCCCGGCACGCGACCCCGGGCGCCTCAGCACCAGTCCGCTGAGGAGCGCAGCAACCAGTCGTGAGCTCGCGCGATGTGAGGCATCGCGAGTGTCCCGGTCCGGACCACCAGGAAGTACGTGCGCAGCGGTGGCACCGGCGGCTCGTGCAGGGCGACGACGTCTCCCCGCTCCAGTGCCGCCGCGCACAGATAGCGGGGCAGCACCGCCAGGCCGGCGCCCGCGACCGCGCAGGCCAGGACCGCACGCAGGTCGGGAACGATCACCGTGCCCGGGGCGGCCGGCTGCGAGTCGAAGACGGAGGCCCAGTAGCGGGAGACGAACGGCAGCGACTCGTGCACCTCCACCACCGGCACCTTCTCCAGGGCCGGCGCCGGCTCGTGGTCCGGTTGCGTGGTGCCGATCTGCTCCGGCCAGCGTGGGGCGGCGACCAGGACGTGCTCCTCGTCGCAGAGCGCAGTCGCCGTGAGCAGGGGGCCGCGCGGCTGGGCCGTGCTGATGGCCAGATCATGATGCCCGGCGGACAGCCCTTCCAACGTTTCCTCGGCGGTCCCGAAGGAGGCGCGCAAGGCAAAACCCTGCCCGTCCTCGCGGGTCAGCTCGGTGAGGGCGGGCAGGGCTCGTTCGGCGGTGAACTCCGGCGGACCTGCGAGGTGCAGCGTCCGTAAGGAGGAGTCGTCGTCGAGGCCGGTCTCGGTGATCTCCACCAGGGCGTCGAGATGGGGTGCGGCCTTGTGGGCGAGTTCGTCGCCGATGCTCGTCGGGGTCACGCCACGGGCCTGCCGAAGGAACAAGGGTCGCCCCAGCTGCCGTTCCAGCGTCCGTATCTGCGAGGTGACAGCAGGCTGGGAGAGGCCGAGCAGAGCGGCGGCGCGAGTGAAGGAGCCGGCCCGGTGCACGGTCACGAAGGTCCGCAGCAAGGCCAGATCCACCGCGCACACTCCCCTCTTCGGCCACAGCTCCCCGGCCGCCGACCGTGCCCAACTATAAATAAGTCGATAGGTCTCTGTCGCTACCGTGATTGGACACTGACAGAGAGTCAACTAGCCTTGGTCGCGCGGTTCTTGCGCGCGGAACCGGAGGACGGTCCGAGCCACGAGGGGGGAGGCTCGGACCGTCCGGGGGGAATCAGACGGCCGAGGCATCCAGCGCACGCAGCACGTCCGCCACCAGGTCCTCGGGGTCCTCGGCGCCCACCGACAGGCGGACGAAGCCTTCCGGCACGGCGTCCCCGCCCCAGCGGCCACGCCGTTCGGCCGTGGACCGCACCCCGCCGAAGCTCGTCGCGTCATCCACGAGGCGCAGAGCCTCGAGGAAGCGATCGGCACGCGCGCGCGTGGGCAGCGTGAAGGACACGACACACCCGAAGCGCCGCATCTGCCGCGCGGCGACCCCGTGGGAGGGGTCGTCGGGCAGTCCCGGGTAGCGCAGCCCCGCCACCTCGGGCCGCTCACGCAGTGCCTTCGCGACCGCCAGGGCCGTCGCACACTGCCGGTCGACGCGCATCTGGAGCGTCGCGAGCGAACGGTGTGCGAGCCAGGCCTCCATGGGCCCGGGAATCGCACCGACGATCTTGCGCCAGCGGCGCACGGCCGCCATGGTCTCTGCGTCCCGGCCGACCACATAGCCCAGGAGAACATCGCCGTGGCCGGTGAGCTGCTTGGTGCCGCTGGCCACCGCGAAATCGGCGCCAAGTTCCAGCGGGCGCTGACCGAGCGGTGTCGCCAGGGTGTTGTCGACGGCCACCAGGGCACCACGCGCATGTGCCGCCTCGGCGAGCCGCCTGATGTCACACACGTCGAGCCCGGGATTCGACGGGGACTCGATCCACAGCAGCCTCGCCCCGTCGAGAACGTCGAGCTGGGCGTCCCCGCCGGTGGGCGCCGTGCGCACCTCGATGCCGTACGCCTCCAGCTGGGCGCGGACCAGCGGCAGCGCCTGGTAGCCGTCGTCCGGCAGGACGCACACGTCGCCGGTGCGCAGCTGGGAGAAGAGCACCGCCGAGATCGCCGCCATGCCCGAGGCGAAGACGAGCGTCTCGGCGCCGCCCCCGCCCGGCGCCTCCAGCTCGCCGATGGCGCGTTCCAGCAGCGTCCAGGTCGGGTTCTCGTCCCGCCCGTACGTGTAGGGGCCGGTCGGGTCGCCGGGGAGATGGAAATGGGCGGCGAACACGGGGCCGGGCAGGGTGGGCTCGTGCTTGACCGGCTCGGGCAGCCCGGCCCGTACGGCGCGCGTGCCCTCACCGACGCCAGCGATCGCCCCACCCGTCACCGCACCTGGGGCCTCCGCCTCACCACTCGCGGCAGCCCTCACCCGGTCCGCGTCGGCCGTCGACCGGGCCGGGTCGCCCGTCGTTCCGCCCGCGTCACCCGTCGCGGAATCACTCATGCCGCCTGTCCCTCCACGTCCTCGCGCACTGCGGCGAGCAGACCGGTGCTCGCCGCCTCCACCATCTCAAGGCACTCCTCGAAGCCGTCCATTCCCCCGTAGTAGGGGTCCGGTACGTCGAGGTCATCGCCGGCGGCGGGATCGTACGAGCGGAGCAGCCGCACCTTTGCGGCGTCCTGCTCCGTGGGCGCGAGGCGGCGCAGGGCCCCGAGATGGCCGGAGTCGAGGGCGATCACGAGGTCGAGGCGGGAGAACCAGGACGACTGGAACTGCCGGGCCGTGTGGCCGCCCGGGTATCCGTTGTCCTCCAGGACGGCCACGGTGCGCGGGTCGGCACCGTCGCCCTCGTGCCAGCCACCCGTGCCGGCGCTGTCGACCTCCACCAGCTCGTCGAGACCGGCCTCCGCAATCCGCGCGCGGAAGACGATCTCGGCCATCGGCGAGCGGCAGATGTTGCCCGTGCAGACGAAGCAGACCCGGTACGTCATGTCCGTTCAGTCCCCGTCGGGCAGGATGACGTGCAGCGCCCAGGAGACGACCGAGATGATCAGACCTCCGACGACGGCCGTCCAGAAGCCCTCCACGTGGAAGCTCAGGTCGAGCTTGTCCGCCAGCCATGAGGTGAGCAGCAGCATCAACGCGTTGACGACCAGCGTGAACAGGCCGAGCGTCAGTATCAGCAGCGGCAGGCTGAGGAGCTTGACCACCGGCTTGACCAGGAAGTTCACCAGGCCGAAGAGCAGCGCCACGATGATCAGGGTGGCGAACTCCTTGCCGGTGCTGTCACCGGTCAGGGTGATCTTGTCGAGCAGCCACACGGCGACCGCCAGGGCGCCTGCGTTGGCGATCGTCTTGACTAGGAAATTCATCATGTGTCTGATCGTGGCAGACCTGATCGGACACGGGCACAAGAGGCAGGGGCGGACAAGGCGATGAAGGCATTCCGGCTGGATGAACTGGAGGCGGAGCGCGCCGCCCACGACGGCGCCTACCTGCAGTTTCTGCGGGAGCGGAACATGTCGGTCGGCCTGTACGCCCTCGACGCCGGCGAACAGGATCCACAGAAGCCGCACAATCAGGACGAGGTCTACTTCGTTGTGAGCGGCCGTGCCTCGATCACCGTCGGCCTGGAGACCACCCAGGTGGCGCGTGGCAGCGTGATCTACGTGCCGGCGGGTGTCGCCCACAGGTTCCACCACATCACCGAGGACCTGCGGGTGATGGTGGTCTTCTCTCCGCCCGAGGGGTGACCAAGCGCCTCGGGGTTCCCTAGGGGTTCGGTCAGGGGAGGACAAGGGATGCGTAGCCTCCGTCCGGCCCCTCCCGGACCTAGCATCGAGTGCAGGACATCAAAGATCCGGCAGGACCGACAGGACCCGGCACTCGAACGGGCGGAGAGGTAAGGACGAGGGCGATGCGAGAGATCTTCACGGGACTTCCGTGGTGGGTGAAGTGGATCGCGGTGCCGGTCATCGCCCTGGTCGTGTTCGGCGGGCTGATCGCCAGTGTGGTCGGCTTCGTCATCGGACTGCTCTTCAAGGTGCTGGTCTTCGTGGCACTGGTCGGCGGACTGATCTACGTCGTACGCAAGTTCACGTCGAGCTCCTCGTCGCGCAGCGACTGGTGAGACCGGTGGGAAACAGGTGGGGGTAGCAGGGAACTCCGGCAATCACCGGTTCCCTCGGGCGAGGGAAGTTTCCCGGCGGGGCGGTCTGCACGCGGTGGCAGGCGAATAGAGTCCGGAACTCGACGCGGGGACCTCCCCGCGAGCGGCATTCACCCCCACCCGTGTCCCCCCGCACGGTGTGCCCCCTCGCGTTTCGGGAGAGCCCCTTGGTCCCGGCTGACACCGCCCCCGTTCACCTCCACACCGTCCCCGCGCAACCCCGCTCGGCGACGCCCTCCGGGCCACCACCACCCCCGGCACCACCCCCTCCGCCGACCCTCATCGGATCGGTGCAGCGTGCCATGCGCCTGCTGGAGACCGTCGCAGCGCACGAATACGGTGCCCCGGCCAAGCAATTGGCCCGTGAGACCGGGCTGGCGCTGCCCACGACGTACCACCTGCTGCGCACCCTCGTGCACGAGGGATATCTGCGCCGGGACAAGGGCCTGTTCTTCCTCGGTGCGGCGGCCGAGCGGCTGAGCAGCAGCGGGGCGCGGCAGAAACGTCGCAGCACGATCGCCGACGCGCTCGCACACTGCCGGGACGCCCTGGGCGTGCCCGTGTACTACGCGGTCTACCGCGAGGGCGAGATCGAGGTCATGTGTGTCTCCGACACCCCGGTCAACCCGGCTGTCGAGGAGTGGGCCGACTTCCGGGAGACAGGGCACGCGCACGCCGTCGGACAATGCCTGCTGTCCCAACTGGACGAGGACGCACGCCGCGACCACCTCGAACGCTATCCGGTGCAACCGCTCACGCCCTACACGGTGCGCGACAACCACAGCCTGCTGAGACGCCTGGAGCGGATCCGGCGGATGGAGCCGGTGACCGAGCGCCAGGAGTACGCCCTGGGCGCGGTCTGCGCCGCGATTCCCCTCACCCTCGGCAGCACGGCCGCGACGATGGCCATTTCACTCCCCGCACACCAGGCCGAGCGGCTGCTGCCGGCGGTCCGTCAGTTGCAGGTCGAGATCGGGCGCCTGCTCGGCTCGCTCGCGCTCTCTATCACTATGTGAAAACTCACTCCTTGTGATCTGCTGTGTACGTTCAGCAAGATTCACCAAGTATCAGAGGTTCGTTCCCGGCCAGTGACGGCGATTTGACGGGGTTATCGATGCGCGAGTCCGTACAAGCAGAGGTCATGATGAGCTTTCTCGTGTCCGAGGAGCTCTCCTTCCGCATTCCGGTGGAGCTGCGCTATGAGTCCAGTGATCCCTATGCCGTACGGCTGACGTTCCACTTGCCCGGTGACGCCCCGGTGACGTGGGCTTTCGGGCGGGAGTTGCTGATCGATGGGGTCGGCCGCCCGTGCGGGGAGGGCGATGTGCGTGTCACGCCCGTCGAACCCGACGCGTTGGGCGAGGTGTTGATCCGGCTTCAGGTGGGCAGCGACCAGGCGTTGTTCCGGTCTTCGACGGCACCGCTCGTCGCTTTCCTCGACCGAACGGACAAGCTGGTGCCGCTGGGCCAGGAGGGCTCGCTCGCCGACTTCGACGCGCACCTCGACGAGGCCCTGGACCGCATCCTCGCCGAGCAGAGCGCCGGCTGAGACATGGACCCGGCGGCACGGTGGAGTAACGCTTCACCGGGTGCCGCCGAGCTCTGCAGGAACGCTTCTTCCTGTGATCGTCCTACGATCTTCCGCGGTGCGCCCTTCCTCGGTTCGGCCTTCCTCCGCATGGCGGGGGGGGGTGCTGAACTCGTGGGCGTCAGCGCTTGCGGCGCCGGCCCCTTCCGCCGCGTGCCGGGACAGCGGCGGTCTCCGGGGCGGGCTCCGCGCCGGGACGGTCGGCCGAGACCACCAGCGCCGCCAGGGCCGTGGTGACCGGCACCGAGGCCACCAGGCCGATCGAGCCGACCAGTGTGCGCACGATCTCCTCCGCGACCAGCTCGCTGTTGGCGACCGTCCCCACACTGGACTGCGCGATGGAGAACAGCAGCAGCAGGGGCAGCGCGGCACCCGCGTACGCGAGGACGAGCGTGTTGACGACCGAGGCGATGTGGTCGCGGCCGATCCGGATGCCCGCGCGGTAGAGCCCCCGCCAGCCCATCGACGGGTTGGCCTCGTGCAGCTCCCAGACCGCCGAGGTCTGCGTGACCGTGACGTCGTCGAGCACGCCGAGCGAGCCGATGATGACGCCGGCCAGCAGCAGACCGCTCATGTCGATCGTCGGGTAGAGGCCGTGGATCAGCCCGGTGTTGTCGTCGGTGTTGCCGGTCAACGCGGCCCAGTCGATGAACACCGAGCCGAGAATGCCGATCAGCAGCAGTGAGATGAGCGTGCCGAGCACCGCCACGGACGTCCGGGCCGACGGGCCGTGACACATGTACAGCGCGATGAGCATGATGGCGCTCGCGCCGACCACCGCCACGACCAGCGGATTGGATCCCTGCAGGATCGCGGGCAGGATGAAGAAGTTCAGCACCATGAAGCTGATGGCCAGCGCGACCAGCGCCATGACGCCCCGCATCCGCCCGACGACCACCACGGCGATGGCGAAGATGCCCGCGAGCAGCGCCAGGGGAAAACGGCGGTTGACGTCGGTGACCGAGTACTGCAGGTCCTTCGGGGCCGAGGGCTCGTAGGCGACCACGACCTCCTGGCCCTCGCGCAACTGGCGGGACTGGTCCGGCTGGATGATCTCGGTGAACGTACGGCCCTTGTCGTCGCCGCTGTCCACCCGGATCGTCGCCCGCTTGCAGGTGCCCTTCTCCTGCTGCACAGCGGAGGAGCCCTCGGCGGTGGAGGTGTCGCCGGTCGGCGGAACGCCCGAAGCGCCGGCCTCCTTGCAGCTCACCTCGACCACCTTGGTGACGGTGGCGTCCTGCGTCTGCCGGTCGAAGCCGACGCCGGTGCGTTCGTGCGCGGGGGCGCCGCCCGGCCACAGCACGGCGAGGCCCACCAGCACGGCGGCGGCGAACGGGATCAGGATCGCCGCGATGACCTTGCGCAGGTGCAGGGAGACCGGCGTGGCCGGGCCGTGACTGTGGGAGTGCCCGTGCCCGCCACCCGGACCGGGACCGTGCCCGTGACCGCCGTCTCCGCCGTGACCGTGGCCCTGTCCGCCGTCTCCACCGTGACCCTGTCCGTCTCCGCCGTCGTGGCCGTGGCCGCCACCTCCGGAGGGTCCCGGGCCGTGCCCGGCAGCGGGGTCGTGACCGGCTCCCTGCCCGTACTCACCGCTGTTCCGGGAACCGAAACCCCCGTCCTGCCCGTATCCGAACTCGGGGCCCCGTCTCGGGGCCGGGGCCTGCGGCCTGCCCGGCCCCTGGCCCCTGACCGGGGCATGCGTCCCGCCCGGCCCCTGCGGCCTGACCGGCCGTTGTGGCCCGGTCGGCCCCTGTCCGGCGCCGGCTGCGAAATCGTGGCCCTCACCAGCGCCGTCACCACGGCCAAGGCCGCTTCCGGCGCCGGATCCGCGGGGCGGCTCGGGCGATGGGTAGGAGGGACGCTGCGTCGTGGTCACCGCCCGATCATCGCAAGAACGAGGGGGGCCCTCTGTTCACCGCGCCAGAATTGCCGCTAGCGTGGGGGCACCTTTTGTACACGCGGGAGCTCGGAGCACCGGGCTGAGAGGGCGCTGACCTCCGTCCCGGCGATGTTTCACATGAAACATTGCCGGAGTCGAGTGATGTTTCACACGAAACGTCGCCGGACGGAAACGGCTGCGTCGACCGCCGAACCTGTTACCGGGTAATGCCGGCGTAGGGAGTAGGTCTCATGACCAACAAGGACGCACGCACGCCTGCCTCCGTTCAGGACGAGACGTCCGAGGAGGCCGGTAAGTCCATCGGCTGGCACAAGGCGTACATCGAGGGCACCCGCCCCGACCTGCGCGTGCCGGTTCGTCAGGTGCACCTCACCAACGGCCAGTCGGTCACGCTGTACGACACGTCCGGCCCTTACACCGATCCACTCGTCGACACCGACGTCCGCAGGGGCCTTTCGCCGCTGCGCGAGAACTGGATCATCGCCCGCGGCGACACCGAGGAGTACGCGGGCCGCCCCGTCCGTCCCGAGGACGACGGCATCAAGCACACGTCGCCCCGTGGGGGTCTCCGCAACCTGGACGCGGTCTTCCCCGGCCGGCCCCGCCAGCCGCGCCGCGGCAGGAACGGACAGGCTGTCACCCAGCTCGCGTACGCCCGACGCGGCGAGATCACGCCCGAGATGGAGTACGTCGCCATCCGGGAGAACGTCTCGCCCGAGGTGGTCCGCGACGAGATCGCCGCAGGCCGGGCCGTGTTGCCGGCCAACGTCAACCACCCGGAGATCGAGCCGATGATCATCGGCAAGCGGTTCCTGGTGAAGGTCAACGCCAACATCGGCAACTCGGCGGTGACGTCCTCCATCGAGGAGGAGGTCGAGAAGATGACCTGGGCGACCCGATGGGGTGCCGACACGGTCATGGACCTGTCCACGGGCCGCAACATCCACACCACACGTGAATGGGTGCTGCGCAACTCCCCCGTGCCCATCGGCACGGTGCCGCTCTACCAGGCGCTGGAGAAGGTCGACGGCCGGGCCGAGGAACTGACCTGGGAGATCTACAAGGACACGGTCATCGAGCAGGCCGAGCAGGGCGTGGACTACATGACGGTCCACGCGGGGGTGCGCCTTCCGTACGTACCCCTGACGGCGAACCGCAAGACCGGCATCGTCTCCCGCGGCGGCTCGATCATGGCTGCCTGGTGCCTCGCGCACCACAAGGAGTCGTTCCTGTACGAGAACTTCGAGGAACTGTGCGAGATCCTCGCCGCCTACGACGTCACGTACTCGCTGGGGGACGGCCTCAGGCCCGGATCGATCGCGGACGCCAATGACGAGGCACAGTTCGCGGAGCTGCGCACGCTCGGGGAACTCAACCGGATCGCGAAGCGTTTCAACGTTCAGACCATGATCGAGGGCCCGGGCCACGTCCCGATGCACAAGATCAAGGAGAACATCGACCTTCAGCAGGAGATTTGCGATGAAGCTCCGTTCTATACGCTCGGCCCGCTGACCACGGACGTCGCACCGGCGTACGACCACATCACGTCCGGCATCGGCGCCGCGATGATCGCCTGGTGGGGTACGGCGATGCTGTGCTACGTCACGCCCAAGGAGCACCTGGGCCTGCCGAACCGCGACGACGTCAAGACCGGCGTCATCACCTACAAGATCGCCGCCCACGCGGCGGATCTCGCCAAGGGGCACCCCGGTGCGCAGGAGTGGGACGACGCGTTGTCCGACGCCCGTTTCGAGTTCCGGTGGGAGGACCAGTTCAACCTGGCCCTCGACCCGGACACGGCACGGGAGTTCCACGACGAGACCCTGCCCGCCGAGCCGGCCAAGACGGCTCACTTCTGCTCGATGTGCGGTCCCAAGTTCTGCAGCATGAAGATCTCGCAGGACATCCGCCGCGAACACGGCGGCACCCGGACCGAAATCGAGGAGGGCATGGCCCTGAAGTCGAAGGAGTTCGCCGCGAGCGGCAACCGCGTGTACCTGCCCATCGCGGACTGACCGGCCGCGCACAGGCCCGGGGCGGGTGCGCCCCCGGCCTGTGGGAGGGGCCGCTCGGAACGGACTGCGAGGTCTGCTCCGACAGTTACTCCGGCTGGTGCTCCGGTCCTCCGAAGTCCGGGCTGGTGTAGTCCGGGCTGCTGAAGCTGGGGCGCGAGCCGCGGTCGCCGTCGTCCGGGCTCGTGAACCCCGGGCGGTCGTAGCCGAGGTGCGGCATGCGGCTGACCGGTGTGGAAGATGGTGTGGGGTGCAGGGCCGCGGCCGCCCCGGGGGCGGCGAGTGCCTCCCGCAGAAAGGGCAGGATGCCGCGTTCCAGCAGGGCCTCGTGCCAGGCCTCCCTGGCCTGGGCCACCTCGCCGCGCAGTTCGCCGTACGGCCCGATCTCGGCTGTGGGCTTGTTGCGCAGGGCGGTGAGCAGCAGCCCCACAGCGGCGACGAGGATCGCGACCGCGGTCACGGCACCGAACACCCAGCCCGTGGCGAGCATGGTCCGGGCGAATCCCTGCCCGGGGTCGAGCATCCGCAGGATGTATCCGACGAGCAGGAAGATCGCCGCGGCGGTGCCGGCCAGGACGGGTGCGAGGACGGCGACGACGGCGACGGCGCCCGCGCCCGCGGTCTCCGCGACCCCTCCCATGGTGGCGGCGAGCCCCGAGGCGTCCGTGCCCGGCTCGGAGGAGCCGGACCCGGAGCCGCGCATGGCCGGTGAGCCGGCCGACGCCGGCTGACGCAGTTCGTCGCGGACCTTGACGTAGTGCTGGTATTCGGTCGCCGCGGCCGAGGTGATGAGCGCGGTGGCGCTCAGGGCCATGGTGCGCAGCTGTTCGGGGTTGAGCCGCTGTCCGACAGCGGCCAGTTCCGGACGGTGTGATGCGGAGCGCAGCGCCTCATCGAGGATCCGCTCGTATTCCTGGCGGTCCTCGCTCAGCAGGTGCTGCGGAACGCTGTTCATGTGCATCCCCCGATGCTCCGTAGGGCTTGGGGCTCGGCATGCTGACGAGCCGTCGGGCAGAAACGGAGGGGAGCCTGCTACGGATAAGCCGATGGTAGAGCGGTGACGGTATGCGGTGACAGGGGGTTTACCGAAATTGACCGCTCACCGGCCCGGTCCGCCGATGGGGGACGCCTGTCCGGTGAACGTTCACGCGTCCAGCGGCAGTTGCTGGACCAGCAGCTTTCCGGCCATGGTTACGCCGCCGTCCATCGCGATGGCGAGTCCGTCGGCGTAGACGTGCGGTCCCTCAATCACGGGGTCGCGGCTCTCCTCGTCCTCCTCCGAGCCGACCTCGCCGAGCAGATACGGAATCGGACTGTGCCCGTGAACGATGCGGGTGCCCCCGTACGTATCGAGCAGGGAGCGCACGGCGTCCGCGCCGCCCTCGTCGCGGAAGGAGAACCGCTTGGTGAACTTGCGGAACAGGTCCCAGACCTCGTCCGCGTCGTTGCGGGTGATCGTCTCGCGGACGGTGTCGTTGACCTCTTCGATGGAGCGGCCGTAGTCGAGGTAGGCGGTGGTGTCGGAGTGGACGAGCAGGTGCCCGTCGACCTCCTCGACGGCGTCCAGACGGGACATCCACTGCAGGTGGTGGTCCTGGAGGCGGTCCATGTCGGTCTTCTGGCCGCCGTTGAGCAGCCAGGCCGCCTGGAAGGTGGCGGTGCCCGCGCCGGAGTTGACGGGGGTGTCGCCGAACCGCTTCGCACCCAGCAGGAGCAGCTCGTGGTTGCCCATGAGCGCCTTGCAGTAGCCGCCGGCCGCGGCAGCCTCGGCGGACAGCCGCATCACCAGGTCGATGACGCCGATGCCGTCCGGGCCGCGGTCGGTGAAGTCGCCGAGGAACCAGAGCCGGGCGGTGCCCGCGCACCAATTGCCGGCGGCGTCGAGCAGGCCCTTCTCCTGGAGGGCGGACACCAGCTGGTCGAGGTAGCCGTGTACGTCCCCCACGACGTACAGCGGGCCCTGCCCGGTGGTGGACTGCGGGGCGGTGGTCTCGGGATCCACGGTCACCTGAACAGTGTCACCCCGGTTGACGACGGGGAGGTCGCGCTGGGTCGGCGTGTATCCCTCGGGGTAGGTCTCCTCGGGCGGCGGGGCGACCTCGGGGTGGACGCTGTGGACGTACGGACCGGCCTCGTGGACGTACGCGGGCACCCGGAAGTCGCGCAACGTCGCCGTCCGCTCCACCTCGGGTCCCTGACCGGCCCCCTGAGTCATCGACCCCTCCACCATCGCGCCGCGTTGCACCACATCGGACTGCCTGGTCGTAGCGGCCCGCGGGTGTCGTGGGCCCATCATAGGAATGCGGATCGCGCCATGTGATGACCCAGGGGTGGTGAATCAGAGCAAGAGTCCAGTTCACCGCGGCTTTCGCCCCGATTGGGCCGGGCTTTGACCACCGTGTGACCGCCCTCGCTCTTCTTCTCTTCGCGAGAACGATCCCTTCTCTCCGGGGGACCGGCCCTGTTTCTCCCCAGGAGTGCGCTCTTCCTCTTGCCCGGTGGGGTCTAGGCGCCCTCGGGTGATCGCGGAGGGCTGACCGTCGTGCGCGGCGGGCGTCGCTGGGACGAGGTGCGCACGATCAGCTCCGTCGGTATCACCTGCTCCACCGGGTGGTCGGATTCCACTCCTTCGATGGCGTCGATGAGGAGCTGCACCACCGCGGTGCCGATGCGGCGCGGTTTCAGGGAGAGAGTGGTGATGGGCGGCTCGGTGTTGGCGTACACCGTGGACTCGCTGCAGCAGACCAGCAGCAGATCGTCGGGGACGCGCAGGCCGTAGCGGCGGGCGGCGGCGAGCAGGTCGGTGCCGTTCGGGTCGAACAGTCCGTAGACCGCGTCGGGCCGGTCGGGCCGGGCGAGGAGCCGGTCGGCGGCGACGGCGCCCGCGCACGGATCGTGCGCCGGGTAGGCCTCGTACACCGGGTCCTGTCCCACGCGCTCGCACCAGCGCAGGTACGCGGTGGTCGACAGGTGGGTGTAGGTGTCCGTCGTCGTGCCGGTCAGCAGGCCGATGCGGCGGGCGCCGGCGTCGGCCAGGTGGTCGAGGATGCCGAGGACGGCGGCCTCGTGGTCGTTGTCGACCCAGGCCGTGACCGGCAGTGCACCGGCCGGGCGCCCGTCGGAGACCACGGGGAGTCCCTGCCGGACGAGCTCGCTGACGACCGGGTCCTGGTCGGAGGGGTCGATGACGACCGTGCCGTCCAGGGCGACGTTCGACCAGACGTCGTGGCGGGAGGTCGCGGGCAGGATGACGAGGGCGTAGCCGCGGGCGAGCGCGGCGGAGGTGGCGGCCCGTGCCATCTCGGCGAAGTACGCGAACTCCGTGAAGGTGAAAGGTTCATCCCCGTAGGTGGTCACGGTCAGGCCGATGAGGCCCGATTTGCCGGTACGGAGGGTCCGGGCGGCGGCCGAGGGCCGGTAGCCCAGCCGGTCGGCGACCTCCCGGACATGACGCCGGGTGGCGTCCGGGAGCCGGCCCTTGCCGTTGAGGGCGTCGGAGACGGTCGTGATGGATACTCCGGCGGCGGCGGCCACGTCTCTGATGCCTGCCCGGCCCGGCCGGCTGCCTCGCCGTGAGGTTTCCGCGCGGCTCACCTGGTGCTTCCCTGCTGCTGTCATGGCGAGCCGATAGTAGGGCTCATGCGGTGGGGTAGTGCGGACGCATATGCACGCGTTGACAGGCACGTTTCTGCATGATCATTAAACCTCAATTGCTTTGGAAACCAAGGGTGTTGAGCGCTTTCTTGACAGTACGTGTGTTGTCGGCGCGCACGTGCCTGCCAAGTGGCTGAGGTTGCGAAGAGGTCTCAACTCACCTGCACGGGGGATGCGCGCCACGGCGCACACCACCAGCGCATAGATATATGTGCGGCGCGCCCCCGGATTCGCACGCCTTGGTGTGGTGATGCCCCAGATGCCGGTGGGACAGGGGAGGACGGGACCGGTCGCTCGGTCGTGGCTATACGCAGCGGCGCTGAATCCTCATAAGGTGAGCAGTATTGGATGTCGGCGGCGGTCATGGGCCGCCGGTCTTCACGAGGAGGACTGCGGTGAGCGAGACGAGCCCCAAGCTGCGCGCCGAGCTGGAGGGGATCCCCACCTACAAGCCGGGCAAGCCCGCCGCGGCAGGTGGTCCGGTGGCCTACAAGCTGTCCTCCAACGAGAATCCCTATCCGCCGCTGCCCGGCGTGATGGAGAGCGTGACGGCGGCGGCCCAGAACTTCAACCGCTACCCGGACATGGCCTGCACGGGGCTGATGAACGAGCTGTCCGAGCGGTTCGGCGTGCCCCTCTCCCACCTGGCCACCGGCACCGGTTCGGTCGGTGTCGCCCAGCAGCTGATCCAGGCCACCGCGGGCCCCGGCGACGAGGTCATGTACGCCTGGAGGTCCTTCGAGGCGTACCCGATCATCACGCAGATCAGCGGCGCGACGTCGGTTCAGGTCCCGCTGACCCCCGGGGATGTGCACGACCTCGACGCCATGGCCGACGCGATCACCGACCGCACGCGGCTGATCTTCGTCTGCAACCCCAACAACCCGACCGGCACGGTGGTACGGCGGGCGGAGCTGGAGCGTTTCCTCGACCGGGTCCCGAGCGATGTGCTGGTGGTCCTCGACGAGGCCTACCGCGAGTTCATCCGCGACCCCGAGGTTCCGGACGGCTGTGAGATCTACCGCGACCGGCCCAACGTTTGCGTCCTGCGGACCTTCTCCAAGGCGTACGGTCTCGCCGGCCTGCGCGTCGGTTTCGCCATCGCTCATGAGCCGGTGGCGGCGGCGCTGCGCAAGACGGCGGTGCCGTTCGGCGTGAGCCAGCTCGCGCAGGAAGCGGCGATCGCCTCACTGCGGGCCGAGGACGAACTGTTCGGCCGGGTCGGCTCGCTGGTGTGTGAGCGCACGCGCGTGGTCGACGGGCTGCGCTCTCAGGGCTGGACGGTGCCCGAGACCCAGGCCAACTTCGTGTGGCTGCGGCTGGGGGAGCGCACAGTCGCGTTCGCGGCGGCCTGTGAGCAGGCGGGTGTGGTGATCCGGCCGTTCCCGGGCGAGGGTGTGCGGGTGACGGTCGGGGAGGCCGAGGCGAACGACATCTTCCTGAAGGTGGCGGAAGGGCTCCGCAAGGAGCAGTAGGGCGTTGTGTGCCCGCCGGGGCGCAGGGCGCTGTAGCGCTCCGTCGGCCCGGTCGGAGGACAGGCCGTCGCAGCGCTCCGCGAACCCGCTCAGGAATCGAGGAGTTCCACGCGGACGGGGTCGCCGTCCCGCACGGTTGCGAGCAGTCCCGGGTCGCCGTCGAGGCGGCCCAGGACATTGCACGGGCCGGCGAGACGGCATTCGCCGCCCCGAGCGATCGGCGTGGGGCCGTAGGGGAGGGCGAGGGCGTCACCCTCGGTCCAGAAGGCGACGGTCCCCGGTTCGACGACCTCACGGGCGTCTGTTTCACGTGAAACGGATACCCCTGTGTCGAAGTACACCTCAGCCCCCCAGGTCCGTGCCGTGGAGACGAGGGGCAGCGCCCTGGCGAGGGCCTGACTGGTCGCAGTGTGGTCGAGCGATGCGTTGAGGTGCCCCGAAGGCCACGAGATCCGTATGTGTAGTGATGTCTGCATGCGGCTGATTCAACAATATGTTGAAGTCTGGGCCAAGGCGTTGACTGTGACGGGGGAGACAGGGACCCCCTCGGGAGGCTCGAATGCCTGTGCTGCATAATGGCTTGTGAATGTGAACGCTTTCACAAGCGTATGTAAGGAGCGGCGACGTGGACCTGGCTTTGGCGCCGGAGACCCTGGCGCGATGGCAGTTCGGAATCACCACCGTCTACCACTTTCTGTTCGTCCCCCTGACGATCTCGCTGGCCGCGCTCACGGCCGGTCTGCAGACGGCGTGGGTGCGGACGGAGAAGGAGAAGTATCTCCGGGCGACGAAGTTCTGGGGCAAGCTCTTCCTGATCAACATCGCGATGGGCGTGGTCACCGGCATCGTGCAGGAGTTCCAGTTCGGCATGAACTGGTCCGACTACTCGCGCTTCGTCGGTGACGTCTTCGGTGCGCCGCTGGCCTTCGAGGCCTTGATCGCCTTCTTCTTCGAGTCCACCTTCATCGGTCTGTGGATCTTCGGCTGGGACAAGCTGCCGAAGAAGATCCACCTGGCCTGTATATGGATGGTCTCCATCGGCACGATCCTGTCGGCCTACTTCATCCTCGCGGCCAACTCCTGGATGCAGCACCCGGTCGGCTACCGGATCAACGAGGCGAAGGGCCGGGCCGAGCTCACCGACTTCTGGCTCGTGCTGACCCAGAACACCGCGCTCGCCCAGGTTTTCCACACGCTCACCGCGGCGTTCCTCACCGGTGGCGCCTTCATGGTCGGCATCGCCGCCTTCCACCTGGTCCGCAAGAAGCACGTGCCGGTGATGAAGACCTCGCTCCGGCTGGGCCTGGTCACCGTCGTCATCGGTGGCCTCCTCACCGCGATCAGCGGCGACGTGCTCGGCAAGATCATGTACCAGCAGCAGCCGATGAAGATGGCTGCGGCCGAGGCGCTGTGGGACGGCGAGAAGCCGGCTCCCTTCTCGGTCTTCGCCGTAGGCGACGTCGACAAGGGCCACAACAAGGTCGCCATCGAGATCCCCGGGCTGCTGTCCTTCCTCGCGAAGGACGACTTCACCTCGTATGTCCCCGGCATCAACGACGTCAACAAGGCCGAGCAGGAGAAGTACGGGCCGGGCGACTACCGGCCCAACATCCCCGTCGCCTACTGGGGCTTCCGGTGGATGATCGGCTTCGGCATGACGTCGTTCGCCATCGGCCTGGCCGGGCTCTGGCTGACCCGGAAGAAGTTCATGCTGCCGCAGCACCTGAGGGTGGGCGACGACGAGGTGCCGCATCTCGTCCTGCTGCCGAAGAAGGCGCTCGGCCCGACCCTCACCAAGTGGTACTGGCGCATCGCGATCCTCACCCTGGGCTTCCCGCTGATCGCCAGCTCCTGGGGCTGGATCTTCACCGAGATGGGCCGCCAGCCGTGGGTCGTCTACGGCCTCTTCCAGACGCGTGACGCGGTCTCCCCCGGTGTCTCCCAGGCCGAGGTCATCACCTCGATGGTCGTCTTCACCACGCTGTACGCGATCCTCGCCGTCATCGAGGTGAAGCTACTGGTCAAGTACGTCAAGGCGGGCCCGCCGGAACTCACCGAGGCCGACCTCGACCCGCCCACGAAGATCGGCGGCGACTCCCGTGACGCCGACAAGCCGATGGCCTTCTCGTACTAGGCCGAGGGAGCTGCACAGTCATGGAACTGCACGACGTCTGGTTCGTCCTGATCGCCGTCCTGTGGACCGGCTACTTCTTCCTGGAGGGCTTCGACTTCGGGGTCGGGGTGCTCACGAAGCTGCTCGCCCGGAACCGCCCCGAGAAGCGGGTGCTGATCAACACCATCGGCCCCGTCTGGGACGGCAACGAGGTGTGGCTGCTCTCCGCGGGCGGCGCGACCTTCGCCGCCTTCCCCGAGTGGTACGCCACGCTCTTCTCCGGGTTCTACCTGCCCCTGCTGCTCATCCTGGTCTGCCTGATCGTCCGGGGCGTGGCCTTCGAGTACAGGGTGAAGCGGCCCGAGGAGAACTGGCAGCGCAACTGGGAGACGGCGATCTTCTGGGCCTCGCTGCTGCCCGCGTTCCTGTGGGGTGTCGCCTTCGCCAACATCGTGCGGGGCGTGCAGATCGACCAGGACTTCAACTACGCCGGCGGCGTTGTGGACCTGCTCAATCCGTACGCGCTGCTGGGCGGCCTGGTCACGCTCTCCCTGTTCACCTTCCACGGCACGGTGTTCGTCGGGCTCAAGACGGTCGGGGAGATCCGGGAGCGGGCGCGAAAGCTGGCGCTGCGCGTCGGAGCGGTGACCGCCCTGCTGGCGCTCGCCTTCCTGCTGTGGACGCAGGCCGACCGGGGTGACGGTTCGTCGCTGGTGGCGATGGTCGTTGCCGTGGCGTCGCTTCTCATCGCCCTGGCCGCAGCACGGACCGGACGAGAGGGCTGGGCGTTCGCGTGGTCGGGTCTCACCATCGTGGCCGCGGCGGCGATGCTGTTCCTGACGCTGTTCCCGAACGTCATGCCGTCGACCCTGAACCCGGACTGGAGCCTGACGGTCACCAACGCCTCGTCCAGCCCGTACACACTGAAGATCATGACCTGGTGTGCCGGTATCGCCACTCCGGTCGTCCTGCTCTACCAGGGCTGGACCTACTGGGTGTTCCGCAAGCGGATCGGTACACAGCACATCGCCGAGACCGTGCACTGAGGTGTGTTTCACGTGAAACCGATCGATCCGCGTCTGCTCCGGTACGCCCGTGCCACCCGGGTCTTCCTCGTGGCGGTCGTGGCCCTGGGGGCCGTAGGGGCGGGGCTGGTCATCGCGCAGGCGATGCTCATCGCCGAGGTGATCGTCGGAGCGTTCCAGCACCGCATGGCGGTGTCCGAACTCGGCACTCCCCTGCTGCTGTTGGCAGCCGTCGCGGTCGGGCGGGCGCTGGTCGGCTGGCTCACCGAGCTCGCCGCGCACCGGGCGAGCGCGGCCGTGAAGTCCGAGCTGAGGGGGCGGCTGCTGGAGCGTGCCGTCGAGCTGGGGCCCGGCTGGCTGGGCGGGCAGCGGACCGGTTCGCTGGTCGCCCTGGCCACCCGGGGCGTCGACGCCCTCGATGACTACTTCTCCCGGTACCTTCCCCAGTTGGGTCTCGCGGTGGTCGTGCCGGTGGCGGTGCTGGCGCGAATCGTCACCGAGGACTGGGTCTCCGCGGCCATCATCGTGGGCACCCTGCCCCTCATCCCGGTCTTCATGGTGCTCATCGGCTGGGCCACTCAGTCCCGGATGGACCGGCAGTGGCATCTGCTGTCACGGTTGTCCGGGCATTTCCTGGACGTCGTCGCGGGGTTGCCGACACTGAAGGTCTTCGGCCGGGCCAAGGCACAGGCGGAGTCGATCCGGCGCATCACCGGTGAGTACCGCCGGGCGACCATGCGAACGCTGCGGATCGCCTTCATCTCCTCCTTCGCCCTCGAACTGCTCGCCACGATCTCGGTGGCACTCGTCGCCGTGACGATCGGCATGCGGCTGGTGCACGGAGAGACGGACCTGTACATCGGCCTCGTCATCCTGATCCTCGCGCCCGAGGCGTATCTGCCGTTGCGGCAGGTGGGGGCGCAGTACCACGCGGCGGCCGAGGGGCTCGCCGCAGCCGAGGAGATCTTCGAGGTCCTGGAGACGCCCGTCCCGGCCTCCGGTTCCGCGGCCGTGCCGGAGGGCGCGCTGTCCTTCGAGGGCGTGACCGTCCGGCACCCGGGGCGGTCGGCCGATGCGGTCTCGGACGTGACCTTCGGCGTCGAGCCCGGGGAGACGGTCGCGCTGGTGGGGCCGAGCGGCGCCGGCAAGTCGACGCTGCTGAGTGTTCTGCTGGGGTTCGTGCGACCGGCCGAGGGGCGGGTGAGAGCCGGGGGTGTCGATCTCGCCGACGCCGACCTGGAGCAGTGGCGCTCCCGGATCGCGTGGGTGCCGCAGCGGCCCCACCTCTACGCCGGGACGATCGCCGAGAACGTACGGCTGGCGCGGCCGGGCGCCGATGACGACGCCGTACGGCGGGCCCTTCGGGACGCCGGGGCGCTGGAGTTCGTCGACGCGCTGCCCGGTGGTGCGCAGACCGTGCTCGGTGAGGACGGCGCCGGGCTGTCCGCCGGGCAGCGGCAACGGCTCGCGCTGGCCCGCGCGTTCCTCGCCGACCGGCCCGTGCTGCTGCTCGACGAGCCGACGGCGGCGCTGGACGGAGCCACCGAGGCCGGGGTCGTCGCAGCGGTGCGGCGGCTCGCGGCCAGCCGGACGGTCCTCCTGGTGGTGCACCGGCCGGCGCTGCTGGAGGTCGCCGACCGGGTCGTGCGGCTGGCGGAGCCCGAGGCCACCCCTGTGCCTGTGACATCGGCCGTGGCAGCGGGCACCGAGCCCCGGTCCGTCGAGGCCGAGGCGGCCGCCCCGGCCAAGACCGCCGAACCGTCCCCTTCCGCCGGTGTCCTCGCCCGCGTCCGCGTCCTGTGCGGTGCCCGGCGCGGG
The DNA here is from genome assembly GCF_044759525.1 of Streptomyces sp. NPDC101110. Taxonomy (NCBI): domain Bacteria; kingdom Bacillati; phylum Actinomycetota; class Actinomycetes; order Kitasatosporales; family Streptomycetaceae; genus Streptomyces; species Streptomyces sp. NPDC101110. The sequence continues at coordinate 195,134 of NZ_JBIVZM010000004.1, read as the reverse complement.
CGACTGGGGCTGGCCCTGCTGCTGGGGAGTCTCGCGCTGGGGAGTGCCGTGGGGCTCATGGCCACCTCGGGGTGGCTGATCTCGCGTGCCTCGCAGCAGCCGCCCGTGCTGTATCTGATGATGGCCGTCACCGCGACGAGGGCGTTCGGGATCGGGCGGGCCGTGTTCCGGTACGCCGAGCGGCTGGTGTCGCACGACGCCGTGCTGCGGATGCTGGCGAACACCCGGGTCGCGGTGTTCCGCAGGCTGGAGCGGCTGGCACCGGCCGGCCTCCTCCGGGTCCGCCGGGGAGATCTGCTCTCCCGGCTGGTCGCGGACGTGGACGCGCTGCAGGACTACTGGCTGCGCTGGCTGTTGCCCGCCGGGGCGGCCCTGGTCGTGTCGGCCGCGTCGGTCGGCTTCACGGCGTGGCTGCTGCCCGAGGCCGGGGCGGTGCTGGCGGCCGGGCTCCTGGCGGCGGGGGTCGGCGTGCCGCTGATCACCGGAGCGGTGGCACGGCGCGCCGAGCACACACTGGCGCCCGCCCGCGGGGTGCTCGCGACGAGGGTGACCGATCTGCTGACCGGCACCGCGGAGCTGGCCGTCGCCGGTGCCCTGCCCGCGCGGACCGCTGAGGCACGCCAGGCCGACGGAGCGCTGACCCGGATCGCCTCGCGCGCGGCCACGGCCACCGCCCTGGGCGACGGTCTCACCGCGCTGGTCTCCGGACTGACCGTCGCGGCCGCCGCCCTGGCCGGCGCCCAGGCGGTCGCCGCCGGGCGGCTCGACGGCGTGGCCATGGCCGTCGTCGTCCTCACCCCGCTCGCCGCCTTCGAGGCCGTGCTCGGGCTGCCGCTCGCCGTGCAGTACCGGCAGCGCGTGCGCCGCAGCGCGGAACGGGTGTACGAGGTACTGGACGCGCCGGAGCCCGTGCGGGAGCCGGAACGGCCCCGGCATGCGCCCGCGTCGCCGTTCCCGGTCGTCGTCAAGGGGCTGACGGCCCGGCACGCCGGGCAGGACCGGGAGGCGCTCGGCGGGCTGGACCTGACCCTGGAGGAGGGGCGCCGGATCGCCGTGGTCGGGGCCTCCGGCTCCGGCAAGACCACGCTGGCGCAGGTACTGCTGCGGTTCCTCGACGCGGAGGCCGGGTCGTACACGCTCGGGGGTGTTGACGCGTACGCGCTCCACGGTGACGACGTTCGGAAGTCCGTCGGGCTGTGTGCGCAGGACGCGCACCTCTTCGACAGCTCGCTGCGCGAGAACCTGCTGCTCGCCCGCAAGGACGCCACCGAGGACGACCTGCGTGCCGTGCTGGGCCGCGCCAGGCTGCTGGACTGGGCGGACAGCCTGCCCGACGGTCTGGACACGCTCGTCGGCGAGCACGGGGCGCGGCTGTCGGGAGGTCAGCGCCAACGGCTGGCACTGGCCCGGGCCCTGCTCGCCGACTTCCCCGTCCTGGTGCTGGACGAGCCCGCCGAGCACCTCGACCTGGCGACGGCCGACGCGCTCACCGCCGATCTGCTGGCCGTCACCGAGGGGCGCACGACACTGCTCATCACGCACCGGCTGGCGGGTCTCGAAGCGGTCGACGAGGTGCTCGTGCTGGAGCGTGGACGGCTCGTGCAGCGTGGTCCGTACGCGGACCTGCTGGCGGTCAACGGCCCCCTGCGGAGGATGGCGGAGCGCGAGGCCGCGGCCGAGTCGCTGGTGGGAGCGCCGTAGCAGCCGGCCACCACGGGCACTGGGCCGTTCGGCGCAGCCGGTCCCCCGGCTGTACGACGTGAACAGGACCGGCCCACGGTGCTGGGTGACGATCGCTGACATGCGCTCATATCGCCGCCATCGGCTGCTCGTTCCGGTCCTGCTGTGTGCGCTGGCCGTGCTCGCGGCCCGGCCGACGGCAGCGCACAAGGAACCCGGCAGCGGCCCCGGCACCGGTCCGGAGACAGGTCTCAGCGCCGAGGTGGTGCGGCTGTACGAGGAGGCCGCGGTGGCGACCCAGCAGTACGAGGCCGGACGCAAGCAGGCCGACGTGCAGCGGGCCGAGGCCCAGCGGGCGGAGGCGCTCCTGGACGCGCAGCGGCGGGACATCGCCGCTCTGCACGAGGACCTGGGCCGCATCGCCCGCGCCCAGTACCGCAGCAGTGGTGGCCTGCCGGTGGCCGCCCACATGATCCTCGCCGACAGTCCCGAAAGCCTGATGCGAGGTCAGCACGTCTTCTCCCAGGCGGACCTCGCCGTGAACAACGCGATTTCCAAGAACCGGCGCGCCGAGGCGAGGCTGGCGGCGGACGAGGCCAAGGCCGCTGACCGGTGGCAGGCGCTGGAGAGACGCAACACACAGCTCGCCGCTCTGAAGGCCGACATCGAGCAGAAGCTGGAGACGGCCCGCTCAGAGCTTCAAGGGCAGGCGGACGCCGCGGTCGCCGCCGGGGCGTGCCGCGGAGCCGCCCGTCTCGACCAGCCGGCGACGGGGTTCAGCGAGGGCGACTGGGTCGCGCCGGTCGAGACGTACGAGCTGTCGGCGTCCTACGGCAGCGGTGGTGCGCGCTGGTCGAACCGGCACACGGGGCAGGACTTCGCGGTGCCGATCGGCACGCCCGTACGGGCCGTGGGCGCGGGGCGGGTGGTGAAGGTGTCCTGCGGAGGTCCGTTCGGGATGGAGGTCGTGCTCAAGCACGCGGGCGGCTATTACACGCAGTACGCCCATCTCGCCGCGCTCGCGGTCGACCAGGGGGAGCACGTCAGCCCTGGGCAGTGGATCGGCCAGTCCGGCACCACGGGCAACTCCACCGGGCCTCACCTGCACTTCGAGGCCCGGGTCACCGCGGAGTCCGGCTCATCGGTGAACCCGGTCTCATGGCTGGCGGCACGCGGAGTGTCCCTTTGAGAGGCCCGGGCTACGGCCGTTCCGTCAGCAACCGCTCGATCACGATCGCCACGCCGTCCTCGTTGTTGGCCACCGTCCGGCCCGAGGCGGCGGCGAGCACGTCGGGGTGGGCGTTGCCCATCGCGTACGACCGGCCTGCCCAGGTCAGCATCTCCACGTCGTTCGGCATGTCGCCGAAGGCGACGACCTGCTCGTGCGAGATGCCGCGCTCGGCGCAGCACAGGGCGAGAGTGCTGGCCTTGGACACGCCCGGACCGCTGATCTCGAGCAGTGCGCTGGGGCTGGAGCGGGTCACGTTGGCACGGTCGCCGATGGCGAGGCGGGCCAGGGTCAGGAAGGCGTCGGGGTCGATCTCCGGGTGGTAGGCGAGGATCTTCAGCACCGGCTCCGCGGCGGCCCGATGGTCCGGGCCCAGCACTTCCTCGGCCGGGACGAGGCTGTCCGGTGTCTCCATGTGCAGCTTCGGGTACGCGGGCTCCTGGTAGAAGCCGTAGGTCTGCTCCACCGCGTACACGGTGCCCGGTGCCGCGTCGCGCAGCAGCCGTACGGCGTCCAGGGCGTTCTCCCGGGCCAGCTCCCGCACCTTCACGAACCGGTGGGCACCGGGACCGCCGTGCAGGTCGACCACGGCGGCGCCGTTTCCGCAGATCGCCAGGCCGTGGCCGTGCACATGGTCGCTGACGACGTCCATCCAGCGGGCCGGGCGGCCCGTCACGAAGAAGACCTCGATGCCCGCCTCCTCGGCGGCGGCCAGCGCGGCGACCGTACGCGGGGACACCGACTTGTCGTCGCGCAGCAGAGTGCCGTCGAGGTCGGTGGCGATCAGTCGCGGCGGGAGGGTCTCGGCCGCGGTCTCGGGCTGTCGGGTCGCTGAGGTCACCCGGCCATTGTCCCGCACGTGTCTGCACGGGCGTGCGGGGCTCCGCACAGGTGAGTGGATACCGCTCTGAACAGAGGCTCTCCGGCCCGTCCGGCGACGCTCAGCGCAGCTGCGCCGGTGCCTCCATCGCGATCTGCTCGAAGACCTTCTCGTCCGCGGCGAACGGCGAGTCGGGGATCGGCCAGTGGATCACGATCTCCGTGAAGCCCAGCTCCACATGGCGCCCGGCGAAGTCGACGAACGCGTTCAGGGACTGGAGCGGTCCGACACGGTCCGGCGTGAATCCGGTGAGCAGCACCCGGTCGAGATCGGTCATGTCGCGGCCGACCTCGGCGCAGATGTCGTCGAGCCTCTCCGCCTGCCCGCGAATGGCCTGAATCGACTGCTCAGGAGTGCCGTTCTCGTACAGCTTCGGGTCACCCGTGGTGACCCACGCCTGCCCGAACCGGGCGGCGAGCCGCATCCCGCGCGGCCCGGTCGCGGCCACCGCGAACGGCAGCCTGGGGCGCTGCACACAGCCGGGGATGTTCCGCGCCTCGTGGGCGGAGTAGAAGTCACCCTCGTACGACACGGCGTCCTCGCACAGCAGTCGGTCGAGGAGCGGGACGAACTCGGCGAAGCGGTCGGCGCGCTCGCGCGGGGTCCAGGGTTCCTGGCCGAGTGCGGTGGCGTCGAAGCCGGAGCCGCCCGCGCCTATGCCGAGCGTGACCCGCCCGCCGGAGATGTCGTCGAGGGAGATCAGCTCCTTGGCGAGGGTCACGGGGTGCCGGAAGTTCGGCGAGGTCACCAGGGTGCCCAGCCGCAGCCGGTCGGTGACGCTTGCTGCGGCCGTGAGGGTCGGCACGGCGCCGAACCAGGGGCCGTCCCGGAAGGTGCGCCAGGACAGGTGGTCGTAGGTGTACGCGGTGTGGAAGCCGAGCTGCTCGGCGCGCGTCCAGGCCGCGCGGCCGCCTTCGTGCCAGCGGCGGTACGGGAGGATCACGGTGCTCAGACGCAGACTCATGACACCGAGCCTAAGGGAGCACCGGCGGTCCCCCCTGTTTCACGTGAAACAGTCACCGTGCGCGTCCGGGCGGACACGGAAACTAGCCGGGGAAGCGTAGGTACCGTGCCGGGACGGTCTCGGTCAGCCACACGCCGTTCGCGCTGACCTGGAAGACATGGCCGTCCCGGTACATGGCGTCCGCGTCGACCGTCAGCACGACGGGCCGGCCCCGGCGGGCTCCGACGCGGGTCGCCGTCTCCCGGTCGGGCGAGAGGTGGACGGCATGCCGGTTCATCGGGCGGAGGCCTTCGGCCCGGATCGCGTCCAGGTTGCGGGCGACGGTGCCGTGGTAGAGGTGCGCGGGCGGGGTGGCCGACGCCAGACCGAGGTCGACCTCGACGCTGTGGCCCTGGCTGGCACGGATCCGGGTGCCGTCGACGGCGAAACGCCGCTTGTCGTTGGTGGCGACGACATGGTCCAGCTCTTCACGGGTGAACCGGAAGCCGTGCGCGGCTGCCGCGGCGATCAAGGTGTCGATCTCGACCCAGCCGGCCTCGTCGAGCGTGAGCCTGATGCGTTCCGGCTGGTGGCGCAGATGCTTCGACAGGTACTTCGACACCTTCACGGTGCGTCTCTCGTCCATCCCACCAGGGTGCGGGAGAGACCCGAATCACGCGATCGAGTTTCATCTCGCAGGTTTGATCCACAGCGAAGTATGGTTATCCACAGCGGAATTGGCGCTTCTGTGGACAACTGAGCGTCGTTTCAGGGGGTTTGGGCGTCACTCCTCGGCCCCTCACGCCTCGGCCTGCCTCACCTCGCCCTACATCGACGAAGGCCGGTTCGACGAAGGCCCACGCCCAGCGGTCGGCGTGGTTCTGGAAGGTCACGAGGCGGCTTTATCCGCCGGGTCACTCACCGCGTCTCACATCGGCGGCTTCATCCGCGCCAGGCCCCGCACCGCCCCCGGTGCCCACCGCGAAAGCCACCGCGCACCCCGCGCCTCCGGTGTCACCGGCACCACCGCCTCGTTGCGCGCCACCGCCCGCAGGATCGCCCGGGCGACCTTCTCCGGCGGATAGTTCCGCAACCGGTACAGGCGGGCGGCGCGCTGTTGCAGCCGCTTCTCCTCCAGGGCGTCGGCTCCGGCGAAGTGTGCCGTCGACGTGATGGCCGTGTTCACGATGCCCGGGCACACCGTCGTCACGCCGATCCCCTGCCCCGCGAGCTCCGCCCGCAGGCACTCGCCGAGCATCAGCACGGCCGCCTTGGAGGTGCTGTACGCGGGCAGCGCCCGGGACGGCTGGTACGCCGCGGCCGACGCCACATTGACGATGTGGCCGCCCTGCCCGCGCTCGGCCATCCGCCGGCCGAAGAGCCGGCACCCGTGGATGACGCCCCACAGATTGACGTCGAGGACCTTCCTCCAGTCCTCCGGGGTCGTGTCGAAGAAGGAACCGGACAGTCCGATCCCGGCGTTGTTCACCAGGACGTCCACCACCCCGTACTCGGTGGTGACCCTGTCGGCGAGCTTCTCCATGGCCTGCTCGTCGGAGACGTCGACCGTCTCCGCCCAGGCATCTGAGGCGCCCCGCAGGCGGCAGGACTCGGCGGTGCGGGCCGCCGCCTCCCCGTCGCGGTCGACGGCCACGACGCGCGCACCGGCCGCGGCGAACGCGAGCGCCGTCGCCCGCCCGATGCCGCTGCCCGCCCCGGTGACGAGCGCGAGCTGCCCGTCGAAGCGCTCGGCGTGTTCGCCGTCCGCCGTCGACCGGGGCCGCCCGCTCTCGACGGACGTCACGAACTCCTCGATCCACGAGGCCAGCCGGTCGGGGCGGGTGCGCGGGATCCAGTGCCCCGCCTGGACCGTCCTGCGGGTCAACTGCGGGACCCACTGTTCCAGTTCGTCGTGGAGCCGCTCCGAGAGGAACCGGTCCTCCAGTGGTGTGATGACCTGCACGGGAGCGTGGGCGTGCGCGTCCGGGCGGGGAGCGCGCAGCCGGGATCGGACGTTGTCCCGGTACAACCAGGCCCCGTGGGCCGCGTCCGACGGCAGGGACGCGGTGGGGTAGTCGCCCCTCGGCACCTTCTCGACGCGTTCCAGCATCCGGGGCCAGCGCTTGCCGAGGGGGCCGCGCCAGGCCAGCTCGGGCAGCAGGGGCGTGTGCAGCAGGTACACGTACCAGGAACGGGCGCCCTGTCCGAGCAGCTGGCCGACCCGGCGCGGGGTGGGCCGCTTCACCCGCTTGCCGATCCAGTGGCCGAAGTGGTCGAGGGACGGACCGGACATCGAGGTGAAGGAGGCGATGCGGCCCCTGGTGCGCTGCACGGTGGTGAACTCCCAGGCCTGCACGGACCCCCAGTCGTGTCCGACCAGGTGCACCGGCGCGTTCGGACTCACCGCGTCCGCGACGGCCAGGAAGTCGTCCGTCAGCTTCTCCAGCGTGAACCCGCCCCGCAGCGGCCGCGGGGCGGTCGAACGGCCGTGGCCGCGGACGTCGTACGCCACCACGTGGAAGCGCCCGGCGAGCCGCGTGGCGACCTCGGACCACACCTCCTTGCTGTCGGGGTAGCCGTGCAGCAGGAGGACCGTCGGCCGTCCCGGATCACCCATCTCGGCCACGCACAGCTCGACTTCGCCCGCCCGAACCCTGCGCTCCCGCGCACCCGTCAGCAACGTCATCCGGCGAATCTGGCAGTTGTTAGAGAGTTCGTCAATAGGGGCTTCCCGGGGGTGGTAACTCTCAAGGAGCAGCACCCCTAGGGGCGCGTAATACTCAGGGCTGATCCGAAGACAGCTCTGCGGAGTGACGACCGCCACGCACGCCGCCCCTACCTTCGTAGGGTGACTGTGATCGCGACCGAAAGCCTGAGCAAGCGGTTCCCCCGGGTGACCGCGCTTGACCGGCTCTCCGTGGACGTCGGGCCCGGTGTGACCGGACTCGTCGGAGCCAACGGAGCCGGCAAGTCCACACTGATCAAGATCCTGCTGGGTCTGTCCCCCGCCACCGAGGGCCGCGCCGAAGTGCTCGGGCTCGATGTCGCCACCGACGGCGCCGCCATCCGCGAGCGGGTCGGCTACATGCCCGAGCACGACTGCCTGCCGCCGGACGTCTCGGCCACCGAGTTCGTCGTCCACATGGCGCGCATGTCCGGCCTCCCGCCCACCGCGGCACGCGAGCGCACCGCCGACACCCTGCGCCACGTCGGGTTGTACGAGGAGCGCTACCGCCCCATCGGCGGCTACTCGACCGGCATGAAGCAGCGCGTCAAGCTCGCGCAGGCCCTCGTCCACGACCCTCAGCTGGTCTTCCTGGACGAGCCGACCAACGGCCTCGACCCGGTCGGCCGCGACGAGATGCTTGGCCTGATCCGCCGCATCCACACCGACTTCGGCATCTCCGTCCTGGTCACCTCCCACCTGCTGGGCGAGCTGGAGCGCACCTGTGACCACGTCGTCGTCGTGGACGGCGGCAAGCTCCTGCGCTCCAGTTCCACCACGGACTTCACCCAGACCACCACGACCCTCGCGATCGAGGTCACCGACACCGACGAGCACCCGGACGGCACCCGTGCGGTCCGCGAGGCGCTGCACGCGCGCGGAGTGCCCGTCGAGGACGGCAGCGGCCTGCCCGGCGCCGGCCACGTCCTGCTGCTCACCGCGCAGGGCGAGGAGACGTACGACCTGGTCCGGGACGTGATCGCGGACCTCGGTCTCGGCCTGGTGCGCATGGAGCAGCGCCGGCACCACATCTCCGAGGTCTTCACCGGCAGCGACGAGCGCGAGCAGCGGAAGGAGGCGGTCGGCCATGGCGGTTGAGCACTCCACGGGGACACCCGCCCCGGCACCGGGCGACCAGACCCGCATCCACAACATCGGCTACCGCAACTACGACGGCCCCCGCCTCGGCCGCGCCTACGCCCGCCGCTCCCTGTACTCGCAGTCCCTGCGCGGCTCCTACGGCCTCGGCCGCTCGGTGAAGTCCAAGGTGCTGCCGATGCTGCTCTTCGTGGTGATGTGCGTGCCCGCGGCCATCATGGTCGCCGTCGCGGTCGCCACCAAGGCCAAGGAACTGCCCCTCGACTACACGCGCTACGCGATCGTCATGCAGGCGGTCATCAGCCTGTACGTCGCCTCACAGGCGCCCCAGTCCGTCTCGCGGGACCTGCGCTTCAAGACCGTTCCGCTGTACTTCTCGCGGCCCATCGAGACCGCCGACTACGTCCGCGCCAAGTTCGCGGCCCTGGCCTCGGCGCTGTTCGTCCTCACGGCCGCTCCGCTGCTCGTGCTCTACGTGGGCGCGCTGCTGGCCAAGCTGGACTTCGCCGACCAGACCAAGGGATTCGCACAGGGACTGGTCTCCGTGGCACTGCTCTCACTGCTGTTCGCCGGCATCGGCCTGGTCATCGCGTCCGTCACCCCGCGCCGCGGCTTCGGCATCGCGGCCGTGATCGCCGTGCTGACCATCACCTACGGCGCGGTCTCCACCCTCCAGGCCATCGCCGACGCACAGGGCAGCGGCGACGCCGTGCCGTGGATCGGGCTGTTCTCGCCGATCACGATCGTCGACGGAGTGCAGTCCGCGTTCCTGGGCGCGACGTCCGCCTCTCCCAGCGGGGTGGGTCCGAGCACCACCGAGGGCGTCGTCTACGTCCTCGTCGCCCTGGGCCTGATCGCGGCGAGCTACGGCCTCCTGATGCGCCGCTACAAGAAGGTGGGACTGTGACCACGCTCAGCATCGACCACGTCTCCCGCTGGTTCGGCAACGTGGTCGCCGTCAACGACATCACCATGACCGTCGGCCCCGGCGTCACGGGCCTGCTCGGCCCCAACGGAGCCGGCAAGTCCACCCTCATCAACATGATGGGCGGCTTCCTGGCCCCCTCCACCGGCACCGTCACCCTCGACGGCCAGGCCGTGTGGCGCAACGAGCAGATCTACAAGCACATCGGCGTCGTCCCCGAGCGGGAGGCGATGTACGACTTCCTCACCGGCAAGGAGTTCGTCCTGGCCAACGCCGAGCTGCACGGCCTGGGCGCGAAGGCGGCCCAGAAGGCGCTGGCCACGGTCGAGATGGAGTACGCGCAGGACCGCAAGATCCAGACGTACTCCAAGGGCATGCGCCAGCGCGTGAAGATGGCGTCCGCCCTGGTCCACGACCCCTCCCTGCTCCTGCTGGACGAGCCGTTCAACGGCATGGACCCGCGTCAGCGCATGCAGCTGATGGACCTGCTGCGCCGCATGGGCGACGAGGGCCGCACGGTGCTGTTCTCGTCCCACATCCTCGAAGAGGTCGAGCAGCTCGCCTGGCACATCGAGGTCGTCGTCGCCGGCCGGCACGCCGCCAGCGGTGACTTCCGCAAGATCCGCCGACTGATGACCGACCGGCCGCACCGCTACCTGGTGCGCTCCAGCGACGACCGCGCCCTCGCCGCCGCGCTGATCGCCGACCCGTCGACGTCCGGCATCGAGGTCGACGTCACCGAGGGCGCGCTGCGCATCCAGGCCGTCGACTTCGGCCGCTTCACCGCGCTGCTGCCCAAGGTCGCCAGGGACCACGGCATCCGGCTGCTCACGGTCTCGCCGTCCGACGAGTCCCTCGAGTCCGTCTTCTCGTACCTGGTCGCGGCGTAGGAGGCCCTGATGTACGACCCCACAGTCGCCCGGCTCACCTACCGGGCCCTGCTCGGCCGTCGCCGGGCCCTCATCCTCGGCGCCCTGCCGATGCTGCTGATCGTGATCGCCGTGGCGGTGCGCGGACTGGCCGGCGCGGACGACCAGACGGCGTCCGACCTGCTGGGCGGACTCGCCCTGGCCACGATGGTGCCGATCATCGGCGTCATCGCCGGAACGGGCGCCATCGGACCCGAGATCGACGACGGCTCGGTGGTGTACCTGCTGTCCAAGCCGATCAAGCGGCCGACGATCATCTTCACCAAACTGATCGTCGCCATCGCCGTGACCATGGTGTTCTCGGCCGTGCCGACGCTCATCGCCGGGTTCATCCTGAACGGCAACGGCCAGCAGGTCGCCGTCGCCTACACGGTGGCCGCGCTGGTCGCGTCCATCGCCTACGCGGCCCTGTTCCTGCTGCTGGGCACGGTCTCCCGGCACGCGGTGGTGTTCGGCCTGGTCTACGCCCTGGTTTGGGAGGCCCTGTTCGGCTCCCTGGTGCCGGGTGCGCGCACGCTGAGTGTCCAGCAGTGGTCGCTGGCGGTGGCGCAGAAGGTGTCCGGCGGGGACCTGGTCTCCTCCGACGTGGGCCTGACCACGGCGACGGTGCTGCTGGTCGCCGTCACGGTGCTGGCCACCTGGTACGCCGGGCAGAAGCTGCGGTCCCTGACCCTCGCGGGCGAGGAGTGATGCATTCCGGCCCTGACGGAGGCTTCACCTCGGCCGGGGCACACGGGGCGAACGGGATGTAGGGGAAACACCACGGGAGTTGGACGGCTGGGAGGGCGGCAATGGCGGGCGAGAGGCCTCAGTACGACGATCGCGGGCAGTCGGGTTCCGGGTCCGGCGACGGTGCCCGGGACGACCTCGACGGTGTCGAACTGGACGAGGACTTCATACGCTCCGCCGGAGTCTCCGAGCCGTCCGCCCGAGCCCGGATGCTCGCGGCGAAGTGGCGCCGCGAGGAACCGGAGCCGCAGCCCTGGCGGTCCGACGAGCCGCCCGCGGGCTGGTTCTTCAGCAAGGCGCGGCGCCGCAGATGGCGCAGGCGCCAGCTGTATTGACCTGAAGCGCTGTTGACGCGGCCGGTCGGATCGAGCCGCCTTTATTCGGTGGCGTCCAATTCGCCCGGCGGGCAGAGTGGTTGTCGTCGCGGCCGGGCGTGGAGCCCGGTTCCACAGTCCGGGAGAGGAGCGGGGCGATGTCCATGCACGGCAGTACGTCCAGCTCCCTTCAGGGCAGCCGGCGGCGGGATCCGGAGTAGCCACTACCCCTCCGTGGAACCCGCCCGTACGGGGAGCTGCCCGGGGCGGCCGCTTCGAGCACGCGAATCGCACATCGCGTGGGCCGCCCACCCGGAGGATTGGCCGAGTGGTAAGGCACCGGTTTGCTAAACCGTGGTCGGGTCGAAAGGCCCGCGCACGTTCGATCCGTGCATCCTCCGCCGAGCACCATCGGGCCCTGCGTACCGGGCCCTGCGTACCGGGCCGCGAGCACTGTCCTCGAGCAGCGGGTTCCGACCGTCGGATTCCGACTGTCGGGATCCGGCCGACGGGCCCGGGATTAGCCCAGCAGTCGCTCCAGCACCAGCGCGATGCCGTCCTCGTCGTGGGAGGACGTCACCTCGTCGGCCACGGCCCTCAGTTCCTCGTGGGCGTCCGCCATGGCCACGCCGTAGGAGGCCCACGCGAACATCGGGATGTCGTTGGGCATGTCGCCGAAGGCGATCGTGTCGGCCGCCTTCAGACCGAGCCGGCGAGCCGCCAAGGACAGCCCTGTCGCCTTGGACAGCCCCAGCGGGAGCAGCTCGACGATGCCCGCGCCCGCCATCGTGACGGTGACGAAACCGCCGGCGGTGCGCGTGGCCGCCTCGCAGAGCTCGTCGTCGCTCAGCGTCGGGTGCTGGATGTACAGCTTGTTCAGGGGCGCGGCCCACAGGTCCGACGCGTCCGTGAAGGGGGTGGCGGGCAGGCTGCCCGTGACCGCGTAGCCCGGGCTCACGAGTACCTCGCCGTCGAGGCCGTCGCGGCTCGCCGCCAGGTGGAGCGGGCCCACCTCCGCCTCGATCTTGGCCAGCGCCACCCCGGCCAGCTGCCGGTCCAGCGTCACGGACGTCAGCAGGCGATGTGCGCCGGCGTCGTAGACCTGCGCGCCCTGGCCGCAGACGGCGAGGCCCTGATAGCCGAGGTCGTCGAGGATGTGCCGGGTCCAGGGGACGGCGCGGCCGGTGACGACGATGTGGGCGGCGCCCGCCTCGGTGGCCGCGGCGAGCGCGTCACGGGTGCGCTGCGACACCGTGTCGTCGGAGCGCAGCAGTGTGCCGTCGAGATCGGTGGCGACGAGCCGGTACGGGAAGGCGCCCGGGGAGGCCGTGTCGCTCACTTGGCCACCGGCTCCAGGACCTCCCGGCCGCCCAGGTACGGACGCAGCACCTCGGGCACGCGCACCGAACCGTCGGCCTGCTGGTGGTTCTCAAGGATCGCCACGATCGTGCGCGGGACGGCGCACAGCGTGCCGTTGAGCGTGGCCAGCGGGCGGACCTGCTTGCCTTCACGGACGCGGATCGACAGGCGGCGGGACTGGAACTCGGTGCAGTCCGAGGTCGAGGTCAGCTCACGGTACTTGCCCTGGGTGGGGATCCACGCCTCGCAGTCGAACTTGCGGGAGGCCGAGGCCCCCAGGTCGGCGCTCGCCACGTCGATCACGCGGAACGGCAGCTCCAGGGAGGTCAGCCACTGCTTCTCCCACTCCAGCAGGCGCTGGTGCTCGGCCTGCGAGTCCTCGGGAGCGACGTAGGAGAACATCTCGACCTTGTCGAACTGGTGCACGCGGAAGATGCCGCGGGTGTCCTTGCCGTGCGAACCGGCCTCGCGGCGGAAGCAGGGCGAGAAGCCCGCGTAGCGCAGGGGAAGGCGGTCGGCGTCGAGGATCTCGTCCATGTGGTACGCGGCGAGCGCGACCTCGGAGGTGCCGACGAGATAGAGGTCGTCGTCGGCGAGGTGGTAGACGTCCTGTGCGGCCTGGCCGAGGAAGCCCGTGCCCGCCATGGACTGGGGGCGGACCAGCGCCGGGGTCAGCATCGGGGTGAAGCCGGCCGCGGTGGCCTGCGCCATCGCCGCGTTCACCAGGGCGAGCTCCAGGAGCGCGCCCACGCCGGTCAGGAAGTAGAAGCGCGAGCCGGACACCTTGGCGCCCCGCTCGACGTCGATCGCGCCGAGGAGCTGGCCGAGCGCCAGGTGGTCCTTCGGCTCGAAGCCCTCTGCGCCGAAGTCGCGGATCGTGCCGTGCTTCTCGAGCGTGACGAAGTCCTCCTCGCCACCCACGGGCACGTCCGGGTGGACAAGGTTGCCGAGCCGCTGGAGGAGCTCCTGGGTCTCGGTCGCGGCCGCGTCGCGGTCCGCGTCGGCGGCCTTGACGTCCGCGGCGAGCTGACCCGCCTTCTTCAGCAGTTCGGCTTTCTCGTCGCCGGCCGCTTTCGGGATGAGCTTGCCGAGCGCCTTCTGCTCGGCGCGCAGCTCGTCGAAGCGGACGCCGGACGACCTGCGCCGCTCGTCGGCAGACAGGAGGGCGTCGACGAGCGCGACGTCCTCTCCACGGGCGCGCTGCGACGCGCGCACACGGTCGGGGTCCTCACGGAGCAGGCGAAGGTCAATCACGCGCCCAAGGCTACCGGTGTGGGGTGACCGCCCACGACTCACTATCCACGGCGTGGCATACGTACCGTTATGGGCGAATTACGTGGGGTGTCAATAAAGCAATCCCCTGTCCCCGGCACGAGGCATCGGCCGGACGTCGCATTGACGCGAGTCCCTTGCGGGGAGCGGGACTTGGCCGTGCGTTGTCCACAGGAATCCACACCGCTCGAAAAGTTATCCACAGGCTGTGTGGAAGATCTGTGGACTTCGGAATTGATCACTCCGGAAGCTGCGGGCACCCCTGAGAATTCCCCTTGCAAACCCGCTTTACCCTCACTTTCGAGTGCAAAAGGGTCACCCCTAAGGGTTACGCAGGGAAAACGGTGGACGAAGGGTGTCCTGCCTGCAGATGGGCGCATCAAGGGCCTGTAGGGCGATTTGTCGACTGACTCGTACTTCGTTGTCGACTTGTCCCCAGGTCGAGAAGCGGACCTGTGGATAACCCCTGTGGATAACAACAATCAGCAGGTACGACCGGCCCGGGACGGGCCGGTGACCCGGGCTAGAAGCGTCCGTCCTGGCACCGCGCGACCCAGTCCGCCGCGCCGGCGAACTCCTCGTCGGACGTCCCCAGTCGCGGTGGCTGCACATCCCCCGGCCGCATGTCCGCACGCGGGTAGGAGCCCAGATAGCGCACCTGGAGGCAGATCCGCTTCAGGCCCATCAGGGCGTCGGCCACCCGGCGGTCGGAGATGTGGCCCTCGGCGTCGATGCAGAAGCAGTAGTTGCCGATGCCGGCGCCGGTGGGCCGGGACTGGAGCAGCATGAGGTTGATGCCGCGGGTGGCGAACTCGCCCAGCAGGTCGCGCAGGCCACCGGGGTGGTCGTCGCGCTGCCACAGCACGATGGAGGTCTTGTCCGCGCCGGTCGGCGCAGCGGGCCGGGCGGGCCGGCCGACCAGGACGAAGCGCGTCTGTGCGTTCTCCGCGTCGTGGATCTGGGTCTCCAGGGCCTCCAGGCCGTAGCGGGCGGCCGCGAACTCGCCCGCGAAGGCGGCGTCGTACTGGCCCTCCTGGACCAGCCGTGCGGCGTCCGCGTTCGAGGCGGCCGACTCCCAGTGCGCATCCGGGAGGTGCTTCTTCAGCCAGTTGCGGACCTGCGGCTGCGCGGCCGGGTGGGCGGAGACGGTCTTGATGTCCGACAGCTTCGTGCCCGGGCGGACCAGCAGCGCGAAGGTGATCGACAGCAGCACCTCGCGGTAGATCATCAGCGGCGCGCCGGCGACCAGTTCGTCGAGGGTGGTGGTGATGCCGCCCTCGACGGAGTTCTCGATCGGCACGAACGCGGCCTCGGCCTCACCGGCGCGCACGGCGTCGAGCGCGGACTGGACGGACACGTACGGGATGAGCTCCCGGGTGGCGGCCTCGGGAAGCGTGCGCAGGGCGACTTCGGTGAAGGTGCCCTCAGGGCCGAGATACGCATAGCTCGCTGGCATGACCTCACCCTAATGGGCTCGCGGAAGCGCTATCCCCCACAAGCCGAACAATCCAACACAGGAGTGAACTCTCACCCCTCCAGCAGTTTCTGCCCCACGTACTGTCCCTCCGCGGCCCCGCCCGGCACCGCGAACAGTCCGCTCGACTCGTGCCGGATGAACTGCGACAGGGCGTCGCCGCGGTCGAGCTTGCGCTGAACGGGCACGAAGCCGCGCAGCGGATCGGCCTGCCAGCAGATGAAGAGCAGACCGGCGTCGGGCACCCCGTCGGCGTCGATGCCGTCGTGGAAGGAGAAGGGACGGCGGAGCATCGCCGCGCCGCCGTTCTGGTCGGGCCGGGTGATGCGGGCGTGCGCGTTGATCGGGACGACCAGGTTTCCCCGGGCGTCCGTCTTCTCCAGGTCCATCGCGGTCGTCTCGGTGCCGCCGGACAGGGCCGCACCGTCGGACTTGCGCCGCCCGATCACGTCCTCCTGCGCCCTCACGGAGAGCTGCTCCCAGTCGTCGAGGAGCATGCGGATCCGGCGTACGACCGCGTAGGAGCCGTTCGCCATCCAGGCCGGTTCGCCCTTCTCAGGCTTCTCCGGCACGAAGATGCGCTGGTCGAAGTCGGCCTCGCCCGGCTTGGGATTGCGGGTGCCGTCGATCTGGCCCATCAGGTTGCGAGCCGTCATGGGGTGGGAGGTGGCGCCGGGTGAGCGGTTGAAGCCGTTCATCTGCCAGCGCACCTTGGCGGCCCGGCCGGCGTCCTTCTGTATCGCGCGCAGGGCGTGGAAGGCGACCAGGGCGTCGTTGGCGCCGATCTGCACCCACAGGTCGCCGTTGCTGCGATTCTTGTCGAGGTGGTCGGAGGAGAACTCGGGCAGGGGGTCCAGGGCGGCCGGACGTTGCTTTTCCAGGCCTGTCCTGTCGAAGAAGCTGTGGCCGAAGCCGAAGGTGATCGTCAGCGAGGAGGGTCCGGCGTCGCGGGCGACGTCCGTGTCACCGTGCGGGCTCGGTTCCCCCGCCATGAGCCGCCGGGCCGTCTCCGACCAGCGGCGGAGCAGCGCGGAGGCCTCCTTGCGGCCGGCGCCTGCCGCCAGGTCGAAGGCGACGAGGTGACCGCGCGCCTGGAGGCCGTCGGTGATGCCGGGCTGATGTTTCCCGTGAAACATCGCCCGGTCCGTGCCGAGCGAGGTGAGGGGGGTGGCAGCTTCGGAGGGGGCGGCGGCGTAGCCCACGGCGGCACCCGCGGTGCCGAGGACGAGCCCGGTGGCACCGGCGGTACCGAGCAGCCGCCGTCGTGAGACACCCGCGTGGGCGGGGGCCGCTTCGTTCTTCCCCGGGCCGGCCTCGGGGGTGCGGGCGCGGGCCTTCGGGAGGGACTGGTCAGGCATGGTCGTTCAGCCGATCTGCGCGTTCTTGGAGACGGTCACCTCGTCGATGTCGGAGGTCCGCACGGTCA
The DNA here is from genome assembly GCF_044759525.1 of Streptomyces sp. NPDC101110. Taxonomy (NCBI): domain Bacteria; kingdom Bacillati; phylum Actinomycetota; class Actinomycetes; order Kitasatosporales; family Streptomycetaceae; genus Streptomyces; species Streptomyces sp. NPDC101110. The sequence goes on along the minus strand of NZ_JBIVZM010000004.1, from coordinate 178,152 downwards.
CATCGACCTTCCAGTCGCCGGCCATGGGGATCTGCACTCCGTTCGCCGACCAGTGTCCGGTGGCGAGGTGGTCCGGGACGACGGGCAGGGGCCCGATGTCCTTGGCTTTCAGGGTGAACTCGACCTTCACCTCGGGGATGTCGAAGGCCCTGCCGTTGGGGCGCTCCACATAGACGTGCATCTCGTTGTCGCCCACGCGCGCGGGGTCGAGGTCGATGGTGACGATGCCCTTGCCGTCCTCGCCGCCGGTGTCGAACGGCATGTTCAGGGTCAGGGCCCCGGACGCGCCCGTGTCGGCGGAGGCGGACGCCGAGGTCGAGGTGGCCGCCTTGGCCTCCTGCTCGGTGCGTCCCGGCTCGGTCTGCGTCAACACGGTGGTGACGGCGAGCAGCACGACCGCGACGCCGGCCTCGGTCAGCACGGAGCGGCGCAGTCCGAAGCGGTTCGGGTCCGCGTCCCTGATCCGCTTGCGCCGTGCGGTGTCCCGGGCGGCCTGCTGCCGGGCGAGCTGCGCGGCGCGTTCGGTGCCGGCGGGCCCGGGGCCGGCGGACTCGGTGTCTGTGGGCTCGTCGCCGGACTGTTCGTCGATGTCCAGGCGTCGGGCGCTCTCGTCGTCACCCTGCTCCTCGCCGACGGCGTCCGCCTCGTCGGCGGTGTCCGGGCTTGCGGCCGCGACCGCGTCGGCGGCGGCAGCGGGCTCCATGGCGCCGGTGTCATCCGCCCGCGCGCCGACCCGCTCCTTCTCCCGTACGGCCGCTACCTCGACCGGAGCCGTCTCCGTCAGCCGCCCCGTCCACCGGCGCGAGATCCATGCGATGCCGACCAGGACGACCAGGAGGGCGATCTTGGCGAGCAGGAGTTGCCCGTAGCGGGTGTCGGTGAAGGCCGACCAGGAGCCGAGCTGGCGCCAGGACTGGTACGTCCCGGTCGCGATCAGGACGAGGACGCTGCCGAAGGCGACCCGCGAGAAGCGGCGTACCGCTGCCGTGTCGACCGGCGTCTCGGCGGGCGCGCGGTACAGGGCGGCCAGCAGCGCGCCCAGCCCGCCGAGCCAGGCGGCCACGGCCAGCAGATGGAGCACGTCGACCGGCATGGCGATGCCGGCCTGGAGGCCGACGGAGGCATGCTCGGACATCGCCCAGCTCGCCGCGAGCCCGGCCGCCACGACGATGCCGCCGATCGACAGCCCGAAGGTCAGGTCCCTCTTCTCCCGGGCGTCCTCCCGCTTGTCGTACGCCCCGAACAGCACGGCGATGAACAGGGCGGCCGCGGCGAGCAGCAGCAGCCGGGACACCAGTGCCGCGCCGGTCTTGGTCTGCAGCACCTGCCCGAGCAGGGACAGGTCGAAGACGTCGGAGACCTTCCCGGAGCCGGTGAAGGAGCCGCGCAGGAGCAGCAGCGCGAGGGTCGCCGCGGTGAGGGCGACCCACCCGGAGACGACGTACCGCTGTACCGGCCGCACCCCGGAACCGCGCTGCCAGCAGGCGAGCACGAAGGCGGCGCCGCCGGCCATCACGATGAACCCGCCGTACGACACGTACCGTCCGAAGCCGTACAGCCAGCCCACGACCCCGTCGTCCGTCGACTGCCCGGAGACCGACACGGAGGTCTTGGAGGGGGCCCCGATGGAGAAGGTGTAGGCGCCGGCGACGGGATGGCTGTCCGCGGAGACGACCTGGTAGGCCACCGTGTACGTGCCGTCGGGCAGGCCCGAGTGCAGGGGCACGGCGTACGTCGTTCCGCTGACGCTGGCCGGTTTGGCGGTGTCGACCCGCTTGCCCTCGGGGTCGAGCACGCGCAGCGAGTCGTCGGACAGTGCGACCGGCTCGGAGAAGGTGAGCGAGATCCGGGCCGGGGCCTTGTCGACCACCGCCCCCTGCCCGGGGTCGCTGCCGGTCACCGCGGCGTGCGCGGAGGCCGGACCGGCTCCGGCGAGGAGTGCGCAGGCCGCGGCCAGGAGCAGCAGCACCAGTGCCCGGACGCGGAGGACGATGGTCTGTGTCACGGAGGTCCCTCCCTCAGTGTCCGGTCGTCGGGGTATAGGTCGGCGGCTTCACCGGCATCTCGACCTTCACCGGTTCGGAGTGCGCGAAGTGCAGCTCGACGGAGACCGTCTGGCCTTCCTTCGGCTTGCTCTTCAGCTGTTCGAACATCAGGTGGTCGCCACCGCTGCTCAGCTCCAGCCGGCCGTCCGCGGGGATCTTGAGGCTCTTTACCTCCTGCATCGCGCCGTCGACGGTCTTGTGCACGGTGACCTGACCGGCGACGTCACTGGTGACCGAGGTCAGCTCGTCGGCGGCGCCGCCCTTGTTGGTGACGGTGAGGAAGCCGGCCGCCATGTCGTCGGACACCGGCTGCGGCATGTAGGCGGAGCCGGCGGAGAGTTCCGGCTTCCCCGAATCGTTTCCGCTGCCGGAGTCCGAGCTGCCGCAGCCCGTCAGGGCCAGCGCCAGGGCACCGGCTATGGCGAGGGCCGCCGGGGCGAGTCGCCGCCTCACGGGTTCTCCCCCTTGACGATCTTGGGGAGGTCCTTGGTGTAGGCGTCGACGTCGGCGTCCTCTCCGTAGAGCACGTAGCCGCCGTCGGTCTTCGGGGAGAACGCGATGACCTGGGTGCCGTGCTCGGAGATCAGCTTGCCGTTCTTGTCCTTGCGCGTCGGCTCGATGGAGATGCCGAGGGTGCGGGCGCCGGCCTGGATGGTCGCGAAGTCACCGGTCAGGCCGACGAACCGGCTGTCGATGCCTTTGAGCCACTTGCCGAGCTCGGCGGAGGTGTCGCGCTTGGGGTCGGTGGTGACGAACACCACCCGCAGCCGGTCCTGCTCGGCCTTGGGCAGCTGCTTCATGGCGACGGCGATGTTGTTCATCGTCAGCGGGCAGACGTCGGGGCAGTGGGTGTAGCCGAAGTAGATCAGCGTGGGCTTGCCCTCGGTCTCCTTGCGGAGGTCGTACTTCTTGCCCTGAGTGTCGGTGAGGACCAGGTCCGGCTTCTCGAACGGCTTGTCGAGGACCGTGGCGGCCTTGTCGGAGCCGGCCTCCTCGGACACCACGGAGACGGGCTGGTCGCCGGCGTCGCCGCTGCCGCAGGCGGTCAGGGTCAGAGAGGCGGCGGCGAGCAGGGCGGCCGCGGCGAAGGTCTTGGTGCGCATAGAAAAATGTCCCAGATGTCGGTGACCCGGCGCGCACCGGGGTGCCCCCGCACGGGGCGGGGATCCGGCGCGCGCCGTCAACGGAAGCAGCCTCAGGCGGTGGCCCGCCGGCGCCCGGCGAGCACGCCGTAGGCGACACCCGCGGCGCCGACCACGATGCCGACGACGCCCAGCACGCGGGCGGTGGTGTCGGTGCCGTCGGAGGAGTCGGAGTCGGAGGCCGCGGTGTGGGCGGAGGCCTTCTCGGCCGACTTGGCGTCGGAGTCCTCATCGGCCGCCGCGCCGTGGTGCCCGTCCTCGGAGGCCGCGGACAGCGCCAGCACCGGGGCCGGGTTGTCGGGCTCCTCCTTGCCCTTCTGCGGCACCTCGATCCAGCGGACGACCTCCTTGTTGGAGTACGTCTGCAGGGCCTTGAAGGCCAGCTGGTCGGTGTCCTCGGGCAGCTGGCCGACGGAGAGCGGGAACTTCTCGAAGTAGCCGGGCTCGATCCCCTTGCCGTCGGCGGTCCACGTGACCTTGGAGACGGCCTCGTTGATCTTCTCGCCGTGCATCTCCAGCGGCTTGTCCAGCTTGGACTTGGTGACCTCGATCTTCCAGCCGGGCATGGGCTCCGGCATGACGGAGGCCAGCGGGTGGTCGGTCGGGAAGTTGACCTCGAGCTTGGTGGTCGAGGCGTCGTCGCGCTCGTTGGGCACCTTGAAGTCGATGACCGCGTAGCCGCCCTTGGCGGCCGTGCCCTCGGGCTGCACGCTGACGTGCGCGAAGGCGGGGGCGGACAGGGCGAGAACGGTGATACCGGCGGCGGCACCGGCCGCGACGATACGGGAAGCCTTCATGTAAGGAGCACTCCGCTGTGAGTCGGTCTGAATGAGGAAGGAGGGATGCGCGCACACGCGCGTGCCGCACGACGGCGGCCCCTCCTCCACGGGAGCGGAGTGGTGGTCGCGTCGCGTCAGGCGGCGAGGGCGAGTGCGGCTGTGGGAACCGTGGCGGCCGGTGGGCCGCGTCGGATCACCGTGTGCTGGAGTGCCGCCGTGGGAGGCATCGGCGGTGCGGGCCGCGTGGTGTGCGCCGGGCGCGGTGGGGCCTGCGGAGCCCCCGGGAGCCCGGCGCGCAGGGCGCGGACCAGTGCGAGAGCGGCCCGCAGGGAGCGCACCAGCGCTCCTTCGGCGACTCCTTGCGCCGACAGCTGAGTGAGCCGCAGCAGAGCAAGGTCGCCGTGGCGCAGCAACCAGCCGGCGGCGAGGGCCGCGAGGACGTGGCCGAGCAGCATCGGCAGGGACGGCCACAGCGAGGCCGAGGACCCGGACGCGGTGTCCGCGACCAGATGCGTGTGCGTGCCCGTGGGCGGCTTGATCCGCGCCTCGGTGAGAATCCGTTGGGCCTGCGCCGGGCTGATCGCAGCCGCCGCCGTTCCGCACACGAACCGTGCGGCCTGCTGGACCAGCGCGGCGTCACTTCCACCTGCGGGCACCGAGGACGTGGCGACGGCCGTACTGTGCTGGCCGAGGCCGAACAGCGTGTGCAGCACGGTCTGGCCGGCCGCGAGCAGCGCGGTGATAGCCGCCAGTGAGCGGACGCGCCCGGCGAGCGGAGCCGCCACCGCGGCCACCCCTAGGAACCCGGCACCCAGCGTCCACAGCGGGATGCCGTCGCAGGAGGCGAGCGCGTGACCTGCCCCGGCCAGCACGACGCAGACCGCGGCGAACACCGCGGCCCGAAGGAACCGGAGCGTGTGTCCGGAGCGCGTCGCGCGCGTGTGGGGGGCAGTCATGGCGGGCTCATCATCGCACTGGCCCCGCAGGCCTCGTGAGGCAGGTCCACAAGATGCCGTACGAGCGGAACATCATGCTCTGGCCACGCACGCCCCGGATACACCGATACCTGCCCCCGCATACACCGATCGGAATCAGCGCGCATCCGCCGTATGGGCGGCGTCACGTCAACTTCACGCTTACACGGGGGGACTCAGGGCAATACGTAACGGTATGTCGAGGCGCGGCCGGGAGGCTGGAGCATGAGCATCTGGTGGTCACTCCATCTCCGGCGTGAAGCTGCGAGCGTGCCGCTCGCCCGCCGCCTGCTGATCGGCACGATGGAGACCGCGGGCGTCGACCCGGACATCTCCTACGACCTCTCCGTCGCCCTCAGCGAGGCGTGCGCGAACGCCGTGGAGCACGGCGGGGACGCAGGACGCGGCCCCGGCTCGGAGGCTTACCGGGTCACCGCCTATCTCGACGGCGAGAAGTGCAGGATCGAGGTCGCCGACGCGGGCCCGGGCTTCCCGGCGGCGTCCACGGGCCGGTCCCGCCCGCCGATCCGTCCCGCGCCCTCCGAAGCGGAGAGCGGCAGGGGGCTGTGTCTCATCGAGGAGCTCGCCGACCACGTTCACATCGGCAACAAGCCGGACCGGGGCGGAGCCGTGGTGAGCTTCGACAAGGTCCTGAAGTGGCGTTCCGGCGCTCCGCTGATGGCGGTCTGACACACCGGAGCCACGTGGCTGCCGCGTGGCTGTTTCACGTGAAACCGCCGCGTTTCACGTGAAACAGCACCTTGATCAGCCGCGCCCTACAACGCTCCCCAGTCCAGCGTCGTCCGTGCCAGTCCCGCCACGTCCCTGAGCAGCGCCAGCCGCGCAGCCCGCACCGCCGGGTCGGGGTCCATGACCAGCACCTCGTCGAAGAAGACGCCGATCGCCTCGACCAGCGGAGCGGAGACCTCGATCAGCGCTCCGAGATCGTCCTCCCGCCCCTGCAGTGCCTGCCGTACGGCCTGCGTGCTCTCGGCGAGACGCAGTTCGGCCGGGGCGGTCAGCAAGGACGCGTCGGCCGCCTCGGCACCACCCTCGGGCAGGATGCGCACGACCCGCTGGAACGCGGCGGCCAGCGCCTCGAACGCCTCGCTGGAGACATGCTGTTCCAGTGTCGCCAGCGTGCGGTCGCCGTGGGCGGGCCGGTCGGCCCACACCAGTACGGCCTGAACGAGCCGGTGCTCGTGCCCGGCGTCCGTCAGCTGCTGCTCGTAGCGCCGGGTGATGAGCTCGGCGGCCTCGGCGACCCGCTCGGCGGGCACCTCGACGCCCTGCGCGGCGTAGCGCACAGCCGCCGCGCGCAGGCCCTCGCTCACCCGCACCCCGGACACGGCGGGCACGCTCCGCAACACGTTGAGCAGCCCGATCGCGGCCCGGCGCACCCCGTACGGATCGGAACTCCCCGTCGGTGCCGCGCCGATCAGGAACATGCCCGTCACCAGGTCGAACCGATCGGCGAGGGACAGCACGGCCCCCGCGTCCCCGGCCGGCAGGGCGCCACCTGCGGAGCGGGGCAGCTCCATCTCGGCCAGTGCACGGGCGACCTCGGGTGACTCCCCGGCCCGGCGGGCGTACTCCTCCGCCATGACCCCGGCCAGCCCGGAGAACTCGATCACCATCTGGGACGCCAGGTCGAACTTGGCCAGCGCGCCGGCCCGCCGTACGACCTCCACCGACTCCTCCGGGAGCCCGGCCCGTCCGGCCAGGTCCTGCGCGAGGGAGGCGAGCCGGACGGCACGGTCGGCGACCGTCCCGAGCCGGTCCTCGAAGGTCAGCTTGTCCAGCCGACGCCGGAACTCCTCCGGCGCCACCTTCAGATCCGCCCGCCAGAAGAACGCGGCGTCCTCGTAACGGGCGCGCAGCACCGCCTCGTTGCCCGCCCGCACCACGTCGTCGTCGCACAGGGCGTTGGCGAACGTCACGAAGTGCGGCATGAGCCGGTCGCCGTCCAGCACCGGCAGATAGCGCTGGTGCTTGCGCATCACGGTGGTCAGGACACTCGAGGGCAGTTCGAGATAACGCTCGTCGAACGAGCCCCGCACGGCGTACGGGAACTCAAGGATGTCGGTGATCTCGTCGATCAGCCCGGCCTGGTCGTCCACGTCGATGCGCCCGCCCACCTCGGCCGCCGCCTCCAGGGCCCCGCGCACGACGGCGCCGCGGCGGGCCTCACGGTCGAGCAGGATGCCGTGCATGTGCAGGAAGTGGGGGTAGCCCTCGGCGGAGGTCACCCGGACTTCCGGGTAGGGGGCCTGGCGCTGCACCCGAGTGGTGTCGCCGGACGACAGGGAGGAGACCACCACGGGCAGGGGAGTGCGCCCCAGCAGCGCGAGCAGCCACCGCACGGGACGCGAGAACGACAGCCCCGGGTCGCTCCAGCGCATGTTGCGCCCCGCCCGCAGCCCGGAGACGACCTCGGCGAGCAGCTCGCTGAGCACCTCGACGGCCGGGCGGCCCTCCTCGTGACGAGTGAGCGCCACGTACTCGATCCCGTTGTTCTCGACCACGCGCACGTCGGCCGCCTCGGCGCCCTGGCTGCGGGCGAAGCCGAGGAGAGCAGGCGTGGGGGCGCCGTCCTTGTAGGCCGCGGCGACCTTGGGCCCCCGCACGGTCCGCATGGTGTCCCGCTCCCTCGGCTGCACACCGTCGACCGTGATCACGATCCTGCGCGGTGTGGCCATCACGCTGATCGCGCCGTGCCCCAGCCGGGTCGCCGCGAGCTTGGCGGTGACCGACTCGCGCACCGCTTCGGTGGTGGCGGGGACGTCCGCGTACGGCAGCTCCTCCACGCCGATCTCGAACAGCAGCGTCTCGACGCCGGGCACCTTGGGCAGCGCGGCGCGCTCGGCAGGCGCCGGAGCCGCCGCCAGCCCGAGCGGATGTTCCAGCGCGGCCCGCCGCCGCTCCCACAGCTTGGCCGTCTCGTGCGTCAGACCGCGCATCAGGGAGAACGCCTTGGCCCGCTCGGTGGTGCTGATCGCCCCGCGCGCGTCGAGCACGTTGAAGGTGTGGCTGCACTTCAGCACGTACGTGTACGCCGGGACCGGCAGCTCCAGGTCCAGCAGGCGCCGGGCCTCGGCCGCGTAGGACTCGAACAGCCGGTGGTTGGTGTCGATGTCGGCGTCGTCGAGGTAGTAGCGGCTCATCTCGTACTCGCTCTGCCCGAACACCTCGCCGTAGGTGATGCCCGGCGCATAGGCGATGTCCTTGAAGTGGGACACGCCCTGAAGGTTCATCAGGATGCGTTCGAGGCCGTACGTGATCTCCACCGACACCGGGTCCAGGGCGACTCCGCCGACCTGCTGGAAGTAGGTGAACTGGGTGATCTCCATGCCGTCCAGCCAGACCTCCCAGCCCAGCCCCCAGGCGCCGAGCGCGGGCGAGGCCCAGTTGTCCTCGACGAACCGCACGTCGTGTGCGTTCAGATCGACCCCCAGGGCGCGCAGGCTGCCAAGGTAGAGCTCCTGCGGGTTGCCCGGGTCGGGCTTGAGGATCACCTGGAACTGGGTGTGGGTCTGGAGCCGGTTGGGGTTCTCGCCGTAACGCGAGTCGTCCGGCCGCACGCTCGGCTCCACGTAGGCGACACTCCACGGCTCGGGGCCGAGCACCCGCAGCGCCGTGGCCGGGTTGGCCGTACCGGCTCCGACCTCGGTGTTCAGCGGCTGCGTGATCATGCAGCCGTTGTCGCTCCAGTACTTCTGCAGGGTGAGGATGGCGTCCTGCATGGTCAGCGCCGTCGATACGTTCTTCATGATGATCGCGCCTGTTCCCCGAGTCGGACCGGCAAGGTCGGCCATGATCTCACACGTCAACTAGCGCTGACCTGCTGTTTCTTGACCGACCGGTCGGACGTGGGCCGGGATGGATGGCGGGGGTGGGTGCCGCGGGTTCGCCGTGGGAGGCTTCGGGTCGCCGGTGGCTGGTCGCGCAGTTCCCCGCGCCCCTCTGGGGCGCGGTACCCAGGGAAGTCACAGCCGGGCCCCATCCGTCTCATGCGTGGCTCCCCTACGTTCCCGGCCCATGACGGGAACTCAGTACGGGAACGGCCGTGAGGACGAGGTACTCGCGCAGACCGCCGTCGACGCCCTGATCGACCAGCTGGCCCTGGCGCCCAAGCCGGGCCTGCCCGACCCGCGGGCCCGCACAGCCCGGGACCACAGCGCCCTGCGGTGGTCGGCTCAGGCACTGCCCTGGCCGGACAGCTCGCCGCCCACCGGGACCTCCGCGCCCCGCGCCGCCCCTCCCGCGGTTCCACGATGTCGGCCCGCTACGGCGCGGCCGGTGCGCGAGGAGAAGCCAGGGCCGGCTTCCCGCACGTCGGCCGCGCCCTGAACGCCCTCACGACAGCACGCGGTCAGGGCGCCACCGAACCCCAGGCCCGGCTGGACGCCCTGCGGCGCTGAGAGCCCTGGACACAGACCTCTCGGCACGCATCTGGAGCCCGAGGGGCAGCGCACCCCTGCTCACGGGCGCCCTGTTCTTGGACGCCCTGAGTTCCTAGGGGCGTGGGACTGAGTCACTGTGCGGCTCCGCCGCGGGGCGCGAACAGCCCCCACGCACCCGCACCCGAGATTCAGCCCTTGAGCGACGCCATCCACGCCTCGACCTCGTCCGAACGCCGAGGCAACGCCGCACTCAGATTCCGGTTCCCGTCCGCCGTCACGAGGATGTCGTCCTCGATCCGCACCCCGATGCCCCGGTACTCCTCGGGCACCGTCAGGTCATCGGCCTGGAAGTACAGCCCGGGCTCCACGGTCAGGCACATCCCCGGCTCGAGGACACCGTCCACGTACGCCTCGACCCGCGCCGCAGCACAGTCGTGCACGTCCATGCCGAGCATGTGCCCGGTCCCGTGCAGCGTCCAGCGCCGCTGCAGCCCCAGCTCCAGCACCCGCTCCACGGGCCCCTCGACGAGCCCCCACTCGACGAGCCTCTCGGCCAGCACACGCTGGGCGGCGTCGTGGAAGTCGCGGTACTTCGCGCCCGGCTTCACCGCCGCGATCCCGGCCTCCTGGGCCTCGTACACGGCGTCGTAGATCTTGCGCTGAAGATCGCTGAACCGTCCGTTGATCGGCAGCGTGCGCGTCACGTCGGCCGTGTAGTACGTGTGCGTCTCCACACCCGCGTCGAGCAGCAGCAGCTCGCCGGAGCGGACCGCCCCGTCGTTGCGCACCCAGTGCAGTGTGCAGGCGTGCGGTCCGGCCGCGGCGATCGTGCCGTAACCGACGTCGTTGCCCTCCACGCGGGCGCGGAGGAAGAACGTGCCCTCGATGTACCGCTCGGAGGTCGCCTCGGCCCTGTCGAGGACCTTCACCACGTCCTCGAAGCCGCGCACGGTCGAGTCGACCGCCTTCTGCAGTTCGGCGACCTCGAACTCGTCCTTGACCAGCCGCGCCTCGGAGAGGAAGACCCGCAGCTCCTCGTCGCGCTCGGCGGTGACCTTGTCGGTCAGGGCCGCCTCGATGCCGGCGTCGTACCCGCGCACCACCCGTACCGGGCCGGTGGCCTCGCGCAGGGCGCCGGCCAGCTCGCGCACGTCGGAGGCGGGGATGCCGTACAGCTTCTCGGCCTCGGTGAGGGAGTGCCGGCGGCCGACCCACAGCTCGCCCTGGCCGTCCAGCCAGAACTCGCCGTTCTCGCGGTCGGAGCGCGGCAGCAGATAGATCGTCGCCTCGTGGCCCTCGTCCTTCGGCTCCAGGACCAGGACGCCGTCCTCGGTCTGGTTGCCGGTGAGGTAGGCGTACTCGACGGAGGCGCGGAAGGCGTACTCGGTGTCGTTCGAGCGGGTCTTCAGGTTGCCCGCGGGGATCACCAGCCGCTCACCCGGGAAGCGCGCGGAGAGCGCGGCCCGGCGGGCGGCGGTCTCGGCGGCCTGGGGGATGGGCTCGAGGTCGCGCAGCTCGGTGTCGGCCCAGCCGCTCTTCATGTTGTCGGCCAGCTCGTCGGACACGCCCGGGTACAGTCCGTTCTTCCGCTGCTTGATCGGCTCTTCGCTCTCGTCCGGGGTCGCCGGTGTGAGCTCCTCGGCCACGGTCATCCTCCTCGATACGGCACTGGACCACCGTCCACTCTACGGCGGCGGTGAAGCGGGCCCAGGGCGATGACGAGGAGGGTTACTCGAACCGGACCGCCAGCAGGACGACGTCCTCCGCCCCGTCGGCCGCGTCCAGCCCGTCGGGCAGCACGCTCCGCAGGACGTGGTCGGCGATGGCACCGGGGTCGCCGCGCAGGGCACGGGGCACCGAGGCCGCCGCCGCGTGCAGGCGGGCGAAAGCACGGTCGGTGGCCTCGCCGGTGCGGTGCAGCAGCCCGTCGGTGTAGAGCAGAACCGTCTCTCCTGGCTCGGCGAGGATCTCCACGCTCGGCGCCTCCCAGCAGGCGAGCATGCCCAGCGGGGCGGAGACGGACGTCTCCACGAACTCGGTGCGGCGCTGTCCGACGAGCAGCGGCGGGCTGTGTCCGGCCCCCGCCAGCGTGATCTTGCGAGCGGCCGGTTCGCAGTAGCCGAACAGCGCGGTGGCCGAACGGGCCGGTTCGGTCAGCCGCAGCAGCAGCTCCAGGTCGGACAGGACGGCGACCGGGTCCTCCCCTTCCATGACGGCGTACGCGCGCAGCGACGCCCGCAGCCGCCCCATCGCGGCGACCGCGCTGGGGCCCGCGCCGGTGACGGATCCCACGGCGAGGCCGAGGGCGGCGTCGGGCAGCGGCAGCGCGTCGTACCAGTCGCCGCCGCCGCGCGGGCCGGTGCGGTGCCGGGCCGCGAGCTGGACGCCGGCCACCCGGGGCAGCCGCGCGGGCAGCAGTTCGTCCGACATGGTGGCCATGGCCGTGCGGGTGCGTTCCAGCTCGAGGAGCCGGGCCAGGTGCTCGGCGGCGTACCGCGCGTAGAGGCCGACGAGATGGCGTTGCCGCTCGCCCGGTTCGGCGGGCTCGTCGTAGAGCCACACGGCGGCGCCGAGGCGGACGGCGGTGTCGGTGGTCAGGGGGAGGGCGTAGCTGGCGGAGTAGCCGAGACGGGCCGCGACCTCGCGATGGCGGGGGTCGAGTCCCTCTTCGGCGAAGAGGTCGGGGACGGCGATGCCGCCCTCGCCGCCCGGCAGCCCGTCGAGGATGCGTCCGTAGGACAGGGCGCTGCGCGGCACCGTCTCGATGTGGCCGAGATCGGCGCGGGCGAGGCCCAGTCCGATGGTGGTGTCGGGGCCGAGTCCGTCGCCGGGTTCCAGGACGACGAGGCCGCGCCGGGCACCCACCAGGGCGGAGCCGGCCCGCAGCAGTTCCTGGAGCGCTTCGTCGAGCGTGGCCGTGCGGGCCAGGCGTTCGGTCAGCTCGTGCAGGGTGGTGAGGTCGGACACCCAGCCGGCGAGACGGTCCTGGAGCACGGCACCGGCGGGGGCCGGGGGGTTCGCGGGGGAGGCCGGGGACGAGCCCGGCGTCGCGGGCGCGACAGTGTGTGCGGGAGCGGGAACCGTTGAATCGATTCCGGCCACTTTCGGAGGGTGCGGAGCGTTCATGGCGTCCGGCCTTCCAACCGGCACGTACTGCTCAAAAGCATCGCAAACCCCCATGTCATTCTGCGTCGCTAGCAGTGTCTCCACATGTACACGCACTCGTGAGGAGATGTCCAGCATTGTCCTGCCGGGATTCCTGGTGTCCGTGAGGTGCGAGGGAACAACTCTCCTTCCTCTTGCGGAAATGCAAAGTTGGCTTAAAACTGCCTCAGGGGACGGCTTATTGCGGTCGACTGGGCTTGCTCGACGGAGCGTCACAACGGTCGTGATGGGTACGTACTCGGTGAAGGCCAGGGGTGGTTGAGAGTCACCCGGAACCTGGTGACGGAACCGGGCGTCCTATCCACCGACGACCGTGCCCCATCCTCCCGTGGCGGAGGCGGAGAGAAATACGCGCGACGGCAAACGCCATACTTCGCCACCCCTACGCCACGCCCGTGCTTTCGACAGACGCAGTAAGGGCGGGACGGCCGCGGAGGCAGCCCAATGCTCGACCCATAGGGGTTCCCCTTGCTTCAAGCAGGGGTGTGATGCGCCAACAGGTACGCACAGTGAAGTGATCGACACATGATGTGATGTGGACCACGGTGTTGCCAGGCGTGCAACGGAAAGGAACGAGCGCTCATGCGCGAGATCCTCGGAAGGCGACGCAGGCTCTTGTCCCAGGGCAGCGACGGGAAGCCTGAGCCGATCGGCGCGGCCCTGACCTACGCGACGCAATGGCGGTGGCCCGTACTGCCGGGTGTGGCGGCGGACCCGCGGGCGCACTCCCGCTGCAGCTGCCCCGACCCCGACTGCACGGTGCCCGGCGCGCACCCCTTCGACCCCGGCCTCCTCGCGGCCACCACCGACGGGCGCATGGTGCGCTGGTGGTGGGGCAACCGGCCGACGGCTCCGATCGTCCTGGCCACCGGCGGTCACGCCCCGTGCGCGGTCTCGCTGCCGGCCCTGCCGGCCGCCCGCGCGCTGAAGGCGCTCGACCAGATGGGCATGCGGCTCGGCCCGGTCGTCGCCTCCCCCGCCCGCTGGGCGATCCTCGTCAAGCCGTACTCCATGGAGCAGCTCGGGGAACTGCTCTACGCCAAGGACTTCGTGCCCGGCTCGCTCCGTTTCCACGGCGAGGGCGGCTACCTGGCCCTGCCGCCGTCCGAGACGGGCCAGGGCGAGATCCGCTGGGAGCGCGCGCCGCTGCCCGGCTCGGCCTCACCCTGGGTGCCCGATGTCGAGGCCGTGGTGGACGCCGTGGTCGAAGCCCTCACTCGTACGGGTGTGAGCGCGCCCGAGTTGTAGGGCCGTCGGGCGCGCCGAGCCCGGCGCCCGCCCCGGCGCGTTAGGTTCCGGAACCATGCGGCGTCACGCCCGGGGCCGCTCCCGGGACCCCAGAAGAACCAGACTGTTCGCCCTCGCGGGTGTCGTGGCGGTGTGTGCGATCGCACTGCCGCTGGCGGTGGCGTCCGCGGGGCCCGTGGGGCCGAGGGGGGCCAAGGGGGCTGCGGGTGCCGACGCTCCCCTGACCGGTTCTGCCGCAGTACGCCCTTCCCTGCGCGATGACGGCAAGGCACCCGCGGTGCCGTCCGCCGCCCCCGGTCTCCCGGTGCTCGGCCAGGGGCTGTCGACCGCCGTGCGGTGCGGGCCCGAACTCTCCTCACCCGACGGGATCGAGGCGCAGACGTGCCTGGTGACGCAGGGTGCGCAGACCTGGGCGCGTACGTACTACCGCAATGCGACGGGCGAGGCGCTGGACGCCGTGCTGAGCCTGATGGGCCCCGGCGACCGCAGTGTGCGGATGACGTGCGACGTCGGGGCGGGGGACGAGCCGGGGACCTGCGAGACGCCCCGGGAGTCCGCACGCGGGTATCCGGCGGAGTACACGGCCGTCGTGGAGTTCGCCGAGCGGGGCGGGCGGGGGCCGATGCTGCTGCGATCGGGAAGCAACTAACCTGCGAAAACGGCTAGTTGAGCAGCCATCGCGTTCCGTGTGTGAAAGCGGGGACGCAAAGACCCGGTTGCTGGCGACGGGGGATGCACCAGCAACCGGGCTATGGGAACCGTAACAAGAGATCGGCGGTTCGCAAATTCGAACTCGCCTTTCCGGTCACCGACTGGCTTGTCCCTGACGGGAGTTGTGCATCACGGGGCGCGAGAAGCCGACCGGCCGACCGGCCGGCGGACCGACCGGCCGGCCGGACGCCGGGCCCGGCGTCAGCTGAGCGTGACCTGCCGGTTGGTGAGGCCGCCGCGAGCGCGGCGCTCGTCCGGCGTGAGGGGCGCGTCCGTCGCCAGGGCGGCGGCGAGGCGCTCGGCGAACTCCGCCGCGGGCTTCTCCACGTCCTCGGCGGTGACCCCGCTGGGCAGGTCCCACACCGGCACCGTGAGCCCATGGGCGCGGAAGGAGCCCACCAGGCGGGTGCCCTCGCCCAGGCTGGAGCGGCCCGCGGCGTGCAGCCGGGCGAGGGCGTCCAGCAGCCGCTCCTCGGCGTGCGGCATGACCCACCGCAGATGGTTCTTCTCCGGCGTCTCGCACCAGTACGCGGCGTCCACGCCCTGGAGCTTGACGGTCGGGATGGCCGCGGCGTTGGCCCGCTCCAGGGAGGCGGTCACGTCGGGCGTGGTGTTCTCCGTGTCCGGCACCCAGAACTCGAAGCCGGTGTGCACTTCTGGCTCGAACGCGCCCTCGGGGTCGAGCAGATCCTGCAGTCGCGGGCTGTCGGCCGGGGCGCGGCGGCCCTGGACGGGCGTGCCGGGCTCGGCTTCCAGGGCGCGCTGGAGGGTGTCGGCGAGATCGCGGCTGATGTCGCCGGAGGCCGTGTCGTTCTGCAGGCCGAGCAGGACCGAGCCGTCGTCGCGGCGCAGAGCCGGCCAGGCCATGGGCAGGACCGTGGCCAGGGTGACCGCGGGGACGCCCTCGGGCAGGCCGTCCTTGAGCTTCAGTTCGACCGTCGCCGCCGGGACCAGCTCGCGCAGGGCCACCCAGTCGCACTCGCCGGGCAGGCCCTCGAAGGGGCGGTGCACCAGCTCGGTCGCGGCGTGCGAGGCGGCCCGGCCGTGACAGGCCTTGTAGCGGCGGCCGCTGCCGCAGGGGCAGGGCTCACGAGCGCCGACGACCGGAACGTCTCCCTCGGCACCGGCGGTGCGGGCCCCGCCCGTGGTCTGCGGGCGCTTGGCCTTCGTCTGAGGTCGCTTCTTGGCCATCGATGGGTCTCCCGATTACGGCTCGTCTCGTACGGTCGCGAGCCTAGCCGTTCGCGCCCCGGGGCACGGGGTCCTGTGGACGACACCCGGTCCGACACGGCGCACGCACCTCGTGGGTCCTGTGGACAACACTTGGTCCGACGCGGCGCACGCACCTCGTGGGTCCTGTGGACGACAACCGGTCAGAAGCGGCGCACGCACCCCGTCCGTGTCGCGACTCAGCCCATGTCGTCGAAGGCGTCCGCGAAGTCGAGCCCGGGTATCTGGCAGACCGCGGGGGCGGCGACGCGCGTCGCGAAGTCGTCGCGGCGGTGGCCCGCGTCCGGGTCGTGCACGTCGTCGTGGACGACGACCCACACGGTGACCTCGCCGCGGATGTCGTCCCGCACGCCCCAGTCGTCGGCGAGCGCGGTGATGATGTTCAGCCCACGGCCGCCGTGCGCCGTGACCGACGGGGTCGCGGGGGCGGGGCGGGTCGGGCCGCCGCCGTCCGTGACCTCCACGACGAGCCGGCCGGCCGGCTCCACGCGCCACGCGGCACGGACGTCGCCGTCACCGGACAGCGCGTCGCCCAGGGGCCTGCCGTGCTTGCAGGCGTTGCTCAAGAGTTCGGAAAGGATCAGTACGGCGTCGTCGATGACCGATTCCGCGACCCCACCTCTGCGCAGCTGCGTACGCATCCGGTGTCTCGCTTCCCCCACGCCCGCAGGGCCATGGGGTACGGCCATGCTCGACGACGTGGGCACCTCCTGTGCCACCACCAACGCCACCCCCGAGACCTCCTTCGCCCCACGCCACGGTGTGGATGCCCCATTGGCCTGTACCGGAAACCGGCCAATCCACGTCCGGTGACGCACTCACCACGACCGAATACGGATTGAACGCGCCGGAGCACTCCCTGTAACCGTATGGCTGGAAATTATCGGTGTGGCCGAGAAGGGAGGATCCCGTCTGCGGTGGTGTGGGGTCAATAGGTGTGCGTGGGTCTGGTGGGACTTGAGGGGTTGGTGACACCGGGGCCGGGTGTCACCGGCCGAGCTGGTCCAGCACGGCGCGCGGGCGGTTGGTGATGATGGCGTCGACGCCGAGCTCGACGCAGCGGTCCACGTCGTCCGGCTCGTTCACGGTCCACACGTGCACCTGGTGGCCGGCCTGCTTCAGGCGCGTGATGTACGTGGGGTGGTTGCGCACGATGCGGATGGAGGGGCCCGCGATCCGCACGCCCGGGGGCAGTCGTCCGTCACGCAGCCGGGGCGAGAGGAACTGCGTCAGGTAGACCGTCGGGAGCGTCGGCGAGGCGGCACGCACGCGGTGCAGCGAGCGGGCCGAGAAGCTCATGACCCGCACCTGCGACTTCGCCGCTGAGGCCGGGGCGTCGAGGCCGAAGCGCTTCAGCAGGTGCAGCAGCCGGTCCTCGACCTGCCCGGCCCAGCGCGTGGGGTGCTTGGTCTCGATGGCCAGTTCCACGCGACGCCCGGCGTCGGCGACGAGCTCCAGCAGCCGCTCCAGGGTGAGTACGGATGTCGCCTCGCGGTCCTCCGGGCGGTGCTCCCAGTCGGGTTCCTCGTCGCGGCCCTTCCAGGCCTCGCCCGTCTTCCAGGAGCCGAAGTCCAGGGCGGCGAGGTCGGCGAGCTCCAGGGCGGAGACCGCGCCGCGGCCGTTGGACGTACGGTTGATCCGTCGGTCGTGGACACAGACCAGGTGGCCGTCGGCGGTGAGGCGCACGTCGCATTCGAGGGCGTCCGCGCCGTCCTCGATCGCCTTGGTGTACGCGGCCAGGGTGTGTTCCGGGGCGTCCTCGGAGGCTCCGCGGTGGGCGACGACTTGAATCACATGCTGTCGTGCGTGGGTCACCGCGTCATGGTGCCACCGAGTGCGGGTACGCGTCCGGTCGGACGGACTCGCCGGAGAAGCCGGTCCGGACGGAGGCATTGGGATTGCATCCTTTTAGCCGGTAATGACCTATATAAAGAATGGCCTCGGACGCACAGCCACCGCTTATGGTGCTCTGACGGCCCGTGGGAAAAGCTGACGGCATACAAAGGGACAAGCACAGCTGTATCGCGCCGGACCCGTCGGCCGGCGCGAATGAGCGCGAACATGTGCGACCCGGAGAACGGCCGTGGATCTAGGAGAGAAGCTGTGAGCACCGAGAACGAGGGCACCGCGGTACCCCCCGCCCCGTCCGCACCCCCCGTGCCGGTGGACGCTCCCGCTGCTCCGGCGCCCCAGGCACAGGCCCACCAGGGGTCGTACGGACAGGACGCCCAGGGGCAGGTCCCTCAGGGCCAGGGCGGCGCCGGCCATCCCGGCGCCTCCTCCTCCGCCCCCGACCCGTCCTGGCCCCCGCCCCCGCCGCCGACCTCCCCGTACGGCGACGGAGGCTCCGGCTCCGGTTCAGGCGGCTGGGGTTCGTCGTACCAGCAGCCGGCACCGCCGTCCGGCCGCAGGCGCGGTGGTCTGGTCGCCGCGGTCCTGGTGGCCGCGCTGGTCGCGGGCGGCCTGGGCGGCGGCCTCGGGTACGTGCTGGCGAAGAACAACGACGAGAGCACCGGCTCGACGACGGTCTCGGCCTCGGCGAGCGGCGGTGACGTCAAGCGCGACCCGGGCACGACCGCGGGCGTCGCCGCGAAGGCGCTGCCGAGCACGGTCACGATCGAGGCCGAGAGCACCAGCGGCGAGGGCGGCACGGGCACGGGCTTCGTCTTCGACAAGCAGGGGCACATCGTCACCAACAATCACGTGGTGGCGGACGCGGTGGACGGCGGCAAGCTGACGGCGACCTTCCCGAGCGGCAAGAAGTACGACGCCGAGGTGGTCGGGCACGCGCAGGGCTACGACGTGGCCGTCGTGAAGCTCAAGGACGCCCCCTCGGACCTCAAGCCGCTCACCCTCGGCGACTCGGACAAGGTGGCCGTCGGGGACGCGACCATCGCGATCGGCGCCCCGTTCGGTCTGTCCGACACGGTGACGACGGGCATCATCAGCGCGAAGAACCGCCCGGTGGCCTCCAGTGACGGCAGCGGCAGCCAGGCGTCGTACATGAGCGCCCTGCAGACCGACGCCTCGATCAACCCGGGCAACTCCGGCGGCCCGCTGCTGGATGCGCAGGGCAATGTCATCGGCATCAACTCCGCGATCCAGTCCACCGGCAACGGCGGCTTCGGCACCGGGCAGTCGGGCTCGATCGGCCTGGGCTTCGCCATCCCGATCAACCAGGCCAAGTACGTCGCCCAGGAGCTGATCAAGAACGGCAAGCCGGTGTACGCGAAGATCGGCGCGTCCGTGTCCCTGGACGACGGCTCCGACGGTGCGCAGATCACCGACCAGGGCGCGGGCGGCGCGGCACCGGTCGAGCCGGGCGGTCCGGCCGCGAAGGCGGGTCTCAAGCCCGGCGACGTCATCACCAAGCTCGACGACCGGGTGATCGACTCCGGCCCGACCCTGATCGGCGAGATCTGGACGCACCAGCCCGGCGACAAGGTCACGATCACCTACGAGCGCGGCGGCAAGCAGCACACGGTCGACGTCACGCTCGGTTCCCGCGTCGGCGACAACTGACCCCCACCCGCCCGCACCGACCCGTTACCCTTGTCCCCGCGCCGCCGATCACGGCCGGCGCGGGGAGGTGTGCCCGAGCGGCCGAAGGGAACGGTCTTGAAAACCGTCGTGGCAGCGATGTCACCGTGGGTTCAAATCCCACCGCCTCCGCGCAGGTCATAGATGTTGCAGGTCAGAAGGGGTGCCCCTCAGTGAGGGGCACCCCTTCTGCATGGGGTCACGGCTTCGGTGTGGCGCTGTGGGCGGTTCAGGGGAGGAGATCGGTCCGGGGGGGCCTGCGGGGGGAGGTCGTGGCGGGTGTAGTACTCCGTGCCGAGCAGGTGGTGCCGTTCGGGGGCGGTGAGGGCGGCCACCAGGCCCGGTGCGGCTCCTCGGGTGACCTCCGTGCGGTGGGCCAGGATCGCCGCGATCTTGCGGTCCAGCCAGGGGGTGACGTCGACGGTGGCGGTGACGTGTTCGTCCGGGACCGTGCGCAGCGCCTTTCCGGCGAGGGCCAGGTGTGCGCCCCAGGTCCGGACGGCCTGGTGGGGGTGGGTCGACACGTACAGGGCTTTCGGCTGCCAGGGCTGCCCGGCCTCCGGGTAGAGGCGTTCCAGGCCGGCCGCGTGGGCCGCCAGGACCGTCACACGGTGGGTGTGGACGTGGTCCTCGTGGCCCGTGAGCCCGCCGTAGGCGTCGTGGGTGACGACGATCTCCGGGCGGAAGTCGCGCAGGTGCGCGACCAGTTCCCCCACCGCCTCGTCCAGCGGGGCGTCGCACCAGCGCGGTCGGCCCGGGGCCGAGTGCGGGACGCGGGAGTCGGCGTAACCCAGCATGCGGGGCGGGCCGGCGGCCAGGAGGCGGAGTGCCTCGGCCAGTTCCCCGGCGCGCGCGGTGTCCGCCGACCGGGTCGCCGTGACGACCGCCGTGCGCGCGCCCGCGGACGCCTGGCGGGCGAGGACGCCGCCCGCCGACAGGGACTCGTCATCGGGATGGGCGAAGACCGCCAGCAGGCTCGGTACCGGCATCCGCCCTCGCTACGGCCGCTCCGGCGCCGACCGCGGCGCGGAGTCGTGACAGGAGTCGCGGTCCACGTAGACCTTCATGCCGTTTCGTCCCCCTCCTGACGGCATCGGGCCCCCGGCCGTCGGGAGTTGACTTCCCGGGATGTCAGCCGCTGAACCGGCCCGTTCGCCGCTGAACCGGCCCGGTCAGCGCGCGCCTCCGGCTGTGCCCAGCCAGTGGGCGACCCGGCGTACGGCCGCCTCGTCGAGCCGTTCCACCACGGCCCGGACGGTCGTGTCGTCCTCCGGGGAGAGGTCGTAGAACCCCGCCTTCGTCAGGGCCGTCATGAGGACCTGGTGGCGGCGGTCCGTCATGCGTTCCGCCAGTCGCGTCGGTTCGGCCGGATCGCCGCCGGCCGGATCGCCGGGAGGAGGGGGAGGGGCCGTCTGCCCGGCGGGGGCCGTGTGCCCTGCGGGGGTCGGCTGCGAGACGGGTTCCAGAGGGAGGTCGAAGCGGTGCCACGCGCCGTCCTTCGGGCCCCACAGGGCGGCGGTCACCGCGTCCCCCCGCGCGCGCAGCGCCTGGGTCATCTCACCGAGCGCGTACAGCACGGGTGAGCGATGGGGTGACTGCGCGGCCGTCCGCCAGGAACCCTCAGCCGGCCGGTAGAACATCGCGACCCAGCGCGGCCCGCCCTGTGGATGCGGGCTCTGTGGTGGCGCGCCGTGTGGTTGTGGGCTCCGTGGTTGTGGGCTCCGGGGATTCGACTCCACTGCGCTCACCCCTGTACGTCGCGTGCACATCGCTTGAGTCGTACGGCAGCGCGACCATAGCTGACGGGTCGTCAGTTGGCCAGGGTCGTCCAGCCTGGGATCCGCCGGGTTGGGGGGCGGAGTGCTGGGGAGGATCACCACATCGTCCGGTACCGGTCCCTCCCCTCGTGGGGACCGGTACCGGACGGTGGAGCCTCTTCGTCCGGCTCGGACGGAAGCTGTGCGCGGCTGCGTCCGGATCCTGCCATTTCCGGCCATGGAAGAGGGGGCTCCGGTGTCCAGCGGACGGCGTTTACACAGGTCAGGCATATAGAATGAGTTTTCCGGTCCGGACGTCCAGGCGTGAAAGTAAGGAGCTGAGACCTTGAGCTCCGACTCGGGGTCGCGCACCGCCTTCGCGGAACGCCTCGCACTGCTGTACAGGGAAGCCGGGAACCCTCCTCTCAAGCGGGTCTCCGAAGCGGTCGTACGACTCCAGCGGGTCGACGAACGGGGGCGGCCCGTGCGGGTCTCCGCCCAGCGCATCAGCGACTGGCGGCGCGCCCGGAACGTCCCCGCCCAGTTCACCGCCCTCGCGGCGGTGTTGCACGTGCTGATCCCCGACGCGCGGCGCTCGCGGCCCACGCCGGTCTCCCCCGGCCTGTACGACCTCGGGCAGTGGCAGCGGCTGTGGGAGAGCGCGGTGGCCGACCCGGTCGGTGAGCGCCCCGGGGATTCCGGGGGCGAGGAGCGGCAGCCGGACGAGTCCGTGTCCGTCCCCGGTGGGGTCTGCCCGTACCGGGGCCTGGCCTCCTACCGGCTGGAGGACGCCCGGTGGTTCTTCGGCCGGGAGCGGAGCACGGACGCGCTCGTCACCCAGCTCGGGGCCGCCGCGGGCACGGGCGGCCTCGTGATGCTCGTGGGTGCGTCGGGGGCGGGGAAGTCCTCGTTGCTGAACGCCGGTCTGGTGCCCGCCCTTCGGGACGGAGCCCTGCGCGGTGACGGCGGCAGCGGCGGCCACGGCCCCGCCGCGACCGGCGGTGACGGCGGCCCCGTCCCGACCGGCGGTGGGAACGGCCCGGCGCGAGAAGTCGTGCAACTCGTACCGGGGAGCGATCCCCTGGCGGAGCTGATCCGGTGCATACCCGAGCTGGCCTCCGTCGTCCCGGCCTCGGCAACGAAGTCCGGCCCGGCACCGGCACCTGCAGCGGACTCCGGCCCACCGGCAACAGACTCCAGCCCGGCACCGGCAACAGACTCCGGCCCGGCACCGGCAGCAGAGTCCGGCCCGACCCCGCCGGCCGAGTCGGGCCCGGCCTCGCCGGCACCGTCCGACGTGGCCTCTGCAGAGGACCCCAGCCCAGCTTCCGCAGAGGCCCCCGGCCAAGTCTCCGTAGAGGCTCCCGGCCAAGCTTCCGCAGAGGCCCCGCCCTCCACCGGTCCCACCCCCGAAGCCCGCCCTCTCCCCTCCCCCGGCACCGTCCGCACCGCCGTCACCGCCTGGGCGCGGCGCGCATCTCCCTCCGGGGAACGACCGGTCGTCATCGTGGACCAGTTCGAGGAGACGTTCACCCTCTGCGCCGACGAGGCGGACCGCCGCGCGTTCATCGGGGTGCTGCACGCCGCCTGCTCGCCCGCCGGCCCGGGCGAATCCGCCCCGGCCGTCGTGGTGCTGGGCATCCGCGCCGACTTCTACGACCGGTGCCTGAGGTACCCCGAACTGGCCGACGCGCTCCAGCACCGGCACATGGTGCTCGGCCCGCTGACCACCCCGGAGCTGCGCGACGCGGTGAACGGGCCGGCCAAGGCCGTCGGCCTGGAACTGGAGCCGGGGCTGGCGGAGCTGATCGTCCGGGAGGTCGGCGCCGACGGTCCGGGCGCGGCGCACGACGCCGGTGTGCTGCCGCTCCTCTCGCACGCCCTGTTCGCCACCTGGCAGCGCCGGAAGGCGGGCCGGCTCACCCTGGCCGGTTACCGCGCGGCCGGCGGCATCCAGGGAGCGGTCGCGGCGACCGCCGAACGGGCCTGGGCAGCCCTCGACCCCGCCGCGCGCACCGCGGCCCGGCTGCTCCTGCTCCGTCTGGTGCGGCTGGGCGAGGACACCCGGGCCACCCGCCGCCGCGGGACCCGGCGTCAGCTCACGGAGGAGTCGGCCGACCCCTGCAAGACCGAGGAGTCCCTCGAGGCGCTGGTCCGCGCCCGGCTGGTGACGCTCGACGCGGAGACCGTGGAGATCACCCACGAGGCGCTGCTGCACGCCTGGCCGCGGCTGCGCGACTGGATCGACGAGGACCGGCAGGGCAATCTGCTGCGTCAGCGCCTGGAGGAGGACGGCCGGGCCTGGGAGGAGTCGAACCGCGACACCTCACTGCTCTACCGGGGGTCGCGGCTGGAGCAGGCGCACGGCTGGGCGCGGTCGGCAGGGGAGACGTTCCTGACCCGCAGCGCGGTGGAGTTCCTGGCCGCGTCGGTGCGGCTGCGCAGACGGATCACCTGGATCAGCAGGGGCGCGGTGGCGACGCTGGTCGTGCTGGCGGTGCTGGCCGCCGGGTCGGCCGTCGTGGCCTGGAAGCAGCGCGACGAGGCCGTCTTCGAGCAGGTGCTCGCCCAGTCCGACCGCGTCCAGGACACCGATCCGTCGCTGTCGGCGCAGCTCGACCTGGTGGCCCACGGGCTGCGGCCGGACGACGAGGGCGCGAACAGCCGTCTGCTCTCCATCGTGAACGCCCCGCTCTCCACGCCTCTCACCGGCCACACGGGCGCCGTCTACCTCACGACGTTCAGCCCGGACGGACGGGTCCTGGCCACCGCCAGCTACGACCGGACCGTAAGGCTGTGGGACGTCGCCGATCCCATGCGGCCCAGACCCCTGGGCGAGCCCCTCACGGGTCACACCAGCTGGGTGAGCAGCGCGGTGTTCAGCCCGGACGGCCGGACGCTCGCGAGCGCCTCCGACGACGGCACCGTACGGCTGTGGGACGTGTCCGACCCCGGGCGCCCGAAGCCGCTCGGCAAGCCGCTGACCGGCCATGACGGCACGATCTACCTGGTCGCCTTCAGCCCGGACGGACGCACGCTGGCCTCCGTCGGCGACGACCGCACCGTCCGGCTGTGGAACGTGACCGCTCCACGCCGTGCGCGGGCCCTGGGCGAGCCCCTGACCGGACACAAGGCCGCCGTGCGCTCGGTGGCGTTCGCTCCGGACGGCCGGACGCTGGCGGCGGGCGGTGACGACGGGACGATCCGGCTGTGGGACACGTCCGACCCCGCGCAGCCGGAGCCCCTGAGGACGCCGCTGGCCGCCCACACCACCACCGTGCACTCCGTGGCCTTCAGCCCCGACGGCCGCACGCTCGCCGGTGGCAGCGCGGACGGCACCGTACGCCTGTGGGACATGGCCGGTCCGGGCCGCCCGGACCCGATCGGGACGCCGCTCACCGGCCACACCGGTCCGGTCTGGTCGGTGGCCTTCAGCCCCGACGGGACCATGCTCGCCGCGGCCAGCGCGGACAGCACCGCGAGCCTGTGGAAGGTCAGCGATCCGCGGTACCCGTCGCAGGTGGGCGGCCCCCTCGCGGGCAGCAACGGCGAGATGTACGCGCTCGGCTTCAGCCCCGACGGCCGCACCCTCGCAACCGGGGCGGGTGACAACAAGGTCCGTCTGTGGGCGCTGCCGAGGTCGGACATGGCCGGCCGGACCGGGGTGTTCCGACCGGACGGGCGGCTGCTGGTGACGGCGGCGCAGGACGGGCGGATCCGGTTGTGGGACGTGCGGACACCGGGCAGGCCGGTGCGGATCGGTGAACCGTTTCGCCCGGTCAGGGGCGAGGTGCGCTCCGTGGAGTTCTCCCCGGACGGCCACACCCTCGCGATCGCGACGGATCACCGGGTGGTGGAGCTGTGGAACCTCGGCGATCCCGGGCACCCCGTCCGGTACGGCTCTCCCGCCCCCCTGCGTGTGCGCTATGCCGACCCCTTGGCGTTCAGCCCGGACGGCAAGGTCCTGGCCACCGCTTACGACGACCGGACCGTACGGCTGTGGGACATCGGTGACCCGGCCCGTCCGCGCCCGCTCGGCAGCCCCCTCACCGGTCACAAGGGCTACGTCAACCACCTCGCGTTCAGCCCGGACGGCCGTACTCTCGCCAGCGGCAGTGCGGACGGCACGATCCGGCTGTGGAACGTGACCGACCCCGGGCGGGCGTCCCTGGCCGGGGCACCCCTGCGCGGCCACCTCGGCGCGGTCAACGCGCTCGCCTACAGCCGCGACGGCCGAACCCTGGCCAGCGTCGGCGACGACAACTCGGTCCGCCTCTGGGACGTCGCGGACCCCGCCGAGGCCTTCGAGCAGGCGCGGCTGACGGGACACACGGAGGCGGTGGTGTCGCTGACGTTCAGCCGGGACGGGCGCACCCTGGCCAGCGGCGGCAACGACAGCACCGTCCGGCTGTGGGACGTCTCCGACCCCGCCCGTGCCACCGCGTTCGGCCCGTCGATGAGCCCCCAAAGCAATACGGGCACCTTCCTGTCGTTCAGCCCGAGCAGCCCCATGCTGGCGGTGTCGAGCGGTGCGGACACCATCCGGCTGTGGGACCTCGACGTCGACACGGCCGTCCGCCGTATCTGCGCGATGACGCGGGGCGTGCTGACGCGGGACACCTGGCAGGAGTATCTGCCCCGGCTCTCCTACGACCCGCCGTGCGGTGGCTGACGAGGTCGTCCCGGCCAAGGGGAGCGGCCGTCGGGGAAGTTGAGTGAGACGAGTCACAACCGGGGGCTTCCTGACGGCCGGTCGGCTCGCGGTGGGCAAGCGCTTGTTACCCTTGGCCATGGCTCGACCGCTGGTGCATCCCCCGTCGCCAGCGGTCGGGCCTTTTCTCAGCGCAGGTCCAGGCGCATCAGGATCCGGGGATGGCCGGCCAGGACCGAGGTCGTGTCCGCGGTGTGCGTGAAGCCGGCGCGTTCGAAGTTCTTCCGCAGGCCCGCGTACGCCATCGTCAGGTCGACCTTGGCGTCACCGTTGTCCAGAGGGTAGGCCTCGATCACGGGTGCCCCCCGGTCCCGGGCGAAGGCGACCGCGCCGGCGATGAGGGCGTGCGAGATGCCCTGCCGTCGATGCCCCGGGCGGACCCGGACGCACCAGAGCGACCACACCGGCAGGTCGTCGACGTGCGGGATCTTGCGGTTGCGGGCGAAGGAGGTGTCGGCGCGCGGGGCGACGGCCGCCCAGCCGACCGGTTCGTCACCGTCGTAGGCCAGCACACCCGGGGGCGGTTCGGCGTGGCACAGCTCGGCGACGTACTCGCCCCGGGCCGGGCCCCGCAGCTCCTTGTTGAGTCGGGAGGGGATCCGGTTGCTCAGGCACCAGCACACGTTCGACGCGGGCGACTTCGGCCCGAGCACGGCACGGACGTCCTCGAACTCCGTGGCCGGGCGTACGTCGATGCTCATGTCTCCACGATGTCACGCCCGGGGCGGGCGCGCGCCGGGAGCCGGGGCACGGCCGGGCCGCACGCGTTCACCGCGCCGCGTCCGGTGCGGAAGCCGCCCGCAGCAGGCGCAGTTGGCCGATCTCGGTCACGTTCTTCATCAGCTCCGCGTTCACCCAGGCCACCATGTGCGCGACGGTGTGCCGGGGGTCGTCCGGCCAGGGGAAGGGGGCGGTGGCGTCCAGGTCCTGGTCGGTGAGGCCGTCCAGGACCTTCAGCCACTGGGTGCGCAGGTCACGCAGCCATGCGACCGTCGGGGCGCCGGGGCCGGGCCAGACGATGTCCTCGCGGCCGCGGGGCGGGCGGCCCTCCGTGTGGTCGAGGGCGACGCTCCACCACCAGCCGAGGTGCCAGCTCACCCAGGCGACGGTGGGGACGGGGACCGGGTCGGGTTCGGTGTCCGCCCAGTCCGGGACCCAGGTGCCGTCGGGGCCCCGGCGCATCGTCCAGCAGAGCGCTGCGGGCTCCCAGAGGAAGTCCTCCGGCTCCAGCCGCTCCAGGTGGTACTCGAACAGCGACCAGGTGAATTCCAGCTGCCAGCGCGGTAGTTCCGTCCGGGAAGTGCTCATCGGGCGACCCTACGGGGGAGCGGGGGCGTCCCGGGCCAGTACCGGCCAGTCGAGGTTCCGCAGCGCGGGCTCGGCGTCGCGGTCCGAGGGGAGGCGGGGGGTGGACTGGAACCAGACGACGGTCAGCCGCGAGCGGTAGGCGACCGGGTCGTGGGCCGGGTCCAGGGCAGTGGAGTGGAACGTGCCGAGGCAGGCCACGGCGGGCAGCACCTCGACCGGGCCGAGGCCGCCCGCGTACTGGTCGGGGTACTCGCGCCGCGGCGGGACGAGGTGCACCGGCGTGCCCGGGCGGGACCGCTCGGCGGCGTGCAGGAGGCCCCGGATCCGCAGGTCGTTCAGCGGCTTGCAGGGGTAGCCGTCCAGCAGGTCGCCGTAGGTCGAGGAGAACCGCAGGTCGGCGAGGTCCACCCGGCGGCCGGAGGCCAGGACGAGACGGGCGAGCGCCAGGGCCGGCGCCTTTGCGTGGCGTTGCATCGAGGTCTTTCGGTGGTGGTCATGGGCGGGGCCTTGCTCACGGCCGGTGCCCCGTCATCCGTGCCGCCGAGGCGATCGTCGCCCTGGCCTCCCGCTCGGACAGGCCTGTGTCCCGGGCCGCGTCGACCAGGGGATCGAGCAGGGCCGGGCCGATGCCGTCCTCGTAGGCCCGGCAGGCGGCCCAGAACAGGCGGGTGTTGCGCTGGCCCTCGTGCGCGGCCAGGACGAACTGGACCAGGCCCCGGCCGTGGCCCCCGGCGGCCGGTGCCTCGGGGTGGTGGGGGTGCGGGGCGCGGGGCGGTGGGATGAGCAGCCGCAACAGGGAGCGCGGGCAGGGGGCGGGGGCCAGGTGCGCGGTGCCGGGGGCGGCGGCGTACGCGCCCCGGTCCGTGCGCGAGCCGGGGCCGACCAGGTAGCCGCCCGCGCCGCGGATGTCGATGCCGGGGGCGAGCCGGCCCGCCGAGTTGGGGACGACCACCTCGGGCGGGCCGCTCAGCCACAGATGCCGTCCGCCGGACGGGGTGACGACGACCACGGTCGGCGGGATGGTGAACAGGTGCCGCAGCGCCAGCTCGCGCAGGGCGGCCGAGGAGTCCGTGCCGGTCTTCACGTCCAGGTCGACGCCGATCAGGTGGTGCGGGGGCAGCCCGCAGGCGATGCCGTAGCCGGTCGCCCGGGGCGCGGCGGCGAACAGCTCGCGGATGCGGTCCGGGTCGCTGGAGGCGTCGTAGACCCCGTGCCCGAGGCGGCCGCACGCCCCGTGGCAGGGGGAGGGCGTGGGGTCGTCGCGGTGCGGGGAGCGCAGCGCGGGGAGCTTGGAGCGGGACAGGGGGATGACGGCCAGTCCGCGCTCGGCGGCGGACAGGGCGTGTGCGAGGGCCAGCGTCGTGGCCTGCCGGTCGGTGGTGGCCATGCCTCTAGTTTCGTACGTACGTTCGAAAAAGGAAAGGGGAAACGGGGGTGATGCGCCTGGGGCGCTTCCCCGGCCGGGGAAGAGCGGGTGCGACGCGCCTGGGCGGTGTCCGGCCGGGAAGACCGCCGGAAGGCTTCGCCCCTTGCGGCGTCCGCGTTCGAACACCTCTGGCCGCAGGCGTTTCTCGCGCCCCCGGGGCCCTTGACGGGGCAATGGATCTGACGGACAGTCAGAAACTGTGAAGGGTGAGCCGGAGGTCGACGAGGAGTTCGAGGCGCGCCTGAAGGCCTACGAGGGCCGGCCGGCCGCCGCCACCGGGGTCGGCCGCGACCCCGTCAACGAGCCGATGATCAGGCACTGGTGCGAGGCCATGGGCGACACCTGCCCCGCGTACACGGGACCGGACGCCATCGCGCCGCCCACCATGCTCCAGGCGTGGACCATGGCCGGACTCACCCACCGCCCGGAACGCACGGCCGCCTACGACGAACTCCTCACCCTGCTGGATGCGTCGGGCCATCACGCGGTCGTCGCCACCGACTGCGAACAGGAGTACCTGCGCCCACTGCGCCCGGGCGACGAGATCACCTTCGACTCGGTGATCGAATCGGTGTCCGGCCGCAAGACCACGAAGCTCGGGGCGGGTTACTTCGTCACGACCCGTACGGACGTCCGCGCAGGCGGCGAACTCGCCGGCACCCACCGCTTCCGCATCCTCAAGTACGCCCCCGCACACCGGCCCCCGGCACCGGCCGAACGCCGCCCCCGGCCCGTCGTCAACCGGGACAACGCCGGCTTCTGGGAGGGCGTGGCCCGCCATGAACTGCTCATCCAGCGCTGCACCGCCTGTTCCGCCCTGCGCTTCCCCTGGCTGCCGGGCTGCAACGCGTGCGGCTCCCCGGACTGGGACACCGTCGGGGCGAGCGGCGAGGGCACGGTCCACTCGTACGTCGTCATGCACCACCCGCCCTTCCCGGCCTTCGAGCCGCCCTACGCGGTCGGCCTGATCCAGCTCGCCGAGGGCGTGCGGATCGTCAGCAACGTCGTCGGTGTGCCTCACGACAAGGTGCGCATCGGCATGCCGGTGCGGCTGGAGTTCCGGCGCTACGACGACGAGCTGGTGCTGCCCGTCTTCCAGGGGGTGGCCCCGTGAGGCCGGGCGACCGGCTGCCGCCCCTGGAGATCCCGATCACCCGCACCCTGATCGTCGCCGGTGCGATCGCCTCCCGCGACTACCAGGACGTCCACCACGACCCGGAGCTCGCCCGGCAGAAGGGTTCCCCCGACATCTTCATGAACATCCTGACGACCAACGGCCTGGTCGGCCGGTACATCACCGACCACTTCGGCCCGCGGGCGCGGCTGCGCCGGGTCGCCATCCGGCTCGGCGCGCCCAACCACCCCGGCGACACGATGGTGCTGACCGGCACGGTCGAGAAGGTCGACGGCGACACGGCGACCGTGCGGATCGTCGGCGCGAACGGCCTCGGCACGCACGTCACCGGCACCGTGACGGTGAGGGTCGCGGGATGAGCCCGCGCGGGCGGGACGGTCTCGGCGGGCGCGCGGCCGTCGTCGGTGTCGGGGCCACCGAGTTCTCCAAGGACTCCGGCCGCAGCGAACTGCGGCTTGCCGTCGAGGCGGTGCGGGCGGCCCTCGCGGACGCCGGGCTGACCCCGTCCGACGTCGACGGGATGGTGACGTTCACCATGGACACCAGCCCCGAGATCACCGTCGCGCAGGCGGCCGGCATCGGGGAGCTCTCCTTCTTCTCCCGGATCCACTACGGCGGTGGCGCGGCCTGTGCCACCGTCCAGCAGGCCGCTCTGGCGATCGCCGCGGGCGTGGCCGACGTGGTGGTCTGCTACCGGGCGTTCAACGAGCGTTCGGGCCGCCGTTTCGGCTCCGGGGTGCGGCACCGGGAGCCTTCGGCGGAGGGCGCGGCCCTCGGCTGGCCGCTGCCGTTCGGCCTGCTCACCCCGGCCTCGTGGGTGGCGATGACGGCCCAGCGCTATCTGTACACCCACGGGCTGACCCCGGAGGCGTTCGGGCACGTGGCCGTCGTCGGCCGGAAGTACGCTGCGACCAACCCGGCGGCCCACTTCCACGGCCGCCCCATCACCCTGGCCGACCACGCCGCCTCGCGCTGGATCGTCGAACCGCTGCGGCTGCTGGACTGCTGTCAGGAGACCGACGGCGGCCAGGCCCTCGTCGTCACCTCCGTCGAACGCGCCCGCGACCTGCCCCACCCGCCCGCCGTGATCGCCGCGGCCGCCCAGGGCGCCGGACGCGCCCAGGAGCAGATGACGAGCTTCTACCGCGACGACCTCACCGGCCTGCCCGAGGCGGCGGTCGTCGCCCGGCGGCTGTGGCACACCTCCGGGCTCTCCCCGGCCGACATCGACGTGGGCATTCTCTACGACCACTTCACGCCGTTCGTGCTGATGCAGCTGGAGGAGTTCGGCTTCTGCGGCCGCGGCGAGGCGGCGGACTTCGTGGCCGAGGAGCACCTGCCCCTCAACACGCACGGCGGACAGCTCGGGGAGGCGTACCTGCACGGCATGAACGGCATCGCGGAGGCCGTGCGGCAGATCAGGGGCACGGCCGCGAACCCGGTACCGGGAGCGGAGCGGATCCTGGTGACCGCGGGGACGGGCGTGCCCACGTCGGGACTCGTGCTGACCGCCGACCCCCAGGGGTGAACCCGCAGTACCGCGGGCTCTTCGCTCCACCTACAGGAGGTGCACCGAGCCCTGCCCGTACAACCTGAGGGGGACCCCGCTTCGGGACCTGCGGCCGATCCGCCCGCGGGGTCGCCGCTCATAGCGTTGAGCCATGACCACACTCGTCTGCACGAGCGCTTCGAAGGCGGCCGGACCAGCGGCGCAGACCCTTCCGTACCCGTCCTTCTCGTCGTACGTCAGGGCCCGCCAGCCGGTGCTGCTGCGTACCGCCCGCTCGCTCACCGGCAACCCGAGCGACGCGGAAGACCTGCTGCAGACCGCCCTCACCAAGACGTACGTCGCCTGGGAGCGCATCGAGGACCACCGGGCCCTCGACGGCTATGTGCGCCGGGCGCTGCTGAACACCCGGACCTCGCAGTGGCGCAAGCGCAAGGTGGACGAGTTCGCCTGCGACGAGCTGCCCGAGCCGGACCCGGTGCCCGGCGGTGACGACCCGGCCGAGCAGCAGGCGCTGCGCGACGCGATGTGGCGGGCGATCATGCGGCTGCCCGACCGGCAGCGGGCGATGGTGGTCCTCAGGTACTACGAAGACCTCAGCGAGGTGCAGACGGCCGAGGTGCTCGGCGTTTCGGTGGGCACGGTGAAATCGGCCGTCTCCCGGGCGATCGGCAAGCTCCGCGAAGACGCTGAGCTGGGACTTGTCCGCCAGTGAGGCGGTGTCCCACCCGCTAGTGAGCCCCTTCTCCGGCATGGCGTGATCTGATCGATCGCCCGGTCCTAGTGACATACCGCGCGGTATGTGCGCAGAATCAGCGCAACCCTTACCACCGCGTAGGCAATGCCGCCCCGGGAGGACGCCGTGCTGAGCACCATGCAGGACGTACCGCTGTTGATCTCAAGGATCCTGACCCACGGGTCGACGATCCACGGGACATCACAGGTGACCACCTGGACCGGTGAGGACGAGCCGCACCGCCGCTCCTTCGCCGAGATCGGCGCCCGCGCGGCCCAGCTGGCCCACGCGCTGCGGGAGGACCTCGGCGTCACCGGCGACGAGCGCGTCGCCACCCTGGCCTGGAACAACGCGGAACATGTCGAGGCCTACTTCGCGATCCCGTCCATGGGCGCGGTCCTCCACACCCTGAACCTCCGCCTCCCGCCCGAGCAGCTGGCCTGGATCGTCAACCACGCAGCAGACCGCGTGATCATCGCCAACGGCTCCCTGCTCCCTCTGCTCGCCCCGCTGCTGCCGCACCTGAAGCCGGTCGAGCACGTGGTCGTCACCGGCCCCGGGGACCGCTCCCTCCTCGACGGTGCGGCCGTCGGTCACATCCACGTTCACGAGTACGAGGACCTGATCGCCGGCAAGCCGACCTCGTACGACTGGCCCGAGCTGGACGAACGCCAGGCCGCCGCCATGTGCTACACCTCCGGCACCACCGGCGACCCCAAGGGCGTGGTCTACAGCCACCGCTCCATCTACCTGCACTCCATGCAGGTCAACATGGCCCAGTCGATGGGCCTGACCGACGAGGACACCTCGCTGGTCGTGGTCCCCCAGTTCCACGT
Organism: Streptomyces sp. NPDC101110; assembly: GCF_044759525.1. Lineage (NCBI taxonomy): Bacteria > Bacillati > Actinomycetota > Actinomycetes > Kitasatosporales > Streptomycetaceae > Streptomyces > Streptomyces sp. NPDC101110. Next base: position 145,499 of record NZ_JBIVZM010000004.1, on the reverse strand, counting down.
GAACGCCTGGGGCCTGCCGCACGCGACCTTCATGACCGGCGTGAACATGCTGATGCCGGACCGCTTCCTCCAGCCGGCCCCCCTCGCCGCGATGATCGAGAGCGAGCGGCCGACCCACGCCGCCGCCGTCCCCACCATCTGGCAGGGCCTGCTCGCCGAGCTGACGGCAAACCCCCGTGACGTCTCCTCCCTCGGCCAGGTCACCATCGGCGGCTCGGCCTGTCCGCCCTCGCTGATGGAGGCCTTCGACAAGCTGGGCATGCGGGTCTGCCACGCCTGGGGCATGACGGAGACGTCCCCGCTCGGCACGATCGCCCGTCCGCCGGCCGGTGTGGCCGGCACGGAGGAGGAGTTCGCCTACCGCCTCACCCAGGGCCGCTTCCCGGCCGGTGTCGAGGCCCGCCTGTCCGGGCCCGGCGGCGAGCGCCTCCCCTGGGACGGGGAGTCCGCCGGCGAGCTGGAGGTGCGCGGCCCCTGGATCGCGGGCGCCTACTACAACGGCCCCGGCGCCGAACCGCTGCGCCCCGCCGACAAGTTCAGCGAGGACGGCTGGCTCAAGACGGGCGATGTCGGCATCATCTCCGCCGACGGCTTCCTCACCCTCACCGACCGGGCCAAGGACGTCATCAAGTCCGGCGGCGAGTGGATCTCGTCGGTGGAACTGGAGAACGCGCTGATGTCCCACCCGGACGTCGCCGAGGCGGCCGTGGTCGCCGTCCCCGACGACAAGTGGGGCGAGCGTCCCCTCGCCACGGTCGTCCTCAAGGAGGGCTCCACCGCCACCTTCGAGACCCTGCGCGCCTTCCTCGCCGGCGAGGGCAACATCGCCAAGTGGCAGCTCCCGGAGCGCTGGACGGTCATCGAGGCGGTCCCGAAGACGAGCGTGGGCAAGTTCGACAAGAAGGTGCTGCGCAAGCAGTACGCGGAAGGGGAGCTGGACGTCACGTCCCTCGGCTGATCCGACCCGCCCCGAGGCCGGACGACCGACCCGCCCCGGCACCTCGTTTCTGGTTGGATCGAGGGGCCGGGCACCGGGCCGGGGAGACGGGGGACTGTCATGCAGTGGGGTGCGGCTCCTGCCGTGACGGCGGCAAGCGAGAGTGTGCTGTCCGAGTTCCAGCAGAACCTCGTCGTGGCCGTCGTGGGCGTGGTCCTCGGCATCCTGGGGACCGTCGCCATCGAGCGTATGAAGCTCCGCCGCGAACCGACCAAGCGGCTCTCCTGGGATGCCGAGGTCAGCAACGCCATGGTGTCCACCGACGACACCATGCGCCGCCGGCTCCGGCTCAGCTTCGACGACTTTCCCATCGAGGGCCTGAGTTCGGTCGAGTTCCGGGTCGAGAACAGCGGCAACCGGGTCGTCAAGAACGAGCGACTGCGCTTCAGTTTTCCGCCGGACGCCCGGATCCTCGAAGCGGTGCCGACGTCGCAGCCCGAGCGCGAGATGGGTGTGACCAGGCGCCCGGACCTCGAACAGGCCGTGAGCGAGGCCGTCTTCACGATCGCGCACCTGGAGCGGGGCCGGTCCGTGACGCTGCGGCTCTCCGTCGCAGCACGGGACATCACCGGGTGGAAGGTCGTGGACCACAACGACGAGGGGGACGTCGACTTCCACGAACGCGCGGCCGCCCGCAGGAAGGAGGACCGCGAGCACGTCCCCACCTTCTTCGCGCTGGCCTTCCTGACATTCACCGTCCCGCCTCTGGCCGCGCTGCTCGGCTATGTCGGGCAGCTGGCCGCCGTGGTGCTCGGCATCGCCCTCCTGGTCAGCATCGCGCCCCACATCGCCCCCACGGGCCGGACCCTTCGGGACTTCCTGACCAGGCCGGAGGCGCCCCAGGGCGGTATCCACATCGGGACGGTCGACTCGTCCACGTTCGCGATCGGCGACCGCAGCTCGGCCACCTCCGAACGGCCCGACCGCGTGCCGCCCCAGCCGTCCTGACGCCTGATCCGGACCCGCGGGGTATGCGGAGCCCGGTCGGTATGCGGAGCCCGGTCGGTGTGCCGAGCCCGGCCGGTACGCCGGTCCCGGCCGACCGGGCCGGCCCGGAATGCCTGCCCGCCCGGCCTGCCCGACCGTCCGGCTGCCTCGCCTTCACCGGCGTACGGAGGTCAGCCCCCACCCCAGCACCAGCCACACACCGGCCACCGCGCACACCCCGCCCCAGCCGAAGTGGCTGAACGCGGCCCCCGCGAGGGCCGAAGCGGCCGCGCCGCCCGCGAAACCGGCGACCACGTAGGCGGTGTTGGCCGTGGCGGGGGTGGAGGTCGCGGTCAGGGCGAGGGTCTGGTTGGCGACGTGCGAGGCGACCAGCGCCGCGTGCACGGCGATCGCCGCGGCGAACAACGCCACCAGCACCTGCCCGCCCAGCCAGAACAACGGCACCGACACGGCCGCGAACAGATACGCCGACCGCACGACCCGCGCCGCACCGAACCGGTCCACCAGCCCGCCCGCCAGCGGCGCCACCGCGCTCGCCGTCAGGCCGAACAGCCCGAACAGCCCGGCCGTCGCGGTGGACAGTCCGTACTCCGGCCCGGTCAGCAACAGAGCCAGCGAGGTCCACAGCGCACTCCACGCACCGAACATCCCGGCCTGCCGGACACACGCCCGCCACAGCTCCGGCGAGCTCCGCAGCACCGACGGCAGCGCGACGAGCCCGGCGAACAGCGGCCCGTCCCGGCGCCGCCGCGACGGCAGGACCACGGCCGTCGCGAGTCCCAGCACCAGGGTGAGCACGGCCGCACCGGCGAAGACCCAGCGCCAGCCGAAGGCCTGCCCGGCCAGCCCGCCCAGCACCCGGGCCCCGACGATGCCGGTGAAGAGCCCCGCGATGACCGCTGCGACATGCCGGGCACGCCGCTCGGCGGGGGCCCGCTCGGCGACCAGCGGGACGAGCAGCTGGGGGATGACGGTGGCCGCCGAGGCGACGAACATCGCGGCCGCCAGGACGGCGACACCCGGGGCGGCCGCGGCGGCACCCAGCGCGAGCGCGGTGACCAGCGTGAGCCCGGCGACCAGCCGCCGCCGGTTCGCACTGTCGCCCAGCGGGGCGAAGAACAGCAGGCCGACGGCGTAGCCGAGCTGCGCGACCGAGGCGATCCAGGCGATGGCGGAGGGCGCCGAGCCGAAGTCGCGGGCCATGAGCGGGAGCAGCGGCGCGGCGAGGTAGATGTTGGCCGCGGTGACCGCGCTGCACACGGCGAGCAGCGTGAGGAAGAGGCCGGGCGCGGGCGTCCGGGCCGGTGGCACGGAGGCCGTGGCCCGCGGGGCGGTGGTGGTGGCTGACGGCATGGGAAGGGACTCCTTGGAGTCGACTCTAGCAACTAACTGGTTGGTTGGCTGATGGGGAAACAGTCTGTGGCGCCCCGCCATTCCCTGTCAACCAAACAGTTGGTTACCTGGCCGCGCTACCCTCTCCCCATGGCAGCAAGGGACCCCGAGGCCACCAAGGCCCGGATCTTCGAGGCGGCGGTCGCCGAGTTCGCACGGCACGGCATCGCCGGCGCCCGCATCGACCGCATCGCCGCCGAGGCGAAGGCCAACAAGCAGCTCATCTACGCCTACTTCGGCAACAAGGCGGAGCTGTTCGCGATCGTCCTCGAGAAGAAGATGCTCCACCTCGCCGAAGCCGTCCCCGTCGACCCGGACGACATCGAGGGCTGGGTCGACCGCCTCATGGACTACCACGCCGCCCACCCGGAGCTGCTGCGTCTGCTCTTCTGGGAGGGCCTGGAGTACGGCAGCACCGAGCTGCCCCACGAGTCCGACCGCCGGGAGCACTACGTCCGCAAGGTCGCCGCCCTGCGCGACGGCCAGGAGCGGGGTGTCGTCACCGACGCGATCCCGGCCGCCGACCTGCTGTTCCTGCTGACCGCCCTGGCCAACTGGACCGCCGTCGTCCCGCAGATGCGGCGCATCCTGGTCGGGGAGGACGAGCCGGACCGGGACCGCCTGCGGGCGTCGGTGAAGGAGGCGGCCCGCCGACTGACGGCCCGTTAGGCCCTGGCGTCCGACGGCCTCCCGCCCGCCGGCTCCTGGGGCCCGCTGCCCTACCGCACACCAGATCCCGGGCCCGCTGCCCTACCGCACGTCAGATCCTGGGTCCGCCGGCCTACCGCACGTCAGATCCTGGGTCCGCCGGCCTACCGCACGTCAGATCCTGGGTCCGCTGCCCTACCGCACGTCAGATCCTGGGTCCGCCGGCCTACCGCACGTCAGATCCTGGGTCCGCCGGCCTACCGCACGTCAGATCCCGGTTCCGCCGGTCTACCGCACGTCAGGGCTTGCCATCCGCCGGCCGCCGCCGACAGGCCGGGTCCTGTCGGCAGGCAAGGTTCTGCCGGCGCGCCGAATCCTGTCGGCGCGCCAGGTCCTGCCGACTCGGCAGGACCTGTCAGTTGGTGCCGATGCGGCTGAGCAGGTCGACGATCCTGGTCTGCACCTCGGAACTGGTGGACCGCTCCGCGAGGAAGAGCACCGTCTCCCCGGAGGCCAGCCGCGGCAGGTCGGCCTGATCGACGGCGGCGGTGTAGACGACCAGCGGGGTGCGGGTGAGCTGCCCGTTCGCCCGAAGCCAGTCGACGATCCCGGCGTAACCCTCCTGCCGCCGCTGCACCTGCAGCAGGTCCATCACGACCAGGTTCGGCCGGAACTGTCCCGCCAGCGTCACCGCGTCCGCGTCACTCGCGGCCCGCGCGACCTGCATCCCGCGCCGCTCCAGCGTCGCCGTCAGCGCCAGCGCGATCTCCGCGTGCTCCTCGATCAGCAGGACCCGCGGCGGGTGCTGCTCGGTGTCGCGCGGCGCCAGCGCCTTCAGCAGGACGGCGGGATCGGCACCGTAGGCCGCGTCCCGCGAGGCCTGCCCGAGCCCCGCCGTGACCAGCACGGGCACCTCGGCGGCGACGGCCGCCTGCCGCAACGACTGCAGCGCGGTACGCGTGATCGGCCCGGTCAGCGGGTCGACGAACAGCGCGGCCGGGAACGCCGCGATCTGCGCGTCGACCTCCTCGCGCGAGTTCACGATCACCGGGCGGTAGCCGCGGTCGCTCAGTGCCTGCTGCGTGCTGACGTCCGGCGCCGGCCAGACCAGCAGCCGCCGCGGATTGTCCAGCGGCTCGGGCGGCAACTCGTCGTCCATCGGCTGCGGCCGCGGCGGATCGGCCACCTCGACGGCCCCGCCGGGCCCGTCCAGCGGCTCGGGCCCCTCGGCGGCGTTCTCGTCCGGCGCGCCTATGGCGTACGACCGTCCGCCGCCCTCGGTCATCTGCGCGAGGCGTGACTGACCGGCGAGGGACGGCTGCGCCGGGACGGGTGCCGAGGCCGGGGCCGGCACCTGCGCGGCAACCGGCGGCGGCGTGTGCTCGCCCGCCGGCCGCGGCCGCGTGACCTGCTCCGGACGGGGCCCCTGCTCAGCCGGACGCGGCTGCCCCTGCTCCGGGCGGGCCACCTGGTCCGTGCGCGTCGCCGGGTCGGGCGGCGTACCGAGCTTGCGGCGCCGGCCCGAGCCGCCCGGCTGGTGCGGGGGAGGCGTGGCCGACTGGTGAGGGCCGGACTGCGGGCCGGGTACGGCCGACGGCTGCTGGACCTGGGCCGCCTGCCGATTGAACGGCACGCCCTGGCCCAGCGTCCGCACGCTGATGGCACGGCCCTGCGTCGAGTTCGGATCGACGGGTCCGGCGGCCTCCGCGGGCAACGGCTGGGCCGCCCGCGGCGCACCCTCCGGCGGCAGCGGTGTGCCCGGCGCGGGGGTGTGCTGCTGCCGTGCCCGGGGCGGCGTGCCGTTGGCGGGCGCCGGGTGCGCGGTCCCGGCCCCCGTCGCGTCGTCGGCGGCGGGCCAGGGCCGGGCGGCGGGGGAGCCACCGTGCGGCGGGGTTCCGTCGGCGCGCGGGTTCGGTGCGTTCGTGTTCTGGGCGGGGGGTGCCGGGGTCGCGTGAGCCGGCACGCCATGGGCGTCGGTGCCCTGGACCGGAGTTCCCCGACCGTTCGTGGCCTGCGTGGCCTGGGGCGGGACGGTCTGCCCCGGGGCCGCCTCCGCGGGAAGCGGCCGGCCGGCGCCGGGCTGCTGCGGCAGGGGCTGGGCCGGGGCCGGGGGCGGCAGGACCTGCCCCGGGAGGGCTGCCTGCACACTCTGTCCGAGCCCGCCCTGAGCGGGTACCGACACGCCCTGCGGCACGTGCACCTGGGGGACGGCGCCCTGCGGCGGTACGGCACCGCCCGGCGCGGCAACCGGCGGCGGTACGGCACCGCCCGGCGCGGCACCCGGCGGCACGGCAGTGCCGGGCGCGACCCCGGCCTGCACGGGCGCGGCCTGCCCCGGCGGGATCTGGCCGGTGACGTCCTGCTGCGCGGGTACACCCTGGGCGGCTGCGGCGGGTACGGACCCCGTCGGCACGGCAGCGGCAGGCACGGAACCCGGCGGCACGGGCCCGCCCGGACCCGCGGGCGCGGAGCCCGCAGGCACCGGACCCGTCTGGTCGGCACCTCCCGGCACCGGCGCCGCGGTTCCCCCGGCGGGCTGCGGTGCCGCGACGGCCCGTCGCCGACGGCCGGTCGGCGCACTGGTCGGATGCGGCTGCGGCGGAGTGTGATCGGCGGATTGGTCGTGCGGAACGGCGTCGTGCCGCCCCTCGTCGGCCATCCCGTCACCGGCGACGGCCGACCCCGGAGCCGCCACGGCCTCCTGCGGCTGCCCTTGAGCCGGCACCTGTCCCTGTGCGGGCACCTGTCCCTGTGCGGGCACCTGTCCCTGTGCGGGCACCTGTCCCTGTGCGGGCACCTGTCCCTGTGCGGGTGCCAGGCCCTGTGCGGGCACCTGACCCTGAACCGGTGCCTGCCCCTGAACCGGCGTCTGGCCCTGAACCGGCGTCTGACCTTGGTCGGTCTGGGCCGGGGCTTCCTGTGGGGCGGGGGCGGGGTGTGGAGTCTGATCGGCCCCGGCCGGCGGCAGGGCGAACACCGGACGCGGCCCGGCCGCAGCCTCCTGCGCGGCGGCCGCACGCTCGTTGGCGGCGGCCAGCGCGCGCCGTCGGCGCCCGGTCGGCTGCCCGTCCTGCCCCTGAACCGCATCGGCGGAACCGGCGGACTCATCGCCGGACGACGGCGCGGACAGGGCGGGCGGCAGCGCCGCCTGCTCCCCCGGCTCGCGCCGGGCCCGCCGCCCGGACGGCGCGGGCACACCCTGCGGCGGCACGGTTCCGCCGAGGCCCGTGTTCGAGGCGGCGGCCCCCGCCGCATGCTCGGCGGCCGTCACCACGGCCCCTTCGGCGACACCCTGGACGGCACTGCCGACGGCACCCGCAGCGGCTTCCTCGGCCGCGCGCCGCCGCCGCCCGGTGCCACCGGACGCGGGGCCCGCCGCAGTACCCGCCGCGGCCTCCTCACCGGACGCCAGGGCCGGAAGAGCGGCCGGCTCGCCGGCGGCCCGCCGCCTGCGCCGCCCGGTGGGTGCGGCACCGTCGGCTCCGGGACCACCGGCCCCGTCGCCCTCGCCACCGGGAACGTCTCCGTCGAGGAAGGCGTCGGTAGTGGCCCGACGCGCCCGGCGCCGCCCCCCACCGGGGCCCTGCTCGGCGAGACCCACGGCAGCTTGATCCGCGGCAGCGGGATCCACGGCGGAGGGGTCCACGGCGACGCGATCCGCAGGGTCGACGACGGCGAGCGCGGCGGACTCGTCCGCCTGCTGGGCGGCAACGGCCCCGGCCCCACCGCCGATCGGCACCTCGAGGACGTACGCGCTGCCGCTCATCCCCGGCACGTCGTGCGTCTGCAGCACACCCCCGTGGGCTCGGACGATCCCGCGGACGATGGGCTCGTGCACGGTGTCGCCACCCGCGTACGGCCCGCGCACCTCGATGCGCACGACCTCGCCGCGCTGGGCCGCCGCCACCACGACGGTGTTGTCCAGGTAACCGCCCGCCGACACGGGCGTGTTGCCGGTGGCGTCGACCCCCGCCACGTCGGCGACGAGGTGCGCCAGGGCGGTGGCGAGCAGCCCGGGATCGACCTCGGCCTCGATGGGCGGCGCGTGCACGGCGAACTGCACCCGCCCGGGCCCGATCAGCTCGACGGCCCCGTCGACCCCGGCGGCGACGACGGCGTCCAGCATCACCTTCGTACGGGCGATGCCCTCGCCGCCCGCGTCGAGCCGCTGGTACCCGAGGACGTTGTCGATCAGTGTCGTGATGCGCGAGTAGCCCGCGGACAGGTGGTGCAGCACCTGGTTGGCCTCGGGCCACAGCTGCCCGGCGTCGTCCGAGGCGAGCGCGGCCAGCTCGCGGCGCAGTTCCTCCAGCGGGCCGCGCAGCGACCGGCCGAGCAGGGTCAGCAACTGCTCGTGCCGGGCGGCGAGCGCCTCGAACCGGTCCTTCTCCCGTTCCCCGAGCGCGGCGTACCGCTCCTCGTTGGCGGCGAGTTCCTCGGAGTGCCGCTCGGTCAGCTCCTCCAGCTCGGTGACGTGCTGCTGGCGCAGCGCGGTGAGCTCGGAGGCGTGCTCCTCGGCGATCCGCTCCAGCTCCTCCTCGTGCCGCTTCTGCGCCGCCTCCTTCTCCTCGACGACGGCGTCGTAGGGCCGCCGGTCGGTGAAGGTCATCACGGCGCCGACCAGCTGGTCGCCGTCGCGCACGGGCGCGGTCGTCAGATCGACCGGCACCTTGCCGCCGTCCTTGGCGTACAGCACCTGCCCGCGCACCCGGTGCTTGCGCCCGGAACGCAGCGTGTCCGCGAGCGGAGAGTCCTCGTAGGGGAAGGGCGAGCCGTCGGCACGCGAGTGCAGCACCAGGTCGTGCAGTTCGCGGCCGCCGAGGTCGCTGGCCCGGAAACCCAGGATCTGGGCGGCGGCCGGGTTGACGAGCACGATCCGCCCGTCGGTGTCGGTGCCGATGACGCCTTCCGCCGCGGCCCGCAGGATCATCTCGGTCTGCCGCTGGGACCGGGCGAGCTCCGCCTCGGTGTCCACGGTCCCGGACAGGTCGCGTACGACGAGCATGAGCAGCTCGTCACCGGTGTAGCCGTAACCGTCGTAGGCCTGCTGCCCGTTCTCGAGATTCGCACTGGTGACCTCGACGGGGAACTCGGTCCCGTCGGTCCTGCGCGCGATCATGCGGGTCGGCTTGGTCCGGGCGTGCGGATCGAGGTGTTCCGGCCGGCGCATGGAGCCGGGGATGAGCTTGGAGTCGAACTGCGGCAGCAGATCGAGCAGCCCGCGCCCCACCAGAGCGGTGCCCGGGGTCTCGAAGGCCTCCAGGGCGATGGTGTTGGCGTTGACGACCGTGCCGTTGGCGTTGACCAGCACCAACGCGTCGGGGAGGGCGTCCAGTATGGCTGCGAGGCGAGCAGCGCCTCGGGATGGCCTGCTGCTCACGAGACGCTTCCTCCCTGTTACCGCACCTTGCCGACCGCTCGGGCCATCTTGCCAACCGTCCCGCGGCGTGTCACGCGAGGGAGTCTAAGGGCTGCGGTTGCGCTCGCGACGCCGGATGAGAGGGAGGTCGCACACGAAAGTGACCCCGAACTGACGTCCGAGTAATCGTGAAACGCCCGCCCTCCTGCGACGACGTCGCGGGACCTTCGCGGGACCTTTACGAGAGCGGCGTTTCTGTACCTTTCGGCCGAGCCGCCCCCAGCTGGCGGAATGAGGGCGGAGTGTGGCGCAAAGGTCCCGGACCGACCGCTCCCGTCGCTCCCTCCCGCGGCCCTTCTCTCCCGCCCGGCCGACGTCAGCCCTTCCCCGCGGCCTTCATGTCGGGCAGCAGCGGCACGAGCCGGTCCCACCGGGAGATCTGGCAGCCGTCGCGACGGTCGTACATGGCGTCGACGGGCCGTCCGGCCCAGGTGCCGGTGACGTGAGCGGTGGCGGGCCCGCCGTACTGCATGGTGCAGAAGCCGCCTTCCGGCGCGGGCGCGAAGAGGTCCTGCCCCCAGCGCGTGTCCCGCTCCAGGGCGGCACAGGCGCCGTCCGGGTCGGGGTGGCTGCCGCCGTCGGGGTCGCAGTACAACTCGAACATTCCGTCGGCCCCGCCGCCGGCGTTCCGCACGGTGACGGTGAGGTGATCCCGATCCGGGCCGTGGACGTCGAGGTGATCCCGGCCCGGGCCGTCGCCGGGCCGGGCGGCCGGGGACGGCGGACCGGCCGGTCCGGCCTGGGCGTACGCGGCCGGGGGTGCCGCGGTCAGCGACCCGGCGGCGGCGACGGAGGCGGCGGCACCGACGAGGAGGCGCCGGAAGGCGGGGCGGGCCGTGGCCCGGGAAGTGGCACGCAACATGCGCTGTCTAACGCGACGCGGCCCGGGATGTTGCGCGCGGACGCCCGAGCGGGGCCCGTACGGGCCTGACAAGGCCTTTGCCCTGCGCCCTTCCCGCCTAGTACCGTGGGGGTCGATTGGTGACAGCACGCTCGACTGTGTCATCATCGGCACGCACCGCTCGCGCTCGCGCGGGAGTGATGCTGGAGGCGTCGCCTAGTCCGGTCTATGGCGCCGCACTGCTAATGCGGTTTGGGTCTTAAAGCCCATCGAGGGTTCAAATCCCTCCGCCTCCGCACTCAGCTCAGGGAGTCCGGTAAGTCATACCGGACTCCCTGAGCTTTTTCAGAGACTTTCCCCGCAGGCCGTGAGCCACATCACAGCACTACTGGGCTGCGGCCAGATCGCGATCAGCGGCGAGTCCTACGCCGCCGCCTACTCCTACGAGGTCTGCCGACCGGCCCTCGATGGCGGCCGCCTGAGCCCGCCCGGCCCGTCAACCGTCCGCACCCGCGCGCGACCGGCTCGACCGACTGATGACACCGCGCCGGCCGGGCCCCTGGGACGGTATTTCAGCAGGTCACAAGGGGTGCGGCTAACGGATTTCACATGGCGGCGGCAGTCATGTAATGTTCTTCCTGTCGCCGCGAGCGAGCCGGAAGGCCCGGGAGCGGCGATAAAACAGAACAAGCACTCGTAGCTTAACGGATAGAGCATCTGACTACGGATCAGAAGGTTGCAGGTTCGAATCCTGCCGAGTGCACACAGGTCAAAGGCCCCCTGGGATCATCCCAGGGGGCCTTTGACATCAACGGCTGACATCAACGCGGCCAGAAACGCCGATCACTCCTCGGTGGCCTACTCCTGCTCGCCGTCTCATTCCTCCTGCGACTCGTCCAGGCCGAGGGCGTCGTCCATCCGATCGGCGGCGGCCTTGAGCGTCGTGCTCATCACGTGCGCGTAGGTGTCGAGCGTCATCGTGATCGTGCTGTGGCCCAGCGTCTCCATGATCGTGCGAGCGTCCACGCCCTGTGCGAGCAGCAGAGAGGCACATGTGTGGCGAAGGTCGTGCACCCGTACTCGCCGTACGCCGGCGCCCCGGCACAGGATGGTGAGCATCCTGTTCAGGCTGCGGGGGTCTGTGATTCGACCATGCGTCGTGGTGAAGATCAGACCGTCCGGCTGTCCCGGCGCGGGCTGCCACTTCTTCCCTGCGACCTTGCGTTCCTGCTCCTGCTGGGTTCGGTGCTGGGCAAGGGCCCGCATGCAGTGCTTCGGCAGAGAGACCGTGCGGATGGAACGCGTGGTCTTGGGGGTGCCGAAGATCAGCTCACGCCGGATGCGCTGGACGTTCCGGCGGACGCGAAGCTGACCGTTCGTAAGGTCGACATCCGCCCACGTGAGGGCGAGCGCTTCACCCCGTCGCAGGCCTGTCGAGACGAGCAGTAGCCACAGGGCGTAGAGACGGTGGGATCGGGCGGTCTTGAGCATGAGGCGAGCCTCTGCGGCGTCCAGCGGACGCACCTCCTTGCGGGTGACGGTGGGGGTCTCGACGATCCGCGCGACGTTCCGCGCGATCAGTTCCTCTCGGATTGCCTGCTGGAGAGACGACCGGAGGACGGCGTGGATGTACTGGACGGTCCGGGCGGACGGGCGACGCTGGCAGCAGCGGCCCACGGCGCAGCACGAGCGCTTCTCCTCCGGGCGCTCCTTATCTGCACCTCGCAGGCAGCACAGGCAGGAGTCCTTGAACTCCGCGAGGAACCGGCGCACGTCCGCCGGGGACAACCGGTTCAGCCGCTTCTTGCCGAGGGCGGGGCGAATGTACAGGCGGGCCAGACCCTCGTAGCTGTTCAGCGTGGACGGCTTGAGCCGTGCCGGCGCGATGGTGGCGAGCCAGTAGGTGAGGTAGTCGCCGAACGCCATGGTGGACTCTGCGGCCGGGATGCCCTGGCGGGTCTTTTCCTGCAACTCCGTGAGCTTGTCGGCTACTTCTTTGCGGGTCTTGCCGTAGACGAACTTGCGGGTGCGGGTTCCATCGGGGCGGTAGACGTAGGCGGCGGCGTGGTAGCGGCCGTCCGCTCGCTTGCTGATCGTTCCTTCACCGTTGGCGCGCTTGGCCATTCAGTCGCACTCCTCAAGTCGGTTCTGCATGTACTTGCTGACGGCCTCCACCGGGATGCGGCGGGCACGGCCGGACGTGTAGCTCGGGAGTTCCTTGGAACGGATGAGGTCGTAGACCTTGCTGCGGCTGAGGCGTAGGGCGGTCATGACTTCGGGGACCTTGAGCGCTTGAGGGGGCGGGGGCGCGGCGATGCTCACGCGAGATCTCCTCGGGGCGGGGTGGTCTGTGCTGTCCGAAGCTGGGATTTCTGCGTCATCGCGTCACCTGCGTCAACCAAGCGTCTGACCTGCGGGTTCCGGTGACGCAGCGGGGTCGGCCCTGCGTCACCGATGACACGGGCGCTCGTCACGGGGTGACGGTGATGACGCGGGATGACGCAGGATTCTCCGTCTGCGTCACCGCTGTCGCCGCAGGTCAGCGGCCGTCTGTCGGGTCCGTGGTGACGCAGTGACGCAGATCTTCCCTACTTAGGAAAGAGAAAGGGGTGGTGTCTGTGGTCTTACGTCACCGCTCAGGGCTTGAAGAACGGGCCGCTTCGCGGCGCGACCCGTGCAGGGCGGCTGTCGCCGCCGAACAGCAAGAGGAGCACCCCCGGCGCGGCGTGCTCCTCTTGCTTGTCCGCCTGTCTGCGCGGGCGGTCAGAACGCGGTCTGCTGCTCGGGCGGCGGGGGCGGGGCCTGGCGGCCGAGTTCGATGTAGCGTGCGGCGCTGGTGCGCCCCCAGTCGACCAGGACGCCACGGGCGGCCAGGGTGGGCTGGATGCGCCTCAGCCGGTCGGACAGCACCTTGCCAGTGGTGGGCCAGCCCTTGGGCAGGGGGCGGCATTCTTCGCCGCTGTAGAGGGCGGTCAGGGCGTGCAGCCACTCCGCCGACGTCATCCGTACCTCTTCGCCCGGGGTGAGTTCGGCGGCGTACTTGAGGACCGTCTGCGCCAGCAGGTCGCCTTCGATCACGTCGTCGTTGAGGTCGTCCAGGCTGGCCCGGTACGCCTCCAGCGTCCCGAAGCCGGTGGCTGCGTCGAGCTGCGCGCACAGGTGGGCGAAGTCGGCCATCCGCAGATCGGTCGGGGTCTCGGCCTGCACCGCGCGGACCTTGACGGTCAGGTCGAGCAGGGAGCCGAGGACGACGGGCAGGATCTCGGCGTACTCCGCCCACAGCTCCGCTTCGGTGCGCCGCACGCGGGGGCGTTCCAGGCGAAGGGTGAGGAGCCGTTCGGCCAGGTCGGGGCGGATCACGCCGACATCGATGCCGGTCAGCAGCATCGGGCGGCGGTAGCGGGAGCGCACGACGTCGCCGTCGGTGAACAGCGCGCGCTTGATGCTCTCGGCTCCGGTGATGACGCAGCACATGAGGTCGGACAGGTCCGGGGGCAGGTGAGAGAGGTTGTCCAGAGCGGTGATCCACCCGGCCGCAACCGCCGTGATCATGTTCTCTTCGTCCTTGGGCGCCCTGCGCAGGTCGCCGGTCATGCCCTCGATGATCCGCACGAGCATCCGCCCACCGGTCGACTTGCCGGCGCCCTGCGGGCCGGTCAGGAACGGGGCCGGGACGGGCACGGACGGCTCCAGGCAGCCGATGAGCCACGCGAGGGCCAGGGCCTCGGTCTTGGCGTCGGCGAAGTTGCACAGCCGCATCAGCAGGTCGATGCCCTTGCCGTCGGTGTCCGTGGAGGGCAGGGGCAGTTCCCCGGTGAGCTGGGTGCGCCGCCAGCACACCTCCTCGGGATCGGGGACGCGGATGTCCCAGCCGGAGGGGTGGATGCGGACGGACCGGCCGTCGTCGCGGCCGAGGTCGAGCCAGGTGGCCCCATCGAATCCAGGGGCCACGCGGATGTGAGTGGGCTGTACCTGCTCGGTGAGGGCGAGTGCCTCGATCAAATCCAACGCCTCCTTGAGGGCGGTTCCGTTGAAGACGCCGACCCCGTCACGGAAGAGGCCGACCATGAGTTCCTGCCGGTGGCTCCCGGTCGTGCCCTGCGAGCGGATCGGGCGAGCCACGGGGTGGCCGGTGCGCTGCGCGTACACGGTCCCGTCCACGGTGCGGAAGTACCGGAAGTGGGACTGCGCGTAGTCGGTAATGACCTTGCGGGCGGGGTCCTTCTCGTCGTCGGACACGGTCACAGTCCCAACGTGGTCAGGGCGTTTGCCCACGCGTCGGTGCAGTGCCGCAGGGACTCACCCTTGGCCTGCGCAGCGGTGAACAGCCGGCCGATGTGGGTGTCGGTGAGGCAGCCGCACCGGCCGTGCGTGGACAGCACCGCGAGGAACGCCCCATAGACCGTGGCGTGGATCGCGCTGCGCGCGGCGGTGATGCGCTGTTCCGCCATGGTGATGCCGCGTTCCAAGAAGACGGGCGTGCGGTGCGGACACTCCCCGCCGCCGGACAGTGCAGGCAGGGAGAGGGCACGGGGCACTGACCGGACGGTGAGCGGTTCCTTCACGGCCAGCGCGCGAACGGCCTCGGGCAGAGCGGCCAGGGTGCCGGTGCCGGGCCCGAGATACCGGGCGTAGGACATAGTCGACTTGATGTCGACACCAAGCCGAACCGCGTTGTGCGACGCCATGGTGCCCCGGTAGATCCAGTGCTCACCGCGCGTCGTCGATACGGTCCGTGTGGCGGGCAAGGTGGCGCGTGCCCAGTCAACGGCCGCCGTGTCGTCGAGGTCGACCACGGTCAGTCCGGCGGCCCCGGGGTGATAGGCGACGCAGACGGCCTGCCGCCACGCAGCCACCCAGGCCGGGGACGCGAGGACGTCAGGGTCGGTCGTGGCGGCGGCCCACGCGTGGCAGACACGAGGGCACCGGCAGGGGCCCGCGCTCTTCATATTCGGCCGGCCGCCGCACGCGTTGTTCGCGCACTGGTGGCAGTTGCCGAAGGGCGCCTTCCCTGCACGCAGGGGCAGAGGCGGGATGCCGTTCGCGGCCAGCGAGAGAGCAGTGTCCAGCAGGCGAGGCTTGTGGCCGGGTGCTCGCCGGATGGGGGTCTGTTGGGTCATGGTGGTAGACCTCCAACAGGTCTGTTGTGGACGGTTGGGCCGGGGCGGCCGCCGCGTCTCGCCAAAGAACTGCGGTCGCCCCGGGCGGAGCTAGCTGTGAAAGTGGTTGCGCTTGATCACGGCCTTGCGGATATTCACGGTGGTCCCGCTCTGGTGGCCGCTCGCGCTGAAGATCTGCACGGCGATCCATCCGCCGAAGATCACGGCGGCCAGGATGATGAGCTGGGTGATGAACGCGGTGAGCGCGGCGATGAACGAGGTGAGCAGGATCAGCCCGCCGCACACGGCGAGGAACCCGATGCCCCCGAGGGCGACGTTTACCGCGGTCCGGGACACGACCGGCTTGACGGCCACCGGCTCGGGTTCGGTGGGGTTGATGGCGTAGCCGGTGACGACGCGGCCGTCCGGCAGGACGATGCTCGCCACCGCCGGAACGCTGCCCGGCTGCACAGCGACAACGGGCGCCGGGGCGGCGACGGCGGGCGGTAGCGGGGTGGGTTGGTGGACTTCCACGGCCCGCTGTG
Source organism: Streptomyces sp. NPDC101110 (assembly GCF_044759525.1). NCBI lineage: Bacteria > Bacillati > Actinomycetota > Actinomycetes > Kitasatosporales > Streptomycetaceae > Streptomyces > Streptomyces sp. NPDC101110. The sequence continues at coordinate 129,610 of NZ_JBIVZM010000004.1, read as the reverse complement.
CGGGCACGTGCGGGGTGTGGTCGGGGTACATGCGGAATCCCTTCCGGTGCTCGGCCGGGGAGGTGGAGGCACCCCTTTCGGGGTGCCGTGTGGAGGGGTGTTTCGGGGGTCTGAGCAGGGCGCCTCCCCGCCTCTCTGAAACGATGTTTGTGCTGATCAGCCCGGGGAGGTGGGCTCGGGGAGGGAGCTGGGGAGTTCTCCCCGCCTCCCCGGGCTGGACCCGGCTCGCTCCCCGCTACTCGGCGGCGGAAGCGGAACCGTCGTCGTTGCGGTTGGCGAGCGCGCGGGCCACGTCGTCGCGGCGCACGACCATGACCCCGTGCGACTTCTTCGGCTCCTCGCCGTGCTCCTCCAGCAGCCGCTTAAGGCGGCCGTTGTTCCACTCGCGGTAGACGGCCGTGTCCAGCGCGTGCAGCCGCTTGAGGACCTCATCGGTGCGCAGTCGGGCCGCGTCGCCGATGACGGCCGCGACGTCGGCGAGCGGGTCCCGCTCCTCGGTGCGGTCGATGGCGCGCAGGGTGGCCACTCCGTCGCGCAGGGCCTTGGCCCGGGCGGCGATCTCGGCGGCCGGCTCGTCGTCGATGAAGTGGGTTCGCACGGTGATGGAGGCCTGGCCGGCGGGGATGGCGATGCCGTCGGAGGCGACCACGAGGGTGCCCTTGTCCAGGCCCTGGCGCAGCAGGTGCGGGGCGGCGCCGGCGTTGACGGCCTTGGCCCCGAGGGCCATTTCAGCTTGGGATTCGGTGCCGACCACGAGGGAGGCGCGGGTGTGGGCGCCCTCGCGGACCAGCTTGGGAAGGTTCTGGTCGGTGGGGTCCTGCGTGCCTTGCCACATCAGCACGTCGACCGCACGGCCCTGGTTGTGGATCTCGCGCACGGCCATGAAGTACCGGGAGGTGGCTTTGGCACCGCCGTAGGGGCGGCCGTCCTCGCCCTTGGCCGGGCACATGAACGCCTTCTGCGCCTCGTCCACCAGCACGATCAGCGGCGGGAACACGAGGGTGGGGTCCTTGCGAACGGCCTCGATGCGCCGGTTCATCTCCTCCACCGCGTCCTCAACCATCTCGGTCGCCTGGATGCAGTGGCTGTCCGAGGGGCCTTCGATCAGGACCTTGGCGATTCCGTCGAACGGTGCCCAGTCGCCGACGCCCTTCAGGTCGGCGATCCAGAACTGCACCGTCCGGTCCAGGGCCAGCCACAGGGCCAGGGCCCGCAGGGCGGCAGTCTTGCCCTGGTTGGACAAGCCCGTGACCAGCAGGTGGCGCTGATACACGCTCAGCTCAGCGGCGTCCCCGCGCAGGTCTTGGCCCCACGGGGCCCGGCCGGTCTTGTAGTTCGCGGACAGCGTCTCGTCGGTGACCAGCGGAGAGGGGCCGATCGGCTCGTCCAGCGCGCCGGAGTCGGCGATCCACAGTCGCACGGTACGGGCGGCCTCCGGGATGGTGATGAACACCTCGTGTTCGTGCCGGGTCAGGTTCTCGGCGAGCTTGCGGCGCTTGCCCTGAACCTCGTTCGTGGCCACCCCGGACGGCAGGGTCACGTCTACCTCGACGCCGCATCCGGCGATCCGGATCGGACCGAGCATGGACGCGCCGGCGTCGCCCATCTCCTTGATGGCACGGGCCAAGGCAGGGACGCCGAGGTCGCGCAGGGCCTTGACCACGATGGACGGGGTGATCGGCTCACCCTCGCCGTTGCGGACGTTCGCCGGGAGTGCCCAGTTCGGGGCGGCCTGCTGCTTGCGGCCCACGGACCACAGGGCGAGCAGGGCCAGGAACGGGCCGATGGTGAGCGCCGGGCCCCAGACGATCTGCACGATCCGGATGAGCAGGGCGATGAAGTCGATGGTCGCCGAGAGAGGAGTGATGACGTCCCCGGCGTGGCCCGTGTTGATGGCCATCACGACGCCGAGGGCGACCAGCACCCCGATGCTCATGCCGGCGCCGACGGCCACGCCCTTGGCGGCCTCCACCGGGGAGTGCAGCAGGTCCATGCGGCGGTGGTGGCGGGCGGCGCGGAAGCGCTGCAACCGCTCCTCCCACTCTTCGGCCGCTTCCAGGTTCCCCGCGGCTTCCGCCGCCCGGATCATCCGCTCGTACCGGGAGCCGGTGCGGCCGTCCCATGCACGACGGGCCACGATCCGCCCGCCGTTGAACGTGTAGGACGCGTGCCGGGCCACGGCCCGCCCCGTCGACCGCGTGCGCTCGTGTGTGGCGGCCGTCTTCATTGCGCGGCCGGAGCGGACCCACAGCGGCACGGGCCGCGCGGGCGGCGTGTCCGGCACCACGGTCAGGACCGTGGGGGCGGTGTTGGGGGTCGGGGGGTCGGTGTGCTTGTGGAGGTGGACGACGTTCTCAGACATGCTGGGAGTTCTCCTGACTGCCCCTTCGGGGGCGGGAGTGAGGGAGAGCCGGGGTGGCCGGGTCCGTGGAAAGAGCGGCCACCCCGGTGTGGTGGCTGGTCAGAACCAGCCGGAGGACTTCTTCTTGGCCTTGTCGCGGGCGGCCTCAGTGATGAGGCGCTGCCGCTCGCTGTGCAGTGCGTTCAGTTCCGCGTTCAGCCGGATCTCGGCAGAGCTGCCGGTGGCGTCCATCCGCTGCTCTTCACGGCCCGCGCTGCGGCCCCGGGCCACCTTGTAGGCGCCACCGGCCAGGGCGCGGGCCATGGCCCGGCGTTCACTGCCGTTCAGCGGCCACCACTCGCCCCGGCGGACCGCTTCCAGCTTCTTCGTCGTCGCCTGGATCTCGCGGTCCAGGCGACGGATGTCGGCGTTGCGCATGGTCAGGTACTCCTCGGAGAGTCGGCAGGGTCGGGGTAGGCGCAGGGCACACAGGTGCCGAGTGAGGCGGGGACGACGTAGCCCGCATCGCGGCTGCACTGCGGGCAGATGCGGCGGGCCGCGTTGGCCTTGGCCAGGGCCGCACACCGGCCCGGGGTCATCGGCCGGACCGGCTTGGCGAGGTCGATGCGGTAGAGGTAGGCGACCAGCGGCCCCCGGCGACGGCGTGGCCGTTCGAGCTGCGCGGCCACGTCCTGACCGCCGGGCCGCAGGCCCTGTGCGCGGAGTTGGCGGCGGGTGGCGTAGCCGTCCGGGGCCAGGCGCCACCGGAACACCGGCAGCGCGGCCATCAGGCGACGCGCTTCCACGCGGCCCGTAGGCGGACCTCGGAGGCGGAGTGGCCGGCCGCGCGGAAGCGGGCGGCCATCTCCCGGTACGACAGCGCCGGAACCTCACTCGTACGGATCTCGTCGACCAGCGCGTCCAGCGCCTCATCCGACAGCGCGGGGGCGGCCGTCTCCAGTGCCGGGACCGGCTCCGTCGGGCCCCAGACGGGCAGTTCCCAGCGGGGTGTGACGGCGGGCGTGACGGGGCCCGTCACGCTGGTCAGCGCCCTGCCGGTCTCCTCGCCCTTGCGTGCCGTCTCCAGCGTCGACCACGCCCCCGCGAGGGTCTGCGCGGTCTTCGCCTGGACGCGTGCGACGCGTGCCCCGGCGGCCGTCACGGCCGTCAACCGGGTCTCCTCGGTGGCCGCTTCCGCCCGCAGCCGGGCACGGGCCACGGCCGCCTCGTCGCGCGCTTCCTGCTGGATTCCCCGGATCGCGTCCAGCGCGAGGGGGGTGAGCGCGGTGCGCTCCCACAGGCTGTGCACGAGCCACAGGGCTTTGGCGGCGATGGGCAGCCACGCGACGGCCAGCCATGCTCCGGCGGACTGCTCGGCGGTCAGCGCGTGTGCCACGAGGACACCGGCGGCGAGGATGCCGAAGGACCAGCCGACGACGGTCACGGCGCGGTTGTGATCGCCCTGCGCTGCGAGGCGGCGTTCGTAGGCGAGGGTGGCCAGCCATCCGCCGTCGATACCGAGACCGACGACCAGGGCGACCGGCCACGGCACGGCTGTGCCCAGCCACATCACGACCACGGCCAGGGTGAGGACCATGGACACGGCCGTCATCGCGACGGCCGGAAGAACGGTCTTGGCGCTCATGCGCTGGCCCCTTCCTGCTCGCGCACGTCCACGGCCGCGATCAGAATCACCGGCGTGCTGTCGTCGTCGGGCTTCCGGCTGTCCTCGACCCAGGACCACTTGGCACCGGGCGCCACCTCGTAGCCGAGGGAAGCCAGCGCCTCCCGGCGCTGCGCCCCGGTGGGCACCGGGCCGGAGTCGAACCGGATGGAGGGCCACTCGCTCTCGCCGTACAGGACGACGTACAGGCGCCACTGTCCGCCGGCACCCGACATCTGCGCGGTCAGCGTCTTCACAGCGCACCCCCTGCCGTGAACAGGGCGGCGAGGATGAGCAGGGCCCCACCGGCGCAGGTCAGGTCGACCGCGCGGCGCAGGGCCGTGAATTTGGCGACCGCGAGCCGGGAGAGTCCGGCGATGTCTGCGGCCAGGTCGGTCGCGACGGCGTCGGTGATCTCCTCGGCGGTGAGCGTGGCCCACAGCGGGAACCCGTGCCGGCCGCTCAGGTTCGGGCGGGTCGAGCGCAGCAGCAGCCCGGCCGCCGCGACCAGCAGCACCATCCCGAGCCCGCCCGCAATGTAGGCGGGGAGTGTCAGGGGCAGGTCACGGGCGACCGTCCAGGCGCCCGCCAGCACCGCGCCGACGAACGCCAGCAGCAGACCGGTCTTGGTGTCGGTCCGCGTGATCTCCGCCTTCACCTCAGCGTGAGCGGCAGTCAGGCTCCGGGCGGTGGCGCTCATGCGGCACCCCCGGGAAGGCTCGCACCGGCCGCGCGGTTGACCAGCGCGACCCGCGCGGCCAGCGCGCGGCGGCGGGCCCGGCGGATGCGCCGGTTGTCCAGCTCGGTCGGGACGCGGTCCAGGGTGATGATCTGCGCGTCCAGCAACTCGACGTCCGCCAGGATGACGGGCATCTCCTGCTCGATCGCCTCCAGCTCAGCGGCCGTCGGCTCCATGAAGTCGGCGAACGCGGTAACAGCGTCCTGAACAGTAACGATGTGGTTCATTGGGTCGTGGTTCCTCTCACAGGTGAACGGCCCGACAGCGGCTCCCGGGGTGCCACCCGGGAGCCGCGCGCCGTTGATGAAGGGGTAATGCCAGGTCAGCGGCGAAAGGCCCAAGAGATGAGGCCACTGACGGCGTCGGTGCAGTCGGTGACGCGGCCCGACTCCAACTCGTCGGCCCGGGCCTCCAACCGCTTCGCGGCGGCGTCCTTGCCCCGGCTGCGCAGCACCTTCGCCGCATCACGGTTCTTCGAGGCCTGCGCCTTCAGGCGGTCCATGAACAGTCCTCTCGATGGATGACGATGAAGCCCATCGCGGCTCCCCTCAGCGCTGCTCGTACGCGACGAGCAGCGGAGGCAACCGGCCGCAGCAAAGCTGCGAAGGCTGGGTGGTTCTGGTGCATACGGGCATTGCCCGCAGGCGTCCGTCCTCTTGCTGGCAGGGGAGGGACGGCCTCCCAGGCACTCTGTTGAGTTCTCAATCCGCAAGCGCTCACTTCGTACTCACCCCGCCTGAGCTGGGCTTTCCTCCGGGCATCATGCATGTACGGCAGAACCGTACGTGACACCCCGTCCGGCTTGTCTGGAGGAGTGCCTTGGCAAGAGGTTGCATGAGTTGTGCTTGGAGAGTCAAGCCCCCTGGTCTAACTTGTACGGAGGAGTCGGAGCAGAGGGGTTGCCTTGGCAGTGCGACGCGGTATGACGAAGGCGCAGGAAATCGCCTATGACCTGCGGGAACAGATTCAGTCCGGCCGGTTGACGGCGGGTGAGGCCCTGCCGAGCGAATCCAAGATGATGAGCCAGTACGGCTACAGCCGCGAGACCATCCGTGCCGGCGTGCGCCTCTTGATTGAGGAAGGCCTGGTCGTCACCGGCCAAGGCCAGGGCAAGTACGTCCGCGAGGACTACCCGCCCGTCGTCTGGAACTGGACGACGCTGGAGAGCCGCAGTCGCCACGCGAACGCGGTTGAAGGGCGGACAGCCGGCGACCAGTGGGCAAGCGTGATCGCGGAGAACGGCAACGCTCCACGCCAGGACATCACGGTCTCCATCGTGGAGCCCCCGCCGCATGTCCGTGAACGCCTGCAACTCCCCGCAGACGGACTGGCCGTGGCTCGTAAGCGAGTCCGGTACATAGACAACCGGCCCTATGCCCTCGCCGACTCGTACTTCCCTCAGGAACTCGTGGTCGGTACACCCCTGATGGAGCCCCGAGACGTCTCCGCGCCCGGCGGCATCCTCGCCTCTGTGGGGCTCGTGCAGGTCAAGTACGTGGACGAAATCTCAGTCCGTATGCCGACTCACCAGGAAGCGGAACAGCTTGGCCTTCCCGCAGCAACTCCAGTCGCAGAACACACCCGAACGGGCTATGACGCGGACGATCGCCCTCTACGCTGCATGGTCACCATCCTCCCCGGAGACAGGCACAAGATCCTTTATGAAGTCAGTACGGACTGAGTACCTCCGCCCCGCAGCGGCGGAGGACGTACCCGCCCTGATGGCCCTACGTGCTGAGGCCGAAGGGTGGCTACGGACTAAGGGAACGGATCAGTGGAGCGATCCGGAGACCGGTGAGCGTGCCATCTCGAAATGGCGCGCGAGCATAGATGAGGGGCGCGCATGGGTCGTTGTTGGCGAGCGTGACGAAGTGCTCGCCACCGTCAGCCGTGGTCCGGTCGACCGGGACTTCTGGACCGATGTCGACCGCCCCGAAACAGCGCTCTACCTCTACAAGCTGATCGTTGCCCGTGCAGCGTCGGGACGACAGCTCGGTACGCGGCTCATCGACTGGATGTCCCGCCTTGCTGCCCTTGAAGGGCGAACCTGGGTGCGCATCGACACTTGGCGGACGAACACCGGGCTGCACGACTACTACGAACGGCTGGGGTTCCAGCACGTACGCACTGAGGCCCCGTCGCACAGGCGCTCCGGGTGGCTCGCTCAACGTCGGGCCGGTGAGGTGGCGTTGCCCGATGATCTCTTGCCGGTGGGCACCGACGGTGATGCGACGGCGGTTGTCGAAGTGCCACACCAGCGGATGGACGCAGCCTCTGCTGACGGTCTGACCAGTGGGGACGGAACGGCTCCCTGACATCAACAGCCACGCACATTGGCACACAGCAGTGAATCAACATCACCCCAGGACGGGTAAGTCACGGCAATGGCTGGTGGACGACCCGCGCGTCTGGGGCGAACACGTCTACGGATAAGACTGTGATCTGCGCTAGGCACATGCACGACGGTGACCGCCTGGTCCAACTTGCCGACTAGTAGGTCACCGTCCACCAGCTCAGATGCGGTTGGTTTCTGCGCTACAGCCCGCCCATCAGTTGATCGCTTGGGCATACCGATGACCTGCACCGAGGAGTGCGGGTCATCGTTGTTTTCGCTTTCGCTGGCTTTCACCATCGGTCACGGCATGCTTAGTACAGTGATCATGGCGATCGACAACGTCATGAAGGCAACGAAGACCCCGCCACCGTAGAGAATGGCGTCCACAATTGACTTGCCAGTAACGCAGACCAGGATGCCTGCCACGAGCGCGATAACCATCGATACTGACGCAGCAACGATCAGGTACAGCGCCCTGAGGCTGGTACTCGATGGCGTCGACTGGCTGTTCAACGATCGGTCCCCTTCCAGGTTAGGGAAGGGTGGTTGGACCGAAAAAGACAAAACTCAGCCCAACCACCCATGTATGGGTGTTTGGCCTGAGATCTGTGACGCTCAGTCTCGAAGCAGTGGTCTAGCGACGGTGGGGGCGTTGGCCGCCTAAGGGGCCCCGCGTCTTCCGGTCCGTACAGCGCCCGTCGCGTCGTCGGGCATCTGGTGAGGCGATGTTAGCAGACAGCACCGACACCCAAGGGAGCGTGCCGCATACGACGACTGGGGCCGGTTGCCGTGGTCGATACTCGGCCGAGCCTTCGTGCAGCCGCTGCTGCCCCGGTCTGAGCGGGGCAGCAGACGGCTGGACGTCCGGACGGTCCGATGCAACCAGTGTAGTGAGAGCGTGATCACTCTGCTGAGGGCGCCTTCAGTGAAGCGGGGTTCCCACGATGAGGAGTAACGCCGCTAAGTGGGCGATGACCCAGGCCACGCGGTAACTGATGGTGCGCCTGTTTCTAATCATTAACAGGCGGTTGAATGAGCCCTCCGTCTGTTCGAATTCGTCCGTGTCCGTCCACTGAACCCAGACGACTGGCAGACAGAGCATTGATGACACGCCGCTGGTCGCGAGTGCGGCGATGATCAACCCCTTGCCCACGGGGTTCCCGTCCGGCACGACGGAGAGCACGATCGACGTGGCGGCCATGATGAGCGCGTCGTAGCCCAGGAGGACTTGCGCCTTCGTGTCGAGGACGCTGAGACACGCGTACAGGTACTCGTGTATTTCCTCTCTGCGCGGCTCCAGTCGACGGATGGCGGCAAGGTGTAAGCGCAGGTTTTGCCCCCGGTAGGTGCCTTGCAAAAGCCAAGACATCAGGCGCCCGATCACTCTACGCACAGCGCTGTCCCCCTTCAGTCGCTGGCTCTATTGAGCAGCAACACCCCGAAGAGCACAATGGCGCCATGAAATTCGATCAGGAACGGGCCATGCTCCATGTCGCGCTGGAAGAGGCCCGTGCTGGGCTGCAAGAAGGCGGTATCCCGATCGGGGCTGCCCTGTACGGAGCGGACGGTGCCCTTCTCGGACGCGGACGCAACCGGCGCGTACAGGACGATGACCCCTCCATGCATGCGGAGACGGCCGCCTTCCGCGCGGCTGGGCGGCAGCCTTCTTACCTCGGTACGACCATGGTCACGACGCTTTCGCCGTGCTGGTACTGCTGTGGTCTCGTGCGCCAGTTTGGTATTTCTTGCGTCGTCGTGGGAGAGGCACAAACGTTCCAAGGTGGGCAGGCGTGGCTTGCGGAAGCCGGCGTGCGCATCGTCGTACTGGATGACGCCACATGCGTGGCGTTGATGCGCTCGTTCATCGCGGCCAAACCGGCATTGTGGTTGGAGGACATTGGAGAAACGACCTTGTCCTAGTCCCGAGTCGAGTCGCCCTCTCCGCCTACTTCCATAGGGTTGGCGAGGGACCGTGCTGGCGGAGCGACGCTGCCCCTGGGAACCCTCGCGCAGATAGGCGTGGTTGACCTCCTGACATCAACCTCTGACATCAACAGCCACATACACCAGCGCACGATGACGGACCGATGCATGCCTACCATCGTGCAGTAGCGGTGCTGAGTTGCTGATCGTGGGGACGCGCATCCGGGGCGAACGCGCCTACGGATCAGAAGGTTGCAGGTTCGAATCCTGCCGAGTGCACACAGATCAAAGACCCCCTGGGATCATCCCAGGGGGTCTTTGGCGTCAATCAGTGATATCGACGCCTACATGGGACGCGCTGGCGAAGTCATCAAAGCGTCCGACTACACGATGTCGTCTTTGAGGGTGCTCGCGTCGGATGGGAAGGGGAGAGACATTCACGTACGGGCCAGCGTTGCGTTGGCCCGGCGGGACGACCGGTCACCCCGCGCTCAGCGGCTCCTCGGCTGTCGGTCAACTTCTCGGCGACCAGCACCCGTTCGCATTACGATCACGTGGCCGCTGCTGGGCAGGACATCGCGAGGGGGACACGGGCGTGAGGACGACAGAGGGCCACGGAGGCCGCCGTAGGAGCGGGGGCATGGCTGCGCTGGCTGTGGCCACGGTGCTGCTTCCGCTCGTCGCGGGGTGTGGCGGGGGCGAGGACGGCACCGGCCCCGACGCCAAGGGCGCCAAGGCGACTGCCGGGCAGCAGGGTGCGGGCAAGAACGCAGGCCAGGGGGGCGGGGCCTTCCCGGACAAGGGTGTGATCGTCACCGCCTCGTGTTCCGTACCCGCGAGCAAGCCGGCCACCGTGACGGTCACGGGCTGGGATCCGGCCACGTGGGAACAGACCGTCTCCCGGACCTTCACCGTCCCGGCCGAGGCCGTGGTCGCGGAGGCCGACGATGTCGCCTCCCCGCTCGTGGAGCTGTGCGCCGACAACTTCCCCGGTGTCGGCGCGTCCGAGGACGGGCCGCGCGCCGTCGCCGCCACCCGGCTGCGGCAGCTCTTCGACAAGGACTTCTCCCGGATGGCCGTCGTCCTCATCGATCGGGAGACCGAGGCGACGGGGGTGGGCTACGTCGACACCCGGGGCAAGCTGACCAAGCTGTCCGGTGCGCCGAGCGACGACTTCGGGGACACGCCCAGGGAGGAGGACGCCGTCTTCGCCCAGAACGGCAGTGCTGTCTGGTTCACCGAGACCGACTCCTCGGATCGTGTGCGGATCGCCAGCCGTTCCGTTGCCGGAGAGCACGCGGTGACCGAACAGGCCGACGGCGATGGCGATTACATGGACGGCGCCGGACTGGCGCTCGCGGGTGACCCGGTGCGCGGGCTCTTCGGCAAGGAGGTCCGGGTCAGTCCCGACGGGCGCAAGGCGACGGCCTTCATCACCTGGCAGGGCTACAACGTGGTCGACGTGCCACAGGGCAGCGCGCTGCTCAAGGCCAAGCGTGTCAAGGCCACCGGCATTCCGTCCGAAGCCGACTGCTACCCCTACGGCTGGGTCGACGACACTGCCGTGCTGTGCGGCTCCCGGCTCGGCAAGGCCGAGGACCCGAAACGCAAGAACTCCTTCTGGACGCTGGACACTTCTCGCCTCGACGGTACGGCGGATCTCCCGAAGGGCGCCCTGGGCGATCCGATCATCCCGGCGACGGACCGGAAGAACACCGTGCGGACCGTTTCGCAGGACGGAAAGCAGATGATCTTCGCCTCGCTCCAGGGCACCCGGCTCGAATTCTTCGTCTCAGCCACCACTCCCGGCGCGACCCCGAAGAAGATCACTGCAAAGGGCGCGGACCGGGCACTGCGCGTGGGGGACGTCCTGGAGTGGCGGTAGGGCCGCCCTTGTGGCGCCCGTCGGCGAGTGTCACGCCGAGAGACCCCAGAACATCTCGTCGGCGGGCTTGGGGTCCTGCTCCGTATTCCATGTCTGGATCGTGGCGCCCGGCGTGGCGTAAGGGCCCCGGATGGTCAGGCACAGTGCATCGGACCACATACGACCGTCGCGCCACTTCCATTTCTGCGCCGCACTCCCGGTGCATGCCTGGGTGAGCATGGTTTGCCCGCCGCCGAGCCCCTCCGGTGAAAGGCAGCGTCCGTCACGCGTGATGATTTCGCCACGATCGGTCGTTTTCCAGAGCTGGGCCTTGGAGTCCAGACAGGGTGCCGTGACGACGGCATCTCCTTCGGCTGCCATGCACAGGCCCTTGTACGGCGAATTCATGGCGCGTATGTGCTGCCACGTGGCGCTCTTCTTGCGAGGCTGAGGCGAGTCGGCCGAAGAGGTGCCGTCCTCTGCGGCAGGTGAGGGCGAAAGTACGGTCTTCTGCGGGGCAGGTGAGGAAGGTGCGGCATCCACCTCGGCCGGGGAGGCTCCGGCGGTGCTCGGCCCTTCGAGAATGGCCGTGGAGTACGTGGCGAGCAGTCCGAGAATCGTCGCAGCGAGACCGAGGACGCCGAACTGCGTCGAAAGGCCGGCGTGCCGTGCGCGGAGAAGTAAATAGACGGCGCCCAGTATGAGCAGGGATACCAAGATGAGGATGACTATCGCGGTCGTCCTGTCCACTCTCCGCCGCTCCTCCTCGGTTCGACAATTCCTGGTCGTAGGAGAAGACGTTTCGCCGAGGTGATGAAGTTCCGCAGGAAGAGCGTAGTTTCGACTACGTACGTGGGCCGCGCGAGGCGCTGTGAACCGCGTACCTTCGTCCGTATTTCATAGGCCAGAACTTTCGGATGAGTGACCGAAGCGGCTACTTCTGTACCGGTCAAGGACGGCTGCCCCGCATTCATCAATTCCGCGTCGTACAGACCGAGAACAAAGTGCTTTCTCGGCGCGCGGCGACAGCAGTGGCGACGGCTGCCGTGGCGGGCCGCCTCGGGTGAGGGGACGCTGGAGTCGGGGGCGATGTGAGGGAGAGGTGCTCCATGGCTCAGACCAGCCCGGACCACAAGGCGCGCCAGCCGTTCCTCGCCCGGCCCGGCGTCCGCCGCTTCGTGCCGTTCGTTCTGATCACCGCGGTCGCTCTGATCTTCATCTTCGAGAACCGCTCGGACGTCGAGATCCGCCTCCTCGTGCCGATCGTGACGATGCCGCTGTGGGGAGCCCTCCTGATCGCCTGGGCGCTCGGCATGCTCGCCTGTGTCTTCACCGTGCGGCGGCGGACGAGCCGGCACTCCCGGCAGACCAGGTAGGTCTGTGCGCCCGGCAGACCGGGCGGGTACGTACACCCGGTCGGCCCGTCAGTCGGGGCGGCAGTGTTCTTCCAGATAGGTCGCGGCCAGCGTGCTCGCGCGGGTGAACCAGTCGTTCAGGACGGCGATCTCGTCCGGTGAGTAGTCCGCGAAGAGGTGAGTGAGGCGGGCGTAGTACGGCTCGTAGACCTCGCGGACCCGGGCGACCGCGTCGGGCAGGGCGGCGACGCGGATGCGGCGGCGGTCCTCGGGGTCGGGGCGGCGGGTGATGTAGCCGGCGCGCTCCAGGCGGTTCAGGATGCCGGTGACCGCGCCGGTCGTGACGTGGACACGGGCCGCGAGGTCACCGGCCGTGGGGAGGTTCTCACCCGCCTCGATGACGTAGGCGAAGCACGTGAGGTCGGTCACACTCAGCCCCACCTGTTGGGCGATCTCGTGCTGTCCGACCAGGTGAGTCGCGATGAGCTGATCCATGGCCGACAGCGCCTGCTCCGGCGTGGCGGCCGGACGAGGCTTCGCTTGCATTCCCAGATCCCTTAGTTCGTGAGATATTTGGGTGGTAAAAGTCTTAGCAGGTGAGGGGTTCGGCGGGTCTGAGTCCTCAGGTGCGAGGGAGTGACACGTGAGTGCACATCAGTATGACCACGGGCACACGGTCGCGGGATGGGTCGGATTCGCCATCGCCTCGGTCGGGGCCGGTGTGGCGGGGCTGGGGGTCTGCACCGTCTCCGGTGTGTTGATCGCCGGCGGGCTGGCGATCGGGGTTGTGAGTCTGCTCGTCACCTGGGCACTGCACCTCGCCGGGTGGGGCAAGGGGCCGGGGGTGCGGCCCCGGGCCGAGTGGAGCTGGCGCGTGCGGGACTCGGCGGCGCCGGGCGGACACGAGGAGTGCCTGGGGTGCCGGCTGGCCGGGCGGGGACGCCGAGCTGCGGGTGCGGGCGTTGACGCCGTGCAGCCGGTCGTGCCGGTGCGGCGCACGGGCGAGCCGGAGACCGTGGCCGCCGCGGGGACCGACCAGGGGCTGTAAGTCGCCGGTCTCCGAGCGGCAATAGGTCGTCGGTTGTCGGTGAGGCGCCGGTCTTCGGGCGGCAGTTCGTCGTGGGCCGTGGGTAAGGCCCCGGTCTCCGAACGCCAGTTCGTCGTCGGCCGTGCGCCATCCTCCGTCCGCCATTGCCGTCCGCCGTCGACCTTCCTCCGCCGGCCGCCGCCCCTCCCTCTCCCCTCAACCTCCCATCCGCCCGATGTCAGTGGTGCCCCCTACCCTCGGCAGAGATGGCACAGGCATGGAGATGTTCGGGGCTGCGATGGTCGGTGGACGGTCCCGTGCTGGCGTGGGACGGCGGGCGGCGCAGCGCGCTGACCTGGGGGAAGCGTGTGGCGTTCAAGGTCGCGGAGGGGGGCGTGCGCGGCTGCGTGGGAGCCCGGGGGCACGCGTGTCCGCTGGGTGCCGTCGTGCCGGGGCGCGGTACGGGTGCGCGGTGCGAGGAGTGTGCGCGGCTGGATCGTGCGCACTCGGTGGCGGCGGACACCCTCGCCGACGATCCACGGCCGTATCACGTGTATCTGGCGTGGTTCGGCCCCGGCATGGTCAAGGTCGGGATCACGGCGCGGGAGCGGGGGTCGGCCCGGCTGCTCGAGCAGGGGGCCGTCTGTTTCACCTGGCTCGGCGTCGGTCCGCTCATGGCCGCGCGGCGTACGGAGGAGCTGCTCAGGGCCGCCCTGCGGGTACCCGACCGGATTCCCTACGCCGAGAAGCGGGCCGTGCGGGCCGCGCTGCCCGAGGACGCCGCCGACCGGGCCCGTGAGGTCGCCGAGCTGTACGAGCGGGCGGTCGCGCTCCCCGCGTGGCCGGAGTCGCTCGTGCGGGAGCCGCTGCGGGTCGTCGACCATGTCGGGGTGTTCGGGCTGGCCGGTGTGCCCGTCGCCGTCGGGGACGTGAGCGAACTCGTCGCTGGGGGTGCGGTCGGCGGGGAGCTGGTCGCGGCCGCCGGACCCGATCTGCACCTGGCCACCGGCGGCGGGGTCGTGGTGCTCGACACGCGGCTGATGCCCGGATGGGGGCTCGTGCCCGCCACGGGAGACGAACTGACCGTTCCGGTGAAGCAGTACGGGCAGGCCCGGGCCCCGGGCGTGCAGGACGGCCTGTTCTGACCCCTGGGCTTCCCAGGTGTGCCCTGAGAAGCACCTGTGGGTTTCTCAGAGAAAACACAGGTTGCCGAAAGCGCGTTCTCAGAGGTGCCCGACACCGTGTTCACATGACCAGGACCTCGCCCCAGGGGCGCACCGAACTGCTCAGGCCGGACGGGAGCCCCGTCCGCGTGCTGGTGGTGGACGACGAGCTGTCGATCACGGAGCTGCTGTCCATGGCCCTGCGCTATGAGGGATGGCAGATCCGCAGCGCCGGTGACGGCACGGGCGCGATCCAGACCGCCCGCGACTTCCGGCCCGACGCCGTCGTCCTCGACATGATGCTGCCCGACATGGACGGGCTGGCGGTCCTCGGGCGGCTGCGTCGCGAACTGCCGGACGTGCCCGTGCTGTTCCTGACCGCCAAGGACGCCGTCGAGGACCGGATCGCCGGACTGACGGCGGGCGGTGACGACTACGTCACCAAGCCGTTCAGCCTGGAGGAGGTCGTCGCCCGGCTGCGCGGGCTGATACGCCGCTCCGGTGCCGCCGACCGGCGGTCGGACTCCCTGCTGGTCGTCGGCGACCTCACCCTCGACGAGGACAGCCACGAGGTGACCCGGGCCGGGGACGACATCCACCTGACCGCGACCGAGTTCGAGCTGCTGCGGTTCCTGATGCGCAATCCGCGGCGCGTGCTCAGCAAGGCGCAGATCCTCGACCGGGTGTGGTCGTACGACTTCGGCGGCCAGGCCAACGTCGTCGAGCTCTACATCTCCTACCTGCGGCGGAAGATCGACGCCGGGCGGGAGCCGATGATCCACACCCGGCGTGGCGCCGGGTATCTGATCAAGCCCGCGGCGTCGTGAGCGGACGACGGCGGCTGCACACGCGGCAGTGGGCGGGCGGGCGACGACCCGGCAGGCCGCGCACCCTGCGGACGCGGCTCGTCGTCGCGTCCGTGGTGCTGATCGCGGTGGTGTGCGCGGTGATCGGGACGGTGACGACGCTGGCGCTGCGCTCGCATCTGTACGAGCAGCTGGACGGCCAGGTCGACGCAGCCGCGTCCAGGGTCGCGCTCAGCCCACCCCGGGAGCCGGGCGGGGGCGAGGTCGACGGGGGCGCGAAGAACAAGACGGAGAGCCTCACCGACTTCGTCAAGAGAGGGCCGCAGCCGGGCGGTACGGTCGCCGCCAGGATCGAGGGCGGCCGCATCACGGAGTCCGCGTACGGCCTCTCCGAGAACAACTACCAGATGAGCGCGCGGCCGCTGAACTCCGCCCAGAGCGCCGCCCTCGCTTCCGTGCCCCAGGTTGAGGGACCGCCGACCACTGTCGACATCCCCGGCCTCGGCGAGTACCGGGTCGAGTACAAGAGCGGTGACAAGGGCAGCTACTACGTGGCCATCCCGACCACGGACGTCACCACCACCATCAACACTCTCATTCTGGTCGAGATCAGCGTCACCGGTGCCGGACTGGTCGCCGCCGCCATCGCCGGTTCCGTCCTCATCGGCGTGGCCACCCGACCCCTCCGCCGGGTCGCCGCCACCGCCACCCGGGTCTCCGAACTGCCCCTGCACACCGGTGAGGTGGCACTCAACGAACGCGTGCCCGACTCCGAGACCGACCCGCACACCGAGGTCGGGCAGGTCGGTGCCGCGCTCAACCGGATGCTCGACCACGTCCACAGCGCCCTGCACGCGCGGCAGCAGAGCGAGACGCGGGTCCGGCAGTTCGTGGCCGACGCCAGCCACGAGCTGCGCACCCCGCTCGCCTCCATCCGCGGATACGCCGAACTGACCAGACGCGGCGGGGAGGACGTCGGGCCCGACACCCGTCACGCCCTCGGCCGGATCGAGTCCGAGGCCGGCCGCATGACCCTCCTCGTCGAGGATCTGCTGCTGCTCGCCCGGCTCGACGCCGGACGGCCGCTGCAGTTCGAGCAGACCGACCTCGTGCCGCTCGTCGTGGACACCATCAGCGACGCCCGTGCGGCCGGCCAGGGCCACAACTGGCGGCTCGACCTGCCCGACGAGCCGGCGCCGGTGCCGGCCGACGCGGCCCGGCTCCAGCAGGTCCTGGTCAACCTGCTGGGCAACGCGCGCACGCACACACCGCCCGGTACCACCGTCACCGCCCGCGTCCAGCGGCGCGGCCACTGGCTGTGCGTGGACGTCGAGGACAACGGCCCGGGCATTCCAGCCGAGTTGCTCCCGCACGTCTTCGAGCGGTTCGCCCGCGGTGACTCGGCCCGCTCCCGTGCCAACGGCTCGACCGGCCTGGGCCTTGCCATCGTGCAGGCCGTGGCGAGCGCGCACGGCGGTGCCGTGACCGTCGACAGCGCGCCCGGGCGGACCGTGTTCACCGTGCACCTGCCCGCTCCCGCGCCCCGGCCGCAGCAGGAAATGAACAGCCGGCAGCACTCACAGGCACGCCACAGCCTCACCACACGGGCACAACAGGGCGTCTGACGAAAGTCGGTTCCATGCGAACCGACTCTTCTCCCGGCACCCTGCCGGCGCGGGAGCACCTCCCGGCCGCACCAGCCGGTACGCCTGTCCTGGACGTAGTGATCCCCGTCTACAACGAGGAGAAGGACCTCCAGCCGTGCGTCCGCAGACTGCACGAGCACCTCGACCGGACGTTCCCGTACGCCTTCCGCATCACGATCGCGGACAACGCCTCCACGGACACCACCCCGCAGGTGGCCGGGCGGTTGGCGGCGGAGCTTCCCGAGGTCACCACCGTCCGGCTCGACCAGAAGGGGCGCGGCCGGGCGCTGCGGGCCGTCTGGTCGGCCTCGGACGCCCCGGTCCTCGCCTACATGGACGTGGACCTGTCCACCGACCTCAACGCCCTGCTGCCGCTGGTGGCTCCGCTGATCTCCGGCCACTCGGACCTCGCGATCGGCTCCCGGCTGGCCCGCAGTTCGCGGGTGGTGCGCGGGCCCAAGCGGGAGTTGATCAGCCGGGCCTACAACCTCATCCTGCGCGGCTCGCTCCAGGCGCGGTTCTCGGACGCCCAGTGCGGGTTCAAGGCGATCCGCCGGGACGTGGCCCAGGTGCTGCTGCCGCTCGTCGAGGACACCGGCTGGTTCTTCGACACCGAGATGCTGGTGCTCGCCGAGCGGGCGGGCCTCAGGATCCACGAGGTGCCGGTCGACTGGGTCGACGACCCCGACTCGACCGTGCACATCGTCCGGACCGCGACCGACGACCTCAAGGGCGTGTGGCGGGTCGGCAGGGCCCTGGCCACCGGCTCGCTGCCGCTGGACCGGCTCGCCCGGCCCTTCGGCGACGACCCGCGCGACCGTGACCTCGAGGACGTGCCGAAGGGACTGGCCCGCCAGCTCGTCGGGTTCTGCGTGGTCGGCGCCCTGTCCACCCTCTTCTACCTGCTGCTCTACAGCGGCTTCCGGGTCTTCGCCGGCTCCCAGATCGCCAACGCCCTCGCCCTGCTGGTCTCGGCGGTCGCCAACACCGCGGCCAACCGGCGGCTCACCTTCGGGGTGCGCGGGCCCGGCGGGGCCGTACGGCACCAGGCGCAGGGCCTGGTCGTCTTCGGTATCGGACTCGCCCTGACCAGCGGTTCGCTCGCGGCGCTGAACGCGGCGGCCTCCGAACCCGCGCACTCCACCGAACTGGCCGTGCTCGTCGCGGCCAACCTCGCGGCGACCGTGCTGCGTTTCCTGCTCTTCCGGGCGTGGGTGTTCCCGGAGCGGCGCGAGGACGACGCGCGGAGTGCCGCCCCGTACGACGCGCGGAGTGCCGCCCCGTACGACAGCGCCCCTTTCCGCGCCCGTGACGCCGCGGACCCCTGGCGGGACACCACCGTGCAGTTGCTGCCGGTGCGCCCGCACGACACCGATGCGAGGGACTTGCGATGACCGTCCACTTCGACCGGCAGATCTCCGGCAGAGCCACGAGCCCCGGCCCTCGGACACGGCCCCCGGAAGCCGCACCGGCATCGCACGCCGGCGGCGCCCCCCGGCCACCCTTCCCGCAGCGGCTGTGGCGCGGCCACCCGGAGGACCCCCGCTGGGCCCGTCCGGCCTTCCTCGCCCTGCTGCTGGCGACGGCCGTGCTCTACTTCTGGAACCTGAGCGCCTCCGGCTACGCCAACTCCTTCTATTCCGCGGCCGTGCAGGCCGGAAGCCAGTCCTGGAAGGCGTTCTTCTTCGGCTCGCTCGACGCGGCGAGCGCCATCACGGTCGACAAGCCGCCGGCCGCCCTGTGGCCCATGGCCCTGTCCGTGCGGCTCTTCGGCCTCAGCTCCTGGGCGATCCTCGCGCCCGAGGTCCTCATGGGCGTCGGCACGGTGGCCGTCGTCCACGCGGCCGTGCGCCGCCGCTTCAGCCCCGCGGCCGGTCTGATCGCGGGCGCTGTGCTCGCGTTCACCCCCGTGGCGGCGCTGATGTACCGCTTCAACAACCCCGACGCGCTGCTGGCGCTGCTGATGGCCGCGGCCTGCTACTTCGTCATCCGTGCCCTGGAGGACGGCCGCACGAAGTGGCTGCTGTGGGCCGGTGCCGCGGTCGGCTTCGCCTTCCTCGCCAAGACCCTCCAGGCCTTTCTGATCCTGCCGCCGCTCGCCCTCGTGTACGGCGTCTGCGCTCCCGTGCCGGTGCGGAAGCGGATCGGTCAGCTCGCCGCCGCCCTGGCCGCGATCGTCGTCTCCGGTGGCTGGTGGGTCGCGATCGTCGAACTCTGGCCCGCGTCCTCCCGCCCGTACATCGGCGGCTCGCAGAACAACAGCTTCCTGGAGCTGACCTTCGGCTACAACGGCCTGGGCCGCCTCAACGGCGACGAGACCGGCAGCGTCGGAGGCGGCGGTGGCGGCAACGGGGGCGGCGCCTGGGGCGAGACCGGCTGGGACCGGCTGTTCAGCTCCTCCGTCGGCGGCCAGATCTCCTGGCTGATCCCGGCCGCGCTGATCCTGCTGGTCGCGGGGCTGGTGGCCACCCGCAAAGCCGGGCGCACCTCGGTGACCCGCGGTTCCTTCCTCGTCTGGGGCGGCGCACTGCTGACCACCATGCTGGTCTTCAGCTACATGCGGGGCATCTTCCACGAGTACTACACGGTGGCCCTCGCGCCCTACATCGCGCCGCTGGTCGGCATGGGCGCGGCCCTGCTCTGGGAGAAGCGCGAACGGGCGTGGGCCTCGCTGACCCTGGCCGCCGCGATGACCGCGACCGCGGCGTGGGGGTACGTCCTGCTCAACCGCTCCTCCGGCTACCTGCCCTGGCTGAAGTGGCTCGTCCTGGTCGGCGGCCTGACGGCGGCCCTCGGCCTGATCTTCGCCGGCCGGCTCGGACGCCGGCTGGCGCTGGGGGCGGCCGGACTGGGCCTTGTCGCCGCGCTGGCCGGTCCGGTGGCGTACACCCTCACGACCGTGAACGAGGGGCACACCGGCTCGATCGTCACGGCGGGCCCGGCGGTCGCGGGCGGCCGTGGCGGCCCGGGCGGTGGTGGTGGTCCGGGCGGTGGCGGTCCCGGCGGAGGCGGCTTCCCTGGCGGTGGCCAGAACCAGCAGGGCCAGAACCAGCAGGGCCAGCCGAACGGCAACGGCAACACCCAGGGGCAGCAGGGCAACGGCTTCCCCGGCGGCGGCCTCCCGGGCGGCCAGAACCAGCAGGGCCAGGGCCAGGGTCAGAACCAGCAGAACGGCGACGGGACGGGCCGCCCGGGCGGGATGGGCGGCGGCGGTGGCGGTGCCGGCGGTCTGCTCAACGGCGCCGGCGTCAGTGCGGAGGCCAGGAAGCTGCTGGAGACCGACGCCGACCGGTACACCTGGGCCGCCGCGGCCATCGGAGCCCAGAACGCGGCGAGTTACCAGCTGTCCACCGGCGACCCGGTGATGGCCATCGGCGGCTTCAACGGCACCGACCCGTCCCCGACCCTCGCCCAGTTCAAGCAGTACGTGGCGGACGGAAGGATCCACTACTTCATCGCCTCGGGCGGCATGGGCGGCCGCATGGGCGGCAACAGCGACAGCACCTCCTCCCGGATCACCTCCTGGGTCGAGGCCAACTTCAAGAAGGTCACGGTCGGTTCGTCCACCTTCTACGACCTCACACAGAAGGCGAGCAGCTGACACGTCCCCGACGGGACCGGAGGGCGGTGGCCGAAAGCCACCGCCCTTGCGCCGTCCGCGCCGAAACTCCGTTGTACGCCGTATAGGAACTATTCTACGGTGTACAGCATGACGACGCCCCCCCAGGAAAAGGCCCCACCCCTCACCGCGCAGGGCGGTCACCCACAGCGCTGGCTGATCCTCGGTGTCATCTGCCTGGCGCAGCTCACCGTGCTGCTCGACAACACGATCCTGAACGTGGCCATCCCCTCGCTCACCCGCGAGATGGACGCCTCGACCGCCGACGTCCAGTGGATGATGAACGCCTACTCCCTGGTGCAGTCCGGCCTGCTCCTCACCGCGGGCAACTCCGCCGACCGCTACGGCCGCAAGCTGATGCTGATGTCCGGCCTCGCGATCTTCGGCGTGGGATCGCTCGCGGCGGGGCTGTCCCAGAGCCCCGGCCAACTGATCGCGGCCCGCGCGGGCATGGGCGTCGGCGGTGCGCTGCTGATGACCACGACCCTGGCCGTGGTCGTGCAGATCTTCGACGACCAGGAGCGCGTGAAGGCCATCGCGCTGTGGTCGACGGTCAGTTCGCTCGGTTTCGCCGCCGGGCCGCTGATCGGCGGTGTGATGCTGAACCACTTCTGGTGGGGCGCGATCTTCCTCATCAACATCCCTGTCGCCCTGCTCGGCCTGGTCGCGGTCGCCGCGCTGGTGCCCGAGTCGAAGCACAAGGCCGGTGACCGGCCCGACCTGGTCGGCGCGGTGCTGTCGACCATCGGCATGACGGCCGTGGTGTACGCGATCATCACCGGCCCCGAGCACGGCTGGACCTCCGCCCAGGTGCTGGTCTCCGCGGTGATCGGCGTGGCCGTACTCGGCATGTTCGTGCTGTGGGAGCTGCGGACCGAGCACCCGATGCTCGACATGCACTTCTTCCGCAACCAGAAGTTCGTGGGCGCGGTCGCGGGCGCGATCCTCGTGGCCTTCGGCATGACGGGGTCGCTGTTCCTGCTCACCCAGCACCTGCAGTTCGTCCTCGGTTACGAGCCGCTGGACGCCGGGCTGCGGACGGCGCCGCTGGCATTGACCGTCGTCGCGCTCAACTTCACCGGGGTCGGGGCGAAGCTGGTGCTGAAGGCCGGGACGCCGGCGGCCATCGCGCTCGGCATGACCCTGGTGTCCGCGGGGCTCGCGGCGATCGCGCTGCTCGGTGGGCACGGGTACGGCGGGATGCTGCTCGGGCTGGTCGTGATGGGGGCGGGTGTGGCGCTGTCCATGCCGGCGATGGCCAACGCGATCATGGGGGCGATCCCGCCGGAGAAGGCGGGGGTCGGAGCGGGGATCAACGGAACCCTCGCCGAGTTCGGCAACGGGCTCGGCGTCGCCGTGCTGGGTGCGGTGCTCAACTCCCGGTTCGCCTCGCTGGTCGCCGTGTCCGCGGCGTCGTTGCCGGCGGCGCTGGCCTCCGCCGGCTCGGCCGAGGAGAAGGCCCGGATCTCCGACGCGTTCGCCTCCGGCCTGGAGACCAGTCAGCTGGTCGGTGCGGTCGCTGTGCTGGCGGGCGGGCTGGTCGCGGCCGCGTTGCTTCGGCGGGCCGAGCGGGCTGAGTCCGCCTAGAGTTCGGGCAGCCGGGCAGCCGGGCAGCCGGGCAGTAGGGCGGCTGCGGGTCGTTGTGGCTGATCGCGTCCACGCGGCGGAGCAGCACAATGAAACAGCCCCCGCCCCTGAAAGACGGCGCGTCTAGCATGAGCGGCGTTGAAAGATCGAGGAAGGTGCGCCATGGCGAAAGCCGCCCGGGAGGGGCAGCCGCGGTCCAGCGTCTGGTTGGAGGGCAAGGCGCACCGGCGGCGCGGTGGCGGGCAGCCGTCGGGGCTGGACCGGGCGCGCATCATCGAGGCCACCGTGCGGCTGCTGGACGCCGACGGACTGGCCAAGTTCTCCATGCGGCGGCTGGCCGGTGAGCTGAACGTCACCGCCATGTCCGTCTACTGGTACGTCGACACCAAGGACGACCTTCTCGAACTCGCTCTGGACGAGGTCATGGGCGGGGTGCGGCTGCCCGACCCGGACGCCGGGGAGGACTGGCGGGACCAGGTGCGGGCGCTCGCCCGGGAGTACCGGACGCTGCTGGTGCGCCACCCCTGGGTGTCCGCGCTGGTCGGCGTCTTCCTCAACATCGGTCCCAACAGCCTGGCGTTCTCCCGGGTCGTCCAGCGCGTCGTCCGCAGGACCGGGCTGCCCGCGAAGCGCATGACGAGCACGATCTCGGCCGTCTTCCAGTTCGTCTACGGCTACGGCACCCTGGAGGGCCACCTCGCCTCCCGGGCCGCGTCCGGCGGGATGAGCGTGGACGAGTACTTCCAACAAGCCCTAAACGCCGTGACCGCGGCCCCGCAGGCGGCCGACGTCCTGCGGGAGTCGCGGGAGATCATGGCGGCGCGCGGCGGCGACACGGTCGCCGAGATGCTGGAGCGCGACTTCGAGTTCGCGCTGGAACTGCTGATCGCGGGCATCGAGGCGATGGTCACCCGCGAGAGCGGCCCTACCGGGGACTGCCGCGAGAGCGGCCCGCCCGGGGACTAGTCCCCTTCCACCAGGCGGGCCGGGAACCCCCCGGTCGCCACCGGCCCCCACCGCTCCGGCGTGATCCGGATGATCGACTTGCCCTGTTTGAGCATGGCCGCGCGGTACTCGTCCCAGTCGGGGTGCTCCCCGGCGATGTTCCGGTAGTACTCCACCAGCGGTTCGACGGAATCGGGGGCGTCGACGACCTCGGCCGTGCCGTCGATCTGCACCCAGGGGCCGTTCCAGTCGTCGCTGAGCACGAGGACGCTCACCCGGGGGTCCCGCTTGGCGTTGCGGGTCTTGGCGCGCTCCGGGTAGGTGGAGACGACGATCCGGCCGGAGTCGTCGACGCCGCAGGTCAGCGGGGAGCCCTGCGGGGCGCCGTCGGCGCGGCGGGTCAGCAGGATGGCGTGGTGCCGGGGGCGTACGAAGTCGAGCAACTCGTCCAGGGAGACGCGGGTGTTCGTCGCGATGTTCGGTGCCATGGGCGGCAGCCTACGACGCCAGGGCTTCGGCGAGGTCGTCGTACACGGGCACGTCCCGGCGCAGCCCGGTCAGCTCCAGGATGCGGCTTGTGATCCCCTCGGGCCGGGCCGCCAGACGCAGCGTGGCACCCGGGTGCAGCCGCTGCCGGACATCGTTGATGAGGCGGATGCCCTGGGAGTCCATGAAGGAGGTCGCGGTCAGGTCCAGGACGAGGACCTCCAGCCGGTCGCCCCGGGCGCGGACGGCGGACATGACGAGCGGCAGCAGCTCCGCCGCGTTGCAGTAGTCGATCTCGGCGGGCAGGGTCAGGTGGACGCGGCCGGGAAGGTCGCGCGGTTCTGTGGGATTCGTGAAGAGTGTCACGGCTCACCTGGCAGACGTTCGTCCGGATTCCGGTAAGGCCGCTTCCTGACCCGGAGGCCATTCCACCATGCGGGGGGCGCGCGGTGGAAGCTCTCGGGGCGGCGTCGGCCGGACGTCACTCGGAGGCAACCGAGCAGTTAGAGTGCTGTCCGTCCTGTGCTCGCAGTCGGGAATGTGCTGCGGAGCTCTCCTGCGCACGGCCAATGGCCGTGCATGCCGAAGAGGTTCGTGGTGGCTGCGTCCGAGTTTCCTGATTTGCCCCGTTTTCCGGTCGGCATCGAGCTGGCCGAAGCGCTGACGGTGGCGTCTCAGCAACTGCACGAAACCCTCACGCCGCACAGCGCGCTACGCACGGCGGTCCGCCTGGCCGTGCATCTCATGCCGGGGGCCGAGCACGCCGGCATCTCCGTGATCGAGCGCGGCAACAAGCTCCGCACACTGGCCTGGACCGACGAGGTCGTACGCGCCGCCGAGGCCCGGCACACCGGCCGCGAACAGCACGGGCTGTGGGACCAGTTGTGGAACAACCCGATCGCACGCATAACGGACAGCGAGGCGGACGACGGCTGGGACGTGCTGGCGGAACTGGGACTGCGCTCGGCGTTGTCCCTGCGGCTGCGCGCCGACCGCCGCCGGCTGACCGTGCTCACGGCCTACGCGCGCAAACCGGGCGCCTTCGACGAGGAGGCGACGCGCGTCGGCCGGCTGTTCAGCGCGCACGTCAGCATCGCCCTGGACTCCGCCACCGTGCGCGAGCAGCTCACCGAGGCCATGCACACCCGGGACCTGATCGGCCAGGCCACCGGCATCCTCATGGAACGCCAGGGCATCGACGCGGCCGCGGCCTTCGAGAGCCTGGTGCGGGCCTCCCAGCGGGAGAACGTGAAACTGCGCGACCTCGCCCGCCGGATCGTGGGCGACAACTCGCCCTGAGGCGGCGGGAGTCACGCCGGGGGCGTGTTCGGCCGGTGACGGGATACCCGTACGGTCATGAGCTCCGAGACGTCCGACACGCTGGACCAGGCGATGGTGCGCAGCAGCGGTCTCGACCCGATGCTGCGGGATCTGACCGACCGAGCGGTGCAGGAGGTGCCCGGTGCCGACGCGTGCAGCATCACCGTGCGCCGCGCCGGCCGGCTGCTCACCCTGGCCGGCAGCGACGGCATGCCCAGCGGCCTCGACCTGCGCCAGTACGAGAACGGCTCGGGTCCCTGCGTCGACGCGGCCGGCACCGGCGAGGAGCAGTACGCCCCGGACCTCGCCGAGGAGTCCCGCTGGCCGGCGTACCGGGAGTACGCGCTGTCCGTGGGCGTCCGCTGCGCGCTGGCGGTGCCCGTCGCAGTGGAGGGCGAGAAGGGCGCCGCGCTCAACTTCTACGGGGTGCGGGCGCGGGCCCTGGACCCGGGCCGGGACGCGGCCCGTGCCTTCGCGGCCCGGGCCGGGGACGCCATCGATGTGGCGCTGCGGATCGAGCGCCGGCGCCAGTCGGCCGCCGATGTGCGCACCGCGTTGCTCTCCCGCAGCGTCATCGACCAGGCGATCGGAATCCTGATGGCCCGGGAGCGGATCGACGCGCGGATCGCGTTGGAGCGGCTGCGCCGGGCCTCGCAGGACCGGAACGTCAAGCTCCGCGATCTGTGCGGCCAGTTGGTGGCGCGGGTGGCCGCCCCGGACTCACGCCG
This sequence comes from Streptomyces sp. NPDC101110, assembly GCF_044759525.1. Lineage (NCBI taxonomy): Bacteria > Bacillati > Actinomycetota > Actinomycetes > Kitasatosporales > Streptomycetaceae > Streptomyces > Streptomyces sp. NPDC101110. Next base: position 104,063 of record NZ_JBIVZM010000004.1, on the reverse strand, counting down.
CGGGAAGTGACTCGCCCTGCACGGCCTGGATGTCCAGCTCCACCTTCAGCGTGGTGCCGATGGCGGCGATGCCGGCCTGCAGGACCTGGTTGTAGTTCATCGCGAAGTCCTCGCGGTGCAGTTCGGCCGTGGCGCGGAACGCCGCCCGGGTGCCGCCCCACGGGTCCGGACCCGTGCCCAGGTACGCCAGGTCCAGGTCCACGGGCCGCACGACCCCGTGCATGCCCAGCTCGCCGTGGACGGTCCACCGGTCGGAGCCGGTCGCGGTCAGTCCCGTCGACCGGAAGGTGATCTCCGGGAACCGCTCGACGTCCAGGAAGTCCGGTGATTTCAGGTGCCCGTCGCGCATGCCGTTGCCGGTGTCGATCGACGCGGCCCGGATCACCGCCTCCACCCGCGACTTGGTGACGTCGTCCGGGGCGATCTCGATCGCGCCGGAGAACTCCGTGAACCGGCCGTGCACGCTGGAGATGCCCAGGTGCTGGGCCACGGTGGCCACGCTGGAGTGCACCGGGTCGACGGTCCACGGCCCCGGCGGCGGCAGCTCGGTGCCGCCCGGGCGGGCGAGCGTCACGGTGCCGACCTCGGCCCTTCCGCTCGCTGTGACGATGACGCTGGAGGCCGCGGGCGCGTAGCCCACCGCCGTGACGATGACGGTGTACGCCCCCGCCTCCATCGGCGTCGTGTCCCGCACGGCGCCCTCCGCGTCGGCCTCGGCCCGCAGCACCTGCGCGCCGGTCATGTCCGCGACCGTGACGACCGCGTGCGACACGGCCCATCCGTCGCGAGTACGGATCCTCGCGGTCAGTCCCATCTCTGCTGCTCCTCAGAAAGAAACCGGCCCGTGACAGGGGGCGCACCTCCGCTCAGAGCGCGCCCACCCCTGTCACGGGCCGGGGTCGTGGCTACTCGCCGGGGTGGGCGAGTTCGATGTCGTGGGCGTCGGTGCCGGCGCCCGTGACGGTCAGGGCGGTGGCCACCGGCGGGTAACCCGTGGCGATCACGGTGTACTCGCCGCCGTCCAGATCGGTGAAGGCGTACGCCCCGTCCGTCCCGGTCGTGGCCGAGCCGACGACGTTGCCCGCCTGGTCGACCAGGGTCACCCGGGCATCGGCCAGCGGGCCGTGCGGGGCGCGGACGACACCCTGGACACGGGCGCCCGCGTCCAGGTCGATCTCGACCCGGGTGACCCCGGCGCCGCCCACCTCGACGGGCAGGGCGCGCGGCCGGTACCCGGCGGCGTTCACCGCGACGGTCACCGCCCCCGGCACCAGCTCGGCGAAGGAGAACTCGCCCTGCTCACCCGTGATCCCGTTGGCCAGCAGGTCCCCGCGCACGTCCGTCACGATGACCATGGCGTCCTTGACCGGCTGCCCGCCCTCGGCGGAGCGCACCAGGCCGGTCAGCCCGCTGGTGCCGCTGAGCAGGATGTCGTAGGCGACCGGCTCGCCGTTCACGACGACCGTGGAGGCCTGCGGCTGGAAGCCGTCGGCGGAGGCGATCAGGACGTACGAACCGGAGCCCGGGGCGTCCACCGTGTACGAGCCGTCGGCCTGCGCCACGGACCGGCCCAGCTGGCGTCCGGCCAGCGAGATCAGCGTGACGGCGGCCTGCGGCACGGGCGCGGACTCGTTGCCGCGGACGAAGCCGCGGACCGGGACACCACCGGAGGTCTCCTCCGGACGCTCCGCGGTGGCGACGGCGGCGAGCCGCTGCGTCCCCTCGCGTCCGGCCCCGCCGGCGACCTCGGTGTCGGCCACGGCCCAGCTCGGCGCGGCCTTCTCCGCGGCGGGAGCCTCGACGGCGACGGCCTCGACGGGAGCCACGGCAGGCGCCTCGGGCTCGGCGGCCTGCGCCAGCCCGCCCTTCGTCTTCAGCGGGACCTCCTTGATGAACAGCGACACCAGCAGGGCGAGCAGTGCCATCGGGGCCGAGTAGAGGAAGACGTCCGCGACACCGTGGCCGTAGGCGCTCTCCACGATGGTGCGGATCGGCGCGGGCATCGTGTCGAGGTCGGGGATGCCGCCACCGCCGGTACCGGCATGACCGAGGGCCGCGCCCTTCGCGCCGAGGTCGGCCAGGCCGTCCTTGACGTAGTCGGTGATCTTGTTGCCCAGGACCGCGCCCAGCGCCGAGACGCCCATGGCACCGCCCAGGGACCGGAAGAAGGTCACCGTGGAGCTGGCGGCGCCCAGGTCGCCCGGCTCCACCTGGTTCTGCGTGCAGAGCACCAGGTTCTGCATCATCATGCCGATGCCGAGGCCCATCAGCGCCATGAAGATCGCTATGTGCCAGTACTCGGTGTCGTACCGGATCGTGCCCAGCAGCCCGAGCCCGGCCGTCACCAGCACACCGCCGGCCAGCAGCCATCCCTTCCAGCGGCCGGTCCGGGTGATGACCTGCCCGGAGACGGTGGAGGAGACGAAGAGACCCGCGATCATCGGGATCGTCATCACACCGGACATCGTCGGGGACTTGTCCCGCGCCAGCTGGAAGTACTGGCTGAAGAAGACGGTGCCGGAGAACATCGCGACGCCGACGAACAGGGAGGCCACGGAGGCCAGCGTGATGGTGCGGTTGCGGAACAGCCGCAGCGGGATGATCGGCTCGCTGGCCTTCGCCTCGACGAGGACGAACAGTGCCAGCAGCACCACGGACCCGCCGACCATCGCGTACGTCTGCCAGGAGATCCAGTCGTACTTGTCGCCGGCGAAGGTCACCCAGATGAGCAGCAGGCAGACGGCCGCGGTGATGAAGAAGGCGCCGGCCCAGTCGACCTTGACCTTCCGCTTCACGACGGGCAGGTGCAGAGTCTTCTGCAGCACGATCAGGGCGATCACGGCGAAGGGCACGCCGACGTAGAAGCACCAGCGCCAGCCGAGCCAGTCGGTGTCGGTGATGACACCGCCGACCAGGGGGCCGCCGACCATGGCGGTGGCGAAGACGGCACCGAGGTAGCCGTTGTAACGCCCGCGCTCACGCGGCGAGATCATCGCCGCCATGATGATCTGGGCCAGCGCGGACAGCCCGCCCATCCCGATGCCCTGGACGGCGCGGAACGTGATGAGCATGCCAGGGTTCTGCGACATGCCGGCCGCCGCCGACCCCAGTACGAACACGACCAGCGCGAGCTGGATCAGCAGCTTCTTGGAGAACAGGTCGGCGAGCTTGCCCCACAGCGGGGTGGAGGCGGTCATCGTCAGCAGGGACGCGGTGACGACCCAGGTGTAGGCGCTCTGGCCGCCGCCGAGGTCGCCGATGATCCGGGGCAGGGCGTTGGAGACGATCGTCGACGACAGGATCGCGACGAACATGCCGAGCAGCAGGCCGGTGAGGGCCTCCATGATCTGCCGGTGCGTCATCGGAGCGCCGTCGCCGGAGGAGCCGTGGGAGCCTCCCCCGTGCTTGGCATGAGCCCGCACACCGGCTGGTGTGGTCGTTGCCATGGGCTTCCTTTTCTTACGTGCTTGCGGGTGTACGGGTGGTCTGGCCGAAAGCGGCCGGTGCGGCCCGGGTCCCGGGCCGGCAGTCGAAGCTCTCCCGCAGCCGGGCCATGAGGTCCGTGAGCCGGCCGACGTCCTCGTCGGTCCAGTCGCTCAGGCGCTCGGCGAGGACTTCGGTGGTCCGCCGGGACAGCTCGTCGAGCTGTGCGTGGCCCGCGGGTGTGAGGCGCAGGATGCGTGAGCGTTTGTCCGCCGGGTCGGGGGAGCGTTCGATCCAGCCCCGGTCCACGACGTGCGCGACGTGCCGGCTGGTGACCGACATGTCCACCGCCAGCAGTTCGGCGAGCTTGCTCATGCGCATGTCGCCGTGGCGTCCCAGCAGCGTCAGAACGGCTGCCGACCCGCCGGGGCACTCGGCGGGCATGATCCGGCCGAGCTCCCGCTTCACGGCACCGAAGGCGCTGAACTGGCGGACCAGCTCTTCGTACTGCGCCTTTTCGGCCATGACACCTCCCGCTTTCGTTGCTTAGGGCAACCATAGGAGCTGTTGGTTGCTACAGGCAAATAAAAGCGGCGGGTGCGGCATAAAAACTTGGCAAAGGCAAGTATTGCGGGAGTAAACGTGCTGGTGGTGAGCCCGGCGGCAGGGGTCGCTCGGGTCCAAACGGAACCCCAACCCCCACTTGGGGAGCCCCGCCGTTTTCGCTAGGGTCTCGGGCCATGGCTAACAACCAGGCCCCGCAGGGCAATCACGACCCCGCCGGCAGCACCCAGATGTTCCGCGCGTTCGTCGACGAGGCCCCGCAGGGCCGTCAGGCGGCGGCATCCACCAACAGCGGCCCGCGTGTCGGCGTCATCCTCGGCGTGGTCGTCGCCGTGGCGATCGTCGCGGCGGTGGCTTGGCTGGCGCTGTCGTAAGACGTACGCCGGGACAGGCGCAGGCGGACGGCGCGGCCCGAACGGCCGCGCCCCCAGCCCTCTGGGTCGGTGAGGACCCGGTCAGTCCGAGATCAGACCTTCCCGCAGCTGCGCCAGCGTTCGCGTCAGCAGTCGCGAGACGTGCATCTGCGAGATGCCGACCTCCTCGCCGATCTGCGACTGCGTCATGTTCGCGAAGAACCGCAGCATGATGATCCGCCGTTCCCGCGGCGGCAGCTTCGCCAGCAGCGGCTTCAGGGACTCCCGGTACTCCACACCCTCCAGCGCGGTGTCCTCGTACCCCAGGCGGTCCGCCAGCGACCCCTCACCGCCGTCGTCCTCCGGCGCGGGCGAGTCCAGCGAGGACGCCGTGTACGCGTTCCCCACCGCCAGCCCGTCGACGACGTCCTCCTCGGACACCCCGAGCACGGCGGCCAGTTCGGTGACCGTCGGCGACCGGTCCAGCTTCTGTGACAGCTCGTCACTCGCCTTGGTGAGCGCGAGGCGCAGCTCCTGCAGCCTGCGCGGCACCCGCACCGACCACGACGTGTCCCGGAAGAACCGCTTGATCTCCCCGACCACCGTCGGCATCGCGAACGTCGGGAACTCCACGCCCCGTTCGCAGTCGAACCGGTCGATCGCCTTGATCAGCCCGATCGTGCCGACCTGGACGATGTCCTCCATCGGTTCGTTCCGCGACCGGAACCGCGCGGCGGCGTAGCGCACGAGCGGCAGGTTCAGCTCGATCAGCGTGTCGCGGACGTACGCCCGCTCGGGGCTGTCCTCGTCGAGCGCGGCCAGTCGCAGGAACAGGGAGCGGGACAGGGTGCGGGTGTCGATGGCGCCCGCAGCCGGAAGGACCGGAACGGGCTCGGCCGCGGGGGCCGGCACGTCATCGATGGAGCCGAGTGAGTCGAGAGCATGGGGAGCTGTCTCGCTCTCCGCGAGCGTGAGCACCTTCGAGCTGCCCTGTTCTGCGGACATGCCACCCCCTTTGGGTCGCGGGACGGTCGCGGCGAACGCCCCCGCTTGAGGAACGCAGCCTTCACCTGAATACCGGAGCCGGAGCTCCGGCAAACGCGCTTCCCGCAGAATGTCACATGTCGGCAACACGCTGTAGTGACATGTCGACATCTGAGACGCGAATTCGCCCTGCAAACAAGGGGTCTGACGACTTTTCGGCTCTCAACTGTCGGCAACCGCCCTGATGGGCGATTCCCTCCCGACGGTGACCTCTCGCCAGTGTTTGCGGTTATGCGTCGATGCGGTTCGCAGACCGCAACCGCTGGAAGCTACGCGCGAGTAGCCGCGACACGTGCATCTGCGAGACGCCGAGCTCCGCGGAGATCTGGGACTGCGTGAGATTGCTGTAGTACCGCAGCAGCAGGATCCGCTGTTCCCGCTCGGGCAGCTGGACCAGCAGGTGCCGTACGAGGTCGCGGTGCTCCACGCCGTCCAGCGCGGGATCCTCGTAGCCGAGCCGGTCCAGCAGTCCCGGCAGGCCGTCACCCTCCTGCGCGGCCTCCAGGGACGTCGCGTGGTACGACCGCCCGGCCTCGATGCAGGACAGCACCTCGTCCTCGGTGATGCGCAGCCGCTCGGCGATCTCCGTGGTCGTCGGGGTCCGTCCGAAGGAGGTCGTCAGGTCCTCCGTCGCGCTGTTGACCTGCACCCACAGCTCGTGCAGCCGGCGCGGCACGTGCACCGTGCGGACGTTGTCGCGGAAGTACCGCTTGATCTCGCCGACCACGGTCGGCATGGCGAACGTCGGGAACTGCACGCCGCGGTCCGGGTCGAAGCGGTCGATGGCGTTGATGAGCCCGATCGTGCCGACCTGGACGACGTCCTCCATCGGCTCGTTGCGGGAGCGGAACCGGGCGGCCGCGTAGCGCACGAGCGGGAGGTTCGCCTCGATGAGCGCCCCGCGTACGCGGTCGTGCTCCGGGGTGCCCGGCTGGAGCTCCTTGAGCTGCGCGAAGAGGACCTGGGTGAGGGCCCGGGTGTCGGCGCCACGACTGCTCCGCTGGGCCACCGCCGGAGCGGCTTCCGGCGACGCGGCCTGAGCCGGCGCACCTTGAGCTTGAGCGGCCGGTGCTTGGGCGGCCGGTGCTTGGGCGGCCGGTGCTTGAGCGGCTGGTGCTTGAGGGGCCGGTGCTTGAGGGGAGGGTGCCTGAGCGGACGGTGCCTGAGGTGCGGTACTGGCCAGCACGGTCAACTCCACCTCGTCATCGTCAACTCATCCGTCAACTCTTCCATCAAAAGCGGTCATAGCATCACAAGACATGTGCACTGTGTGCAAGCACCCCATAACTACGTGTTGAGTGATGAAAGCCCCGCAAGTTAACGCGGGCAACAGAAGAGCCCCCGGTCGAAGCGACAGGGGGCCCGGAGTGGCCGGTCTCGGAACCGGTCTCAGAACTCGTAGTCCGCGATCACCCACGTGGCGAACTCCCGCCACAGGGCGACCCCCGCCTGGTGGTCCGGGTGCTCCACGTACCGCCGCAGCGCGTCCGCGTCGTCGCAGGCCGAGTTGATGGCGAAGTCGTACGCGATGGGGCGGTCGCTGACGTTCCAGCCGAGCTCCCAGTGGCGCAGCTCCGGGATGGTGTCGCCGAGCGCGCGGAAGGCCTCGACGCCCTTCACTACGCGGGGGTCGTCACGCTCGACGCCCTCGTTGAGCTTGAAGAGCACCAGGTGGCGGATCATCACTTTCCTCCGTTGGCGACCCATGTGGCGAAGTCGCCGAGGGCCTTGGCGGCGTCCGAAATGCCCTGGAAGCCTATCTGCACGTAGTCGGCGGCCTTGGCCGGGTCCGTGATGATCACGTACAGCGCGAAGACCACGACGGCGTAGACGGCGACCTTCTTGGCGTTCACCGCCATCGCGGCCTCCCCTGTCACTGGTGTCCCATGCAGCGCACATGATCGCACGAAGGGCGGATCACCCGAAGAGGCAGATCGCACGAAGGGCCCCGCCTGACGACGGGGCCCTTCTGAAGCGGTAGCGGAGGGATTTGAACCCTCGGTGACTTGCGCCACACTCGCTTTCGAGGCGAGCTCCTTCGGCCGCTCGGACACGCTACCGAGGGAGACCTTACAGCAAGGTGCCGCGTGCTTTGAAATCGGTATTCAGCGGCCGCGGAAGAACGCGGTGAGCAGCCCGGCGCACTCCTCGGCGAGCACGCCCTCGATCACCTCGGGCCGGTGGTTGAGCCGCCGGTCGCGGACGAGGTCCCAGAGGGAGCCGGCCGCGCCGGCCTTCTCGTCGCGGGCGCCGTAGACGAGCCGCTCCACGCGGGACTGCTGGATCGCGCCCGCGCACATCGTGCAGGGCTCCAGCGTGACCACGAGGGTGCAGCCGGTCAGTCGCCACGCCCCGAGGGAGGCCGCGGCCCGCCGCAGCGCGAGGAGCTCCGCGTGGGCCGTCGGATCGCCACCGGCCTCGCGTTCGTTGTGCCCGGCCGCGAGCACGGTCGTGCCGTCCGGGGCCAGGACGACGGCGCCGACGGGGACGTCCCCGCCCCGTACGGCCTCGGCGGCCTCGTCCAGGGCGCGCCGCATGGCGGGCCGCCAGGGGTCCCGGACCGGATCCGGGACTCCCGCGTCCGCGCCGGTACGACCGGTCAGCGGACGGTCTCCAGGGTCTCCGAGGCGCCCAGGGACTCGGCGATCTCGGTGACGGCGTCCGTCGACATCAGCCGCAGCTCCTTCTCGCTGACGCCGAGGTCGTCGAGGATCAGGGCGTCGCCGACCGGTCCGTGCGGCACGGACTCGGCGGAGCCGGCGGCCCCGGCACCGTCCTCGGCGTCGTCGTCCTCGTCGGACTCACCGTCCTCCGTGCCGTCGAGGTCGAGGGCGTCGAGGTCGTCCCCGTCGTCCGGATCGCGGCCCAGCAGCTCGTCGGTGAGCAGGATCTCGCCGTAGCTGCTGCGGGCAGCGGCGGCGGCGTCCGACACGTAGATGCGAGGATCCTCCTCGCCGTCGACGCGGACGACGCCGAACCAGGCGTCCTCCTGCTCGATGAGCACGAGCACCGTGTCCTCGTCGGGGGAGGCTTCACGGGCCAGGTCGGCGAGATCCGACAGGGTTTCCACATCGTCGAGCTCCGTGTCGCTCGCTTCCCACCCGTCTTCGGTGCGCGCGAGCAGTGCGGCGAAGTACACCGTGACTCTCCCACTGGTCATAGGCGTGCCGGTTGGGGGTCCCCCCGGCGGAGGTTACGGGCGGGGAGTGCTCGTCCGAGCCCCACCCACTCGGAATCGTGGCAGAAACAAGGCGTTCAGGGGACGTCTTCGGCTCCCTGTGTCCGGCAGTTCTGCCCGCACGCTCGTTGCCGCCACCTGCGGATCGTACGCGGATTTGCCCTGCTGCACGCACGGTCACCCGCGACAACCTCCGCGCGGTTCGTGATCTTTGCCGGAGGTTTCCGCACCCGTTTCCTACCAGCGGAAGGTGCGCATGCGCATCGCGTGCCGCAGCCGGGCCGTCTTGGCGCGGCGCGGCTGGACGCGGTCGCGCAGCGCCCGGGCCTCGGCCAGGTCGCGCAGGAAGCGGGCGCGACGGCGGCGCCGCTCGGCGTCGGACTCGTCGGTCCCGTCCGGCCGGTCGGGCGTCGGGCCCGTCCCTGGCCAGGTGCGCGGCAACGGATCGTCTCGGAATTTCCGGTCGGGCATCAGGTTCACCACCCCCAGTCCGTCCTTCCCACCTTCCCCGGACGGACGGTTTGACGCCGGCGTCCGGGTGACGGCCGTACGGCGGGCTTGCCGTGCAGGCCGGGGCACCCCGCCCGGTTACTGTGGTGGACATGCGTCTCCACGTCGTCGACCACCCTCTGGTCGCCCACAAGCTCACCACGCTGCGCGACCAGCGCACCGACTCCGCGACCTTCCGCCGTCTCGCCGACGAGCTGGTCACCCTGCTCGCCTACGAGGCCACGCGGGACGTGCGCACCGAACAGGTCGACATCCAGACGCCGGTCGCGCAGACCACGGGCGTCAAGCTCTCCCACCCGCGGCCGCTGGTGGTGCCCATCCTGCGGGCCGGCCTCGGCATGCTGGACGGCATGGTCCGGCTGCTGCCGACCGCCGAGGTGGGCTTCCTCGGCATGATCCGCAACGAGGAGACCCTGGAGGCCTCCACGTACGCGACGCGGATGCCGGAAGACCTGTCGGGCCGTCAGGTGTACGTGCTCGACCCGATGCTCGCCACCGGCGGCACGCTGGTCGCGGCGATCCGGGAGCTGATCCGGCGCGGCGCCGACGACGTGACCGCCGTGGTGCTGCTGGCCGCCCCCGAGGGCGTCGAGATCATGGAACGGGAGCTGGCGGGCACGCCGGTGACGGTCGTGACCGCGTCGGTCGACGAGCGGCTCAACGAGCACGGCTACATCGTGCCGGGCCTCGGGGACGCGGGGGACCGGATGTACGGGGCCGCCGAGTAGGCCGGACGGGCCCTCAGCACCCCTTCTTCGGCTCGGGGGCCGGCTCGGGCCTGGCCAGTTCGGTCAGCGCCCGGTCGGCGTCCGGCTTCTTCGCCAGTTCCTTGAAACCGTCCCCGATGACGAGGTCGACGGTGGCGCCCTTGCGGGCCGCCTCGGTGCGCCGTTCGGCGCCCGGGAGCTGCGTGCCGAGCACGGGCAGCGAGGTGTCGAGCGCGGCGGCCGGACCGAGCAGCAGGCCGGTGCCCTTGACCTTCTTGTCGTACTCCTTGGTCGCGTTGCCCACGTCGCCGATCTTGAAGCCGCGCTTCTTGAGCTCGTCGGCGGTCTTCTTCGCCAGGCCGCCGCGCGTGGTCGCGTTGAGCACGTTGACGGTGATCGTGCGTGGCTGCGGCAGGGGCTTGGCGCTGGGCGAGGGGCTCGCCTTGGTCGTGACGCCGCAGTCCGACGCGTCACCGGCCGCCGAGGCCTTTCGGCCGCCGCCGGTGAAGACGTCGATGAGCTGCAGCGTGCCCCAGCCGCCCACGCCGAGCACGACGACGGACGCGACGGTCAGGACGACGAGCCTGCCGCGCCGCCGGGGCCGGCGCATCTTTGGGTACTTGTTGCCCGTGATGCGGTACTTGCCGCCCATGCCGGGGGGAGTCAGCATGCTCATGAGCGCAGCGTAGTGCGCCTGGGCGACGATGCCTACTAGATGATCATTCGACGTCGCCCGGCGGAACCCGAAAGGGCCAACCCGCGACCGCCGGGGATCAGTCGAGTTCGAGCACGCGCGCGTGCAGCACCTGGCGCTGCTGGAGTGCCGCCCGCACCGCGCGGTGCAGTCCGTCCTCCAGGTACAGATCGCCCTGCCACTTCACGACGTGCGCGAAGAGGTCGCCGTAGAACGTCGAGTCCTCGGCGAGCAGTGTTTCCAGATCGAGCTGACCCTTGGTCGTCACGAGCTGATCGAGGCGGACCGGGCGCGGCGCGACGTCCGCCCACTGCCGGGTGCTTTCCCGGCCGTGGTCGGGGTACGGCCGGCCGTTTCCGATGCGCTTGAAGATCACACGGAAAGCCTACCGGTCAAGACCTTCCGGGCGCAGCCATGGCGGCGAGGTGCGGCGCTGAAAAAAACCCCACAAGGCGGTATGAACCCGGAACAGGGGCGTGAACATGCCGGACCGCGAGACCACACCGCCCGCCGCCGCCCCGCAGGTGCCCGGGCGTGCCGCCGCCCTTCCGCAGGAGTCACACGTCAGAGGAAGTGCCTCCGCACGGCGGAGACGTGGGGGCGCCTCCGCCGTGTCGCTGGGTCAGCCGCGGCCCTGCCCCTTCGGAGACTGCGGCGGCTTCCGCGTGTCCGGCCGGGAGGGGGGCTTGGGGGTGCTGCGGGCGGCTTCCGCGCGCAGGAGGGCGCGCAGGACCGCGTACGGGTCTTGGAGCATCACTGGTTCCTCGTCGTTCCTGGTCGGGTCGGATCTGCGGGACTGACGGACGGGCCGGGGCGTGGCCGGTCCGGTCAGCAGCGCAGGACCTCGGAACGCAGGGGGCGAGGGTCGTGCGGCGGGCTCGGCGGTACGGGCGTGGAGCGCCGCGCCGGGCGCGTGGGTCCGGAGCCGGTCGGCAGGGCGGGGGCCGGCGGGTCGGTGACACGGCGCGCGGCCCGGGGTGCCGGGCGCGGGGCGGTGTCGAGGAGGTCGCACTCGACGGTGGTGTGCTCCGCGGGGACGGGCGCCGTCACCCCGGTGTACGCCTCGGCGTGGGCGCCCGGCAGGAGGAGGGCGAGCAGCAGGACGAGCACCCGCAGCCGGACGTGCCGGCGCGGGGCGCGGGGGACCGGCTGCGGTGCGGGGGTCACGGGAGGTCACTGCCCGCGGCGGCCACGCCGTTCATCGCACCGGCGACGAGATCCGCCCGCACGGCCCATGCCGTGCGGGTGGTGCGGCGAGGCTGGGCATCTGCGGGGCCCGGACACGCTTCATGCCGCTACCGGGCCGCACACGCCCGCCACACCAGGAACGGGCCGGGCAGCCGACGTGCGCGCCGCCAGGAACGGGCTGGGCGGTTGGTGTGCGCGCCGCCAGGAACCGGCTGGCGTGCGCGTTGCCAGGAGCGCGGGGTGCGGCCTACTTGCCCGCTGCCTTCGCCGCCTTCGCCGCCGCCTTCATCTCCTGCTTGTGCGCCCGCACCTTGACCAGCGACTCCGGGCTCGTGATGTCGGCGACCGAGCGGAACGAGTCCGGCTCGCCGTAGGAGCCCGCGGCCTCGCGCCAGCCCGTGGGCCGTACGCCGAGCTGCTTGCCCAGCAGGGCCAGGAAGATCTGGGCCTTCTGCTTGCCGAAGCCGGGCAGTTCGGCGAGGCGTTTCAGCAGCTCCTTGCCGGTGCCGACGTCCTTCCAGACGGCCTCGGCGTCACCGTCGTAGTGCTCGACGAGGTACTGGCACAGCTGCTGGATCCGCTTGGCCATGGAGCCCGGGTAGCGGTGCACCGCCGGCTTCTCGGACAGCAGCGCGGCGAAGGCCTCCGGCTCGTGCGCGGCGATCTCGTGCGCGTCCAGGTCGTCCGCGCCGAGCCGCCGGGCGATCGTCGCCGGGCCCTTGAACGCCCACTCCATGGGGACCTGCTGATCCAGCAGCATGCCGACCAGCGCGGCGAGCGGGCTGCGGCCGAGCAGCGCGTCGGCCTCGGGGTCCTGGGCGAGGTGAAGAGTGACGTCCATGCCCCGATCATCCCCCGGGGCGGGCCCGGCCGCTGCTCAGGTCGCCCGCCAGTAGCCGAGCGCGTGCACCCGCTGCCTGGGCAGCCCCAGCTCCTTGCGGACGTACGCCGCGAGGGTCCGGGTCGTCGCGGTGTCGCAGGCGATCCAGACGAAGGGGTCGGCCGTCTCCCGGAGCAGGCCGGGCAGGTCCGACTTCACGCGGTCGACCAGGTGGGCGCCGGAGTCCCGGCGCGGCACCGCGCGCAGTTCGTGGCGGTCCGGGTCGGTGCGGAAGGGCAGCGCGTCGTCGCCGCCCTCGAACCAGACGGTGGCCGGTGCGGAGCCCAGGGCGTCCAGGAGGGAGTTGATGGCCGGGAGCGAGGCCGGGTCACCGACGGCGAAGACGTGCGAGGGGGCGGGGCTCGGGTGCTCGAAGCCGGTGCCCTGGACGGTCGCCTCGATGGTGTCGCCCGGCTCGGCCGCCCTCGCCCAGTCGCTGGCGCAGCCCTCGTGCAGGGCGAACTCCAGGCCGAAGGTGCCGGCCTCGGCGTCGGGGTCGACCAGGGTGTAGGCCCGCTGGTGCGGCTTGCCCGCGTTGTCGAACCACAGCCGTACCCACATGGTGGGGTGCACGCCGGTCGCGGCCAGCAGACCGCCGTCGGTGAAGTGGAGCCGCCGGTAGTGCGGGGTGACGTCCTCGACCTCCGTCACTGTGAACTCGAAGTCCTTGCCGCGCAGCAGTTTGAGGACCGCGCCCTCCCAACCCCGCCCCTGCCCCATCGCGTTTCAGCCTTTCGCGTACGATTCCGGCCACAGCTCCGACTTAGGCAAGGCTAACCTAAAGGATAGTGAGGTACAGCGTGACCGTCGGGATCTACCGTGACGCCTGGGGCATCCCGCACCTGCGTGCGGGCAGCGCGGCCGAACTCGCCCGGGCGCAGGGCCTCGTGACCGCCCGCGACCGGGCCTGGCAACTGGAGGTCGAGCGCCACAGGGCGCAGGGCACCTCGGCGTCCTTCCTCGGCGGGAGCGCCCTGGCCTGGGACCGGTTCGCGCGACGGGCCCGACTCGACGACACCGCGCGACGCTGTTTCGCGGACCTGGAGAGACGGGACCCCGGGACGGCGCGCTGGGTGCGGGCGTACGTCGACGGGGTCAACGAGGGGCTCGCGGACGCCGGCGCCCCGGAGTTCGCCCGCACCGGTCTCACCCCCGGCCGCTGGGAGCCCTGGACCCCGCTGGGCGTCTGGCTCGCCACCCACATCCTGTTCGCCGGGTTCCCGGCCAAGCTCTGGCGCGAGCAGGTCGCCGCACACCTGGGCGAGGACGCCGTCGGCCTCTTCGCCACCGACGGCCCCGGCACCTCCGGCAGCAACGGCTGGCTGGTCGGCGGCGGGCGGACGGTCACCGGGCGGGCCGTCATCGCGGGCGACCCCCACCGCTGGATCGAGGACCCCGGCGTCTACCAGCAGATCCACCTGTCCTGCCCCGAGTTCGACGTCGTGGGCCTGGCCGTCCCCGGCGTTCCCGGCATCGCCCACTTCGGGCACACCGGCACGGTCGCCTGGGCGATCACCAACGCCATGGCCGACTACCAGGACCTCTACCGGGAGCGGCTGCGACGCACCGGCGCCGGCGTGGAGGCCCTCGGCCCGGACGGTGTCTGGCGGCGGGCGTCCCGGCACACCGAGACGATCGAGGTGGCGGGCGAGGAGCCGGTCGAGGTCGAGGTGATCGAGACGGACCGGGGTCCTCTGATCATCGGCGGCCCCGAGGGCATCGACGGCGATCCGGCGGACCCGGCGCGCGAGGACGGTCCGCCGGAGCCGGCGGCGCCGGGAGACCCGGCAGGCCCGCGGGAGCCGGGCGGTGACCTGGCGGGCGCGGATGCCCCGGCGGGCTCGCCGCGGCCGGGCGGCCCGGACCACCCGGCCGGCCCTCCGGGCGTGCCCGTGGCGGTCAGTCTGCGCTACCCGCCCAGGGTCACCGGCGACCTCGGCTTCAGTGCGCTGCTGCCGCTGTTGCGGGCCCGTCACGTCGGCGATGTGGACCGGGCCTTCGACCGCTGGGCCGAGCCGGTCAACGTCGTGCAGGCCGCCGACACCGAGGGCGGTGTCCTGCACCGCGTGGCCGGGCGGGTGCCGCTGCGCGCCCAGGCCAACCGGCTGCGCCTGGTGCCCGCGTGGGAGCCCGGGCACGAGTGGCGGGGCTGGGACGTGTCACCGCGTGCCGGGCTCACCGACGGCATCGCCGTCATGGCCAACCAGCGCGGCCCGGCCGAACCCCTGGGCGTCGAGTTCGCCCCGCCGCACCGCGCCGACCGCATCACCGCGCTGCTCGCGGGAAAGGAGCGCTGGTCCGCCGCCGACATGCCCGCCCTGCACACCGACACCCACCTGGCCTCCGCGTCCCCGCTCCTGGACCGCCTGGACGCCCTCGACGGTCTCACCCCCGAGGCCGCCGCCCTCCGGGACCGGCTCCAGCGCTGGGACCGCCGCATGGACGCAGGCAGCGCCGACGCGGCCCTCTACGCCGCCGTGCGCGGAGCGGTCGTACGGCGGCTCGCGGCGCACCCGGCGTTCGCCGCGCTCACCACCCCGCCGGCCTACCCGGAGGTGTTCCAGCCCTGGCTCGCCCTCGTCCCGCGGGTCGGCTTCGCCCTCGAACACCTGCTGCGGGCCGGGGACCTGTACGGCATCGACCGTCCGGCGGCCGTCCGCGCGGCGATCGAGGAGGTGGCGTTGCGTCCGCCGGCCGGGGTCTGGGGCGACACCCACCGCCTCACCCCCTGGCGGGCCCTGGAGCCGGAGCAGCCCTACGACGAACCGGGGCTGTCCGGCGACCACGACTGCGTGCTGTGCACCTCGGGCGTGCCGGGCCTCACCGACCGCGCCGCCCGGGGCCCGGCCGCCCGGTACGTCTGGGACCTGGCCCGGCGCGAGGACAGCCGCTGGGTGGTCCCGCTCGGCGCCTCGGGCGTCCCCGGCTCGCCCCACCACCGCGACCAGCTCCCGCTGTGGCTCGCGGGAGACCTCGTCCCGGTCGTCACCGACTGGTCCCTGCTGAAGAAGGAAACCGATGTCTGACCCGTACGCCTCCCGCCCCTGTGTCCACGAGGAGATGACCGACGGCTTCGGCACCGTCCGTGTCCTGCCGCTGGACCCCGGCGCGGACGCCGCCGTGATCCACCGCTGGGTGCGCGAGGACCGGGCCGTCTTCTGGGGCATGACCGACCTGACCGAACGACAGGTCGCGGACGTCTACGCCCACATGGCCACGCTCGACACGCACCACGCCCACCTCGTCGTCCGGCAGGGCGAACCGGTCGCGCTCCTGCAGACCTACGAGCCGGAGGCCGACCGCGTGAGCGAGTGCTACGAGGTCCGCCCCGGCGACATCGGCATCCACCTGCTCCTCGCTCCCGCGGGCCCGGGCGGCGGACGGCACGGCTGGACCGCCGGGCTGGTGACGGCCATCGCCGGGTACGTCCTGCGCGGTATGGACCGCCGGCGCATCGTGGTCGACCCGGACCTGCGCAACGAGAAGGCGATCGACCGTTTCCTCAGGCTCGGCTTCACTCCCGGCCCGGTCGTGGTCCTGCCCGAGATCGACCTGCCGGACGTGTACCTGCCGGAGAAGAAGGCCCGGCTCGCCTTCCTGGAGCGGGAGATACTGTTCCCCGGGTGACCCCCGAGGACCTCATCGCCCACTACCGCCTGGAGCCGATCCCGCGTGAAGGCGGCCTGTTCCGCCAGACCTGGGCCGGCCCCGAACGAGCCGACGGCAGGCCGGAGGGCACGGCGATCGTCGCGCTGCTGACGGCGGACGACTTCTCCGCCCTCCACCGCCTGCCGACGGACGAGATCTGGCACTTCTACCGGGGCGATCCCCTGGAACTGTTGCTGCTCGACCCGGACGGCACCGCGCGGACGGTGGTGCTCGGGCCGGACGTCCTGCACGGACAGCACGTCCAGTTCACGGTTCCCGCGGGCACGTGGATGGGCGGGACGGTGCACGGAGCCGGGCAGTGGACCCTGTTCGGCTGCACGATGGCGCCCGGCTTCACCTTCGACGGCTACGAGCACGGGGACGCCGCGGAACTGACGGCCGGCTACCCGGCGGTGGCCGACAAGATCGCAGGACTGACCAGAGGATCGCAGGACTGACCGGGCCTGCGTCCCGAGCCCGTTGAGCACTGCACCGATCCCGTCCGTACTCAACCCGGAGCCGTCCAGCCCGACCCCGGAGAACCACGTGGACCAACGGCGGAACGAGGATCGCAATGTCGGACGCCCCCGGCGATTCCAGGCCCTGGTGCTGCTCGGCACCGTGCTGGTGCTGCTCCTCGCCGGAGCAGCCCCCGCCTCCGCTCACGCCGCCCTGCGCGGCACCGATCCCGACGACGGATCCCTCGTCCGGAAGGCCCCCCGTCACGTCACCCTGACCTTCACCGAGTCCGTGGGCCTGCTCGACGACTCCTTCCGGGTGTTCGGCCCCGACCAGCGCCGGGTCCACACCGGCGAGGCCACGCACGCCGACGGCCGCTCCGACACCGCCCGGATCGGTCTGCCCCGCAAGCTCGCCCAGGGCACCTACACAGTGGCCTGGCGGGTGGTCTCCGCCGACAGCCACCCGGTCTCCGGCGCCTTCTCCTTCTCCGTGGGGAAGCGTTCGGCGACGACCACCCGGATCGACACGGGTCCCACCGAGGACCCGCTGACGGGCGGCCTCAACGACGCCGCCCGCTACCTCGCCTATCTCGCCGGCGCGCTGCTCGTCGGCCTGGCCGCGTTCGCCCTGCTCTGCCGGCCCGCGGACACCACCGCGCTGCGCCGGCCGCTGGTGGCGGCCTGGTGGACGCTGCTGGGCTCGACGGTCGTCCTGCTCCTGCTGCGCGCCCCGTACGAGGCGGGCACCGGCCCGGCCGCCGCGTTCGACGCCGACGCCCTCGGCCGAACCGTGACCGGCCGCCCGGGCCAGGCCCTGCTCGCCCGGCTGGCCGTCCTCCTGCTGACCGCGGCCTTCCTGATGTGGCTGTCCAGGCGCCGTGACGCCGGACAGCGGCCGCTCGTCCTGGCCGGCGGCACCGCCCTGGCCGCGGCCCTGGCCCTGACCTGGGCTGCGGCCGAGCACGCCTCCGCCGGGATCCAGGTGCCGCTGGCGATGACATCGTCCGTGCTGCACCTGCTGGCGACGGGCGTCTGGCTCGGCGGCCTGGTGGCGCTGCTGCTGACCCTGCGCCGCTCCTCCGGCGGCGACCCGGCGGACGACCTGGCCGAGGTCGTCCCCCGCTTCTCCCGGATCGCCTTCACCGCGGTGACCGTCCTGGCCGTCACGGGCGTCTACCAGTCCTGGCGCGGCCTCGGCTCCCTGTCCGCGCTGTCCGGCACGTCGTACGGCCGTCTGCTGCTCGCCAAACTGGCCGGGGTGGCCGTGCTGCTGCTGGCGGCCCGATACTCACGGCGCTGGACGGCACGGATCGCGGCCCCCGCGGCCGTCACCCGGGCGGCCGCCGTCCGGGAGCGGGTCCCGCAGCCGGTCGGGGCACCGGCGGACGCCAAGGGCCCCAAGGAGCCCGGGGAACCGGCGGACGGCCTGGGCGCCGGGGAGCCCGGGACGCCGGACAAGGGGACGCCGGACAAGGGGGCCGAGGAGCCTTACGTGCCTGGAGCCGGTCCGGACGCCCGGCGCCTGCTGCGCCGGTCCGTCCTGGTGGAGGTCGCCGTCGCCGCGGTGGTGCTGATGGTCACCACCGTGCTCACGGGGACCCTCCCGGCCCGCGCCCAGGCCGAGGCGGCCCGGCAGGCCCCGGCGGGCGCGCTGCCCCCCACCACCCTGGTCACCGTGCCCTACGACACCGGCACCGCATCCGTGAGCGGACGCGGCACGGTCCAGGTCACCCTGGACCCGGCCCGCGTCGGCGAGAACGGCATCCAGGCGGTGGTCGCCGGCTCCGACAAGGGCCTGACCGTCGTCCCCGAGGTCCGCATCACCTTCAGCCTGCCCTCCCGGAAGGTCGGCCCGATCGACGCCGAGCTCGTCGACCGGGGCGGCTACTGGAGCACCAACTCCGTCAACCTGCCGCTCGCCGGGAACTGGACGATGAAGACGACCGTGCGGGTGTCGGACGTGGATCAGGTGTCGGTGGAGCGCCGGGTGCGGATCGCGCCCTAGGGAGCCGTGCCGCCGGGGGGTCCCGGTCGAGGAGCCGGGCCATGGCCTCGGCGGCGCGGACGGCGGCGTCCCCGCAGCAGTTGTTGAACAGCACGTGGACCTGCTCGGTACGTTCGGCCAGCCGCCGCACGCGGGGCAGCCACTCGGCGAGTTCCTCCTCGCCGTACGCGTACCGGAACCGGTCCTCCTTGCTGCCGGTCCCCCACGCCGTGCTGCGGCCGTGGAACCGCACGACGGATAGCCGGGGCGAGGTCACCGGGGTGACGGGCGGCACGGAGGACGCGAGCGTCTGCGTCATGTCGACGGCGACCGCGGCCATGCCGTGCCGGGCGAGCAGCGCACCCGTCGCCTCGGCCTGTCCCGGCTCCCACCAGGAGGGATGCCGGAACTCCACGGCGAGCGGCCAGCCCGCGGCCCGCTCGGCGCACTCCCGAAGGAACGCCTCCGCCCGCTGCCCGGGCCGGAACCAGGGCGGGAACTGGAACAGCACGCTCCCGAGCCGCCCGGCTGCCCGAAGCGGCTCGATCCCGGCTGCGAACCTGGCCCACACCCGGTCGAGCACCGCCGGGTCCCGGTGCTCGGCAGGCAGCCCCTCCGGCATCACCGCCTGCCGGGTGGGATGCCCGGTGAGCAGCGAGAACGCCTTCACATCGAAGACGAACCCGTCCGGTGTCCGCTCGGCCCACAACCGGCTGTTCCGCTCGCCCGGCAGCGCGTAGTAGGAGGCGTCGACCTCGACCACACCGAACTGCCCGGCGTAGTGCCGTAACCGGCCCTCGGCGTCCCGCCGGCCCGGGGGGTACCAGCCGCTGCCCACCAGTGCCCGGTCGGTCCAGGAACACGTGCCCACCAGGATCTGACCCATGGGGGAGCGGTTACCCGGGCCCGGCCGCGGCAGGCTCGGCTTCTCGACGGGGCGGCACGGTGAGACCCGGAGCAATCGGGGTAACCAGGTTGATATCTGTGCATATCCGGGGTTACGGCTGATTCCCCCGAGAGTGAGATGACCGATCATGGAGCAGCCCGTCACCGCCGACTGGGCCACCCGGTCGTTCGGAGAAGAACCGGAAGGGCTCGAAGCCCTCGTCGGCGCATCCCTCACGGCCCGTGTCACCCTCGACGAACACGGCCTCGTGACCGGCTGGAACGCGGGCGCCGAGCGGCTCCTGGGCTATACGGCAGGGCAGTTGACCGGTCGCCGTGCCGCGGACCTGCTGGCCGAGCCGATCCCGGTGCGGGGCGGTCTGCCCACGCTGGCCGCACTGCCCCGCTGGAACGGCGACGTCGCGCTGCGGCACCGGGACGGCCGGAAGCTGACGGTCAGGATCCTCGCCCACCACCGGCCACCCGGCGGCGACGGTCCCGCCTGGCTCGTCCTCTCCGCACTGCCCGGCCGGCAGCCACCGGCCGGGCTCGACGAATCCCTCGTGAGCTGGAGCTTCGCCCAGTCCCCGTGCTGCGCCCAGGCGATCTACGACACCCGGCTGCGGCTGCGCAGGGCCAATGCCGACATGGAGCGCGCAACGGCGCTCACCGAGGAGGAGATGCGGGGCCTGCGCGTGTCCGAGATCGTCGACGAGGACGCCGGCCGGCGGGCGGAACTCGGCATGCTCCGGGTCCTGCGGACCGGTGAGCCTCAGTACGAGGAGAACTACCTGCGCGCCCCCGGCGAGGACCACGAGCACGCCTGGTCGGTCTTCGTGTCCGCGCTGCGCGACCACGAGGGCACCATCCGGGGCGTCTGCCTGTCGGCGCACGACATGACGGAGCAGTTCTGGGCCCGCAAGCGCCTCCAGTTGATCGCCGAGGCGGGCCGGCGCATCGGCACCACGCTCGACGTGACGCGCACGGCCCAGGAACTGACGGACGTCACCGTCCCGGTCCTCGCCGACTTCGCCAGTGTCGACCTGCTGGCCGCCCTGGACGACGCGCCCGAGCCGCCCGCACGGCCGGTTCCGGCGGACGGGCCGCTGCTGCTGCGCCGGGCCGCCCTGCGGTCGGTGACCCCGGGCGCCCCGGAGTCGGCCGTCGCGGCCGGCGCGGTGGACGCCTACCCGCCGGGCTCGATGCCCTTCGAGAGCCTGCGCACGGGACGGCCCGAGCTGCACGAGGTGACCGACCCCGCGTTCACCGCGTGGCTCGCCCGCGACCCGGCGCGTGCGGCCCGGGTCCGCGCCTTCGGCATCCACTCCGTGATGGCCGTGCCCCTGACCGCCCGGGGCACCACCCTCGGCGTCGCCTTCTTCGTCCGGCACCGCACCCAGGAACCCTTCCGGCACGACGACCTGGTCCTGGCCGGGGAACTGGTGGCCCGGGCCGCGGTCAGCATCGACAACGCCCGCCGCTACAGCCGCGAACGGGCCACCGCGGTCACGCTCCAGCGCAGCCTGCTGCCGCGGCGGCTGCCCCGGCAGGCCGCCGTCGAGGTCGCCTCCCGCTACCTTCCGGCGGGCGGGCACGCCGGGGTGGGCGGGGACTGGTTCGACGTCATCCCGCTCTCGGGGGCGCGGGTCGCGCTGGTCGTGGGGGACGTGGTCGGCCACGGGCTGGTCGCGTCGGCGACCATGGGGCGGCTGCGCACGGCGGTCCGCACGCTGGCCGACATCGACCTGCCCTGCGACGAGTTGCTGACCCACCTCGACGACCTGGTCGCCCGCCTGAACACGGAGGAGGAGAGCGCCGCCGAGCGGCGGCCACCGGGTGCCACGGAAACCGCCGGCACGGGATCCGCCGAGACGGCGGGGGCCGGTTCCGCCGGGACGGCCGGGGCAGGTTCCGCCGGGATGGCCGGGGCGGGTTCCACCGGGACGGCTGGGACGGGTTCCGCCGAGATGGCCGGGGCGGGCTCCGCCGAGACGGCAGGAATGGGTTCCGCCGAGATGGCCGGGGCGGGTTCCGCCGAGATGGCCGGGGCGGGCTCCGCCGAGACGGCCGGGAGGGGCCGCGCTCCGCACGCCGGTGATCTGGGGGCCACCTGCCTGTACGCCGTGTACGACCCGGTGACGCGGCGCTGCTGCTTCGCCGGGGCCGGGCATCCCGTGCCCGCCGTGGTGAGCCCCGAGGGCGCCGTCGAACTCGTCGGACTCCCGAGCGCGCCGCCGCTCGGCGTGGCCGGCCTGCCGTACGAGGCGACCGAGGTCGACGTCCCCGAGGGCAGCCTGCTCGCCCTCTACACCAACGGGCTGATCGAGGCCCCCGACCGGGACCCCGGCACCGGCGTCGACCGGCTGCGGGAGGCCCTGGCCCGTCCCGCACCCTCGCTGGACGCCCTGTGCGATACGGTCCTCGCCGACCTGCTGCCGCCGCGGCCGGCCGACGACGTGGCCCTGCTCATCGCCCGCACCCGCGCGCTCGACGAGCGGCAGGTCGCCACCTGGGCGGTGCCCTCGGACCCGTCCGCGGTCGCGCAGACCCGCAAGGACGTGGTGGCGCAACTGGAACGTTGGGGGCTGTCCGACGCCGTGTTCGTCACGGAACTGGTCGTCAGCGAGCTCGTCACCAACGCCATCCGGCACGCCGAGCCACCGGTCCAGCTGCGCCTGATCCACGACTCGACCCTGATCTGCGAGGTGTCCGACGGCGGCAGCACCGCCCCTCACCTGCGGCGCGCCCGCACCTACGACGAGGGCGGCCGCGGCCTGCTGCTGGTCGCCCAGCTGACCGAGCGCTGGGGCACCCGCCAGAGCGGCACCGGCAAGACCATCTGGGCGGAACAGAACCTGTCCCCCGCGTGAGGAGCCGCCGCCGATGACCCCACCCGCCTCCCACCGGGCCGCCCGCGCCCCCGTCCAGCAGGCCGCTCTGCTGGCCGGCCTGGTCTTCCTCGTGTTCGGCGTGCTGGGCTTCGTCCCCGGTATCACCACGGACTACGGCTCGCTGGACTTCGCCTCCCACGAGTCGGACGCCGAACTGTTCGGCCTGTTCCAGGTGTCGATCCTGCACAACCTCGTGCACCTGGTCTTCGGTCTCGCGGGCCTGATGCTCGCCGGCACGGCCGCCGGGGCGTACTCGTACCTGCTGGTGGGCGGCGCCGTCTACCTGGTCCTGTGGGTGTACGGCCTGTCCGTAGGGCACGACAGCGACGCCAACTTCGTGCCGCTGAACTCCGCGGACGACTGGCTCCACTTCGCCCTGGGCATCGCCATGATCGGCCTGGCCCTGGCCCTCGGCAGGGGCGGCACGGACCCGGACGCACGGTAAGGAACACCGAGGACGGCATGCAGACCTTCCTGCCCTACCCCGACTTCCGCACCACGGCCCAGGCCCTGGACCGTCGCCGGCTCGGCAAGCAGCGGGTCGAGGCGCTGCAGGTCCTGCGCGGCCTGGTCGTCCCCGGCTACGGGTGGCGCCACCACCCGGCCGTGCGCATGTGGCTCGGCTACGAGGAGGCCCTGGTGCGCTACGGCCTGGAGGTCTGCCGCGTCTGGCGCGAACAGGGTCACCAGGACACCTGCGCGGCGACGCTCGTGGCCGACCTGGCGGCGACCCGCCCGCACGCCCCGATCCGGGATCAGCACCGGCTGGCCGCCGACGGCGAGCTGCCGCCCTGGCTCGGCGACGGCCCCTTCCACGAGAGCCATCGCTCGGCCCTGGTCCGCAAGGACCCCACGACCTACGCGGCTCTCTTCCCGGGGGTCCGCGACGACCTGCCGTACGTCTGGCCGACGTCCGACCGGGCGGGCGAGGAGTCCTCCCGGGACTGACGGGCACCCCGGAGGCGGTGGGCCGGATCCGGGGCCGGCCCGTGGGGCTAGGCCGCCCTGCGGCGCGCCGGCCGCCTGGACGTGGAGGGCTGTTCCGTCACGTCCTCCGGCGTGAAGCTCTCGTCCTCCCCGAAGTCCGGGGCCTGGAAGGGGTTGGTCGCCGGGGTCGGCGAGGCCGCGCCGGAACGGCGGGGTTGCCCTTCCACGGCGGAGAACAGCGAAGTCGGTTCGATGAGACGTCTCTTTTCCGGTACTGGCCCGGTCCGGGCCAGGCGTGCCCCGACCGGGCACGGAGGTCCTACAGCTTGGTCATCTTGGCGTACGGGCTGGGGATCCGCATGTGCGCCGAACCGAAGTCCACGAGCGCGGCGATCCCTTCCTCCATGCCGATGACCCGGCCGAGCCCGTACATGTCGTGGGTGACCTGGTCACCCACGGCGAAGTGCTTGGGAGCGGGGGCCACCGGAGCCTTGAAGGGGCTGGTGGGCAAATGACGCTTGGGAGCAGCAGGCTTTGTCATCCGCCTCAGTATGCGCCTCCTGGCCGCTTCCGCGCTGCGGCTGTCCATGACCGGTGTCAGAACCGGGTGCCCGGGCCGGGGCGGTGCGGGGGCTCCACTGGCCGAAAAAATCGAACACATGCTTGAATTCGAGCATGCGAACGTTTCCCGACGACCTCGTCCGGGCGCAGCGGGAGTGGAGTGCCACCTACCGGCAGCTCGCCGACCGGCCCGGCCGCACCGAGCTGCGCAGGCGTCTGCACCGGCTGTCGGTACGGGCGTACTTCCATCCCTACTGGGAGCAGCGAAGGCCGAGCCCGGCGGCGTGGTGGGAGCTGCGGGAGCTGGGGCGGGCGGCGGGGGACGCGTCCGAGCGGCTCCACCGGTGACGCCCCGGACTGCGGGACCGTACGTCCCGGATGATCCTGAAGGCATGTCCGGACCGATACGGGTGGTCGTGCACCCACCCTCGCCCTCGGGCGGCCGCCGCGTCCGCGTGGACGGCGAGATCCTCGGACTCGCCCACAACGTGACCGATGTCGCGGAGTTCCTCCGCCGCGCGGGCCTGGAGATCGAGCCGTCGGACGTGGCGCAGGTGCCGTGGATCGACTGGCGCGGAGTGGGACCCGAGCACTGGGGCCCGGAGGCGGGCGGCTGACGCGCGAGCCCACGCGGCACGCCACTATGGATGTATCCACTGTTTTCTGCCATATCGGAGGGCCCCATGAAGGACCTCAAGTTCGAGCAGAAGCGCTCGCTGTCGCGCCAAGAGGCAGCCGACCAGCTCACGGCGCTCGCGGACGCGCTGCGGGAAGGCGGGGACACGGAGCTGGAATTCGGCCCCGGAACGCTGGGCCTGCGGATCCCCGACGACCTGCACAGCGAGATGGAGGTGGAGATCGGCGACGGGGAGATCGAACTCGAGATCGAACTGAAGTGGGCGACGGCACGGTCGCGGGCGAAGCGGCCAAGCACCGACACACCGGCGGAGAAGCCCCGTCGCAAGGAGGCGCCGAAAGAGCCGACCGCCTCGGGCACGGGCAGCGGCAGGGGCAGCGGCAGGAGCAGGGCTACGAAGCGGGCTGCGGCGAAATCCACCTGAGCGACGGCCTGCGTCACCGCTTGCGTGACGGCCTGCGTGAATGCGTGAGCGACGACCTGAGCGACGGCCTGCGTGATCGCCTCAGCTACCGCCTGAGCGGATGCCCCGCACGGGAGGGCGGGGCAGGACGGCCGGGAGGGCCCGGCTCGGCTCCGGCGCGGCCCATCGCCGCTGCTCCTCGTACGCTGTCCCGGTGCCGTCCTCCCGCCTGCATCGCGTGGCCGTCCTCGTCCTCCCCGGTGCGAAACCGCTCGACGTCGGCATCCCCGCGCAGGTGTTCACGACCCGCGCGAGCATGCCGTACGAGGTGCGCGTGTGCGGGGCGGCACCCGGCCTGGTCACCGGCGGCGACGGACTGTCGTACGCCGTCGCCCACGGCCTGGACGCGCTCACCTGGGCCGACATCGTCTTCCTGCCCGGCTACCGGTTCCCGGACCGCGACGACCCGCCGCGGGCCGTCGTCGACGCGCTGATCGCGGCCCACACCCGGGGTGCGCGGCTCGCCGCCATCTCGACGGGCGCCTTCGCCCTCGCCGCCACGGGCCTGCTCGACGGCAGACGTGCCACGACCCACTGGCACTACACCCGGGCGCTCGCGGCGAAACACCCGCTCGTCCGGGTCGACGAGAACGTCCTGTTCGTCGACGAGGGCAGCGTGCTGACCTCGGCGGGCGCCGCCTCCGGCATCGACCTGTGCCTGCACATCCTGCGCGGCGACCTCGGCGTCGCCGCGTCGAACCACGCGGCCCGGCGCCTGGTCGCCGCCCCCTATCGCAGCGGTGGCCAGGCGCAGTACGTGCCGCGCAGCGTGCCCGAACCCCTCGGCGAGCGGTTCGCCGCCACCCGGGAGTGGGCACTGCACCGGCTCGGTGAGCCCCTCAGCCTCGACGGGCTCGCACGGCACGCCGGGGTCTCGGCGCGCACGCTGTCGCGGCGCTTCGTCGAGGACACGGGGTACACACCGATGCAGTGGGTCATGCGCGCCCGCATCGACGTGGCCCGTGAGCTGCTCGAACGTTCGGAACTCAGCGTGGAGCAGATCGCCGCCGACGTCGGCCTCGGCACCGGCGCGAATCTGCGGCTGCACTTCCAGCGCATCCTCGGCACGACCCCGAGCGAATACCGCCACACCTTCGCCCGCGGCGAGTGATCCACCGGCGGGGCCGCGCACCGCGTGCGGACCGGTGGTCCCGGCGCGCGGGGCTGGCGCGATCCTGCTGGCGCGATCCTTTTGAACCCTGGCGATCCCGCCGCTGTCACGTGCGGACGCCGGGCGCGACGCTGGTGGCGAACCGCAGAGACCGAAAGGGACACCACTGATGACGCGCATCGCGATCAACGGATTCGGCCGCATCGGACGCAATGTGCTGCGCGCCCTGCTCGAACGCGACAGCGACTTCGACGTCGTCGCCGTCAACGACCTGACGGAGCCCGCCACCCTGGCCCGGCTGCTCGCCTACGACTCGACGGCCGGCCGGCTCGGCCGCCCGGTGACCGCCGACGGGGACGCCCTCGTCGTCGACGGCCGGCGGATCAAGGTGCTGGCCGAGCGCGAACCGGCGCGGCTGCCCTGGGCCGAACTCGGCGTCGACATCGTCCTGGAGGCCACCGGCCGCTTCACCTCGGCGAAGGCGGCCCGCGCCCACCTCGACGCCGGCGCGAAGAAGGTGCTCGTCAGCGCGCCGTCGGACGGTGCCGATGTGACGTTGGCGTTCGGGGTCAACACCGAGGCCTACGACCCGGACGTCCACACGATCGTGTCGAACGCCTCCTGCACCACCAACGCCCTCGCGCCTCTGGCCGCGGTCCTCGACGAGCTCGCGGGCATCGAGCACGGCTTCATGACGACGGTGCACGCCTACACGCAGGAGCAGAACCTGCAGGACGGCCCGCACCGCGACGCCCGCCGTGCCCGCGCCGCCGGCGTCAACATCGTCCCGACCACGACCGGAGCGGCCAAGGCGATCGGCCTGGTGCTGCCGAACCTCGACGGCAAGCTGTCGGGCGACTCGATCCGCGTGCCGGTCCCGGTGGGCTCGATCGTCGAACTCAACACCACCGTCGCCCGAGACGTGACGCGTGAGGACGTGCTGGAGGCGTACCGCAAGGCGGCGCAGGGGCCGCTCGCCGGCGTCCTCGAGTACTCGGAGGACCCGCTCGTGTCGTCCGACATCGTCGGCAACCCGGCCTCCTCGATCTTCGACTCGGCCCTCACCCGCGTCGACGGCCGCCACGTCAAGGTGGTCGCCTGGTACGACAACGAGTGGGGCTTCTCGAACCGTGTGATCGACACGCTCGAACTGCTCGCAGGTCGCTGACACAGGGCCGGAACGCGGCCCGATCCGGCCATGGCCGACTCGCGCCCTACTCCCACCGCCCCCGGCTGCTGAGACTGCCGTACACGGACGGTGGGGGAGGAGCGTCGGTCATGGCTGGGCGTGCACGCGGACGGGGAACGGCTGCCCGCAGAAGGCGGGCGGCACGACTGAAGGCACTGGCGGCAGGCGCTGGTTCGCTGCTGATCCTGCTGGTGCTGTCCTGGTCGACCGTGTGGCCGTACGTCACCGGTGCGCTGGTGGTGGGCGGCGTAGGAGCGGTGGGCTGGTGGCTGTGGCGGACGGACCGGCTCGTGCGCGGCCGGGACCGCCTCTGGCGGCACGAGGAAGCGGTGAAGGCCGGGCACCGGACGCTCGCCGAGGTGGACGCGATGACCGGTACGGAGTTCGAGGAACTGGTCGCACGCCTGTGCCGGAGGGACGGGTGGACGCAGGTCCGGCGGGTGGGCGGAGCGAACGACAACGGCGCCGACGTCGTCGGCCGTCTCCCGGACGGCCGGAGCGTGGTGATCCAGTGCAAGCGCTATACGCCGAGCAGCACGATCGCCAGCCGTGAACTGCGCGACCTGCTGGGCGCGAAGGTGCACTTCGGTGCCGACGTGGCCGTGTTCGTCACGACCACCCGCTTCAGCCGCCCCTCCGAGAGGTTCGCCGTGCAGCACGGCATCCTCGCCGTCCACCGCGACCACCTGGGCCTGTGGAACAACGGCACTCCCCTCCTCTCCCTCACAGCCCTGAACGGCCGGGGCCAGGGCGACTCCCACCACAGGACCCGCTGGAAGCAGGCATACGGCGGGTGAGCCCCCTCACAGCCCGGTCAGGGAAGCCACCCCAGAAAAACGCCAGAGGGCCGGACCGCTTTCGCGGTCCGGCCCTCTGGGCTGGCGGAGGATAGGAGATTCGAACTCGTGAGGGGTTGCCCCAACACGCTTTCCAACTGTGTTGGTTTCCGGCTGTCCTGGGATCGGTTCTCGGTAACCCGAAGAACTGGGTGGGTGGCGTCCTCGCCATCACGATGATCGTCGCCGCTGTGCATGCTGCCATCCTCGATGCGGACTGGAAGCCGGGCCGGTAACAGCCGAGAGAGCAACGTCCTCCCTCACACGGAGAAGCGGGAGCGTCTGAGAGCAATGGGCTGCCCGGCGGGAGGTCGGACGGTCCACTTGCTGTGCCCTTCTGATCCGTAGCTCTAGCCGGATCGGTCAGCGACGGTCATTCCGGTCGCTTCACGGCCCTGAAGGGGCGCTATCGGGCGTGGATGGTTTCTGCGGTTGCGGTACTTCGCTGCTGTACGTGCCTCGCGATCCGCCGGCCAACGTTGCGGGTGGGACGCAAGAGCGATCCTGCTCGGCGGGCAAGTCTCCGGGCCGCTGGGCCGCCTAACGAACTCAGGAAAGTGGCACGCAACCCTCAGCGGTCAGGCGGATACTGATGGCCTGGCAGTGCCGGGTTGCTCATCACCTGGTCTGTTGTCTGGGGGAGGCTATGCAGGAAGCCGTGTACGGATTGCTGGGGGGCATTGGCGGTGCGGTTATCGCTGCTGCTGCCACGTATTGGGGTCCG
Organism: Streptomyces sp. NPDC101110; assembly: GCF_044759525.1. NCBI lineage: Bacteria > Bacillati > Actinomycetota > Actinomycetes > Kitasatosporales > Streptomycetaceae > Streptomyces > Streptomyces sp. NPDC101110. The sequence goes on along the minus strand of NZ_JBIVZM010000004.1, from coordinate 75,205 downwards.
CTACAAGTTCAGAAGCAAGCACGGCGCGATGCAGAGCGCGAACGAGGACAGGCCCGGGCGGAAGCGGCTGAGGCACGGCAAGCCGAGCGGCAGCGAGCGCAGGTGGCGAGGGTGGCGCTAGTTCGCAAAACAGTCAGCGCGTGGTGTCACCTTATCGAAGAGGCAGCGAGGCGCCTGGACCGCGGGAACGAGGTAGATGTCGAGGGGTTTCGGGAGCGCGTTGAACGAGCGCGAGAAGTCACAACCACCGCGATTTACGACGCCCTCAATGATGGGCTGCACATCCCCCTCACAGAGGCCACTGGCCCCCCAGGGACACCAGGCGGCCCTCCGTTGATCTTGGACGCGCTCGATGAGATGACGGGGCGGTTGCTCTACAAAATGACCTACCCCTTGGATGAGGACACCGAAGTCGCTTGGGGGGAAGACTGGATCCGCGAGGGTGCTGCTCAGGTGGTGCGTGCCCGGTCGGAACTGTCGCAGTCTCTCATGCGGCGAGTCCAGGAAATCATGGACATCACTGTCCTTGACGCGCGAGGCGCAGAGGAAGCGCCCTCTACGGAAGAACGCTGACGCTGAGAACGGGACCCCCAGCGCGCCACCAACAGACTTGGCTGGGCAGCCTCGGAGTGACGTGCGGGCGTTACGCCCCGTTTGCGGCTGCATTTCAATATGGCCGGATAGTTTCCTAAGGGCTGTCCCGCTACTCCGCCCTGGGCAGGCCCAGGGTTGAGTGCTGGGACGATAGGCCCCGATATCGGGCGCGGCTGCCTGGCCGTCATCGGACAGCAGATGCTGGCATGATGATGCTCATGACCTTGTACCGAAAGGCCGATGCCGCGTAGACGGCCCGGCGCGCTACGCGCTGAACAGTCTCCTCGTGTCCCTTGGAGCTTGCCCCCAGACCGGATCCACGGCCTCTCGTCCCGAACCAGCGTGGCGATAGATCAGGTAGAGAGACTCTCGGACGACTACTACCTCTACCCCGGCGCTACCGACCGCGCGCTGCGGCGATATAGAGCGTTCCTGCAACCACCGGGCCGACGACCCCTGTATCCGCAGGAGACGGGGTGTTCATGCCGTGGCTGTTCCTTCGAGGACGTCCGACACGCCCGCGATGTGCTTGAGGAAGTCTTGCGGCAGTTGCCACCCAGGCCACAGGCCGAGCTCAAAGACCGAGTGCATGCCCTGGACGTCAGGTATGTCGAGCGCACACTGCCGGATCAGTTCGCGGCTCATCGTCAGTGGCGTTCTGACCGCTGGTGGCGGCGCCGCCTGGCCGACGGTCCGGAAGGTCGGTGAGGAGTTCTGCCCTGGCATGGCTGGTGTGATCACGGCGTCGCAGCCGTCCTGGATAGGGCCGTTCACCGGGCTGAGCCCGCGCTGCTTCGGCAAGCTCGTGACCGCCATGCGCCGCGAGGGAGCGGACGTGGCCCGCCGAGGCCGGCCGTGGAGCCTGCCCCTGGAGGACCGCATTTGGCTTGTCGCGGCGTACTGGCGCACCAACTTGACGCTGCGCCAGCTCGCTCCGCTGTTCGGAAACTCGACGTCCGCAGCCGGTCGCATCCCTCACCGTCTCGGGCCGCTGCTCACGTTGCAGCCGCGCCAACGGTTCCACAAGGGCACCGTGCTCATCGTGGACGGCACCTTGGTGCCCACACGTGACCACATGGTGGCTGAGCAGTCGAAGAACTACCGGTACTCCACCAATCACCAGGTCGTGATCGACGCCGATACCCGGTTGGTCAGCTGTCGGCAACACCACGGTGATCGCCGACGGCGGCTACTGCGGCACCGGCCTGGTGATGCCGCACCGCCGCGACCGCGGCCAGGCCGAACTTCCGGCTTGGAAAGAGGAACACAATCGCTCACACCGCAAGGTCCGGGCCCACGTGGAGCACACCTTTGCCCGCATGAAGAGCTGGAAGATCCTTCGCGACTGCCGTCTGAAAGGCGACGGCGTGCATTACGCCATGCTTGGCATCGCCCGTCTGCACAACCTCGCTCTTGCTGGATAGCCGGACCGAGCCTGGACGCCCTCGGCTGTGATGGGCACGAGCCAGTTGATCATTGCGGGTCCGCGAGATGGAGCGGGCGCGAGACGAGAAGAAGCTCAGGAAGCCGGGGCAGAGCTGGACGGTCCAGGCCTGGCTTGAGCACTGGGTCGAGAACATCGCCAAGCCGTACGTCTCCGAGAACACGTACGACGGCTACGAGGTTGACGTGCGCGTGCACCTGGTCCCCGGCCTCGGCGCCCACAAGCTCGACCGCCTGGAGCCGGAACATCTGGAGCGCTTCTACCAGCGGATGCAGGAAGCCGGGAGTTTCGCCGGCACCGCTCACCACGCTCACCGGACGATCCGGGTCGCCCTGGGTGAGGCCAAGCGACGTGGGCATGTCGCCACCAACGCGGCTGAGATCGCCAAGGCCCCGAGACTCGAAGAAGAGGACATCGAGCCGTTCACGATCTAAGAGGTTCAGAGCGTCCTGGTGGAGACCGCCAAGCTCCGCAACAGCGCGCGTTGGGTCGTCGCCCTAGCGCTCGGCCTCCGGCAAGGGGAGGCGCTCGGGCTCCACTGGGAAGTCGTCGACCTGGACGCGGGATACGTCCGCATCCGGAAGAACCGTCTACGCCCCAAGTACGCCCACGGCTGTGGGGACGATCCGTGCGGGCGGAAGGCTGGCTACTGCCCTCAGAAGCAGCAGACCCGCCGCGAGCACAAGTCCACCAAGTCACGCGCCGGGCGGCGCACCATCGACCTGCCCGACCCGCTGATCAAGAATTCTCCGCCAGCACCAGGAGACGCAGGAACGGGAACGGATCGAGGCCGGGGTCGACTGGGAGGGCAAGGGGTACGTCTTCGCCTCGCCGACCGGCGGGCCGCTGAGCCCCAACACCGACTGCCACATCTGGAAGCGGCTCCTGCGGGACGCGGGCGTGCGGGTCGGCCGTCTCCATGACGCTCGCCACACCGCAGCCACCGTCTTGCTGATCCTCGGCGTCCCCGGGCGTCGTGATCGACTCGATCATGGGTTGGGAGCCCGGGGGAGCGGCCCGGATGCGCGCTCGGTACATGCATGTGACGGGGACCATGCTCCGCAAGGTCGCGCAGCAAGTCGGCGACGCGCTGTGGGAGCTCCCGGAAACCAACTGAGACGGAAACTGAGACGGACAACGTCGAAGGGCCCCACCGCGAACGGTGGGGCCCTTCGACATCGTGCCCGGTGAGGCACTGGCGGAGGATACGAGATTCGAACTCGTGAGGGGTTGCCCCCAACACGCTTTCCAAGCGTGCGCCCTAGGCCTCTAGGCGAATCCTCCGCTGGGAACATTACATGACCGAGAGGAGTGCTCGCGAACTCGTTCCCCGGCCCAGACATCAGGTAGCCTTGGCGCAGCCCCTCACGCGGCGCTATCTGACTGAACTCCCCCAGGGCCGGAAGGCAGCAAGGGTAGGTTGGCTCTGGCGGGTGCGTGGGGGGCGTCTGCGTTCCCGGACGATCTCGCGGACGGATGTCCAGGGCGGTTGCGGGCGGCCCGCCGGACGGATGTCCCGCGGGGATCCGGACGGATGTCCCGCGGGGATGCCGAGGGCGTCTGCCCGACGGATGTCCAGGGCGGATCTGCCGGGCCGGGTCGGGGCCGGCCCCGATGTCACTGGGCGCCTATAACCTCGTATGCGTGTCGTCTCTCGCTCTGTACCGCCGCTACCGCCCCGAGACCTTCGCCGAGGTCATCGGGCAGGAGCATGTCACCGACCCGCTGCAGCAGGCGCTGCGGAACAACCGGGTCAACCACGCGTACCTGTTCAGCGGGCCGCGCGGCTGTGGCAAGACGACCAGCGCGCGGATCCTGGCCCGCTGTCTGAACTGCGAGCAGGGGCCCACGCCCACGCCGTGCGGCGAGTGCCAGTCCTGTCAGGACCTCGCCCGCAACGGCCCCGGTTCCATCGACGTCATCGAGATCGACGCCGCTTCCCACGGTGGCGTGGACGACGCCCGTGACCTGCGGGAGAAGGCCTTCTTCGGTCCGGCCCGCAGCCGGTACAAGATCTACATCATCGACGAGGCCCACATGGTCACGTCGGCCGGCTTCAACGCGCTGCTGAAGGTCGTCGAGGAGCCGCCGGAGCACCTCAAGTTCATCTTCGCGACCACCGAGCCCGAGAAGGTCATCGGGACGATCCGGTCCCGGACTCACCACTACCCCTTCCGGCTCGTGCCCCCCGGCACCCTCCGGGAGTACCTCGGGCAGGTCTGCGAGAAGGAGACCATCCCCGTCGACGACGGTGTGCTCCCGCTCGTCGTGCGGGCGGGCGGCGGGTCCGTGCGTGACTCCATGTCCGTCATGGACCAGCTCCTCGCGGGCGCTGCGGCCGACGGTGTGACGTACGCCATGGCCACCGCCCTGCTCGGGTACACCGACGGCTCCCTCCTCGATTCCGTCGTCGAGGCCTTCGCCACCGGCGACGGTGCCGCGGCCTTCGAGGTCGTGGACCGTGTGATCGAGGGCGGCAACGACCCCCGCCGTTTCGTCGCCGACCTCCTGGAGCGGCTGCGCGACCTGGTGATCCTCTCCGCCGTGCCGGACGCGGCGGAGAAGGGGCTCATCGACGCCCCCGCCGATGTGATCGACCGCATGCAGGCCCAGGCAGGCACCTTCGGCCCTGCCGAGCTGAGCCGCGCTGCCGACCTCGTCAACGAGGGCCTGACCGAGATGCGCGGCGCGAACTCGCCCCGCCTCCAGCTCGAACTGATCTGCGCCCGCGTCCTGCTGCCCGCCGCCTACGGAGACGAGCGCTCCGTGATGGCCCGCCTCGACAGGATCGAGCGCGGTGTGAACTTCTCCGCGGGGCCCGCCGGTATGCCCGCCATGGGATACGTACCCGGGCCGGAGGGCCACGCGGGCGCGGCGGCCGCACCAGGCCAGGCGGGCGGCCCCGCCCAGGCCCAGGCAGGTGGCCCCGCCGCCCAGGCCCAGGCGGGTGGTGGCGTACCGGTGGCGCCGGGTGGCGGCCCGGCCGCTGCCCGCGCGGCGGTCCGCGCCTCCGGAGCACCGGGCAACGGCGGCAGTGGTGCGGGCGGAGGCGGCCATGCGGCGGCCGCGACCGGCCCCGCCCCCGCGCCGGCGGGCCAGGGCGCTCCGCCGTCGCCACAAGGCCCTCCCGCGCCTCCCGCGTCTCCCGTCCCGGCAGCCGGCGCCCAAGGCGGGCCCTCCGCTTCCGAGGGGCCGGGCACCGCCATGCCCCCCGCTGAAGCCCCGGCCGCATCCGCTCCCGCCCCCACCGGACCCGCCCAGCCGTCCCCGGCCGCCCCCGGTGCCTGGCCCACCGCCGCCTCCGCGGGAAGCGGCGCCCGTCGCCCCGGAGGCTGGCCCACCGCGGCCTCGGGTGCCCCGGCCCCGAACACCCCCCCGGCCCCCGCCCCCGGCCCCGACAACCCACCGGCTTCCCCGCCCCACACTCCGGCCCGGACCACGCCGGCCCCGGCCCCGGCTCCCGCCCCCGCTCCCATGGGCGGCGGCGGTCTCGACCCCCGGATGCTCTGGCCGAACATCCTGGACGCGGTCAAGAACCGCCGGCGCTTCACCTGGATCCTGCTCAGCCAGAACGCCCAGGTGGCGGGCTTCGACGGCACGACCCTGCAGCTCGGCTTCGTCAACGCGGGCGCCCGGGACAACTTCCTGAGCAGCGGCAGCGAGGACGTGCTGCGGCAGGCGCTGGGCGAGCAGTTCAACGTCCAGTGGAAGATCGAGGCGATCGTCGACCCGTCGGGCGGCTCCGCGTCCCCCGCGCCGGGCGGCCCCTCCGGCCTCGGCGGCGGTGGCGTCCACCACACCGGCGGCGGCCCGAGCGCCGGCGGTGGCTACAACCCCGGTGGGGGTCCCGGCGCCGGCGGTGGAGGCTACAACTCCGGCGGCGGCTACAACGCGAGCGGCGGTACGGCGACGGCCCAGCGCCCCGCCCCCGCCGCGTCGGCGTCCCCGGCCCCTCCCGCCCAGCACGGCTCCGGCTCCGCCGCGACCTCCACTCCGGCGGCCCCGCCGACCGCCGCCTCCGTTCCCCAGCCGTCCGCCCCGCAGCGGCGCCACGTCTCCGTCGAGGAGGACATCCCGGAGGACGACGACCCCGACCTCGACGAGTCGGCCCTCTCCGGCCAGGAGCTGATCGTCCGGGAGCTGGGGGCGACGGTGGTCGAGGAGTTCACGAACGAATAGGGCGGCAGCGGAAGGCCGGGCCCCCTTCAGGGCGGAATGGGGGGCCGGGCCCGCCTTTAGGACGGGAGCGGAAAGCCGGGCCCCCTTCAAGAAGTGAGCAGGAAGCCGGGCCCCTTGGAGGAATCTCCAGCTCAAGATCGGTCCTCCCTTCGGCAGCCCGCACAAGGAGAACCGGGCGGTTCCCGTTAGGCTGACCCCCGTGAAGGTCCTCGTCATCGGCAGCGGCGCCCGCGAACACGCCCTGTGCCACTCCCTGTCCCACGACCCCGACGTCACGGCGCTGCACTGCGCCCCCGGCAACGCCGGCATCGCCGAGGTCGCCGAGCTGCATCAGGTCGACGCCCTGGACGGCGCCGCCGTCACCGAGCTGGCCACCCGCCTCGGCGCGGAGCTCGTGGTCGTCGGCCCGGAGGCCCCGCTGGTCGCCGGTGTCGCCGACGCCGTGCGCGACGCGGGCATCCCGGTCTTCGGCCCGTCCGGCCGGGCCGCACAGCTCGAGGGCTCAAAGGCCTTCGCGAAGGACGTCATGGCGGCGGCCGAGGTGCCCACGGCCCGGTCGTACGTCTGCACCACGCCGGACGAGGTCGACACGGCCCTCGACGCCTTCGGCGCGCCGTACGTCGTGAAGGACGACGGGCTCGCCGCGGGCAAGGGCGTCGTCGTCACCGACGACCTCGAAGCGGCCCGGGCCCATGCGGCGGCCTGCGAGCGCGTGGTCATCGAGGAGTACCTCGACGGCCCCGAGGTGTCCCTGTTCGCCGTCACCGACGGCGAGACGGTCGTACCGCTCCAGCCCGCCCAGGACTTCAAGCGCGCGCTGGACGGCGACGAGGGACCCAACACCGGCGGCATGGGCGCGTACTCCCCGCTGCCCTGGGCCGACCCGAAGCTGGTCGACGAGGTGCTGCAGACCGTGCTGCAGCCGACCGTGGACGAGATGCACCGGCGCGGCACGCCGTTCTCCGGCCTGCTCTACGCCGGTCTCGCGATCACCTCCCGGGGCGTCCGCGTGATCGAGTTCAACGCCCGGTTCGGAGACCCCGAGACGCAGGTCGTCCTGGCCCGGCTGAAGACGCCGCTGGCCGGTCTGCTGATGGCCGCGGCCACCGGCAACCTCGCCCACCTGGAGCCGCTGCGCTGGAGCGAGGACGCGGCCGTGACGGTGGTCGTCGCCTCGCACAACTACCCCGGCACCCCGCGCACCGGCGACCCGATCACTGGCCTGGACGAGGTCGCCGCGCAGGACGCCCCGCACGCGTACGTGCTGCACGCCGGCACCCGCCAGGAGGGGGACGCCGTCGTCAGCGCGGGCGGCCGCGTCCTGTCCGTGACCGCCACCGGCAAGGATCTCAGCGAGGCCCGCGACCGCGCCTACACGGCCGTCGGCCGCATCCGCCTCGACGGCTCCCAGCACCGCACGGACATCGCGGCGAAGGCGGCGGGGGCGTAAAGGCCCCTTCTCGTGCGGCCGGAGCGGGAAACCACCCCGCCGCCGATGAACCCCCCAGGCCCCGGATCCGTCTCAGGATCCGGGGCCTGAACCATGCGTAGGCGCGGAGGTTCGTATACGAGAGACGGGAGCCCGACGCTCGTTTTCCGTCATCCACCTCTCCCCAGAGCCATTCCATCGAGTGACCGATGCCGTATCCGGCTGACGGGGGGTGGAGCCCCAACTAAGGTGCGGCGCAAGCGTTCCGGCACTTGGCCCACCGGCATTGCGATGTCGGAGACGGGTGCCACAGTGGGGGAGTGAGCAAGGGAAGCGTCGGGTCAACGGGGAGGGGGTGAGGTCGGTCGTGACCGGAACGGGTGTGGAAGCGGGCGCGCAGATCGCGCGGGCACGAGCACTGGCCGTGCTGCGCATCCGCAGTCGGGCCCTGGCCGTCGCCCTGCTGCCGGCCGCCGTCGCCGTGATCCTGCTCGCCGGCGCCGCCGGTGACCGCCTCCAGGGGCCGGGGTGGGACACCGCCCGGGCGGTTCTGACGCCGCTCGCCGCCCTCGTGCTGCTCGCCGCCGCCGGGATCGCCCTGGTCGTCGCCCGCGCCCGGCCCGCCATGAGCCCGACCGTCCCGGTCGCCGAGGAGGCGGCCCCCGACCTCTACCGGATGGTGCGGGACCTGGCCGACCGCCTCGACGTCCCCGCGCCGTCCGCGATAGCGCTCACCCCGGACTGCGACAGCTGGCTGGAGGACCGCACCCACCGCTCCCACGCGCGGCCCCCGGCCGAGAAGCACCACGACATGGCGGGGGCGGGCAAGCAGGCACAGCGCGGGCAGCCCGTCGCGCCGGTCCTCGTCATCGGCTCCCCGTTCCTGTGGTGGATGCGGGTCGGCGAGCTGCGTGCGGTCCTCGCCCCGGTGATCGCCGGCACGGGCCCCTCGGCCCACCCGGACATAGCCGCCGCCCGGCGCTTCATCCAGGGCCTGGACGCCGCCGTGGCCGTGGCATCCGCGCCCCGCCGCGATCCGGTGTCGCGCTGGGTGCTCGCCGGGGTCGGCCGGGTCGCCCGGCTTCTGCTGCGCAGCTGCCGGATCCACGCCGCCGAGATGGAGCGGGGCGTGGCGGCCGCGGCCGCGGAGCGTGCACAGGCTGTGGATTACGGGCTGCGGATCGTCGCCCAGGAGCAGGTGGGTCTGGCCTACGCGGGCTGGGACCGGCTGCTGACCCGGGTGGCGCTGCCCGCCTGGCGGATGGGCCGCTGGCCCTCCCGGCTGGACGCAGGTGTGGTCGCGGCGCTCACGGAGCTGTCCCGGCGGGACCGCCTGGCCGAGGGTTTCGCGTCCCGGCTGGGCGAGCGGCCGGCCTGCGACCTGCTGGAGGAGCCCGGCGCGGTCGACGAAGCCGCGTCCCTGCTCGCCGCCCGCCTCTTCCACGGCGGCCCCGCCGGGCCCGGGCCCGACTGGTCGCCGGTGGACTGGAGCGAGTATCCGGAAGAGGTCGTGGACCGCAAGTGGCGCCTGGACGCGGCCCGCCTCCATCGCGTCCTGGACGCGATGGGCGTCCGCCCCGCCCCGGGCCCCACGACCGCCGCCACCGACGCCCCGACCCTCTCCCGCGTCCTCGACCACCTCACGGCCACGACCTCCGCGGACCGGACCGAGGCCAAGACCCGCACCGGAGCCGGCAGCCCCTCAGCGGACCACCCGGCCGCTGCCGCCGCGGACCACCCGGCCGCTGCCTCAGCGGACCACCCGGCCGCTGCCCCTGCGACGCACCCCCCGACGCACCCGTCAGCGCCCCCGCCCGCTGCCGGACCGGACACGGACCCCCCGGACGCCCTCGACGACGAGGACCTCTCCGGTACGACGGCCCCCAGCGCCACGCTCGCGGCCCGGCTCAGCGCCGAACTGGCCCGGGAGGAGGCCGCCCCCACCCCGGCGAACCCCTCACCGGCCTCACAGCCCCCCGCCACCGCCGCGGCCCCCGCCCCGGATCCCGCGGCCCTCTGGGACGACCGGGCGCTCCCCCTCTTCCCCCTCCAGCCCCCGCGCACCGCCAGGGAACTGCTCGCGGACCACCTCACCGCGATGGTCTGCTGCGCCGCGATGGACACCGCCGGTGCCACGCCCGGCCTGGACTGGCTGGACGGCCCGACCCTCCTCGTCGACGGCGAGCGCACGGCCGATCTGGCCCCCATGGTCCTGTCGCTCATCGAGGACGGCGACGCCACGTCTCTGCGGATCTGGCTGTCCCAGCTCGGCATACGCCCGGAGAAGCCCGTCCGCCTCGGCTGACCCACCGGAGCACCCACTTCCGGTTCTGGCCAATTCAAAACGAACAGTGACGAAACGCGTGCTTTATGTGATGTGCTTGGACCGTTCGCGTGCATGGCAAGCGCGTGCGACATACGACAAACACATAGGCGTGAACGCGTCGCACGCACCACACCAGCAGGCATCACCACACCGGCAGGCACCACCACGGGGGCGATGGGGAGGGGAGACGACCATGGGCTCGGAGCAGATCCGCCGCTGGGAGTCGGGGGCGCTGGCGCACGCCGTGACGGACCCCTTCGGACAGGGCCCCGTTCCGTGGCTGCGCGGCAACGTGACGTACTTCGACGACTCGGGCCAGGTCGTCCCCTGGTACGTGGACCAGGACACCCCCCACCCGTCGAAGTGGGGCAGCCGGTCGGGCGGCCCCCGCGCGGCCGACGACGTGCACCGTCAGATCAAGGGCTTCACCTCCACCGGCGCGGTGGCGCCCGGTGAGGCCATCGACTTCCACATCACGGTGGACCCGCCGCAGCAGTTCGCCGTCGACATCTACCGCATCGGCCATTACGGCGGTGACGGTGCCGCGAAGATCACCACCAGCCCGCGGCTGTCCGGCATCGTCCAGCCCGCGCCGCTCGCCGCCGACCGTACGGTCTCCTGCCACCACTGGTGGCTGTCCTGGCGCCTGCAGGTCCCCTCGTACTGGAACGTCGGCGCGTACGTCGCCGTCCTCACCACCGCCGACGGCTACCGCTCCCACGTCCCGTTCACGGTCCGCCACGACCAGCCCGCCGACCTGCTGCTCGTGCTGCCCGACGTCACCTGGCAGGCGTACAACCTCTACCCGGAGGACGGCCGCACGGGCGCCAGCCTCTACCACGCGTGGGACGCCGAGGGCCGGCTCCTGGGCGAGTCCGAGGCGGCCACGACGGTGTCGTTCGACCGCCCCTACGCGGGCGCGGGCCTCCCGCTCCACGTCGGCCACGCCTACGACTTCATCCGCTGGGCCGAGCGCTACGGCTACGACGTCGCCTACGCCACGGCCAGTGACCTGCACGCGGGCCACGTCGACCCCGCCCGCTACCGCGGCCTGGTCTTCCCGGGCCACGACGAGTACTGGTCGGCCGCCATGCGCACCACGGTGGAACTCGGCCGCGACGCCGGCACCTCGCTGGTCTTCCTCTCCGCCAACTCCATGTACTGGCAGGTGGAGCTCGGCCCGTCCCCCTCCGGCGTTCCCGACCGGCTGCTGACCTGCCGCAAGCGCCGGGGCCCGGGCAAGCCGGTGCTGTGGCGGGAGATCGACCGGGCGGAACAGCAGCTCCTGGGCATCCAGTACGCCGGGCCCGTCCCCGAGCCGCACCCGCTGATCGTGCGCAACGCCGGACACTGGCTGTGGGAGGCCACGGGGGCGCACGAGGGCGACGAGATCGAGAACCTGGTGGCGGGCGAAGCCGACCGCTACTTCCCGCGCACCTCGCTGCCCGAGCACGAGGAGCGGATCCTGCTCGCCCACTCCCCGTACACCGACAAGGAGGGCGTCGCGCGCCACCAGGAGACGTCCCTGTACCGCGCTCCCTCCGGCGCCTGGGTCTTCGCAGCAGGGACGTTCGCCTGGTCCCCCGCCCTGGACCGCCCCGGCCACGTCGACACGCGTATCCAGCGCGCCACGGCGAATCTGCTGGACCGCATCTGCAAACGCGACTGACCCCATGTCCGGGATCGGGCTCGTATACGGGAGAATCGAGCCACTTGGACAGAACCACGGGGAGGAACCGTGTCCGGATTCGTCGAAAAGCCCGAGCCGATCCAGGTTCCGGGCCTGGTGCATCTGCACACCGGCAAGGTGCGCGAGCTGTACCGGAACGAGGCGGGCGACCTCGTGATGGTCGCCAGCGACCGCATGTCCGCCTACGACTGGGTGCTGCCGACCGAGATCCCCGACAAGGGCCGGATCCTCACGCAGCTCTCCCTGTGGTGGTTCGAGCGGCTCGCCGACCTGGCCCCGAACCACGTCCTGAGCACGGATCTGCCCGAGGGCGCCCCCGCCGACTGGGCGGGCCGCACGCTGATCTGCAAGTCGCTGCAGATGGTCCCCGTGGAGTGCGTGGCCCGCGGCTACCTCACCGGCTCGGGCCTCGCCGAGTACAACGAGACGCGCACGGTCTGCGGGCTCGCCCTGCCGGAGGGCCTGACCGACGGCAGCGAACTGCCCGCCCCGATCTTCACCCCGGCCACCAAGGCCGCCGTCGGCGAGCACGACGAGAACGTCTCCTACGAGGAGGTCGCCCGCCAGGTCGGCGCGGAGACGGCGGCCCGGCTGCGCCAGGCGACCCTCGCGGTCTACTCCCGCGGCCGGGACATCGCCCGGGAACGGGGCATCATCCTCGCCGACACCAAGTTCGAGTTCGGCTTCGACGGCGACGACCTGGTCCTCGCGGACGAGGTCCTCACCGCGGACTCCTCCCGTTTCTGGCCGGCCGACCAGTGGCAGCCGGGCCGGGCGCAGCCGTCGTACGACAAGCAGTTCGTCCGCGATTGGCTGACCTCGCCGGAGTCCGGCTGGGACCGCAAGAGCGAGCAGCCCCCGCCCGCCCTGCCCCAGCAGGTCGTCGACGCCACCCGCGCCAAGTACGTCGAGGCGTACGAGCGCCTGACCGGCACGAGCTGGTCGTAGGACACGAAGAAGCCCCCCGGCGGAACCGGGGGGCTTCTTCGATGGAGCGAACGACGAGGTTCGAACTCGCGACCTCAACCTTGGCAAGGTTGCGCTCTACCAACTGAGCTACGTTCGCATGCGCCGTGGCGCGAGAACCACTATACCCAACCTCGCTCCCGCGCGAGCCGTACCGCGGCATGCCGGTTCTCCGCACCGAGCTTCGACACGGCCGACGACAGATAGTTCCGCACGGTGCCCTGCGACAGCGCGGCCCGCTCGGCGATCTCCGCGACGGGCGCACCGTCCGCGGCGAGTTCCAGCACCTCGGCCTCCCGCGCGGTCAGCGGCGAGTCCCCGGCGGCGATCGCGTCGGCGGCCAACTCCGGGTCGACGTAACGGTTCCCGGCGTGCACGGTCCGGATGAGCTCCGCCAGCCGTTGCGCGCTCACGGTCTTCGGCACGAACCCCCGCACCCCCGCCGCCAGGGCCCGCTTCAGATGGCCGGGCCGCCCGTGGCTGGTGACGATGAGCACCTTGCAGCCAGCGAGTTCGGCCCGCAGGGATGTGGCGACCTTCACACCGTCGGCCCCGGGCATCTGGAGATCCAGCACGGCGACGTCGGGCTTGTGGGCCCGGGCCATGGCCAGCGCCTCGGGGCCGGTGGCGGCCTCGGCGACGACGACGAGGTCGTCCTCCAGCGACAGCAGGGCGGCCAGCGCCCCTCGGATGAGGTGCTCGTCGTCGGCGAGCAGCAGCCGCACGGGCTCCACGGCCGTCATGGCGTGACCTCGCTCACCGCACGCGCGGCGACGGCGGCCGGAACGACGCCGGAGGGGCCGGGCCGGGACGGCAGCGGGATCTCCGCCGTCAGCCGGAACCGCCCTTGCCCCGCGGGCCCGGCCTCCAGCGTCCCGTCGATCACCGCCAGCCGCTCCCGCAGCCCGGCGAGCCCCGAACCGGCCGGGCCGGCCTTGGACTCCGTCCCCGCCTCGCTCACCCCGTCGTTCTCCACGGACAACACCACCCGCCCCTCCAGCACCTGCAATCGCACCTCGCACCGCTGCGCGTCCCCGTGCCGCAGGACGTTCGTCGCGGCCTCCCGCACCACCCACCCCAGGGCGGACTGCACCGCAGTCGGCAATCCGGCCGCCGTCGCCCCGCCGACCGTGCAGTCGATGCCGGCCGCCGCCAGCACCCCTTGCGCCCCGGCGAGTTCCGAGCCGAGGTCGGCCTCCCGGTAGCCGCGCACGACCTCCCGCACCTCCCGCTGCGACTCCTGCGCGAGCCGCTGCACCTCGACCATCTGCGACACGGCCTCGGGGCGTCCCCGCTGGGCCAGCTGGACGGCCAGCTCGCTCTTCAAGGCGATCACGGCGAGGTTGCGCCCCATGACGTCGTGCAGATCCCGCCCGAACCTCAGCCGCTCCTCGGCGACGGCGAGCCGGGCCCGGGTCTCGCGGGCCTCGTCGAGTTCGTAGACGGCGTTCAGCAGCCACACCGAGAAGACGGCCGTGAAAGCGATGAACATGCCGCCGATCAGCACGATCAGCGCCGTGAAGAGCGCGGTGAGGGCGGGGGCGCCGAGGACCAGGGCCACCACCAGGGTGCCTGCCGCGAAACCGCCCGAGACGCCGAACGCGCGCCGGCGTGAGCGGACGCCGAGCGCGATGATGCCCGGACCGAAGATCAGGATCACCCCGAAGACCCCACCGGCGGCGGTGTCGACCTCCTCGCGGCGGGGTCCGTGCTCGGCGAGGGCGAGCGCGGCGGCGGCGATCGCGGCGGTGACGGCGCCCAGCGTCCACATCAGTCCGGTGGGCTGCGGCCTGCGCCCGCGCGTCCAGTCGACCGCCCGTGACACGGTCACGAAGCAGAGGGCGGCGTGCACGGCGACCACCAGCATGACGGCACCGCCGAGGCGCGCCCCGAGCGGGGCCACTGACGTGAGCCCGACGGAGAAGAACTCCATCACCGCGAAGAAGTGGAACGACCACCGTGTGTACGTCTCGACCTTCTCCGGCGTGCTCTTGTGCCGCCACCACCTGCCCGGCATGCGCATCGGCCCGTCACTCCCCCTCGGTCAGCGGCGCGGTTCCCAGCGGAACCACCGCCGTACAGCAAACACCGCGATGAGGATCCAGGCCACGGCGGTCGCGAGCGCGCCCAGTGCCTCGTACGCGGAAAGGTCTCCGGTCCAGCCCCCGCGCACCAGTGTGACGACCGGCGTCAGGGGCAGCAGCTCGCAGACGGACGCCAGGCGTTCCGGCATGAGCTCCAGCGGCCAGAACATGCCGGAGCCGATCATCGAGACCAGCAGCAGCGGCATGGGCGTGGCCTGGGCGCTCTCGCCGGTCCGGGTGAAACTCGCGGTGGCCGCGGCGAGCGCGGAGCACATCACGAGCCCCAACAGCAGGCCGAGCACCACCAGATGGGGTGCCGACGGCGCGGACAGGTCCAGCAGTGCGACGCAGCCCGCCGTCAGCAGCAGGCACTGGGCCAGCCCGGTGAGGGCGGCCGGCAGTGAGGAACCGGCCAGGATCTCGACGTCCGTCAGCTCGCCGGTGCGCAGCCGCTTGAGGACGAGCTCCTCACGCCGGACGACGAACACGCCGACGAGCACCGAGTAGACGGCGAACAGCAGGGAGAAGCCGACCGCGGCGGGCAGCACCAGCGTGCCGGTGCTCAGCCCCGCCCCGGCGAGGTCCATCTCCTCCGCCGCCGACCGCACGCTGACCGGCATCACCAGCGGTACGAACAACGCGGCGACGAGCGCGCCCCGGGTCCGCCCCAGGAGCGTCAGTTCGGCGCGGGCGAGTGCGGTCATCCGGCTCAACGGGGTCGTCGCCGCCGCTGCCGGGCGGGGCGTCGTGCGGATGGCGCTCATGCCGCGTACTCCTTCGTCGTCACGCCGTCGGCCCGCTCCGCGGAGACGCTCTTGGCGATGTTGAGGAACGCCTCCTCCAACGAGGCCGAGCGCACGTCCAGGCGGCGCAGCTCGACCCCGGCCTGCGCGGCCCACATCAGCAGGCCGGTCGCCGACCGCTGCAGTTCATGGGTGCGCAGCCGGACGATCCGGCCGTCGGTCTCGTGGCCGGTGACGCCCAGTTCGCCGAGCGGCGGGAGGTCGCCGACGAAGTAGCCGTCGGGCAGTTCGAAGGAGATCCGGGACGGCTCGGCGGCCGTCACCTCGGCCGGGGTACCGGTGGTCGCGATCCGGCCCTCGTGCATGATCGCGAGCCGGTCGGCGAGGATCTCGGCCTCTTCCAGGTAGTGCGTGGTCAGCAGCACGGTCGTCCCGCCGTCGCGCAGCGCGCTCACCAACTCCCAGGTGGCCCTGCGGCCTTCGGCGTCCAGCCCGGTGGACGGCTCGTCGAGGAAGAGCACCTCGGGGTCGCCGAGCAGGGCGAGCGCCAGGTCGAGGCGGCGCCGCTGGCCGCCGGACAGCTGTTTGACCCGCGTGCCGGCCTTGGATTCCAGGCCGACCAGCGCCAATACCTCCGCCGGCGGCCGGGCCCCGCTCACGCATCCCGCCCACATCCGGGCGGTCTCGGCGACGGTGAGCTCGGAGGGGAAGCCGCCTTCCTGGAGCATCACGCCGGTGCGGGGCCGCACGGCGGCCCGGTCGGCGTAGGGGTCGTGTCCGAGGACCCGTACCAGTCCGCCGGCGGGCTGCGCGAGTCCCTCCAGGAGTTCGACGGTCGAGGTCTTGCCCGCGCCGTTGGTGCCGAGCAGCGCGAAGATCTCCCCGCGCCGGACGGAAAAACTGATTCCGCGTACCGCCTCGAACCCGCCCCCGTACACACGTCGCAGGTCGGTGACCTCAATCACGTGTTCGTGTCCGCTGGTTTCCATGCGTCAAGCGTCCCGGCCGGGCGGGACCGGAGGCAGTGCGCGCTGTCATCACTCGGCATGACAAATGTCAGAGGCGGGGAGCGCGCACGAAGAAGCCCCGGTCCTGATGGACCGGGGCTTCTTTCCCGAGCGGACGACGAGGTTCGAACTCGCGACCTCAACCTTGGCAAGGTTGCGCTCTACCAACTGAGCTACGTCCGCATTTGCTCCCGATCAGCTTTCACTGACCGGTGCGGGCACCAGCCTACCTGATCCACCGTGGTGGCCGGTACGGCGATGCAGAGCGGGTGACAGGAATCGCACACTGCGCCTTCCCCCTGGAAGGGGGATGTTCTACTACTGAACTACACCCGCATGTTTCCGTGAGCTGGGCCTTTCGGCCTCGCCCCTCGGCGTGCTCCAGACTCTAGCTGATCAGCAGGGGTGCTGCGCAAGTCGGCTGCCGCGAGGGGCGGGTGACCGGCACCGGTCCGGGCCCGACGGGGCGTCACTGGGCCGCGGTGAACGCCTCGTAGACCTTCTTGGGGATGCGCCCGCGTGCGGGGACCTCCATCTTGTTGGCCTGCGCCCAGGCGCGCACGGCCGACGGGTCGGGGGCGACCTCCGTCTGCCGGTACGCCTTGCCCGAGCGGGACCGCTTGCGGCCGGCCTCCACGTAGGGCTCGAGTGCCTTCCGCAGCTCTCCGGCGTTGCCTTCGCTCAGGTCGATCTCGTACGACTTGCCGTCCAGTCCGAAGGCGATCGTTTCCGCCGCTTCCGAGCCGTCGATGTCGTCAAAGAGAGTGACCACGACCTTCTGCGCCACGAATATCGGTCCCTTCATGCGGCACTTTGCCAATTCATTTGTACAGTGCCTGGCAATACATTGTGAAGCCCGACTAAATCCTTCCGCGTGTCAGAAGGCAATAGGTGCCGGGTGTCGATCCGGAATCTTTCCCGAAAATTTCGTGTGTGGGTCCGTCGATGCGGGATCGTGATGACGGTCACGTAGTTTCCTACAAGTCAACGCGCGTAGAAATTTTGTGCGGGTAGTCTGAAGGAACCTGCTCAGCACCACACACCGGGAGTGCCAGTGGCACGCGTCGTAGTCGACGTCATGCTCAAGCCGGAGATCCTCGACCCCCAGGGCCAGGCGGTGCAGCGCGCACTGCCGCGGCTGGGTTTCGACGGGATCTCGGACGTCCGCCAGGGAAAGCGTTTCGAACTGGAAGTTGACGGGCCGGTCGACGAGGCCGCCCTCGCCCGCATTCATGATCTTGCGGAGTCCTTCCTCGCGAACACCGTGATCGAGGACTTCACGATCCGGGTCGAGGAAGTCGCGGAGGCCGCGAAGTGACCGCTCGTATTGGCGTCGTCACTTTTCCCGGCAGCCTGGACGACCGTGACACCCGGCGCGCGATCCGCGTCGCGGGCGCCGAGCCGGTCGCCCTGTGGCACAAGGACAAGGACCTCAAGCAGGTCGACGCCGTGGTGCTGTGCGGTGGTTTCTCCTACGGCGACTATCTGCGCGCCGGGGCCATCGCCCGCTTCTCGCCGGTGATGGAGCCCCTGCTGGAGCAGGCGAAGGCCGGTCTGCCGGTGCTCGGCATCTGCAACGGCTTCCAGATCCTCACCGAGGCCCACCTGCTGCCCGGCACGATGCTGCGCAACGACCACCTGCACTTCATCTGCCGCGACCAGAAGCTGCGGGTGGAGAACGCCCGGACCGCCTGGACCACCGACTACTCGGCCGGCCAGGAGATCCACATCCCGCTGAAGAACAACGACGGGCAGTACGTCGCCGACGCGTACACGCTCGACAAGCTGGAGGCCGAGGGCCGGGTGGCCTTCCGGTACCTCGACTTCAACCCCAACGGCTCGCAGCGCGACATCGCCGGCGTCACCAACGAGGCCGGCAACGTGGTCGGCCTCATGCCGCACCCCGAGCACGCCGTCGAGCCGCTGATCGGCACCGGCCGCACCGACGGCCTCCCGTTCTTCACCTCGATCCTCAAGAAGCTGGTCAACGCATGAGCCGGACGCCTCTGGACACGGTCGAGCACGCGGCCGCGACCCCCGACGTCGAGCTGCCCTGGGCCGAACTGGGCCTGAAGAAGGACGAGTACGAGCGGGTCGTGGAGATCCTCGGCCGCCGGCCCACCGGGGCCGAGCTCGCCATGTACTCGGTGATGTGGTCGGAGCACTGCTCGTACAAGAGCAGCAAGGTCCACCTGCGCCAGTTCGGTGAGAAGGCCCCCGAGTCCGACGCGATGCTCGTCGGCATCGGTGAGAACGCCGGTGTCGTCGACGTCGGCCAGGGCTACGCGGTCACCTTCAAGGTCGAGTCGCACAACCACCCGTCGTACGTCGAGCCCTACCAGGGCGCGGCCACCGGCGTCGGCGGCATCGTCCGCGACATCATCGCGATGGGCGCCCGCCCGGTCGCGGTCGTCGACCCGCTGCGTTTCGGCGCGGCCGACCACCCCGACACCAAGCGCGTGCTGCCGGGTGTCGTCGCGGGCATCGGCGGCTACGGCAACTGCCTGGGCCTGCCCAACATCGGCGGCGAGGTCGTCTTCGACGCCTGCTACCAGGGCAACCCGCTGGTGAACGCCGGTGCCATCGGCGTCATGCGACACGAGGACATCCACCTCGCCAAGGCGTCCGGCGCGGGCAACAAGGTCATTCTGTACGGGGCCCGCACCGGCGGCGACGGCATCGGCGGCGCCTCGATCCTGGCCTCCGAGACCTTCGACGACGCCAAGCCCTCGAAGCGCCCGGCCGTGCAGGTCGGCGACCCCTTCCAGGAGAAGCTCCTCATCGAGTGCACCCTGGAGGCCTTCGCCGAGAAGCTGGTCGTCGGCATCCAGGACCTCGGCGCCGCGGGTCTGTCCTGCGCCACGAGCGAGCTGGCCTCCAACGGCTCCGGCGGCATGCGCGTCACCCTGGACGACGTCCCGCTGCGCGACTCCACGCTCTCGCCAGAGGAGATCCTCATGAGCGAGTCGCAGGAGCGCATGTGCGCGGTCGTCGAGCCCGAGAAGGTCGACCGCTTCCTGGAGATCTGCGAGAAGTGGGACGTCATCGCCACCGTCATCGGTGAGGTGACCGACGGCGACCGCCTGGAGATCTACTGGCACGGCGGCAAGATCGTCGACGTCGACCCGCGCACGGTCGCGCACGAGGGCCCGGTCTACGAGCGCCCGTACGCCCGCCCCGACTGGCAGGACACCCTCCAGGCGGACGACGCGAACAAGCTGCCGCGCCCGGTGACCTCCGAGGAGCTGAGGGACCAGGTCCTGAAGCTGGTCGCCTCCCCGAACCAGGCCTCCAAGTCCTGGATCACCAGCCAGTACGACCACTTCGTGCAGGGCAACACCGTCCTCGCCCAGCCCGAGGACTCCGGCATGATCCGGATCGACGAGGAGACCGGCCTCGGCGTGGCCATCGCCACGGACGGCAACGGCCGGTACGCCAAGCTCGACCCGTACCACGGCGCCCAGCTGGCCCTGGCGGAGGCGTACCGCAACGTCGCCACCACCGGTGCCAAGCCGCTCGCCGTCTCCGACTGCCTGAACTTCGGCTCGCCCGAGGACCCGGCGGTGATGTGGCAGTTCGCGGAGGCCGTGCGCGGTCTGGCGGACGCCTGCCTGCAGCTCGGCACGCCGGTCACGGGCGGCAACGTCTCCCTCTACAACCAGACGGGCGAGGCGGCCATCCATCCGACCCCGGTCGTCGCGGTCCTGGGCGTCATCGACGACGTGGCCCGCCGCACCCCGGTCGCCTTCCAGGAGGAGGGCCAGCTGCTCTACCTCCTGGGCGACACGCGTGAGGAGTTCGGCGGCTCGGCCTGGTCGCAGGTCGTCCACGACCACCTCGGCGGTCTGCCGCCCAAGGTCGACCTGGAGCGGGAGCGGCTGCTGGCCGAGATCCTGATCTCCGCGTCCCGCGACGGCATGATCGACTCCGCGCACGACCTGTCCGACGGCGGCCTGATCCAGGCGGTCGTCGAGTCGGCCCTGCTCGGGGAGAAGGGCGCCCGTCTGATCGTCCCGGACGGTCTGGACGCCTTCACCTTCCTCTTCTCCGAGTCGGCGGGCCGCGCGGTCGTGGCCGTACCGCGCTCGGAAGAGGTCCGCTTCAACGACATGTGCGGTGCGCGGGGCCTGCCGGCCACCCGCATCGGCGTCGTCGACGGCGACACCGTGGACGTACAGGGCGAGTTCGCCCTGCCCCTGTCCGAGCTGCGTGAGGCACACGAGGGCACGATCCCGGCCCTGCTGAAGTAGGCAACCGCAGGCAAGCCCCCGCCCGGTCCACCGGGCGGGGGCTTCGCCGTGTCCGGACGGAGGTTGCGCCCTCACCCTTGTGCGTAATTACGTAGTTCCGTAATCTCTGAGACGTGGACCTGGAACAACGCGTCGCAGAGCTCGAACGCCGTCTGGCGGCCCTTGAGGGCACCCGAAGCACCGGCCCGCGCGTCGTCGGGGGCGACTTCTGGGCGCTGAACGGGTTGCAGGAGCAGCTGTCCGAGGCGGAAGCGGCCGACGGCGGTGTCCTCTACACGGGCTCCGTGGGCCTGCCGACGGGAGAGGAGTACTCCTGGCAGATGACCGTCCTCACGGAGGACCTGCTGGAGGGCGACTGGACGACGGGCGCCGAGTCGTTCGCGGCCCTCGGCCACCCGGTCCGTCTCCGGCTGCTGCGCGAGATCCTCGGCGGCCGGCGCACCGCCGCCGAACTCGCCGAGATGGACGAGGTCGGCACGACCGGCCAGATCTACCACCACCTGCGCCAGCTCATCGCCACGGGCTGGCTCCACACGACCGGCCGCGGCCGCCACGAGGTGCCACCGGCCCGGGTCGTACCGCTGCTGGTGGCCCTGGCGACCACCCGCCCGTGACAGCGACGGAACGAGGGGGACGGACATGTCCGCACGCAAGCTCGGCACGACGGTCTTCCGAGGGCTTCACCTGACCTTCGTCGGCATGGTGATCGTCCATGTCCTGACCGGCTGGGACTACGCGGTGTGGTGGGACTTCCTGCCCCTGGTCCTGGCCTACGTCGTGGTCACCGTCACCAACCGCTGGGGCGGTACACCGGACGACCCCGGCGTCGCCCGTGAGCCCCTCGAGGTCGCCGTGCCCGTCACCGGGCGCTGGTCCGCGCTGAACAGTCCGGCCGACCGCACCCCGAGCCACGGTGTGCACGCCCACGGGCAGACGTACGCCATCGACGTCCTCGCCGAGCCCGAGCCGGGCGCCCGCCCGTCCTTCGGCTGGTTCCGGCCGCTCGCCCGCCGGCCCCGGGACTTCCCGGCGTTCGGCGCCCCCGTCCTCGCGGTCGCCGACGCCACGGTCGTACGGGTCGCCGACGGGCAGCGCGATCACCTCAGCCGCACCTCCCTGCCGGGCCTGCTGTACCTGATGCTCGTCGAGGGCTCGATACGCGAGATGTCGGGGGTCCACCGCCTCCTCGGCAACCACCTCGTCCTCGACCTCGGCGACGGCACCTACGCCGCCTACGCCCATCTCCGGCGCGATTCCCTCACCGTCCGCGAGGGCGACCGGGTGCGGGCCGGGCAGGTCGTCGCCCGCTGCGGGAACTCCGGCAACTCCTCCGAGCCGCACCTGCACTTCCAGCTGATGGACGGCCCCGACCCGGACGCGGCCCGGGGCGTCCCCTTCACCTGGCGGGGCATCGGGGTACCCCGGAACGGGGAGGTCTTCGAGGCGGCTCCGCCTGTCACCGCCCGCACCTAGGCTGACGCCCATGCCACCGGCCAAGAAGCGCACCCGCAGCTACGACCCCGTCAAGATCCGCGCGGCGGTGCTCGCACAGTTCGGGCACGTACGGGACGCCGTCGCCGGCCTCACCCCCGAGCAGTTCGCCCTGCCCACCCGGCTGGGCGACTGGACCGTACGGGACCTGACGGCCCATGTCGGGATGAGCCTCGGGGCGGTGTCCCGGCTGACCGGACTGCCGGAACCGGCCAAACAGGACGGCACACTCCTCGACTGGCCCTCCGCGATCGCGGCCGACGCACCGGACATCGCCGCCCACGCCCGCGAACTGGCGGCGGCCCACCCGGATCTGCCCGCCCACCTCGCGGCCACCGAGGAGCGCTTCACCGCCGGCCTCGACGCCCACCCCGGCACCCGGCTCCTCGCCACCAGCGCCGGCGCCCTGACCCTGGCCGACTACCTCGTCACGCGCACCGTCGAACTCGTCGTCCACACCGACGACCTCAACGCCGCCGTCCCCGGCCTGGGCATCCCCTACGACCGTCAGGCCCTCGCGGCCTGCACCCGGCTCCTGGCCGACGCGCTCGCCGCGAAGGCGCCCGGCGGATCGACGGAGGTGCGGGTGCCGCCGTACGCGGTGGTGCAGTGCCTGGAGGGACCGCGGCACACCCGGGGGACCCCGCCCAACGTCGTGGAGACGGACCCGCTGACCTGGATCCGACTGGCGACCGGACGGGTCACATGGGCGTCGGCACTCCAGGACGCCAAGGTCAGCGCCAGCGGGGAGCGGGCCGACCTGTCGGGCTGCCTGCCCCTGCTGCGCTAAGGGGAACCGATCCCCCCGGGTCCCCCGTCGAAGTGGCATGGACAGGCAGAAGCAGCGCATCACCCTGACGGCCGCCGCCATGCTCGTCCCGCTCATGGCGGCCTGCGGCAGCGAGAAGGCGGACGGCGGCAGCGGCTCGGTCGGCGCCGGCAAGCCGGTCACCGGCGTGCGGTGGAGCGTGGACAGCGTCACCGCGGACGGCAGGACGCAGAAGGCCCCCACCGGTGCCCACGTGACCATCGACAAGGGCCGCGCCGAGGGCAGCCTCGGCTGCAACAACTTCAGCGCCGAGGCCACCGTCGACGGCGACCGCGTCCGGCTCGGCAAGACCAGGGCCACCGAGATGGCCTGCGAGAACAAGCCCATGGAGTTCGAGACGACCCTCGCGCGCGCCCTCTCCGGCCAGGAGCTGACGGCGACGGTGGACGACGACCGTCTCACCCTCACCACCGAACGGGGCGACACCGTCCGCCTGAGCGAGGCGAAGGACGCCCCGCTGGCCGGCACCAAGTGGACCGTCACGACCCCGGACGCGGACGGCCGGGCCCACCTCACCTTCGACGAGAAGAAGGGCACCGTCACCGGCAGCCTCGGCTGCAACAAGGTGAACGCCGAGGCCACGGTCAGCGACGGCAATATCACCCTCGGCCCTCCCGCCACGACCCGAATGATGTGCGAAGACTCACTCATGGACGACGAGAAGAAGCTGCTGCGTCTTTTCGACGGAAGGCTGACGTACGCAGTCGATCACCAAACTCTCACGCTGACCAGCGAAAACGGTACGAGTGTGCGAGCGGTCGCCGAGCGGTGATCCACCGGAAAGTCCGGTATCCCCAATTCGGACCAGTGGTCGACCTCGCCTACACTCGGTGGCGTGCCACGTGGTGACGGACGACTCAACCACGACCTGCTCCCCGGTGAGAAGGGCCCCCAGGACGCTTGTGGCGTCTTCGGTGTCTGGGCTCCGGGCGAAGAGGTCGCCAAGCTCACGTACTTCGGGCTCTACGCCCTCCAGCATCGAGGCCAGGAATCCGCGGGAATCGCGGTCAGCAACGGCTCACAGATCCTCGTCTTCAAGGACATGGGCCTGGTTTCCCAGGTCTTCGACGAGACCTCCCTCGGTTCGCTCCAGGGTCACATCGCGGTCGGACACGCCCGCTATTCGACCACCGGTGCCTCCGTCTGGGAGAACGCCCAGCCGACCTTCCGCGCGACCGGACACGGATCCATCGCGCTCGGCCACAACGGCAATCTCGTCAACACGGCCCAGCTCGCCGAGATGGTCGCCGACCTTCCCAAGCAGGAAGGCGGCCGCACCCCGCGCGTCGCGGCGACCAACGACACCGACCTGCTCACCGCGCTCCTCGCGGCCCAGGTCGACGAGGACGGCAAGCCGCTGACCATCGAGGAGGCCGCACACACGGTCCTCCCGCAGGTCAGAGGCGCCTTCTCGCTCGTCTTCATGGACGAGCACACCCTGTACGCGGCCCGCGACCCGCAGGGCATCCGCCCGCTGGTCCTCGGCCGGCTGGAGCGCGGCTGGGTCGTCGCCTCCGAGTCCGCCGCCCTCGACATCTGCGGCGCCAGCTACGTCCGCGAGATCGAGCCGGGCGAGTTCGTCGCCATCGACGAGAACGGCCTCAGGACCTCCCGATTCGCGGACGCGAAGCCCAAGGGCTGTGTCTTCGAGTACGTGTACCTGGCCCGCCCCGACACCGACATCGCCGGCCGGAACGTCTACCTCTCCCGCGTGGAGATGGGCCGCAAGCTGGCGAAGGAGGCCCCGGTCGAGGCCGACCTGGTGATAGCGACGCCGGAGTCCGGCACCCCCGCCGCCATCGGCTATGCGGAGGCCTCCGGCATCCCCTTCGGCAACGGCCTGGTGAAGAACGCCTACGTCGGGCGCACCTTCATCCAGCCCTCGCAGACCATCCGCCAGCTGGGCATCCGTCTGAAGCTGAACCCGCTGAAGGAAGTCATCAAGGGCAAGCGCCTGGTCGTCGTCGACGACTCGATCGTGCGCGGCAACACCCAGCGGGCCCTGGTCCGCATGCTGCGCGAGGCGGGCGCCGCCGAGGTCCACATCCGGATCTCCTCGCCGCCCGTGAAGTGGCCCTGCTTCTTCGGCATCGACTTCGCGACCCGCGCCGAGCTCATCGCCAACGGCATGACGATCGACGAGATCGGCACGTCCCTGGGCGCCGACTCCCTGGCCTACATCTCCATCGACGGCATGATCGAGGCGACCACCATCGCCAAGCCGAACCTGTGCCGCGCCTGCTTCGACGGCGAGTACCCGATGGAGCTCCCGGACCCCGAGCTGCTCGGCAAGCAGCTGCTGGAAACGGAGCTGGCCGCCGGCCCGGCCGCCACGGCCGCCGCCGACGCGATCCGCCGTCCGTAGACGGCCCGTAACACCTGCCGTACGACACGAAGGTTTCATCGTCATGCCTGACACAACTGGTGCCAGCTACGCAGCCGCGGGCGTCGACATCGAAGCGGGCGACCGCGCCGTCGAACTGATGAAGGAGTGGGTGAAGAAGGCCCAGCGCCCCGAGGTCCTCGGCGGCCTCGGCGGCTTCGCCGGTCTCTTCGACGCCTCCGCCCTGAAGAACTACGAGCGGCCCCTGCTCGCATCCGCCACGGACGGCGTCGGCACCAAGGTCGACATCGCCCGCCAGCTGGGCGTCTACGACTCCATCGGCCACGACCTGGTCGCCATGGTCATGGACGACATCGTGGTCTGCGGCGCCGAGCCGCTGTTCATGACCGACTACATCTGCGTCGGCAAGGTCCACCCCGAGCGGGTCGCCGCCATCGTCAAGGGCATCGCCGAAGGCTGTGTGCTGGCCGGCTGCGCCCTGGTCGGCGGCGAGACGGCCGAGCACCCGGGCCTGCTGGGCGAGGACGACTTCGACGTCGCCGGTGCCGGTACGGGCGTCGTGGAGGCCGACCGGCTGCTCGGCGCCGATCGCATCCGGACGGGCGACGCGGTGATCGCCATGGCGTCCTCCGGGCTTCACTCGAACGGGTACTCGCTCGTCCGCCATGTCCTGCTCAACCAGGCCGGTCTGGCCCTGGACGCGCACGTGGAGGAGCTCGGCCGCACCCTCGGCGAGGAGCTGCTGGAGCCGACGAAGATCTACTCGCTGGACTGCCTGGCCCTGATGCGCACCACCGAGGTGCACGCCTTCAGCCACATCACCGGCGGCGGACTCGCGGCGAACCTCGCCCGGGTCATCCCGGACGAGCTGCACGCGATCGTGGACCGCTCCACCTGGACCCCGGCCCCGATCTTCGACCTCGTCGGCCGCACCGGCAGCGTCGAACGCCTGGAGCTCGAGAAGACCCTGAACATGGGCGTCGGCATGATCGCGATCGTGCCCCAGGAGTCCGTGGAGGTGGCCCTCGCCACCCTCGCCGACCGCGGCGTGGACGCCTGGGTGGCCGGAGAGATCACGGACCGGGGCGAGCACACCACCGGTGCCGCCCTGATCGGTGACTACGCGAGCTGAGCCACGGGTTCATGACCCTGCGGGCAGCACAGAACCCGGTCGGTGACCTTCGGCCACCGACCGGGTGAGTGCGTCAGTGCAGGGTCAAGCGCCGCGACGATGCTGCGAAGACTGGCCGTCCTCGTCGTCGTCGTCCTCGTAGAGGTCGGCGTACCGTGCGTACAGGTCGTCGTCCTCATCGTCTTCGAACGGCTCGCCGTTAGGCGGCTGCGGATTCGAAGGCGATGCACCCAGCTCCTCGGCCAGGCGTGAGAGGTCAGTCCCACCGCTGTTGTACTTCAGCTGGCGGGCGACCTTCGTCTGCTTGGCCTTGGCCCGGCCGCGCCCCATGGCTCGACCCCCTCAACGACGGGGCTCGACGGCCCCAGAGTCTTGACACGCGTTCATGGTCCGGCACGGACTCTCCGCAGAGAGACCGTGTCCGTAGGGCTTCCACGGTACCTGAGCCCGCGCCCATACGGTACGTCGCCCGCATGACGTGCCCGCGCCCAGGACCTTCGAGGCGCCCCGTCCTCGCTGGTCAACCGCGATTTTAACCACTTATCGACGGTCGACCCGCCGGTAGAAGTGAGAGTTCTCTCTAACTGCCCACCGACGGGTACCGGTCAAACGTGCGAGACGCCGGGGCCGGCCCGGGATCACCGGGCCCGGCGGGCCAGGGCCGCGTCGTGCATCCGCTGCTCGGCGATCCGGTCGGCCGCCGCGGCCGGCGGAATGCCGTCCTCCTTCGCACGTGCGAATATGGCCAGCGTGGTGTCGAAGATCTTCGACGCCTTCGCCTTGCACCGGTCGAAGTCGAAGCCGTGCAGCTCGTCGGCGACCTGGATGACCCCGCCCGCGTTCACCACGTAGTCCGGCGCGTAGAGGATCCCGCGGTCGGCGAGGTCCTTCTCCACGCCCGGGTGGGCGAGCTGGTTGTTGGCGGCGCCGCAGACCACCTTGGCGGTGAGCGCCGGCACGGTGTCGTCGTTCAGGGCCCCGCCGAGCGCGCAGGGGGCGTAGATGTCGAGGCCCTCGGCGCGGATCAGGGTCGCGGTGTCGGCGACGGCCGTCACGCCCGTCGGGTGCGCCGCGAGGATCCGGCCCACGGCCTCCTCGCGCACATCGGTGATGACGACCTCGGCGCCCTCCGCCCGCAGGTGCTCGACCAGGTGGTGGCCGACCTTGCCCACACCGGCGATGCCGACGCGCTTGCCCCGCAGCGAGGGGTCCCCCCACACGTGCTGTGCGGAGGCGCGCATGCCCTGGTAGACGCCGTAGGCGGTGAGGACGGAGGAGTCCCCGGCGCCGCCGTTCTCGGGGGAGCGGCCGGTCGTCCAGCGGCACTCGCGGGCCACCACGTCCATGTCGGCGACGTACGTGCCGACGTCGCAGGCGGTCACGTAGCGGCCGCCCAGCGACGCGACGAACCGGCCGTAGGCGAGGAGCAGCTCCTCGCTCTTGACCGTGTCCGGGTCGCCGATGATCACGGCCTTGCCGCCGCCGTGGTCCAGACCGGCCATGGCGTTCTTGTACGACATCCCGCGGGCGAGGTTCAGCGCGTCGGCGACGGCTTCGGCCTCGGTCGCGTACGGGTAGAAGCGCGTACCGCCGAGCGCGGGGCCCAGGGCGGTGGAGTGGAGGGCGATGACGGCCTTGAGGCCGCTCGCGCGGTCCTGGCAGAGCACGACTTGCTCATGTCCGCCCTGGTCCGAGTGGAACAGGGTGTGCAGTACATCAGCAGGTGCGCCGGTTACGTCGGTCACTGTGGTGACTCCTGAGTAAGTTGCGGCGGGTGGAGAGCAGGCCCCGTACGGGTGGCGGGGACTGTTGAGCATGAGATTAGAGCCTGGTGGCCCCGCCGGCCGCACCGTGCACAGGATCCCCTCCGACCGGAGTACACCCGTGCGACGATTTGCATAGATTTCCCGCGCGATCGTGAGCGGGTCCGGCAGGTTTTCGCGGCGGAGCGCGGGGGAGGGAGCAGGCGTGCCCAAGGTGACCTCGGTGATCGTCCCCTACGCGACCTATCTGCGCGTGTACGAACCGCTGGCCGCCTTCCCCGAGCCGGAGCGCAGCCAGTGGGCCCGCTACGCCCGTCGCACGGACCGCCCCTCGTACCAGGACGAACTCCGCCGTGCCCTGACCGACTTGGCGCCCACCCCGCCGGTCCCGGTGCCGGTGCACGAGAGCGAGGACGCCTTCGTGCTGGAGGTCGACGGCGTGGTCTGCGTCTGCCCCTGGCGCACCCGGCTGCGCGGCTGGCTGGCCCTGGAGGAGCTGTCCGAGGAGTTGCCCCGGCCGGTCATGGACACGGTCCTGCCGCCCGTCCTGCGGCGCCAGGCGGCCCAGGACTACGAGCGCTGGCTGGCGATCAACCCGGACGCCCGGCCGTGGATCCGTACGGCCACCTGGCAGGTGCCGATCAACTGGTTCGTGCTGGTCTCCGACGATGAGCGCGAGTACGACAAGGGGGCGTCGGCCGACAGCCCGCCCGTGCTGCGCTACCGCACCCCCATGGTCCAGGCCCGCCGGCGGGTGGCCCGGGGCCTGCGTGCCCTGCGGGAGGCCATGGACGAAGGGCCGCTGATCGACGGGCTGACGGACGTCGGACGCTGGCTGGAGGAGTTCCACCCGCGTTCGCTCGTGGAACTGGACTACGGCGGCCTGGTGCACGCGGTGCCCGCCGGGGCGCTGGAGGACGATCATTCGGCCGCGGACGTGGCCGAGGGGATCGCCGCGCTGCGCAGGGGCGACGGGGAGGCCGCGGGGAAGGCGTACGCCCGGCTCGTGGAGCGCTGGCGTTCCGTACGGGATCTGCGGTCGGCCAACTGACCCCTGACCTTGATGTCCGTACACACCGCTCGCATTCGGTCACGAACTGACGTTTGACGAACCGCCCGATTTGGGGTTTCGTCCTCGCACCGAGTTCCTGAAGCGGGCCGTGTTCTTCCTGAGGCTTCGTCAACAAGGGACGTAGGACCCGATCCGGGCAGATCTCTCAAGTAGGCCAAGCGTGACGGAGTACACGTACGAGGCTCTTGCGTCCCTTGCCCCTCCTCATGCCAAAATAGGACAAGGAGTCCGGGGAGGGCTCCTTCCGTCCTATGGTGCTGCACTATGGGCGGAATCTCAGCATTGCACGCTTTGGGGGGGTCTGGTGACTTCCTGATCACCCTGTGACTGATCGTCACAGCGGTGTGACTGTCCGCTATGGCATGGTCCATCGGCTTCCGTCGCTGATGAACACCTGGAGGGGCAATTCCATCGGTTTGGCCGACGCGGCTGGACAGATGGTGTAGTTGTAGTGCCGAGGACAAGCCGTTCGTCCTATAACCGACTCGACTCGCGTCCGCCATTTCGGGCAACGCGGGTCAAGGTGCAGAATTTAGAGGAAAGAACCGAGAAGGTTCGGTTCTCCCGAGGAGGCCGCTCATGACCGCTCGCACCCCTGATGCCGAGCCGCTGCTGACCCCGGCTGAGGTCGCCACCATGTTCCGTGTGGACCCGAAGACGGTCACGCGGTGGGCGAAGGCCGGCAAGCTCACGTCGATCCGCACGCTCGGCGGGCATCGGCGTTACCGCGAGGCTGAGGTCCGCGCTCTGCTCGCGGGTATCCCGCAGCAGCGCAGCGAGGCCTGAACAACTGAATAACCGGGCAAACCGGTCGGCCCCCACTGGCCGCGGCGCCCGGAACCGCAGCTCCAAGCGACGCGGGTCCTGCCCCAACAGGCCCCACGCCCAAGCCACTCAGAGCTCTCCAGGCATACAACAGGGTGCGTCGTCGATCGCGCTGGACTCCGCCGGGTCCAGCGCGATCTTTTTTGTGCGCCCGCGGTGGGTCTGCCGAGGCTGCTGTGCGCGGCCTTGTAGGAGCCTGGGGAGGGGTGTCGGATCCCCTGGGGGTGAGACCCCGGACAGGGTGCAATTGCACATATTAAATTGACCCTTTGTAGGTGGGGCGTAAGTACCGCACTTCCCGAAACTCATGCGGTGACACCCGTCACATACCAAGCGGCTTGTTAGCTCCGCCCGGGGTGCGGTAGAGAAGCCGCTCTTGCCAGCAGCCCGCGTAGGCACGGGTGTTGGGGCCGCAGGTGGGTCATGCCGGCGCCGGGCTCTCGTCCTCCTGAGGCGGGGCCGCGGTCCCGGTGGCACGCGGTGCGGACTCCATCGCCAGCCGCAGCAGGCGATGGCATATCGGGCAGTGCCGTGTGAGGTGCCGGTACGACGACGCGGCCGACAGGTGCGCGCGGAGCAGAGCCCGCGTCTCGTGCCTGGCCACTGCCGCCATACGCCACCTCCGGAGGCCGTAGGGAGAACGGCCCTGGTTCTGGGGTACCGAGGGATTGAGGGACCGTCAAGACGGCGTGTATCGCACCGGAGACGGATGCTGAGGCCAGGCACATGAAAGAGCCGGGGATCCGTGGACCGGGACGCGGGTGAGAGCGGGCCATGAAGACCCGGGAGCAATGCGAAGAGCCCGGATCCGAAGATCCGGGCTCTTTCGCTGCGGTCCTGACGGGATTTGAACCCGCGGCCTCCACCTTGACAGGGTGGCGAGCACTCCAAACTGCTCCACAGGACCAGGTTTCGCGGCGCCATTCGTGCGTTGCGCTGCGAGAAGAGACTGTACAGGAGGGTGGGCCCCTGGTCGAACTCACCCTGCGTGCTGTTCCCGTTACGGCACGGCCGCGTCGATCGCCTTCACGATCCGCTTGTCGGAGACGGGGTACGCCGTGCCCAGCGCGTGGGCGAAATAGCTGACCCGGAGCTCCTCGATCATCCAGCGGATGTCCAGCACCGAGGACGGGACGGGCCGGCCCTGCGGCAGCTGCTCCAGCAGCCAGGCGTACTCGTCCCGCATCTCGTGGACCTTCTGCATCCGCGTGGTGTCCCGTTGCACGTTCGTCGGCATCTGCTGCAGACGCCGGTCGGCGGCCACCAGATAGCGCATCAGGTCCGGCATCCGGCGCAGGCCCGCCTCCGTCACGAAGCCGGGCTTCACCAGGGCGTCCAGCTGACCCCGCACGTCCTGGAGATTCGGCAGCAGCGCGGGGCTGCGTACGGCCTTCAGGCGGCGCTCACAGGCCTGCCAGGCGGCCAGGACCTGCTGCACCTGCCCCACCGTACGCACCGTCGTGTCGACGATCTCGGCGCGCACCTTGTCGTACAGCTTGCGGTACGACTCCTCGTCCCACGCCGGGCCGCCGAAATCCCCGATGAGCTTGTCGGCGGCGGCCATCGCGCAGTCGTCGAACAGGCCCTGGATCGAGCCGTGCGGGTTGGCGGACAGGGCCAGCTTCTGCGCGTTCGTCAGCTTCTCGGACGCGAACTTCGCCGGGTTGACCGGGATGTTGCGCAGGATCAGCCGACGGGTGCCCTTCCACATGGCCTGCGCCTGCTCCACCTCCGTGTCGAAGAGGCGCACGGAGACCGTGTCGCCGTCGTCGACCAGGGCCGGGTACGCCTTCACCGGCTGACCGGCCCGGCGGGTCTCGAAGACGCGGGTGAGTGTGCCGATCGTCCAGTCGGTCAGGCCCGAGCGCTCCAGGGACTCGCCACCGGAGCGCTCCGCGGTCGCCGCGGCGGCCTGGGAGAGGGCCTTGCGGGCCTTCGGGCGCAGCTTCAGCTTCAGCGCCTCCAGGTCCTTGTCCTCGGCCAGTTTGCGGCGCCGCTCGTCAACGATCCGGAACGTGATCTTCAGGTGGTCGGGGACCTTGGACAGGTCGAAGTCGTCCGCCTCGAAGGGCACACCGACCATGAGCCGCAGCTCGCGGGTCATGGTCGCGGTGAGGGGTTCCTGGAGAGGGACGGCCCGGTCCAGGAACGCCTTCGCGAAGTTGGGCGCGGGGACGTAGTTGCGCCGGATCGGCTTGGGCAGGGACCGGATCAGCTCCGTCACCAGTTCCTCGCGCAGGCCCGGGATCTGCCAGTCGAAGCCCTCGTCCGTGACCTGGTTGAGGACCTGGAGGGGGATGTGCACGGTCACGCCGTCGGCGTCCGCCCCCGGCTCGAACTGGTACGTCACCCGGAACTTCAGGTTCCGCTGGCGCCACGAGTCGGGGTAGTCGGCCTTGGTGACCTCGCCCGCCTTCTCGTTGATGAGCATCTCGCGCTCGAAGTCGAGGAAGTCGGGCTGCTCGTGCCGCTTGCGCTTCCACCAGGAGTCGAAGTGGGCTCCGGAGACGACGTGTTCGGGGATCCGCTGGTCGTAGAAGTCGTACAGGGTCTCGTCGTCGACCAGGATGTCCCGGCGCCGGGCGCGGTGCTCCAGCTCCTCGACCTCGGTGAGGAGGCGGCGGTTGTCCGAGAAGAACTTGTGGTGCGTGCGCCAGTCGCCTTCGACCAGTGCGTTCCGGATGAACAGCTCACGGCTGATCTCGGGGTCGACCCGCCCGTAGTTGACCTTCCGCTGGGCGACGATCGGCACGCCGTAGAGCGTGACCTTCTCGTACGCCATCACCGCGGCCTGGTCCTTCTCCCAGTGCGGTTCGCTGTAGGTGCGTTTGACGAGGTGCGCGGCGAGGGGCTCGACCCACTCGGGCTCGATCTTCGCGTTGACGCGGGCCCAGAGGCGGGAGGTCTCGACGAGCTCGGCGGACATCACGAAACGCGGGGGCTTCTTGAAGAGGGCCGAACCCGGGAAGACCGCGAACTTGGCGTTGCGCGCGCCCAGATACTCGTTCTTCGCGCCCTCCTTCACGTCCTTCATGCCGATGTGCGACAGGAGGCCGGCGAGGAGGGAGAGATGGATGCGGTCGGCCGGGGCGTCGTCCTCGTTGAGATGGATGCCCATCTGCTTCGCGACCGTGCGCAACTGCGAGTAGATGTCCTGCCATTCGCGGATGCGAAGGAAGTTGAGGTACTCCTGCTTGCACATCCGGCGGAACGAGGACGACCCGCGTTCCTTCTGCTGCTCGCGGAGGTAACGCCAGAGGTTGAGGTAGGCGAGGAAGTCGCTGGTCTCGTCCTTGAAGCGGGCGTGCTGCTGATCGGCCTGGGTCTGCTTGTCGGCGGGGCGCTCACGCGGGTCCTGGATGGACAGCGCGGCGGCTATGACCATCACCTCGCGCACACAGCCGTTCCTGTCGGCCTCCAGGACCATCCGGGCGAGCCGCGGGTCGACGGGCAGCTGGGCCAGTTTGCGGCCGGTGTCCGTCAGCCTCTTGCGGGGGTCCTTCTGCGCCGGGTCGAGGGCGTTCAGCTCCTGGAGCAGCTGGACACCGTCGCGGATGTTGCGGTGGTCCGGCGGGTCGATGAAGGGGAACTTCTCGATGTCGCCGAGGCCGGCGGCGGTCATCTGCAGGATGACGGAGGCGAGGTTGGTGCGGAGGATCTCCGCGTCCGTGAACTCCGGCCGGGCGTTGAAGTCGTCCTCGCTGTACAGGCGGATGCAGATGCCGTCGGACGTACGGCCGCAGCGGCCCTTGCGCTGGTTGGCGCTGGCCTGCGAGACCGGCTCGATGGGCAGCCGCTGGACCTTGGTGCGATGGCTGTAGCGGGAGATCCGCGCGAAGCCGGGGTCGATGACGTACTTGATGCCCGGGACGGTCAGCGAGGTCTCTGCGACGTTCGTGGCCAGAACGATCCTGCGACCGGTGTGCGGCTGGAAGACGCGGTGCTGCTCGGCGTGGGAGAGCCGGGCGTAGAGGGGCAGGATCTCGGTGAATCTGTACTGCTTCTTCGTGAGCGCGTCGGCCGTGTCCCGGATCTCCCGCTCACCGGAGAGGAAGACGAGGATGTCGCCCTTGCCCTCCTTCTGGAGCTCCTCCACGGCATCGGTGATCGCCGTGATCTGATCGCGGTCGGCGTCGTCGCCGTCCTCCTCCAGCAGCGGCCGGTAGCGGACCTCCACCGGGTACGTACGGCCGCTGACCTCGATGATCGGGGCGTCGCCGAAATGCCGCGAGAAGCGCTCGGGGTCGATCGTGGCAGAGGTGATGACGACCTTGAGGTCGGGGCGCTTGGGCAGCAGCTGGGCGAGGTAGCCCAGCAGGAAGTCGATGTTGAGGGACCGCTCGTGGGCCTCGTCGATGATGATCGTGTCGTAGGCGCGCAGCTCGCGGTCGGTCTGGATCTCGGCGAGCAGGATGCCGTCGGTCATGAGCTTGACGAAGGTGGCGTCCGGGTCGACCTGATCGGTGAAGCGGACCTTCCAGCCGACGGCCTCACCGAGCGGGGTGTCCAGCTCCTCGGCGACGCGCTCGGCGACGGTGCGGGCCGCGATCCTGCGCGGCTGCGTGTGCCCGATCATGCCGCGCACGCCGCGCCCCAGTTCGAGACAGATCTTGGGGATCTGCGTCGTCTTGCCGGAGCCGGTCTCACCGGCGACGATCACGACCTGGTGGTCGCGAATGGCCTCGGCGATCGCGTCCTTCTTCTGGCTGACCGGCAGCTGCTCGGGGTAGGTGACCTCGGGCACGAGGGCACGGCGGCCGGCCATGCGCTCCTCGGCCCTGCCGACCTCCGCCTCGATCTCGGCGAGCACGGCGGCCCGCGCCTCCGGCTTGCGGATCTTGCGCGCGCCTTCGAGCCTGCGCCCGAGCCGGTGCGCGTCGCGCAGGGAGAGCTCGGTCAGGCGGGGGGCGAGGGCGCCGAGGGCGGGGGCGGGGTGCGTAGACATACGCGGTCCAGGATCTCATCCCGGCGAATTTCATGGCTAACGCTTTTGCCGCCGACCGTGGAGTGTCGGCGGTGCGGCGCGGGCCGTGGGGCGCGAGGCGTGGGGAGCGTCTCGTGCGGCGCGGGCCGTGGGGCCGGGTCCGGCCGGCACGAAGCCGCCGCTCACGAGAGGTGAACGGCGGCTTCGTGGTGCGTATCCGCTGTCGGCCGGCTGTCCGGCCGGTTCCGGTCCGGTCAGTACCAGGCCGTGCAGATGGTCTTGTGACCGCTGGTGTCCCCGCAGGCCCGCACCTTGTGCGGCGAGCCGTCGTACAGCAGGTTGTTCTGCGGCGTCTGCGTCGACCTCGACGGGCTGGTCGTGTACTGGCGCGCGGTCCAGCTCCTCCCGCCGTTGATCGAGTCGTCCATCCACACCCGCGCCTTGGTGGCACTGGCGCTGCCGGAGATGATGCCCTTGGCGTAGTCGTGCCCGTCCGGGCAGCGCCAGATCTGCAGGATGACCGTGTCCCCGTGGCCGGAGGCGGTCCTCTCCTTCGAGTACTTGCACTCGCCGGTGCCGTAGGCGCTCGCGGATCCGCCGGTGGCCACCACGCCGCCGATGGCCATGGCGAGAGCGATGGCGATCCTGCCGACTGTCTTCTTCATGTCGTTCCCCGTCCTTCATCACGCGTCGCAGCGTGAACCCCTCGGGTCGGGTGAGGGGCGCCCGATTCTAACGTCCAAGATCATCAGCGCCGGTGGGCGGGGGCAGCGGGCAGAAGACACGAAAGAGCCCCTCTCCGAAATCCCGGAGAGGGGCTCAGGCCCTGGTGAGGGCGGTTGTGGCTGGGGCCGGGGTCGAACCGGCGACCTTCCGCTTTTCAGGCGGACGCTCGTACCAACTGAGCTACCCAGCCACGAGGTTTCACGTGAAACCTCAGCGGTCCTGACGGGATTTGAACCCGCGGCCTCCACCTTGACAGGGTGGCGAGCACTCCAAACTGCTCCACAGGACCAAGCTTCGTACGACAGTGTCGCACAGGGTGGTGCGTGCCCCCAACGGGATTCGAACCCGTGCTACCGCCTTGAAAGGGCGGCGTCCTAGGCCGCTAGACGATGAGGGCTATCGGCCCGCCTGGGCGCTTCTCAGCGCGTCGGGGACGTGAGAAGCATATGGGATGGCGGGAGCTATCGCCAAAACGGTTTAGGGCGAGGTCGGCGGGGTGCCCTCCGCGGGGGTGCCGGGGGAGGGGGTCGCGCCGGGCTGGTTCTCCGCCGGGAGGTGGCGGCTGACCTCCGCCGTCGTGAGGCCGAGGCCGCCCAGTTCGATCTCGTCCCAGGCCTGGAGGCGGCGGGTGTCCCGGTCGAAGTACAGGACCGACGTCTCGATGGGATCGGGATGCTTGCCCTCGATGGCGCGCAGGCCGCTGCCGCCCGTGGAGCCCTCGATGCGGAGCCGGGTGCCGTAGGGCAGCATCTCCATCTCGTCGTGGTGCAGATGGCCCGACAGGACCAGCGGGACCTCGCCGTCCACCTCACGGGCGGCGGCGGGCTCATGGGCGACGGCGACGTCCACCGGAGTGCCGGCCGTGCTCTGGTCGCGCAGGGCCGTGGCCAGACGCGCGCCGGCCAGTTCCTGGGACTGCCGGGCGCCGGTCTGCTGCGAGCGGTCGGGGGTGAACTGCGGATCGCCGATGCCCGCGAAGCGCAATCCCTTGATCGTCCGGGCTTTGCCGTCGTCCAGGACGTGGACGTTCTTCAGGCCCTGCAGATGGCGCTGGGTGATCATCGAATCGTGGTTGCCGCGGACCCAGACGTAGGGCGCCCCGAGGTCCTCGACGGGGTCCAGGAAGCCGTTCTCGGCGGCGGTGCCGTGGTCCATCGTGTCGCCCGAATCGACGATCACGTCGATCTTGTACTGCTCCACGAGCGAGGCGATGATCTTCCAGCTCGCCGGGTTCAGATGGATGTCGGAGACGTGCAGGACCCGGATCGTGGAGGGGTCGGGCGCGTAGGCCGGGAGCGTCGAGGTGGCGTCGTAGAGCTTGGTCACGTTGGTGACCAGGCGGGCCAACTCCTTCTGGTAGACGTCGAATTCCGTGACGATGCTGCGCGCGTTGCCGACCAGGGAGGGGGCCGAGGTGAGCAGGCCCGAGAACTTGGGTTCCAGGACGGAGTCGGGGCGCCAGGTGGCGTACGCCGTGCCGCCCGAGGCGGCGAGGAGGGTGAGGGCCAGGCCGCCGGCGGCCAGGGCGCGGCGCGGGCGGCGGTAGACGACGAGACCGAGGGCGGTGGCCCCGGCGACGACGGCGACACCGGAGCGTACGGCCAGGTCGAGAGTGCCGCGGCCGACGTCCCGGGTGACCTCGTCCTGGAGGCCGGAGAGGCGTTCGGGGTGGTCGACGAGGGCCTGGGAGCGGTCGGGGTCGAGCTGGTCGACGTTCACGTCCAGGCGGACGGGGGCGATGTGGCTGTCCAGCTGGAGGGCGCCGAGGGGCGAGACGTTGATCCGGGTGCCGCCGGTGAACGACGGGCGCAGCGTCATCGTGGTGTCCATGGGGCCGACCGGGACCCGCACGTTGCCCACGACCAGCAGTCCCAGCCACGCGCCGCACAGGACGACGGCCACGAGCCCCACGGCACGCGACCACGGGTGTGGCTGGGCCACGAGTTCGATCGTGGTGGGCGCCTGGCGGGAGCGATAGCGGCGGGCGAGGCCGTGCGGGGCCTTGCGAATCGGGTTCAGGACACTCAGGACTGCGGCGGGGACGCGGGCCATTGGTCCCGTATGCCCAAGTCGGCGGCGGGATATGCGGCGCCGGGAGGCTCTCGTCCGGCGGGGTCGTGGCCGACAATGGGCCTGTGCTGGAGATGACGCGCGAGGAGTTCGAGGAGCTGGTCGCCGAGGCGCTCGACCGGATCCCGCCGGAGTTGACGCGACTGATGGACAACGTCGCGGTGTTCGTCGAGGACGAACCGCCCGCGGACGATCCCGAGCTGCTCGGGCTGTACGAGGGGACTCCGCTGACCGACAGGGGCGAGTGGTACGCCGGTGTGCTGCCGGACCGGATCACCGTGTACCGGAACCCGACGCTGCGGATGTGCGAGTCGCGGGAGGACGTGGTCGCGGAGACGGAGATCACCGTGGTGCACGAGATCGCGCATCACTTCGGCATCGACGACGCGCGCCTTCACGCCCTGGGCTACGGCTGACCGGGTTGTGAATACGGGGCGCGTGTCCTCTTGTGGGCGGCGGGAGTTGGAGATGTTGACTCCATCACCCCTTCCGGAGGTGGCCCCGTGCGCCCCTTGTACGTACCCGTCCGACTGGCCGCCACGGTCGTGGCGGTCGCCGCTGCCGCCGGCTGCATGAGTGTCGGCGACGACGACGCGGGCGGGAGTGTCA
The DNA here is from genome assembly GCF_044759525.1 of Streptomyces sp. NPDC101110. Taxonomy (NCBI): domain Bacteria; kingdom Bacillati; phylum Actinomycetota; class Actinomycetes; order Kitasatosporales; family Streptomycetaceae; genus Streptomyces; species Streptomyces sp. NPDC101110. The sequence continues at coordinate 36,708 of NZ_JBIVZM010000004.1, read as the reverse complement.
AGCCGTCGCACTCCGCCGGGCAGCGGGCCGGCGAGGCCTCCGGCGGCGGCTCGGCGGTGTCGGGGGGCGGCGCCGGGTGGGGCGCGGCCGGGCCCGACGGCGAGCGCGGGCACGGCAAGGGCCGGAAAGGCAAGAAGGGCGGCAAGGGCAAGGGCAAGGGCGGTCGCGCGGAGCCGGCGGCCCCCGAGGCGTCACCGAGTTCCGAGGCGAGCCCGGACGCGCCGGGGCGTGACAAGCCGGGGAACACGGCCCGGCCGACGCCGAAGCCGCCGGCGCAGTCGACGCCCACCCGCACCGCCGAACCCGAGCCCACCCCCACTCCGCAGCAGCCGACGACGTCTCCCGAGCCGACGCCGGAGCCGTCGTCGTCGGCCCACGAGCCGCCGGGACCGCAGCTCGAGCAGCGGGAACCGGCACCGGAGGCGGGGGCACCGGCCTAGGTGTGCTGTCCCGGGAGTCCCGCCTGCCGCGCGACGCCTGGCACGCCCTCTCGCCGCACCGGGCGAAGCCCCGAGTACGTCCAGTACGAGGGTCTCCGCCCGGCACGCCGAGAGCACGCACCAGACGCCGTGCGGTCCGCCCTCCGGGCGGACGACGGGACTGTGCGGACACGACCTGGAACCTGTCGTTTGGATCGGGTCGGCCGTGACTGCGCCTCTCCGCCGACCCGAGCCCCGTCACGCCGGCGTGATCCAAACGACAGGCCCTGGGTGTGCCGTCCGGAGCGGATCGCGGCCGTGAGGTGCCGTCGGTTCCCCGCGACCCGACCGACGACACACCCCGTGTCCTGGGGAGGTCCGGTGGCGTGGGACACATTTCCTCCGGGGCGGGAAGAACCCCGGCCGGAGGGTGGTTGGAGCAGGGCGGAAGCCGTCCGGCCGTCGGGCGGTGTTCCGCCGTCGCCTGCACAGTCCGGTTTGCCTTACGGGGCCCGGAGTGCGTATGGTGGCAGATCGTTTGATCCCATCTTGCCCGGCGCCACAGCAGAGCGCGCCGTGTGGCGCGTACTCTCCCTTGCCGTGGTGGACCGCATTGAGGCGGTCGTATTGCGAATCGCGAATCACGGAGTTGACGGGCGCGTGCCGACTGAGACTCCGGAAGGTTTCGCATTCGCATGTCCATTGCCAGTACTGATCACGTCGTCGTGCCCGAGAACGAGGCGGCCGAGGACGCTCCCGAGGTCACCTTCGCGGACCTCGGTCTCCCCGAGGGCGTCGTGCGCAAGCTCGCCCAGAACGGCGTGACCACCCCCTTCCCGATCCAGGCCGCGACCATCCCGGACGCCCTGGCCGGCAAGGACATCCTCGGCCGTGGCCGCACCGGCTCCGGCAAGACCCTGTCGTTCGGTCTGCCGACCCTGGCCACGCTGGCCGGCGGCCGGACCGAGAAGCACAAGCCGCGTGCCGTCATCCTGACCCCCACGCGTGAGCTCGCCATGCAGGTCGCCGACGCGCTCCAGCCCTACGGCGACGTCCTCGGCCTGAAGATGAAGGTCGTCTGCGGCGGTACGTCCATGGGCAACCAGATCTACGCCCTGGAGAGGGGCGTCGACATCCTGGTCGCGACCCCGGGCCGGCTGCGCGACATCATCAACCGCGGCGCCTGCTCGCTGGAGAACGTGCAGATCGCCGTGCTCGACGAGGCCGACCAGATGTCCGACCTGGGCTTCATGCCCGAGGTGACGGAGCTGCTCGACCAGATCCCCGCGGGCGGTCAGCGGATGCTCTTCTCCGCCACCATGGAGAACGAGATCAAGACCCTGGTCGACCGCTACCTGAACGCCCCTGTCTCGCACGAGGTGGACGCGGCGCAGGGCGCGGTGACGACCATGTCGCACCACATCCTCATCGTGAAGCCCAAGGACAAGGCGCCGGTCACCGCGGCCATCGCCTCCCGCAAGGGCCGCACGATCATCTTCGTCCGCACCCAGCTGGGCGCCGACCGCGTCGCCGAGCAGCTGCGCGACGCCGGGGTGAAGGCCGACGCGCTGCACGGCGGCATGACCCAGGGCGCCCGGACGCGGACCCTGGCCGACTTCAAGGACGGGTACGTCAACGTCCTCGTCGCCACCGACGTCGCCGCGCGCGGTATCCACGTCGACGGCATCGACCTGGTGCTGAACGTCGACCCGGCCGGTGACCACAAGGACTACCTGCACCGCTCCGGCCGTACCGCTCGCGCGGGCCGCTCCGGCACGGTCGTGTCCCTGTCGCTGCCGCACCAGCGGCGTCAGATCTTCCGGCTGATGGAGGACGCGGGCGTCGACGCCTCGCGCCACATCATCCAGGGCGCCGGCGCCTTCGACCCGGAGGTCGCCGAGATCACCGGTGCCCGGTCGATGACCGAGGTGCAGGCCGAGTCCGTGGGCAACGCCGCGCAGCAGGCCGAGCGCGAGGTCGCCCAGCTCACCAAGGAGCTGGAGCGGGCGCAGCGGCGCGCGAACGAGCTGCGCGAGGAGTCCGACCGGCTGCTGGCGCGGGTGGCGCGCGAGCGGGGCGACGAGCCCGCGGCCGTGGCCGGGGAGGCCGGCGAGGCCGTGGCCGCCGTCGAGGTCTCGGTGCCCGAGCAGCCGACCGCGAAGGACGTGGAGCGCGAGGAGCGTCCCGAGTCCTCCGCCCCGTACGAGCGCCGGGAGCGGCGTGACGAGCGCGGCGGCTTCCGCCGGGACGACCGTGGCGACCGGGGCGGCGACCGTGGTGGCCGTTCGTTCGAGCGTCGTGACGACCGTGGTGGCCGTTCGTTCGAGCGCCGTGACGACCGGGGTGGCTTCAACCGCGACCGCGACCGCGACCGTGACCGCGACCGCGGTGGCCGTTCCTTCGACCGTGACCGCGGTGGCTTCCGCCGTGACGACCGGGCCGACCGCGGCGACCGGGGCGAGCGCGGTGGCTTCCGCCGGGACGACCGTGGCGACCGGGGCGGTGACCGTGGTGGCCGTTCGTTCGAGCGTCGTGACGACCGTGGCGGCCGTTCCTTCGAGCGCCGTGACGACCGTGGCGGCTTCAACCGCGACCGTGACCGCGGCGGCTTCCGCCGGGACGAGCGCGGTGGGCACCGGGGCAGCGACCGTCCCTTCAACCGGGACCGCCGTGACGACCGTCCGGGCTTCCGCTCCGGCGGGCACGAGCGTCCCTACGGCCGTCGTGACGACCACCGCGGTGGCGGTTCGTTCCAGCGCCGCGAGGACAAGCCGCGCTGGAAGCGCAACGGCTGACATCAGCGCATGAGGAGCGCCGTGGTCCCCTCCCAACGGGCGGGCCACGGCGCTCCGTCGTAGGGGCGCGGAATCCACGGGACGGCGCCGACCCGCCCGAACCGGTCGTTCCAGGGCCCTGATCGGCCCTGTTCGTCCCTTCGCCACGGCCGGGACCCGGATACCCGATCGGAGACTCGGCGTCGTCCGGCTATGCTCGTGGGGGCAACATCGCCTGGGCCCTTAGCTCAATTGGCAGAGCAGTGGACTTTTAATCCATTGGTTGTGGGTTCGAGTCCCACAGGGCCTACGGGAAAGCCCCGGTCCGGAGATCATCCGGACCGGGGCTCTTGTCGTTGTGGGGGCCGGGTCAGCCGGTGGTGAGCATCCCCGAGCGCAGCCGTGCCACCGTGCGCGAGATCAGCCGGGAGACGTGCATCTGCGAGATGCCGAGCCGGGCACCGATCTCCGCCTGGGTCAGCTCCTCCACGAAGCGCAGGTGGAGGATGAGGCGCTGGCGCTCGTCGAGTTCGGCGACCAGGGGCGCCAAGGCGTGGAAGTCCTCGACGAGTTCGAGGGCCGGGTCCTCCTCGCCGATGAACTCCGACAGGGTCGTTTCGCTCTCGTCCGGGTCGCCGGTGACCGTCGCGTCGAGGGAGGAGGACACGTAGCCGTTGGCCGCGATCTGGGCCTCGACGACCTCCTCCTCGGACAGGTTCATCAGGGCGGCCAGTTCGGAGACTCTCGGCGCACGGCCGAGGCGGGAGGCCAGTTCCTCGGTGGCCTTGGCGAGTTCCGTACGGGCCTCCTGCAGGCGGCGCGGCACGTGCACGGCCCAGGACGTGTCCCGGAAGAAGCGCTTGATCTCGCCGATGATGTACGGCACCGCGAAGCTGGTGAACTGCACCTCGCGGGAGACCTCGAAGCGGTCGATGGCCTTGATCAGCCCGATGACGCCGACCTGGACGACGTCCTCCATCGACTGGCCGCTGGTGCGGAACCGGCGGGCCGCGAAGCGCACCAGCGACATGTTCATCTCGATGAGCGTGTTGCGGGCGTACTGGTGTTCGGGCGTGCCCTCCTCCAGCACGGCGAGCCGGTCGAGGAACTGTCCGGTCAGCTCCCGCGCGTCCTGCGGGGCGAGCTTCTGGGGCTCGGCGATCTGCGGCAGCTCCTCACCGGTGTCGGTGGCGGAATCCGTCGTCGTGCCGATGCGCATGGTCGCCGTCACGGGCCCTCCCTGTCAGTCCGGCCCGCTCCGATCCCCCGACAGGCCACCTCAAGCGCCGCTACCCGCCCTCGCCCGGATCATGTCCCGCATATGCCCCGGCGAGACGTTGACCACAGTCGGCGCAGGTCGAGGCGGTGGCGGGGTACCCGGACCGGTACTGCGACGGTACGGGCAGGGAGGGTGGGCGGTGGGGTGCGCGAGAGAGGACCGGAAAGCTCGCGGAGCGGACAGTTGTCGTTTGACAACTATAGGTGGAGGGCAACAGCCTAGGCGTGCCGAACCCGCGCGGGGAAGGGGCCGGAAGGTTCGATTCCGCTCGGTGGCGGCACGTAGGTCAGGCAGTCCGGGCGCCGGACGATCGGGAGTCTTCGGAGTCGTCGTGTATCTGGGCCGCCGCCGCGTCGCAGAACGCCTCCAGCCCCTGCAGCAGCGCGACCCGCTTCGCCGCGGGCATCTGGTCGAGCACCGCGCGCAGCGCCTCCTCCCGGCGCACGCGCAGGTCGTCCAGGAAGGCGCGGCCCCGGCCGCTGAGGTGCAGGCGCACCTCGCGTCGGTCGGCCGGACTGACCTCGCGCTCGACGAACCCGGCCGCCTGCAGCCGGTCGCACAGCCGGCTGGTCGAGGGCGGTGTGGAGGCGAGGGAGTCGGCGAGCGTCCGCAGGTTGATGCCCTCGTGGTGTTCGAGGATGAGCAGCACCCGCAGCTGGGACGCGGAGGCCGGCGCGGTCGAGGCCCGGCCCCAGAGGACTTCCAGCAACTCCGCTGCCGTGGAGGTCACACGGGCGACCTCGGTGGGCTCGGGGCGGGATCGCAGGGAAGTCACAGTCACACTCTCGCAGGCGCCGGGGTGGCCGTCAGCGTACTAGGCGCGGAGTGAACCGCCCGGAACACGCTGCCCGGCCCCTCCCGGCCCGTGGACGAGAACCCGTTTCCGAGGACGCGTCGGCGTCCCGTCGAGGATGGTGAAGGACCACCGTGAGCACGATCACGAGCAGATTCGTGGCCGCCGAGCGCGCCCTGCGTACGGCGGCACCCCATCAACTGCTGGACGCGGTCCGTCGTGTACTGACCGATCAGTACGCGGCGGACTCCGTCGAGCTTTTCCTGGCCGACTACGGACTGACGGTGCTCCAGCCGGTGTCCGTGCTCCCGCACACCCTGCAGCCGGTGTCCGCGCACAACAGCCCGGCGGGCCGGGCCTTCGGCGCGCAGCAGCCGTACGTGGAGACCCTTTCCGGCGACCTCGTACGGGCGCACCTGCCCGTCACCGTGCGCGGCGACCGCCTCGGTGTGCTGACGGTGGCCCTGCCGGGCGCGGAGCACGCCGAGGGCTGTCTGGACGAGCTGGCCGAGATCGCCGAAGTGCTCGGGCACGAGGTCGTCGTGGCCGAACGCGACACCGACCTGTACCTCCAGGCGCGCCGCCGGGACCGGCTCACGCTGGCCGCCGAGATGCAGTGGCAGCTGCTGCCGGGCCGTTCCTGCGCCCGCCCCGAGTACGAGCTGGGCGCGCAACTGGAGCCGGCGTACGCGATCTTCGGCGACAACTTCGACTGGTCCGCCTCCGCCGACCGGCTCAGCCTCTACGTCACCAACGGCATGGGCGAGGGCATCGAGGCCTCCCTGTTGACGAACCTGGCGATCAACGCGCTGCGCAACGCGCGCCGGGCCGGGCTGTCCCTCGACGACCAGGCGGCCCTGGCCGACCAGGCGGTGTACGCGCACTACCGGGGCGGCTGCTACCTCTCCGTGCTGATGCTCGACTTCGACCTGGCCACCGGGCGGGTGCGCGCGGTGGACGCCGGGTCGCCGCAGATGCTGCGGCTGCGCCGGGGCGCGGTGGAGCGGGTGCCGTTCGACGCCCAGTTGCCGCTCGGCATGTTCGAGGAGACCGACTACGTGATCCAGGAGTTCCGGGTCGAGCCGGGCGACCGGCTGGTCTTCGTCAGCGACGGGGTCTACGGCGTCGCCTCCCCGGGCGGCGAGGCCTACGGGGACACCGCCCTGGCCCGGGCCATCCAGTCCACCCGGCTGCTGCCGGCCGCCGACGTGCCCCGGGCCATCCTGCGCGAACTCACGGGCCACCGCGGCCGGTCCACCCCGGACGACGACGCCCTCGTGGTGTGTCTGGACTGGCGTGGGCGGTAAGGGATGGGGCAGGCGCAGGTCAGGGGCGGCAGACGGCAGTTGTTTGGTGGTGCCGTAGGTCGGCACTAATGTTTGTCATACGGCAAGTAACGGCTGAGGCGCCGTCGCGTGACCTCGGTCCGGCCCGTGCAAGGGAGCGATACAAGTGTCGGTGTCGGAAGAGAACGCGGAACAGGAGCCGGTCGCGTACCAGGTGAGCGCCTTCCTGGAACGGCGCCGGGAGCAGATCGCCCAACGGTGGGCGGACGCCGCGCTGTTCCGCACGGTCTTCACCGTGTCCCGGGACGAGGCGGTGGAGGCGGGCCGGGCCGTGGCGGCGGCGCTGGCGGCCGTGTCGGCGTCCGGCCGGCTGGACGACATCCGTGCGTCCGGATTCGAGGCCGTGCGTGACCAGTTGGGGCGGATGGCCGCGTCCCGCGCCCGGACGGGCATCGACCCGGACGGGGTCGCCAACGAGGTCGCCGCCCTGCGCGAGCCGGTGACCGAAGTGCTGCGCGCCGAGTTCGCCGAACCGGACGGCCCCCAGGCGCAGGAGGCGGTGCTGGCACTGACCGTGCTCATGGGCACGCTGCGCCTGGTCGTGATGGAGACGACCCTCAGCGCCGGCGAGGAACTCATCGCCCGGCAGCGTGAGCAGCTGCACGAAGTGGCCACCCCGGTGATCAAGCTGTGGGACAGCACCGTCGCCGTACCGCTGATCGGCACCCTGGACAGTGCGCGCAGCCAGGTCGTCATGGAGAGCCTGCTGGACGCGATCGTCGCCGAGCGCGCCCGGTACGCCATCCTCGACATCACCGGCGTGCCCACGGTCGACTCGCTGGTCGCCCAGCACCTGATGAAGACCGTGGCGGCGGCACGGCTGATGGGCGCCGAGTGCATCGTCTCCGGCATCCGGCCCGCGATCGCACAGACCATCGTCCACCTGGGCATCGACCTCGGCACGGTGCTCACCCGCTCCAGCCTGGCCGACGCGCTCGCCTACGCGCTCAGCCAGCAGGGGGTCGAGATCGCACCGCTGAGGGCGGCCGGCGCGGCGGCGGACGCGGGCACGCGGTGACCGGGATCGCGGGACACGGGCCCGTGGGCGGACACGGCTTCACCGTGCCGGTCCTCCAGCTGGGCGATGTCCTGCTGGTCACCCTCCAGGGGGAGTTGCACGACGGCATGGCCGAGCAGCTCCAGCAGGACATCACCGCCCGGATCTCGCACAGCCGGGTGACCGGGGTGGTGATCGACATCTCCGGGGTGGAGATCGTCGACTCGTTCCTGGGCCGGGTCCTGGCCGAGATCGCCGCGGGAGCCAAGCTGCTGGCGGCCCGCACGGTACTGGCCGGGATGCGCCCGGCCGTGGCCATCACCCTGGTCGAGCTGGGGCTCACCCTGCCCGGCCTGCGGACTGCCCTGGACGTCGAACGCGCGATGGAGCTCCTCGGCGTCACCGCCCGCCGGGGCGAGGGGAGTCCATGATGCAGGCTTCCCGCCATGCCGGCCCGGCCAGCCTGCCGATCGGCTCGGACGCCGACCTGGCGTGGGTTCGGCAGCAGGTCCGGCAGGCTGCCGCCGAGCTCGGCTTCGGGCTGGTGCAGCAGACGAAGCTCGTCACGGCGGCGAGCGAACTGGCCCGCAACACCCTGGTCCACGGCGGGGGCGGCCATGTGGAGATCACCCCGCTGACCGCCGGGACCTCGAACGGGCTGCGGCTGGCCTTCGTCGACACCGGGCCCGGCATCCGAGACCTGGACCAGGCGCTCACCGACGGGTACACCAGCGGCGGCGGCCTCGGGCTCGGCCTGAGCGGGGCCAGGCGGCTGGTGCAGGAGTTCGAGGTGGACAGCAGACCCGGCGAGGGGACCACCGTCACCGTCACCGCCTGGGCCACCGTCGTGCCGCCCTCCCGGACGGCGCCGTGATGAGCAGGGTCTGGGACGTTCCGGTGGAGGACGACTCCACGCGGGTACGGGACGTGCGGGTGGCGGCCGAGGAGGCCAGCGCCTGCGCCGGCCTGCCCGCGAACCGGACCGCGACCGCCGCGCTCGTGGCCACGGAGCTGGCGACCAACCTGCTGCGGCACGCCGAGGGCGGACGGGTGCTGATCAACCTCGTCGAGCGCGCGCACGACGGCGACCACCGGCCGGCCGTGCAGCTCGTCTCGCTCGACCACGGACCCGGCATCCCGGACGTCGCGGCAGCGATGCGCGACGGCTACACCACGACCGTCGCCGCCTCGCTGGGCGCCGGACTCGGGACGTGCCGGCGCATAGCGAACGACTTCGACCTGCACAGCGCGCCGGGCCGGGGCACCGTCGTGATGGCCCGGATCGGCCACGAGCCCGCCGCACGCAACCAGGGGCCGCCCCCGCCCGGGCCGCGCGCCGGGGGCGTCAACGTCCCCCTGGGCAGGGCCGAGCAGTCCGGGGACGCCTGGGCCCGGCTGCGCCACGGCGACCGTCTGACCCTGCTGCTCGCCGACGGGCTCGGCCACGGGGCGAAGGCCGCCGAGGCCTCCACCGCGGCGGTGGAGGAGCTGCGCGGCCTGGGCGGCCTGCCGCCGGCCGAGATCCTGCGCAGTCTGGGCCGGCCCCTGCGCCCCACCCGGGGCGCGGCCGTCGCGGTGGCCCAACTGGATCTGCGAGAGGCCCAGTTGAGCTTCGCCGGGATCGGCAACGTCGGCGCCCGGCTGCGGACCGACGGCGCGTGGAAGCCGTTGCTGTCCCACCCCGGCATCGTGGGCGCGCAGATGCCGGCGTCCGTGCCCGTGCAGCGTGTGCCGTGGCACCCGGGCAGTCTGCTGGTGCTGCACAGCGACGGCCTGCCCAGCCGCTGGACGCCGCCCGACGACGGTGTCCTGCCCGGCTGCGACCCGGCGGTGGCGGCCGCGGTGGTGCTCCGGGACGCGGGGAGCGCGGCCCGTCCGGTACGGGACGACACCTGCGTGGCGGTCCTCACCGCAGGCGGCGAGAGCCGCCACGGCTCGGGCGCGTGACGCCCTACGGCGGCGGGTGCTGTGAGGGCGCGGGTTCGTGACGCCCTACGGCGGCGGGTGCTGTGAGGGCGCGGGTGCGTGACGCCCTACGGCGGCGGGTGCTGCGAGGGCCTTGGTACATGATGCCCGCCGAACTGGGGCAGCTGCCGCGTCGGCTCGGCCGCCTGACGCCCACGGCGGCCGACTGGCGCCGATTTCCGGGTCCGCCCGCGCGCCCGGCCGGTTTCTCAGCGGTTCTCGTCGGTGTCGGTGTCGCTGTCGCAGTCGGTGTCCGTCGACCATGTCGTCCGGGCCGCCAGGAAGCCCCGCAAACCTCTGCTCAGCGCTGCTCGTTCGGCCGGTTCCATGGCAGCCAGTGCCGTGGACAGGGCCTGGGTCCGACGGTCGGCGACGTCATCCAGGACGCGCTGTCCGTGTGAAGTAAGACACAGTTGCACTTCGCGGCGGGTGTCGGGATGCGGCGCCCGTTCCAGCAGGCCGGCCGCGGCCAGACGGTCGCAGAGACGGCTGGCCGTGGGGAGGCCGATGTCCAGGCCGTCCGCCAGGGCCGTCAGGTTCAGCCCGGGCGCGGCCTGCACGGTGCGCAGCGCCCGCAACTGGTGCGGTGACAGCCGCAGGGACGCCTCCTGGGCGGCGACCGACCACAGCGCCACCAGGCTCTCCACGGCATCGGTGATCTGCGCTGCGACGGCCTCCGGGCCCTCGCCCGGTCCCTTCGCCCGGTGGTTGCCGGGGCCGCCGAGATCGGTCACAAACGGTCACTTCCATACAGGCGTGGGTACTGATGAGGTCGCCCTCTTGCAAAGGCTGTACCCGATGAACCGAAGGGCAAGCAGCCCGGTTCAGTGCCCGGCCGGACCGGCGGCCGGTCAGCCCGCGTTGAGCTCCGCCAGCGCCGCGAGCGGCAGTGTGTGCTGGGTCTGGAGCACTTTCGCGCGCAGGTAGCGGACGTTGTGGGCGGTGGTGAAGACGCCGGTGGGGATCCGGTCGTGGACGTCGACGCCCAGCGATCGCAACTGGTCCGCCTTGTCGGGGTTGTTGGAGAGCAGGTCCAGTTCGCCGATGCCCAGGGCCCGGAGCATCTGGGCCGCCGCCGTGTAGTCGCGGGCGTCCTCCGGCAGTCCGAGCGCCGCGTTCGCCTCATAGGTGTCGAGCCCCTCGTCCTGGAGGGCGTACGCGTCGAGCTTGTTGTAGAGGCCGATGCCGCGGCCCTCCTGGCGGAGGTAGAGGAGGACGCCGCCGCGCTCGGCGATGCGCTCGACCGCCTCGCGCAACTGCGGGCCGCAGTCGCAGCGGGCGCTGCCGAAGACGTCCCCGGTCAGGCACTCGGAGTGCAGCCGCACCAGCGGGACGGGGCCGGGCTTGCCGAGGACCACGGCCACGTGCTCGCGGCCGTCGGCCAGCCCGTGGAAGGTGACGAGCTCGGCGTCCGCCTCGTAGCCGTCGTGGAAGCGCAGCGGGATCCGGACGCGGGAGCGCGGGGTGGCGACGACGGCGGGGGTGTCGGGCATGCGGGGCCTCCGGGGTCCGTTTCCTGTTCGGCTGCACAGCCGTACTGCTTCAGATTTGAAGCAGATCCACGTCCGGAACCCTACTCGTGCTTTAAATTTGAAGCAATGGCGAGGCCGACCTCTGTGACGCGGGTCACGAACAGGGGGGTGAAGACCTCCGCCGCCACGGAACGTCGTCCACAGCCGCCCGCGGCCCGTCCTCCTGGAGTCCTTGGGCGATCGCCGCGGAGATCTCCTCCAGCTGGCCCACCTGCTCCTCGCTGAGCCGGTCGAACAGGGAGCTGCGCACGGTCTCGACGTGCCCGGGCGCCGCGCGCTCCAGCACGGCGAACCCCTCGTCGGTCAGTGCCGCGATACTGCCGCGCTTGTCGTACCGGCAGGCCTCGCGCCGCAGCATGCCGTCCTTCTCCAGTCGTGTGACCGCGTATGTCAGCCGGCTGCGCGTGATCTTCAGCCGCTGGGCGAGATCGGTCATGCGCAGCCGCCGGTCCGGGGACTCCGACAGGACGGACAGGATGGAGTAGTACAGGTGCGGCATGCCGGCGTCCTGCTGGAGCTGCCGGTCGATCGCGTCCTCCAGAAGCAGCGAGGCGGCGATGTAGGCGCGCCAGGCGCGCTGCTCCTCGGGGGTGAGCCAGCGAGTCGTCATGCCGCCAGTGTAGGTTTGTTTCAAACTTGAACCAAGCCCTGTCCCGTCCCGCAGTCCCGACCAGCCGCGGAGCACCGATGCCTCACCCGTACGTCCTGCTGTCCGCCGCCGTCTCCCTCGACGGCTACCTGGACGACACCGGGCCCGACCGCCTGTTGCTGTCCGGCCCCGCCGACTTCGACCGGGTCGACGAGGTCCGGGCCGACGTCGACGCGATCCTGATCGGCGCCGGCACCATCCGCGCCGACAACCCGCGCCTGCTGGTGAACTCGGAACGGCGCCGGGCCGCCCGCACGGCCGCGGGCAGGCCCGCGTACCCGCTCAAGGTCGCGGTCAGCGGCTCGGGCGACCTCGACCCGGACGCACGCTTCTGGCACACCGGCGGCGAGAAGCTCCTCTACACGACCGACCGGGGCGCCGAGCGTGCCCGTGCGCTCGGCCTCGCCGCCGACGTCGTCCCGCTCGGCGCCGATCTCGACTGGCGGCGGTTGCTCACGCACCTGCACGACGTCCGGGGAGTACGGCGGCTCATGGTCGAGGGCGGCGGTCTGATCCACACCCAGCTCCTCACCCAGGGCCTGGCCGACGAACTCCAGCTGGTGCTCGCCCCGCTCTTCGTGGGCGACCCCGGTGCGCCCCGCCTCTTCGGCCCCGGCGGCTACCAGGGCGGCCGGCTCCGGCTGCTGGAGTCGCGGCAGATCGAGGACGTCGTCCTGATGCGCTACGAACCGACCGCCCCCGGCACCGGCTCCCTGCCCGCCGCAGCCGATCACCACTGGCTGGCCCTCGCCTGCGAACTGGCCGAGCGCTGTCCTCCGTCGGACACGGCGTTCAGTGTGGGCGCGGTCGTGGTCGCCGACGACGGCACGGAACTGGCCCGTGGCCACTCCCGCGAGGGCGGCGACCCGGTGGTGCATGCCGAGGAGGCGGCCCTCGCGAAGCTCGACCCGGCCGACCCGCGGCTGCCCGGCGCGACGGTGTACAGCAGCCTGGAGCCGTGCGCCCGCCGCGCGTCCCGGCCGGCTCCCTGCGCCCGGCTGATCCTCGACGCGGGGGTGCGGCGGGTCGTCACGGCCTGGCGCGAGCCGGACACTTTCGTGACGGACGCCGACGGCAGCGGCCTCCTGTCGGCGCGGGGTGTGGAGGTCCTCGTACTCCCGGAACACGAGGAGCGGGCCAAGGCCCCGAACCGCCACCTGGCCCGCTGAGCACGGGCCGGACGGAGGGTGTGCGCGAGCGGTCCCGCGGATGGCGTACACTGGTGACACAACGACGCGGGGTGGAGCAGCTCGGTAGCTCGCTGGGCTCATAACCCAGAGGTCGCAGGTTCAAATCCTGTCCCCGCTACTGAAGGCCGAGGGCCGGAATCCAAAAGGATTCCGGCCCTCGGTGCTTTCCCGGTGGCCGCTACGGTCGGTGAGCGAACCGTCCCGTTCCGCATAACAACTGACGCACCGTCAAATCCCTTCGGTCACTTGTATGGTGGTCAACTCGCCCGATTTAAGGCGGTCATGGCAGGTTGGTCCGCGCGAAAAAGGTTAATGATCAAGCGGAATCGCTGGAATACCCCTCGCGCCTCCATTAACGTTCGATAACGCAGCGCGGTCGTCCCAGCCGTCACAGAAGGCGGCTCCGTGCGCACGCGCCGAATCCCGAAAGGGAACCGGGGAACCACCACTTGGGGTGAATCGGGCGGATACCACCGTGGAAGCACGGCAGGTATACGCGCGTAGGAGACCTTCCTGCTCCGAACCCGTCAGCTAACCCGGTAGGCGAGAAGGAAGGAAAGGAGTACGCCCACGTGGCGTCCAACCGGCCTGCCCCCACGGCCCCGTACGCGCCGAAGCGCGACACCGACACCTTCGGCTACGGCGGTCAGCGCACCGACGAGGGCCCGTTCCAGGAGTGGAACCCCACCGAGGAGTCCATCCGTCCCGTCCGCGGCCGGCATCGCGTCACCAAGCAGCGCGGCGGAGGTCTCGCCCGCAGCTCCACCGTCCTGGGCGTCGGTGTCATAGCTGCCGTGGGTGCCGGCGGCATGGCCAGTGCCCAGACCGGCAAGCCCCCGGTGTCCATCTCCGTTCCGGACCTGCCCTCGGTGGGTTCCCTCATCTCGGACGACGACACCCCCGAAGGTTCCGCAACCCCGCTCAGCAGCCTCGGCACCGCCACGGCGGACACCGAGCAGGCCGAGGGCGCCTCCGGTGCCGGCGAGGCGCTGCGCGCCCGGATCATGGCCCAGGTCGAGTACCAGCAGGACCAGATCGAGACCAAGGCCGCCCAGGACGCCGCGGACGCCGCCGAGAAGGCGGCCAAGGAAGCGGTGGCCAAGGCGGAGCAGGAAGCCAAGGCGAAGGCCGCAGAGGCCAAGAAGAAGGCGGAGGAAGAGGCCAGGAAGAAGGCCGAGGCCGAGCGGCTCGCCGCCCTCGCCAAGCAGTTCACCCTGCCGACCTCCTCGTACACCCTCACCTCGACGTTCGGCCAGGCCGGCGCCTACTGGTCCTCCGGCTACCACACCGGCCTCGACTTCGCCGCCCCCACGGGCACGCCGATCAAGGCCGTGCACAGCGGCACCATCGCCGAGGCGGGCTGGAACGGCTCCTACGGCTACAAGACCGTCCTCACCCTCGATGACGGCACCGAGATCTGGTACGCGCACCAGTCCTCCATCGGCGTCAGCGTCGGCCAGAAGGTCAGCACCGGCGACGTGATCGGCCGCGTGGGCGCCACCGGCAATGTCACCGGGGCGCACCTGCACCTCGAAGTCCACTCCGGCGGGTCCGCGAGCGGCATCGACCCGATGGCGTGGCTGCGCGGCAAGGGACTGACCCCGTAAGCGGCACACATCCGTTGAAGCACGGCGACCGAAGACCGGCAGCCCTGACGACGACCCCCCGACGTCAGGGCTGCGGGTCTTCGGTCGCGGTGATTACGGGAGTTTTGCGTCCGTAGCGGAATGAGGTCCTCCCGTACGGTCGTTGGCGGGGCATGACTTCTCTTCGCAAGCTCGGCTCCTCCGGCCTCGAGGTCTTCCCCCTCGCCCTTGGCGGCAACGTCTTCGGCTGGACCGCGGACGAGGCCCGGTCCTTCGACGTCCTCGACGCGTACACCGCCGTCGGGGGCAATTTCGTGGACACCGCCGACGTCTACTCGGCGTGGGCCGACGGCAACCGGGGAGGGGAGTCCGAGACCATCCTCGGCAAGTGGCTCGAGGCCCGCGGCAACCGCTCCGACGTCGTCGTCGCCACGAAGGTCAGCCGGCACCCCGACTTCCGGGGACTGTCCGCCGCCAACATCACGGCCGCCGCCGACGCCTCGCTGCGGCGCCTGCGCACCGACTACATCGACCTCTACTACACCCACTTCGACCAGCCCGACGTGCCCGTCGAGGAGATCATCGGCGCGCTCGACGCCCTCGTGAAGGCAGGGAAGGTGCGGCACATCGCCGCCTCCAACATCTCCGCCGAGCGGCTGCGGGCGTCGCTGGAGTTCTCCGACCGCGAGGGGCTCGCCCGCTACGTCGCCCTCCAGCCGCACTACAACCTGGTCTCCCGCGACACCTACGAGGGCGAGCTCCAGGACCTCGCCGAGCGGGCCGGTCTCGCGGCCGTTCCCTACTACGCGCTCGCGTCCGGTTTCCTCACCGGCAAATACCGGCCCGGTACGACGGTGGAGAGCGCGCGGGCGGGCGGTGCCGCCGGGCACCTTCAGACCGAGCGGGGGCGGCGGGTGCTCGCCGCCCTCGACGGGATCGCCGCGGCGCACGACGTGCCCGTCGCCACCGTGGCCCTCGCCTGGCTCGCCGCCCGGCCGACCGTGGCGGCGCCGATCGCTTCCGCACGGACGGTGGAGCAGCTGCCCGCCCTGGTAGGCGTCGGGGAGCTGACGCTCTCCGAGGCCGAGGCCGAGCGGCTCACAGAGGCCTCGGCCTGAGCGGTCCGCAGGAGCTTCAGGGTGTGCGAACCGGGTACGGCATCGGCCGCAGGCCCGGTCCGAGCAGGTCCTAGGAGCGGTAGGGGTTGTACGCGGGGTACGGCGTCGGGCGCGTCGGCTGGTGGGCGTAGCCGTAGCCGTACCCGTGTCCGTACACCCCGTGGACCGGCCAGGGCGGGACCACCACCGGGACCGGAGGGGCGGTGATCCGCGCCGCGTGGTCCAGCGCGGGCCGGGACACCTCCCGGCGCCGCCACAGCTCGCCGAGCAGTTCCCCCTCCCGCACGGCGAAGTCCGCCCGGACGCCGCCCCGCCGGGCCCGGTGCCGCAGGAACGCCAGGGACGTCGCGTACGCCTCGTACCGGGCCACCTCCCGGGCCGCCGCCCTGCCGAGGTGGCGTCGGGCGTACTGGCGGGCGATGCGCCGGGCCCGCATCGAGCCGAGCGCGTACGGCTCGGCCGGGGTCAGCCAGCCCGCCACGGCATAGGCGGGCAGCTCCGCCCGGACGGTCTTCAGCTCCCGCTGCCGCGTCCAGATCACCAGCCACGTCAGCAGCCCGAAGATGGGCACCATGAACGCCGCGTACACGGCGAAGAAGCCGTACTCGCCGAATGCCGACGAGCCGTTCCACATCGCGTGCATGCCCATCGCCAGCAGTAGCCCGGACAGCGGGAAGACGATCCGGCGCACGGGCCGGCGGGCCGACGAGAGCGCGGAGACGCCGAAGCCGATGCCCGTGAGGACCGTGAACAGCGGATGCGCGAACGGCGACATGATGATGCGCACGAAGAAGGTCGCCGCCGTGACGGAGGCGATGCCGCTGCCGCCGGTCAGCTGGTCGGTGCCGAAGGCGGTGCCCAGGTAGAGGATGTTCTCGGTGAAGGCGAAGCCGGTGGCGGTCACCCCGGCTATGACGACGCCGTCGACGATGCCGGTGAAGTCGCGGCGCCGGAAGAGGAAGACCAGGAGCACGGCCGCCGCCTTGGCCGATTCCTCGACCACCGGCGCTATCACCGTCGCGCCGAGGGTGTCCGCGCTGGACGGGTCCGCCGTCGCCGTCGCTATCCATCTCGTCGCGAAGCTGTTGGCGACGATCGCTATCAGCGCCGCCGCGCATGCGCCCCAGGCGAAGCAGAACACCAGGTTCCGCCAGGGGCCGGGTTCGACCCGGTCCAGCCAGCGGAACGCGGCTATCAGCAGGGGCACCGGCAGGACGGCAAGCCCCAGCCCGACCAGGAACCCCTCCGTACCGGTCTCCTCACGGACCAGGGCGAGGATGACCAGGCCGGATATCGCGAGCAGCGTGCTCAGCGCGCCGTAGCGCACCCAGGCGCGCTGCCACCAGTGGGCGTGCCGCAGGGAGCCGGGCGTGCCCGGACCGGTGAAGGGGACGCCGTCGGCGGGACCGCTCGGGTACGACGGATGCGGGAGGCTGGTGGCCACGGGATTGACCCTAACGACGGATGGGCGCTGTCCGCAGGCTGGAGAGGTGCCAGGGGTGGTCAGGCGCCGGCGGGGGGCTGGTCCACGTGCTGTACGCGGCGGAAGAGGAGGTCGTTCACGACATGTCCCTTGTCCAGTCCCTGGCCCTCGAAACGGGTCAGCGGACGGAAGTCGGGACGCGGCGCGAAACCACCGTCCGCCTGCGTGTTCTCGAAGTCGGGGTGCGCCGTGAGGACCTCGAGCATCTGCTCGGCGTACGGCTCCCAGTCGGTGGCGCAGTGCAGGAGCGCGCCGGGCCGGAGGCGGGGGGCGGCGAGGGTGAGGAAGTCCGGCTGGATGATCCGGCGCTTGTGGTGCCGCTTCTTGGGCCAGGGGTCGGGG
This sequence comes from Streptomyces sp. NPDC101110, assembly GCF_044759525.1. NCBI lineage: Bacteria > Bacillati > Actinomycetota > Actinomycetes > Kitasatosporales > Streptomycetaceae > Streptomyces > Streptomyces sp. NPDC101110. The sequence continues at coordinate 19,235 of NZ_JBIVZM010000004.1, read as the reverse complement.
AAGTAGACGCGGAGGCCTGAGAGGGAGTCCGGGGCGAGCATCTCGCGCAGCAGGATGATCGCGTCGCCGTTGCCGACGCGGACGTTGGACAGGCCGTTGCGGTCGGCGAGGTTGAGCAGGTTGCCCTGGCCGGGGGTGTGGACGTCGACGGCGAGGATGTTCGTGGCGGGGTCGGCGGCGGCCATCTGGGCGGTGGCCTCGCCCATGCCGAAGCCGATCTCCAGGACGACGGGGTTGTCGTTGCCGAACAGGTCGTTCAGGTCGAGGGTCCGTCCGCCGTCGATGTCGAGGCCCCACTTGGGCCACAGGCGCTGCAACGCGTCCGCCTGACCGGCGGTGACACGGCTGCGCCGCGGCTGGAAACTCCGGATCCGCCGCTCGAAGTGAGAACCGGCGGGGTCTGCCTTGGGGCCGTCGGGGAAGCGCGGCTCTCCCTTGGCCCGGGTCCGGCGGACGGAGACGCCGGGGGTGTGCGGGTGCGGGCTCTGGACTTCGGGGGTGTTCGCGGACTCAGACACAGTGCCTCTGATTTTACGGCGGAGGTGGGACACGAAGCGGGCGGTGGTGGGCCGGGGCCGCGCCGGGGGCGTCCCCGCGTGGCGAGGCCCGGTTCGGAACGGCTCACAGCGCGCTCAGCGCCCTCCGTGCCACCTCCCGCCCGATCGGCAGGGAGGCCGTGGCCGCGGGCGACGGTGCGTTGAGGACATGGACGGTCCTGGCGCCCTCGCGGATCAGGAAGTCGTCGACCAGGGTTCCGTCACGGAGAACCGCCTGAGCGCGCACGCCCGCCGCCGTCGGTACCAGGTCGTCCTCGGACACCCCGGGCAGCAGCCTGCCCACCGCCTGCGCGAACGCCCTCTTGGACAGGGATCGCCGCAGTTCACCCGCCCCGTACCGCCAGTGTCTGCGGGCTATCCGCCAGGAGCCGGGCCAGGTCAGGGTCGAGCCCAGCTCACGCGGTCTCACCGTGCTCCACCGGTATCCCTCGCGGGCCAGGGCCGGCACCGCGTTGGGCCCGACATGCACACCTCCGTCGATGCCGCGCGTCAGGTGCACTCCGAGGAACGGGAACGCCGGGTCGGGCACGGGGTAGACCAGGCCGCGCACCAGCTCCGGCCGGGCCAGCTCGTAGTACTCGCCCCGGAAGGGCACGATCCGGACCTCGGGGTCGTCCCCGGTGAGCCGGGCGATCTCGTCGCACTGCAGCCCCGCGCAGTTCACCAGGACCCGCCCGCGTACGACGTCCCCCGCGGCCGTGAGCACGGCGACCCCCCGCTCGGGGCGCCGGTCGACGCGTACCACCCGGGCGCCGTAGCGGATCTCCGCGCCCGAGCCGTGGGCCAGGCGGCGGGCGACCGCGACGAAGTCGCAGATGCCGGTCGTGCCCACGTGGATCGCGGCCAGGCCGCGGACCTCCGGCTCGTACTCCGCGATCTGGGACGCGCCCAGTTCGCGGACCGGGATGCCGTTCTCCCGGCCGCGCTGCACGAGCGCGTGCAGGCGGGGCAGCTCCGCACGGTCGGTGGCGACGATCAGCTTGCCGGTGACCGCGTGCGGGATGTCGTACTCGGCGCAGAACTTGACCATCTCCGCCGCGCCCCGCACCGCGTAGCGCGCCTTGAGGGAGCCGGGGCGGTAGTAGATGCCGCTGTGGATGACGCCGCTGTTGCGGCCGGTCTGGTGGCGGGCCGGGCCCGGCTCCTTCTCCAGGACGGTGACACGTGTGCCCGGCGCGGCGCGGGTGATCGCGTACGCCGTCGACAGGCCGACGATGCCGCCGCCGATCACCAGCACGTCACAGTCGTACGCCGTCCGCACCTGCACCACCTCCCGCTACCGATAGTGCACTGTGCCACTGACAGCGCCTTCAAACGCCGGGAGCACCATCGTCCCCAGGGGCGCGGGGAACCGCGCGATCAGCCACGGCCGACCCGCGCGGACAAGATCACAGCGACCCGGAAGCCGCTCAGGCGGGAGCCATCAGCAGGGGGCGGGCACGCTCACGGAGCTCGACCACCCGCGGCTCGTCGCCGTACGGCTCCAGCCGGTGCAGGAGATCCTTCACGTACTCGGTGGTGCGGGCCGAGGAGATCCGCCCGGCGACCTCCACCGCCCGCACCCCCTGCTCGCACGCCGCGTCGAGGTTCCCCGACTCCAGTTCGGCGACCGCGGAGACGACCAGACGCAGGCCGTGCGAACGGACGAACTCCTCCGTGGGCTTCGACAGGGCCTGCTCGGTGAAGCGGCGGACCTGGCGGGGTGCCTTGAGGTCGCGGTAGCACTCGGCCGCGTCGGCGGCGAAGCGGTCGTAGGAGTAGAAGCCGAGCCAGCTCGGGTCGTTGTCGCCCGGGCGGGCCCGCTCCAGCCAGCTCTCGGCCGCCTTCAGGGCGCCGCCGGCTGCCTGGGCGTCGTTGGCGCGTGCGTGCGCGCGTGCCTCGACGAGGCGGAAGAAACTCATGGTGCGGGCCGTCGCCAGCCCGCGGTTGCGCTCCAGGGCGGCCTGGGCGAGGTCCACGCCCTCGTCGCCGAAGCCGCGGTACGTGGCCTGGAGGGACATGGTGGCCAGCACGTAGCCACCGAGGGGGACGTCCGCCGCCGCCCGGGCCAGACGCAGGGCCTGGATGTAGTAGCGCTGGGCCGCTTCCTGCTGGCCCGTGTCGAAGGCCATCCAGCCCGCGAGGCGCGTGAGTTCGGCGGAGGCGCCGAAGAGGGCCCGGCCGACCTCGTCGGAGTAGGAGCCGAGCAGCAGGGGGGCCGCCTCCACCCTTAAGCACTCGGGGACCATCGACGAACGCCAGTCCCCTCCGCCGTACTTGGAGTCCCAGCGCCGCGCGTCCTCGGCGGCCTCGCGCAGCTTCTGTACGTCGCTGTGGCCGACTTTGAGCGGTGCGCCGGAGCCCTCGCCGGGGCCCACGTCACGCGCGACCGAACTGTCGGCCGGGGTTATCAGCCATCGTGAGGCGGGCGTTGCGTATGCGCTCACCGCGAACGATCCGGCGAGTGACTGCCAGATGCCGCCGGAGCCGGCCCGGCGGCCGGCGAGGTCGAGGCGGTACAGGTCGGTCGCGGAGCGCACCGCCTGGCCCACGTCCCGGGGAAAGGCGAGGCCGACCTCGGGTGCGGGGTCCGCGTCCGCGAGGCCGATCTCGTGCAGCGGCACGGGGCGGCCGAGCTTCTGGCCGATGGCGGCGGCGATGAGGTGCGGGGCGGCGCCCTGCGGCACCATGCCCTTCGACACCCAGCGCGCCACCGACGTCTTGTCGTAGCGAAGCGTCAGGCCGCGCTGGGCGCCAAGGTCGTTGACGCGCCGGGCGAGGCCCGCGTTGGAGATTCCCGCGAGGGCGAGAACGGCGCCGAGTTTTTCGTTCGGCCCGCGTTGCTCCCTGGACATGCGCCACCCCTCGACACAGACGGCTGCCGCACTGGCATAACCACGCGGCATTCGTAAACCCAGCGTAGTTCGCCGCATCCCAAGCGTTAAGGGGCATTGTTCCGGTTGGCGGGATTGTGGTCCGTACTGAAGTGCGGTTCAGATACGGGCTGTTGCGACGTGCTCCCACTGTGTGGCCGTGCGCCTGTCCGTGCGCTCTTCTCCGGCCATCGCGGGAGCGGTTCCATGGTCATTGCGTGGGTCGGCCCGCTGTACTGGATCCAGTGGGCTGGGGGACACCGCCGCCTACATCCCCGCGGGCGGCGGAACGGTCCGGGAGGCGTGCTCCGTCTCCCGGACTGCGCGACCGGGTGACTGGGTGCCGAGCCTGTACGGAGCGTGTTCGAAGCTGCGTGCGTGACGGCGAATTGGCCGAAAACAGCCCCTGCTGGTCGCCGGATATCAGGGCTCCGACCACGGCACTTGAGAGCGCGTGGGGCGCGATCGGGGCGCGTTACGGGGGCGCATTCGTGTCGCAGTCGTACCGCAGACATGTCGCTGACGTGCCTTGATTCTTCGCCGCTTCCTGGTTTTCCAGCGACACCCGTTTCGCGTTTCGCGGCGTATGGTCCGGCTTCTTCTCCGTCCGGTTCTTCCATGGGGTCTTCCGTGTGGCCTTCCACCCGGTCCTCCGTCGGTCTTCCGTCCGGTCTTCCGCCGGTTCTTTTGTCGGCCCTTCCGTCTGGTCTTCCGGCTGCGCGTCGTGGATTCGTCCGGCTTTCCGCCCGGATCTTCTTGTGGCGGGCGGGTGTTCGGGGAGTTCGCGGGGGTGCGGGCGGCTCCGCCGGGGCGCATTCAACGGAGCGCAAGCGGCGTCGGCACCCTCTGGAACGCTTCCTTCATGGCAGCATGGTGAACCGGTTCGTACGGTGCACTGGTTGTCCACAGCCTGTGGAGGCGGCGATGCGGTGGTTGGTGGGATGGAGCAGCACCGCCGCGGGAGCCGTCGCTGCCGGTTCGGCGGGGGCCACCGGCAGCGAGGGCGAGACGCTGCACCCGGTGGGGTCCCAACTCCTGTGGGGCGACCCCGATCCACTGTGGGCGGTCGGCGACTGGCGCCCCGACGAGGTGCGCGTCGTGAAGGCCGACGACCGGACCAGGATCGCCGTCCTCGGCATCTGCGGCGCCACCGACGAGCAGTTGCGCGTCGCGCTGTTCGCCGCGCGCGGCGGGGCACTTCGGCACCTGACCGCCTGGCCGGGCAGCTACACCGCGATCGTCCAGGTCGGCAGGCGGATCACCGTCTGCGGTGATCTCGCGGGCGCACGACCGGTGTTCCACACGCCCTGGGCGGGCGGTACGGCGTACGCGACCGCCGCGCTGCCGCTGGCCGACCTCATCGAGGCCAACCTCGACTTCGGGCACCTGGCCGCGCTGCTGGCGGCGCCCGATGTGCCCGCCGCGCTGCACGACTCCACGCCGTACGACGGCGTGAAGCGCATCCCGCCCGGGCACGCCCTCATCCTGCGCGCCGGAGCGCGCGAGATCGCCGGGTACGAGCCGGTCGCCTCGCTGGCCGTGGCGGCGCCTCCGGCCGATCCCGACAGCGCGGTCGACGCGGTGCGCGACGCGCTCGTGGAGGCCGTGCGGACGCGGCTGTCCGCGCCGCGGCACGTCCCCGGCGCCGACATAGACCCCGGGCCCGTGCCCGGCATGGGGCCCGCCGAGCGGCGCGCCGCTCGGGGGATGCCGGTGCCCGGGATCGGCGCGGACCTGTCCGGCGGGCCCGCCTCCGGGGCGCTGGCCCTGCTGGCCGCGGGCCTGCCCGGGATGCCGGGCACCGTGCTGGGACACGGCACGGGCGCGGGTGAGCGGCTGCTGGCCGTCACGTTCAACGACCTCGCCGTCGGAGGCCGCGAGGCCGAACTGGAGCGGGCGGGCGCACTGGCCGCGAACCCGCGGCTGCACCACGTCGTCGTGGCGGGCGACGAGGGAACCCTTCCGTACGCCGATCTGGAAGGACCCCTGACGGACGAACCCGGGCCGTGCCTGGTGTCCGCGGCGCGCCATCGGGCCCGGCTGGCGGCGGGCAGCGCGGACCACTTCACGGGCTACGGCGCGCGCCAGGTCCTGGACGCCCATCCGGCGCGCCTGGCCGACCTTCTGATGGACCGCCGGCGGCGGCATCTCGTGCGGCCGGTCGCCGCGCTGGCCAAGGCCGACGGATCGGTGCTGGTGCCCGCGCGCGTGTACGCGGCGGCGCGGCGGTTGTCCCGCATGCCGTACCGGTCGGGCCTGGAGAACCTCGCCGAGCGCCTGCTCGACCCCCGCAACGACGACGGGCTCGACGCGCCGGGCGGTGCGCTGGACGCCTCGCTCGCCGCGCTGACCTGGGGAAGACCCGGGCCGGCGGCGCGCTGGCTGACCGGTGAGGCACTGGCTGAAGTATCGGTTCGTCTTCAGGCGTCGACCCATCGGTCGGAGCTGGTCGGACCGGGACAGCGGCCCGGAGACTTCCGCGCGCGTGCGGCGCTGGCGCGGCACGCGGCGGACCTGAGGGTGCTGGAACAGGCGGCGGAGGTCCGTTTCCAGAGGCTGCACGCGCCGTTCCTCGACAATCAGGTCGTCCGTGCGGCCCGCGCCCTGCCCGAGGCGCTGCGGGTGCGGCCCGGGGCGCGTGCGGCGATCCTGCGAACGGTGCTGGAAGGGGCGGGGGTCCGGGAACTGCCGCCCGGCTGGGGTGCCCCGACCCAGGCGACGACGGCCGCCGCGGAGCGCACGGGGCTGCGCGTCGCCGCGGACTCCCTGATCGCCCTGTTCGACACGCCGCTGCTGGCGGAGGCGGGCCTGGTCGAGGCCCGCGTGGTCCGCAAGGCGCTGCGCGGCGCGGCGGCGGGCGAAGTCCTCCCCCTGGACGGGCTCGCGGACCTGGTCTCCCTGGAACTGTGGCTGCGCCGTCTCCTCGCCCGCCGCGGCACCTGCTGGACGGGCACACCGGCGCGGCAGCGCGCCGTCCCGGCGGGCATAGCCCCGCAGCGGGGCGCGTTGGGCGCGGGCGCCGGTGGGGGGCGGCGGATTTAGCGGTTGTAAGGGGGCCTGCGCGGGCGGAAGGCGGCGGATCAGCGGTTATAGGGGGCCTGCGGCGGCGAGGCCGGGCTGCGGACCCACCAACCCCCTGCGACGACGCCGGCACCGCACATACGACGCCGAGCACCGCACACGCGACGCCCAGCACCGCACTCAGACCCCGGGGCCACGCCCCGCGCCGAAAACCCCCCGCCCCTCGCCCCCACCCCGGCGACAATGACCCGGTGCGGTACAGAATCCTGGGCGTCACCACGGCAGAGGACGAGCACGGCACAGCCGTACCCGTCGGCGGCCCGCGGCTCCGGGCACTGCTCACCGCCCTCGCCCTGCGCCCGTCCCGGGTCGTCACCTCCCGGACGCTGATCGACGAGGTCTGGGTGCAGGACCCGCCCCAGGACGCCCCGGCCGCGCTCCAGGCCCTCGTCGGCCGACTCCGCAGGGCCCTCGGCAGGGACGCCGTCACCTCCGAGACCGGCGGCTACCGGCTCGCCGCCACCGCGGACGACATCGACCTCCACGTCTTCGAACGGCTCGTGAGGCAGGGCACCGACGCCCTGACCGGCGACGACCCCGCGCGCGCGGAACGGCACCTCGACGCCGCCCTCGCCCTCTGGCACGGCCCCGCCCTCGTCGACCTCCCCGACCGCTCCGCCGCCGCCCGCCCGGAGGCCAGGCGTCTGGAGGCGACCCGGGCCAGGGCGGAGGCCCGGCTACGGCTCGGCCGCGCGCAGGACGTCGTACCGGAACTGCGGGAACTGACCGCCGTACACCCCTACGACGAACCGCTGCACGCGCTCCTCGTCCGCGCCCTGCGCGACACCGGACGGGACGCCGACGCGCTCGCCGCGTACGAGAACGTCCGCCGGGCCCTGGCCGAAGGCCTCGGCACCGACCCCGGGCCCGAACTGCGCGCCCTCCACGCCGACCTGCTGGACCCCGCCCCGAGGGACGAGAAGCCGCCGCCCGCTGCGCCGGAGCGCGAGCGCGTCCGCCCCGGGACCATCCGCCCCCGCCTGACCTCTTTCGTCGGCCGGGAACCCGAGATCGACGCCATCCGTTCCGACCTGCACGGGGCCCGACTCGTCACCCTCACCGGACCGGGCGGCTCCGGCAAGACCCGCCTCGCCGAGGAAGCCGCCGCCGGGCTCCCGCAGGCATGGCTGGCCGAGCTCGCCCCGCTCGACCGGCCGGAGGCGGTGCCGGGAGCGGTGGTCAGTGCGCTCGGTCTGCGCGAGACCGTGCTGATGACCAGCGAGCTCACCGCCGTGCAGGACGACCCCGTCGGGCTGCTCGTCGAGTTCTGCGCGCCGCGCGACCTCCTGCTGATCCTTGACAACTGCGAACACGTCATCGACGCCGCCGCCCACCTCGCGGAGGCCCTGCTGACCCGCTGCCCGGGGCTCACGATCCTGGCCACCAGCCGTGAACCCCTGGGTGTGCCGGGTGAGGTGGTCCGTCCGGTCGAGCCCCTGCGCCCCGACCACGCCCGCCGACTGTTCGCGGAGCGCGCCGCAGCCGTCCGTCCCGACGCGCAGGCCGTGCTCCGCGACGAGCGGGCCGTGGCGGAGATCTGCCGGCGGCTTGACGGGCTGCCGCTCGCCATCGAGCTGGCGGCGGCCCGGCTGCGGCTGCTCACCCCCCGGCAGATCGCCGACCGCCTCGACGACCGCTTCCGCCTCCTCACCTCCGGCAGCCGCACGGTCCTGCCCCGCCAGCAGACCCTGCGCGCCGTCGTCGACTGGTCGTGGGACCTGCTCGACGACGCCGAGCGGACGATGCTGCGCGAGGTGTCCGTGTTCGCGGGCGGCTGGGACCTCGGGGCGGCCGAGGCCGTGTGCTCCGGGCCCGCCGCCGAGCTGATCGGGGCCCTCGTCGACAAGTCCCTCGTCGTGGCGACGCCCGGCGCTGACGAGGATCCCCCCGCCATGCGGTACCGCATGCTGGAGACCATCCACGAGTACGCCGTCGAGCGCGCCGCCGACGACCCGCCGCTGCGCGCAGCCGCCGAGCGACGGCACCGCGCGTGGGCGTGCGCGCTCGCCGAGCAGGCCGATCCGCAGTTGCGCTCCGCCGCGCAACTGCCGTGGATCTCCCGCCTGGAGACCGAGCTGGACAACATCCGTGCGGCCCTCGACCGGGCCCTCGCCGCGGGGGACGAGGCGGAGGCCGCCGCCCTCGCCGTGGCCATGGGCTGGTTCTGGTGGCTGCGCAACTACCGCCACGAGGGCGTGGAGTGGCTCGAGCGGACGCTGAAGCTGGGCGCGGCCCTGGACGCGTCGGGCCGTGTGCCGCCCGACCAGGCAGACCTCTTCCTCACCGCGTCGGACGGGGAGGCGGGACATCCGCTGCACGCGCTGCGGATGGACGTGCGCCTGCTGCATCTTTTCTTCATGACCGAAGTGGCCCCGATGGAGACGTTCGTCGCCGAGCGGCTGCCGTACATGGAGCGGGTATGGGCCCACTACACCGAAGGCGGCCCGCACGCGGCCCGTGTCCCGGGACTCGTCTGCCCCATCCTCTCCTCCTACCTGGGCGACCAGCGCGAGGTCCGGACCGTCCTGGACGCCGCCGTCGCCAACTGCCGTGCGTACGGCGGCGACTGGGAGATCTCCGTCGCCCTGATGTTCCGCGCGCACACCGTCGTCGACGGGCCCGGAGGCCTGGAGGGCGTCGACGACGACCTCGCGGAACTGCGGGTCCTCAGCCGCCGTGCCGGTGACCGCTGGCTGCGCGCCCAGGTGTGCAGTGCGGCCGGTGAGGCCGCCATGGTGCGCAGCCGCTTCGACGAGGCCAAAAGAGAGTACGAGGAGGCACTCCGGCTCGCCTACGAGGTGGGCGCCTACGCCGAGTCGCCGTTCCTCATCGCCCGGCTCGCCGAGATCGCCTACCGTGCGGGCGACCGGCCCGCCGCACTGTCCGCGCTGGACGAGGCCACCGCCGCCGCCGAGCGGTACGGCGTACGGGACTCCAAGGCGTACATCCTGCTGATGCGCACCCAGATGGCCTTCGAGGACGGGCACACCACCCGCGCGCGAGCCTGGTGGGAGGAGGCCCTCGCCAACACCGCCCCCGGCACACCGCCGCCGCAGTTCATGGTGATGCTGCGCCTGCTCGACGCCGCGATCAGCGCGAAGGAGTCCGGTCCGGGCTCCGGCCTGGCCAAGGCCACCGAAGCCCTGCGCGAGGCGGTGGAGAAGCGGTGCTCGGACGTCGTCCGGGCGACGGTCGTGGACGGCGCGGCGGGCCTGCTGGCCGACCTCGGCGACTTCCCGCGCGCGGCCCGGCTGCTCGGCACCGGCGACCACTGGCGGTCCGGGCGTCCGCGCTCCATCCCGGAGATCCCCCCGGCCGAACGCGCCGAGGCCGCTGCCCGTGCCGCCCTGGGCCGGGCCCGCTGCGAGGCGGAGCGTGCCCGGGGCGCGGCCCTCACCGCTGACGACGTCCTGCGCGAGCTGGACGAGGCGTGCGTCGCGTACGCCACCGGCCGGGTGACCTGAACCGCCCTGCCGTCAGCCGCAGGTGAACCTGGACTCCGCCCAGTCCACCGCCATCAGGGCGTCGAGGACGCCGCGCGGCTCCACCACCAGCCGGACCGTGCTGCGGCCGGTGAGGTCCACGTGGACGGGCACGGCCGCGTCGCCGCCCTCGACCAGCGGGGACCGCCACAGCCTGGTCCCGTCGGCGTAGACGGAGAAGCGCACCGCGCCGAGCCTCAGCGTCATGTCGTCCACTCCCACGAGCGCGTCGTACGACGAGCAGGAGCGGTTGAGGTCGATGGTGACGGACGAGCGGCCGTGCACGGTGACGCCGTGTCCGTACCGCTCGCCGCCGACCCGCAGGCCGGACCGCTTCCAGACCCAGCCGCTCGACCCGATCCGCATCTCGGGCTTCGTGCCGTCGCCGTTTACGTCGTACGACAGCTCGCTCCACCGGTAGACGGCCGGGGCGGGCGGGGACGGCGAGGGAGTGGGCGTCGGTGTGCGGTCGGGAGGAGGTGTGGGCCCGGGCGATGCGGGCGGACCGGGCGTCCGGGTCGGAGTGGGGGACGGCGTCGCCGGGTCCGGGTCCGGGTCCGGACTCGGGGTGGTGCTCGGCGTCGGCGTCGGTGTGGACGTGGGCGTGGACGTCGGTGTGGGCGTGGGTGTCGTGGCCCGCGGCGGCATGATCCCCGAGGGGCGCGATCGTGGACCGGTTTCGGGCGGGGAGGGGGGCGGTGGCGTGGAGTCACCGGGGTGCACCACCGACGACGGGGCGGGGGACGCGGTGTCGGCCTTGGCCTCGTCCTTCGGCTTGTCGTTGCCGGCCAGTCCCATCACCACCGTCGCCACCACACCCACGGCGACCACACCGGCGGCGATACCGGCCTTCACCGGCGCGCCGATCCCCTCGGAGGCCGCCACACCACCGCCACCACCGGCCGCCCCGCCACCCGCAGCCCCGCCACCCACCGCACTGCTTCCGGCCGCCCCGCCACCCACCGCACTGCTTCCGGCCGCACTGCCACCCACCGCAGTGCCTCCGGCCGCACCGCCACCCGCAGTGGCCGCACCACCTGCCGCACCACCTGCCGTCGCGGCCGCCCCCGCCGCACCGGCCACTCCCGCACCCCCGGCGATGAGTCCGGCGGCCTTGGCGTACCCGGCGGCCCCGAACCAGCCAATGACGGCGACCGGAACGACGGCCGGGATACCACCGGCCACCTCCTCGATCTGCAGTGCCGCCAGACGGCACTTCGCACACTCCTCCAGGTGCTTGCGCAGCCCCCGCTCGGCCCGGGTGCGCAGCCGACCGCGGGCGTACGTGCCCAGCTGATCGGCGTAGCGCGCGCATCCCTTGTCGCCGGTGAGCGTGGCGCTGACGTGGGCCTGGAGGTATGCCTGCTTGAGGCCCTCACGGGCCCGGCTGGCGAGGACGCGCGTGCCGTTGGCGTCCAGCCCGAACAGCGTGGCGACCTCGCTGGGGGTCTCGTCCTCGACCTCGGTGTGCCACAGCACGGCCTGCCAGCGCTCCGGCAGCGACCGGAACGCCCGCATGGCCATGGACTGCTCGGCCTCGTGCATCGCCCGTACGTCCGCGCCCAGTTCGAGCGTGTCGTCGCCGGACACGTCGGGCCCGTGCGCGGACTGGGCGGCGAACACGGCGAAGTCGTCGACGAGCTGTTCGCGCCGTGCCGACCTGGTCCAGGCGGCGGCGACGCGCCGGACGGAGGTGAGCAGGTAGGCGCGGACGGCGTGCGTGGGTCCGGCGCCGCCGCGCACGGCCTGGAGCATCCGGGCGAAGACCTCGGCGGTCAGGTCGTCCGCCGTGTGGGCGTCGCGGCAGCAGGTGCGCGCGTACCGGCGCACGGCCTGAGCATGGCGCCGGTAGAGCTCCTCGTACGCCGTGTCGTCACCCGCGCGCATCCGGTCGATGAGGCCGGCATCGGAGGTCGGCAGCTCGGGCGGCAGAGCGCCGTCCTCGCGTCCGTCGCGCTGCGCCGGGACCGAGCCGTCGGCCGGGTGCCCGGAGGGCGGCACGCTCGCACGTCCGCCCTGACTCGGCACCTGCGGCGGGGCCGGGTCGCCGGCCGCGGCGTCGCCGTGTCCGCCACCGCCGGACTCGTCCCGCCCGTCAACGCTCATCGCGGAAAGCCCCCGGCAGCCGCCCCATCCGTCCAGACCACCTGGTCAGCGTGCCATAGGAATTTCCGGTCGGAACCCCGAAGTTCGGATCATCACTCATCCGTGGGGACTTGCCGCACGGCAGTACTGGCCGTCAGCCGTTCGGGGAAGGCGCGAAGGCGAACTCTCGCTCCGGGGCGCCCTTGGCTCCGGGGCGGCTGCCTGTTGGCCGGAAGGCTCCCTCTCGTTCCCGGCGGCTTCCCGCTGCTCCGGACCCGGACGTCACGCCCGGGCCCGGAAGCCTCCCAGGGCAGGGCTCGCCCGCCCCGGATCCCGGTCCCGGCGGCTCACGCCGGTCGCGAGCGCAGCCCCTCCAGCAGGATGTCCAGCAGCCGGGCCGACGCGGCGGCCTGGTGGGCCGCGTCCGGCAGCGAGGGCGCGGCCGTGGCGATCACCAGCAGCACGTCCGACACCGACACGTCCGCGCGCAGCTCACCGGCCGCACGCGCCCGGTCCACGAGCCGGCCCACGACCTCCAGCAGCGCAGCCGTACCGGCGTCGTCCTCGGCCGCGACCGCAGGCACCGAGGCCACCGCGACGGGCTGGTCGGGCACCAGTCGCAGCTCCGTCGTGGCCGGCTGGGTCCGCTGCTGCGGCACCCGCGGTCCACCGGCGCCGTCCTCGACCGAGACCCGCAGCACCTGCGGCGGCAGCAGCCGCCCCGCGCCGGAGGCCACCGACGTCCGCAGGAAGCGCGAGAGCGCCGACCACGGCTCGTCCTCCTGCCCGAGCGCCGCCCGTGCCTGGTCGGTGAGCCGGGAGGTCTCCTCCTCGGCTATCCGCCGCACCAGGACGTCCTTGCTCGGGAACCGCCGGTACACCGTGCCCACACCGACCCGCGCGCGCCGCGCCACGTCCTCCATCGGCGCGCCGTACCCCAGCTCGCCGAACACCTCGCGCGCCGCCCGCAGCACGTGCTCCAGATTGCGCTGAGCGTCCACGCGCAGCGGCGTCGTCCGCGATCCGTCGCGTCCGCCGCCCGCCGCCGCGCTCATCGTCATACCGCCCGCCGCGACTGCGGACGCGGGCGACCAATGAGAGTCCTGAACATGCATAAGCATTCCCCCGGTAATGACGTCTCCCCCCGGAGACTCCCCGCCATTCGATGCCGGGACGCGGGAACCGGCCCGTCCGCGGCCCGCCCGTCGCGGACCCGGTGAGCGCATCCCCCTACACCCCGTCGACACACGAACATAGTTGAGAGGGAGTCAATTCAGAAGGGGCAGGTTCCGCACGGAGCGCCCACCGATCGGAGTACGGGCCGTATACGTCCCTAATGTGCCCCCGCGCGCCCCCTGCACAACCCCTTCTGACCTGCGCTGATGCGTTGCAGGTCGCTAATCCGGCCAACTCCGCGCGCTCTCCGGCTCCGGTCACACAATCCGTCGAGGCTGTGGACAAACGCAAGCGACGGGTGCGTCATGGGATGGTGAAGGAACGTGCGCGCATTCTCGTTGTCGGTGGCGGCTACGTCGGGATGTACACGGCGCTGCGCCTGCAGCGCAGACTGAAACGGGAGCTGGACCGGGGCGAGGTGGAGATCACCGTCGTCACCCCCGACCCGTACATGACCTACCAGCCGTTCCTCCCCGAAGCCGCCGCGGGCGCCATCTCCCCCCGGCACGTAGTCGTACCGCTGCGCCGCGTCCTCGACCGGTGCCGGATCCTGATCGGCGAGGCCACCGCCGTCGACCACGCGAAACGCACCGCCACCGTCACCACCCTCGCCACCGAGGAGGAGGGCACGGGCGGACAGCGGCTGCCCTACGACGAACTCGTCCTCGCCCCCGGCTCCGTCTCGCGCACCCTGCCGATCCCCGGCCTCGCCGACCACGGCATCGGCTTCAAGACCGTCGAGGAGGCCATCGGCCTGCGCAACCACGTCATCGAGCAGATGGACATCGCCTCCTCCACCCGCGACCCCGCGATCCGCGACGCGGCCCTCACGTTCGTCTTCGTCGGCGGCGGTTTCGCTGGCGTGGAGGCACTCGGCGAACTGCAGGACATGGCCCGCTACGCCGCCCGCTACTACCACAACGTCCAGCCCGAGGACATGAAGTGGATCCTCGTCGAGGCATCGGAGCGCATCCTGCCCGAGGTCGGCGAGGAGATGGGCCGCTACACCGTCACCGAACTGCGCCGCCGCAACATCGACGTCCGGCTGCGGACCCGTCTGGAGTCCTGCGCCGACCGGGTCGCCGTCCTCAGCGACGGTGCCCGCTTCCCCACCCGTACGGTCGTCTGGACGGCGGGCGTGAAACCCCACCCGGTGCTCGCCGCCTCCGACCTGCCCCGCAACGGCCGCGGCCGCCTGACGTGCACGGCCGAACTGTCGGTCGACGGCGCACCACACGCGTGGGCCGCCGGAGACGCCGCCGCCGTCCCCGACGTCACGGCCCGGGAACCGGGCCGTGAGTGTGCCCCCAACGCCCAGCACGCGGTCCGGCAGGCCAAGGTCCTCGCGGACAACATCGTGCACTCCCTGCGCGGCGAACCACTGGAGACGTACGAACACGCCTACGCCGGCTCGGTCGCCTCCCTGGGCCTGCACAAGGGTGTCGCCCACATCTACGGACGCAAGCTCAAGGGCTACCCCGCCTGGTTCATGCACCGCGCCTACCACCTCAGCCGCGTGCCCACCTTCAACCGCAAGGCGCGGGTGCTGGCCGAATGGACCCTGGCCGGCCTGTTCAAACGGGAGATCGTCTCCCTGGGTTCACTCGAACACCCTCGGGCGGAGTTCGAACTCGCGGCCGGTGGAAAGCCTTCTCACGACCCCCCGTACGACCCGAAGGGGTCGTCCTGACCGGACCCAGGAACTCCAGCGGCCGGCCCGGCGTCTGACGGATGTCGGTCCGGTCCGCGCCCTGCCAGACTGGTCCACCACCGCGGGCTCGCCACTACGCGCCCCGGTGCGGGCCCCTCGGGGCCCCGGCCGGTTCCGGTGCCGGCCGCCGCCCACTACACGAGGCAAGGATTCGTGAACTTCACGCGCTGGAGCGCCCGGCTCCCCGGAACGCAGCGCCGCGCCGCAGCGCGGACCGAGCAGACGGCCTCCCCGGACCGGCGGGGGGACGGCTCCGTACCAGCCGCTCGCGCCGAACAACTGACCGACGGGGTACCGTCCCTTCCCGCCGTCGACGACCTGCGGGTGCGCGAGGTCCTCGACCGCGCCCCGTCCCTCGTCGCCCTGGTCCACGGGCCCGAGCACCGCATCGCCTACGTCAACGACGCCTATACCAGCGCCTTCGGCATCCGCCCCCTGGGCGAACGTGCCCGCGAGGCCCTTCCCGAACTCGACGCCCTCGGTCTGTTCCCCCTCCTGGACCAGGTCCAGCGCAGCGGCAGACCTCGTACGGTCAAGTCCCGCAAGGCCCCCGACGGCCGCTCCTACACGTTCACCTGCACCCCGGTCGCCCAGGGCGACGGCAAGGGAGGCAGCGACGGCCGCGGTGTCCTCGTCTTCGCCACCGACGTCACCGACCACGCCGAAGCCGCCGAACGCCTGCGCGCCAGCGAGCGCCGCCAGCGCGAAACGGCCGTCACCCTCCAGCGCTCCCTGCTCCCCCAGGAGCTCGAACAGCCGGACGATCTGCGCATCGCCGCCACCTACCACCCCGGCGGCACGGAAGCCGCGGTCGGCGGCGACTGGTATGACGTCATCACCCTGGGCGGCGGCCGCACGGCCCTGGTCATCGGAGACGTCATGGGCAGGGGCGTCCGCGCGGCGGCCGTCATGGGCCAGCTCCGCACGGCGGTCCGCGCCTACGCCCGCCTCGACCTCCCGCCGCACGAGGTCCTTCAGCTCCTGGACGGCCTGGCCGCCGAGATCGACGCCAACCAGATCGCCACGTGCGCGTACGCCATCCACGACCCGAACGAGGGCAAGCTGATCTACTCCTCGGCGGGCCACCTCCCGATCCTCGTCTGCGACGAGAAGGGCACGGTCCTTCGCGCCGAGGAACCCACCGGCCCCCCGCTCGGCACCGGCGGCTGGATGCACGCCTCGGGTTCGATCCCCCTCGCCCCCGGCTCCACGGCCGTGCTCTACACGGACGGCCTGGTCGAGCGGCGCGACGCGGACCTGGACGAGGGCATCGCCGCCCTGGAACGCGCCCTGGCCGGCGCCACCGGCACCCCCCAGGTCGTCTGCGACCGCCTGGTCCGCTCCGCGGGAGTCACACCCGACCACGACGACGACGTGGCCGTCCTGGTCCTCCAGCATCCCGCGCGCACCGGCCCGGACAGCGAGCTCTTCCGCAACGCCGCCCTGGAACTGCTGGGCGGTGTGGAAGCGGCCCCCCGCGCGCGTGCCTTCGCCTCCGGTGTCCTGACCAGCTGGCGCTTCCCCGCCGACCTGCACGACCTGGGAGTCCTGGCCACCAGCGAACTGGTCGCCAACTCCCTCCAGCACGGCACCCCGCCGATGCGCCTGCGCCTGCGCCGCACGGACCGACGGCTGATCATCGAGGTCACCGACGGCGACGACCACCTCCCCAGACGCCGCCGCGCGGAACCGGGCGACGAATCGGGTCGCGGCATCGCCATCGTCGCCACGATCGCGTCGAACTGGGGCTGCCGCCGCACCCCCGGCGGCGGCAAGGCGGTCTGGTGCGAGTTCGCCCTGCCCCGCACCCAGACCGCCTAGGGCCCGACCCGGACGACAGGCCCCGGGGGGAACCGCGATCAGACGTCCGCGGAAACGGGCGCCCCACCCCGCGCCACGATCCGGCTCTTCCCGAGCCACGGCTGGTCCTGCATCTCGGTCAGCTGCCGCCCCAACCGCACGGCCAGGACGGTGATCCCGAGCGAGAACACCAGGAACGCCACGATGTACGGCGCGTGCAGAGAGGCCCCCAGCGGCCCGCCCACCGCCGGCCCGACAGCCAGCGCCAACTGCTTGACCAGGGCGAACGCGGAGTTGTACTGCCCGGCCATGCCCTCCGGCGCGAGATCCGCGACCAGCGGGGCCACGGTCGGCGAAAGCATCGCCTCACCCAGCCCGAACAGCGCGTACGTCGAGACGAACGCGGCCGTCGCCATCTCCTGGCTCCCGTGCCCCAGCCCCGCGTACCCGGCGACGGCCCACGCCACGGCCCAGATCAGCCCGACAGCGGCGATCACCCGCGAACGCCGGCGCCGCTCCACGAACCGCAGCACGGCGAACTGCGCGACGACGATCATCAGCGTGTTGGCGGCGAGCGCGGTCCCGAGCGCGGACGTCGATATCCCCGCCGCCTCGACCCCATACGCACTCAGCCCCGACTCGAACTGCCCGTAGCAGGCGAAGAACAGCACGAAGCCCAGCACGCACAGCTGCACCATGGCCCGGTTGCCCAGCAACTGCTTCCAGCTGCCCCGGCCCGAGGCCTGCGGGGCGCCCTCGATCCGCGGCGCGTGCGGCATCCGCACGGTCGTCATCACCACGACGAGCAGCAGGAACATCGCCGCCTCGATCGCGAAGAGCAATGTGAAGGAGGCGGCGCTTGTGGTGTCGACCAGATGTCCGCCGATGAGGCCGCCGACGCCGAGCCCCAGGTTCTGCAGGAAGAACTGCATGGCGAAGGCACGCGACCGCGTCTCCGCGGACGAGCAGTCGACGATCATCGTCGCGAGCGCCGGCTGCATCACGGCCTGCCCGGCCCCCAGCAGGGAGGCCGACACCAGGACGGCCGCCGCGCTGCCGGCGATCCCCAGACTGAGCGCACCGAGAGCGGCGGTGACCAGGGCGGCGAGCAACACCGGCAGCGGGCCGCGCCGGACGATGGCCCGCCCGGCGAACGGCAGCACGACCAGCGCGGCCACAGCGAAGACGGCGAGTACGAGACCCGCCGTCATGGCTCCCAGCCCTCGCACCTGCGCCACATAGACGTACAGGTACGGGACGGTGAAGCCGAGCCCGAACGCGCTGAGTGCGTTACCCACGTGAATCCGGCGCATCGCTGCGCCCATCGCCCTGGTCACGTTCACCTCTCTCACAAGTTAGGAGTGAAGACTTCGAAGCTAAAGTTCGAAGCTAAAGAGTACATACCCAAGGACTTCAAGGCAAAGAACGGGCGTGCGATACTGCGCACATGGGCGACACCGACGGCCCCAGCGAGCCGACCCTCGAAGAGCAGATCGCCGCGTACCAGCGCGAGTTCCAGGACCTCGACCCCCAGGTCGAGCAGATCGTCTCGGCCCTCTCCCGCCTGAACCGCCGTATGAACGTCGCCTACGGACGGCAGACCTCGGCCCTCGGCATCAGCAACGCGGAGTGGGAGGTCCTCAAGGCCCTCGTCCTCTCCGGAGCCCCCTACCGCCTGGGCCCCAGCGACCTCGCCAAGCGCCTCGGCCTCACCCCGGCCGCGATGACCCACAGAATCGACCGCATGGTCGCCGAATCTCTGGTGACCCGTGAGCGAGACGAGTCGAACCGCGTACGCGTCATCGTGGAGCTGACATCCGAGGGGCGAGAGAAGTGGCTGGAGGCGATGCGCCTGGCGACGGTCTTCGAGGAGGACCTCCTCCAGGACCTGTCACCGGACGAGCGCACGGCGCTGGGCGAGGTGCTCACGCGCCTGCTGCGCCGGGTCGAGCACGCACAGCCGGACGCCGGCGGACGCCTCACCGACCTGGACTGACACCGGGGCCGAAAAGATCTTGACAGGGGGCGCTTGACACCCCCCTGGCGGATCCGTAAAGTTCTTCGGGTTGCCGCCGAGCCGTAACGGTTCTTCGACAGCACTTCCGCCGCAGCAGCGGCACCCAACCACCAGCTCGACCTCCCGACAGGGTTGATTTCGGCACGCCCGAATTCAATTCGAATTGGGACTCGATGATCTGATCGACTCCAACGACGTCGATTTGGGAATCGCCGAGAGGACGCGCTAAGGTTGGACACGTCGGAACGGCCCAACAGCCGCAAAGACAAACCCCGCTGACCGGGGATCAGGCCCGAAAGGATCTGATAGAGTCGGAACCGCCGGAAAGGGAAACGCGGAAGCGGGAACCTGGAAAGCACCGAGGAAATCGGATCGGAAAGATCTGATAGAGTCGGAAACGCAAGACCGAAGGGAAGCGCCCGGAGGAAAGCCCGAGAGGGTGAGTACAAAGGAAGCGACCGTTCCTTGAGAACT